>NZ_KB903636.1 GCF_000379725.1 Cytophaga aurantiaca DSM 3654
TACTGTCTGAATGAAACAGCAACAGCATTAACAGCAACAGGTACAGGATTGAAATGGTATGCAGATAACACGACAACAACAGCGCTGGCATCTGCACCGATTCCTTCAACATCTGCAACGGGNACAACAAGCTATTATGTATCTCAAACAAACGGTTGTGAAAGTGCAAGAGCACAAATTACTGTAACGGTAAATGCTTTACCAACAGCAGCAATCACAGCAGGTGGTGCAACAACTTTCTGTTCAGGTGGAAGTGTAATATTAACTGCAAGTTCTGGTTCTTCATATATCTGGAAAAATGGAAGCACACAGGTTGGAACAGCAGCAAGCTATACGGCAACAACCGCCGGTTCATACACCGTAGAAGTTACAAATGCGAGTAACTGTAAAGCTACTTCGTCTGCAACAGTTGTGACAATAAATGCTACTGGTGCAGCACCAACAGTTAGTCCTGTTAACTACTGCCTCAATGAAACAGCAACAGCATTAACAGCAACGGGTATAGGATTGAAATGGTATGCAGATAATACCACAACAACGGCGCTGGCATCTGCACCTGTTCCTTCAACAGCTGCAACTGGAACAACAACATATTATGTATCTCAGACAAACGGCTGTGAAAGTTCAAGAGCAGCGATCACAGTAACGGTAAATGCTTTACCAACTGCAACGATCACCGCTTCAGGTTCTACAAGCATTCCATCAGGCGGAAGTGTAACGTTGAATGCAAATACGGGATCTGGATTAACATACAAATGGTTTAAGGGTTCTACGCAGGTTGGTACTGCCTCATCGTACACGGCAACAGCAGCAGGTACTTATACCGTTGAAGTAACAAATGGAAATAATTGTAAAGCTACTTCCCTTGCAACGGATGTAAACTCAGCAGCGAATCAGCCTTCAGTGATTACGATTACTTCACCGGTAGCCAACGCAACAATCTCAGGAACAATTACGATTTCAGCAGACATTTCAGATCCGGATGGTACCATCATAGCGGTTGAATATCTGGATGGTAATACGGTGATCGGATCAAGTACAACGGCTCCATACAGTTTCGACTGGACGACACCTGGTGCAGGTACACATGTAATCACGGTGCGTGTAACCGACAGTCATGGCGGCATTACAACTTCTGCTCCGGTAACAGTTACTAGCACTACCAGTACGGGAGTATCAAATTCAAATTCAATAACAGCAACGATCTATCCGAATCCATGCAATGCAGATGTATACATTGAAACGGATACAGATCTTTCAAATGCTGAGATCAGAGTGATCAATGTATTGGGTGAAGAAGTTCAACTTTTATCGTATGTAAATGCAAGTGGAGCACGCCTTGATGTAAGCAATCTGACAGATGGAACATATGTTCTTATTATTACAGATGGCTCATCTATATTCAGAAAAAAGATCACGGTGATAAAATAAAATCTTGAAATACATATAGCTGATTCTAGCTATGACCAAAAATCCTTCGTTTGAAAGAACGAAGGATTTTTGTTTTATAAACGTTATGCGTAATATGTAAAAGAATTGATTCATATAATTTGTTAATACATTCGGCTATGAAAAATAAGATCTCTCTTTCCATTACACACAACAATGCAAAACGCATGGAATATTTTTTAAATCGTGTAAAAGAAGAACTTGTTGAAGTTCACTTTGATTGGCGCAACTGGAAAAACTCCGATCAGATAAACGATGGCTGCAAGTTTATTTCCGTTGAATCAAAAGAACCCGTAACAATTTGTATTCTGTTCTGTGATTCTTATCACGATGCAAATCGAATTGGCAAAGCAAATGAATTGCCTTGTTTGCCAACAGCTAAGTGGAGTGTGAATGGAGACGTGATGTATTTTGTTGAATCAAATGATGCAGATAAAGTAAGTGATATTTTGAGCTTATTTGCAGGGGAAGAGTAATATTCATTGGAACTACTTTATGCATTTCCGGGTTAGAGGTCTATAAAATAATTTCTGATAGATCATGAATTTCCAAGCTTATCTGAACTACTTCGAATCCATACTTGATAATCCAACACCACCTGCTCCCTACGATAATCCGGATTATTTTAATTACCTAAAGCTGAATTGGTCGCGCATGAACCGTTGGCTGAAACATGGGGTCTTATCGCAGGAAATAAAAGAAGTGGTTGCTGGAATAAAGAAGCCTCAAACATGGATTATTATTACTGAGCCTTGGTGTGGGGATGCGGCACATGTTGTTCCATTTTTACATATGATTGCTCAGCAAAATCCGTTAATTGCTGTAGATTATGAACTTCGAGATTCAGCGCCTTTTCGTATCAATGAATATTTAACAAAGGGAGGGAAATCCATTCCTAAATTAATTGTTCGAAATACTTCAGGTGAAGATCTTGCAACCTGGGGACCAAGACCAGCAGGCTGTCAGGTGATATATGACAAACTCAAAGCAGAACATGCAGACTTTGAAACCATGAAAATTGAATTGCAAAAGTGGTATAACAAAAATGAAGGAAAAGAAATATTTGAAGAGTTGGCAGCTCTGTTAAAATAATTCGTCCGACCACTTTTTTGTGGTCAGACGAATTGACTCAGGCTTCTTCATAAATATAGATCAGGTAATTTCCTTCTTTGTATGGAGCCAGATCAATTTGTATGTTTGTTGAAAGAGTAACATTTTTCCTATCGTACAATTTATTTCCTGTCATATCATATACAAGAATCGTAGCAAATGCAATTGGGTAATGGCATGTAAAAGAATCTGTAGTATTTTTGAAGGAACCTTTTACAGATATAATTTTTTAAATTCTAAATTAAGTTGCAATTTGATTTAGAATTTAAAAAATTGCTTTAATGCATAACAATCCGTTGAAGGAGTATTTTAGTAAAAAACAATTTCATATTCAGTTTTTAGCGGTTGTTTTATTTTTGCTGATAACTTGTGTTGTTAGTTTCTTTTTTCAAAAAAAAGAGACCATAGATCTATTGAATTCAAAGGAATTCTTAATTGAAACGTATTCAGATGCTTGGGATGGCGGCCATTCAGAATGCGAATTTATCTCCAGAACAAACGATGAAATTACATATAGATCTTGCTTGAAAAGAGGTATGCTGTATCCTTATGCAGGAATTCATTTTAGAAAAGCGGACAGTACATTTTATAGTTTAAAAAATTATAAACTGGAATTGCAGATCACTGTTAAAGAAAAACAACGTTTGGCAATTCGCATTTATAATTTTAAAGAAGGAATGAGCGATTCAATAATTAGAAATTCATTTCCATTATATCATCATGTTTATCCGGTAGAAAAAGGCAAAAATAATCTGGAAATACCATTCAATAGTTTTACAACGATTCCGGAATGGTGGTATACAGATAATAAAAAATCTGAATCCGATATTAAATCCTGGGATAAAGATTCAGTTGGCTATACATCTATTTTTAGTGATGTGGGTCATACTATCGGCAAAGAAAGGATATTTAAAATTACGAAACTTTCATTAGTAGGTGACTATAGTGGCTTATACCTAATACTAGTGATTTTTTCCGGAACTGTTTTGGTTCTGTTCTTTGGTATACATATTATAGTGTATCAAAAACAGAAGAGGATCCAACTGACGATAAAATATTCCGATGATTTTGAGTTTGAAACAAAGAAAGCAGATTTAAAAAGCCAGATCCATACATATATATCAGAGAATTATTCAAACAGTGAGTTAAAAGCGATCGACTTGGCCAATCACCTGAATGTTCCCGAATATAAGATCGGAGAGATTTTAAAAGAGCAGGTAGGGATGTCATTTAAATCTTTTTTAAATCACACACGAATCGAAGCGGCGAAACTCTATCTAAAAAACTCTTCGTATTCGATCTCTGAAATAGCATATAAAACCGGTTTTAATTCTCCATCCAGCTTTAATCGGGTTTTTAAGGAACTTGTGAATCAGGCACCCGGAGAATTTAAAAATTAATCCATTTTTTAAATTGTAAATGTTTTTTTGATTTTTTCAAACCGGTTTAGGCAAACTGTAAAGTCAAATTTTAAAACTGAAAACTCTTTGGATAAGAATTTGGGTAGCTTGCTTTGCAATCTTAACCGTATTCAACATGAAAATGTATTTAAAATTGAATTCCATAATTGGGATAATAGTATTACTTTTTTCTACCAATGCTTGTAGACCAACCAATATTCATCCTGTTACTAAGCCCGTTGTTTTAAAGTCATCGCTAGTTGATTTAGGAACCCATAAATTGGCTGCATTCTCTGTAATTAAAAATTCAAAATATTTAGTTGTTTTTGAAGCTGGACTCGGCGATGATCATAGTATTTGGAATAACAGCAATATAGCAGTAAAAACGAGTGATAGTATGGATGTTGTTTCTTACGATAGAGCAAGCCATGGGCAATCGGAAAGAGGACCTGATCCAAGAGACATTTCCCGCTTACAAAGCGAATTGGGTTCAGTTATTGATGCGTTTGCAAATGGCCGAAAGGTAGTACTCATTGGACATTCGTTAGGTGGATTTATTATAAGAGATTACGCCATTAAAAATCCAACGCGAGTTGCGGGTTTGGTATTTGTAGATCCTTCACACGAAGACTGCAGTCAATTAACTCAAGCAGATGAAGATGCGTTTTACAATTCGTGGCTTACTGCGTGGGGGCCAACTAATGGCGGTACACTGGAAGCGAAAGAATGGAAAAACGATGTTGACTACATGGGGACAGTAGGGAATTTGCCGGATGTGCCGGTAGTTGTCTTAACGGCAATGAGTGTTGATGCTTCATACTCTGCTACATTTCGACAAGCGTGGTATGCTGCGCATGAAACGTTAAAAAGCGGGGTAACTGATTTTACACATGTAAGCATTCCGAATTCAGGACATATGGTGATGTTGGATCAACCTCAAATATTAATTAATTCCATAAATGTGTTCCTTGCTAAATTGCCGTAAAGTAAATGTTGAGATTTATTGACTGTAAAGCTACGTGGTTTGTGATGCTAATGTAAAAAGTAAAGAAGAAGTGTATCAATCAAAAAATGTTTTTTGTCTTTTAAAGCACTAACAATGTTACGCTCAAAAAATCAACTGTTTCTTTTATTCTTCTTTGTTCTATTTCAAGTAAAGAGTCAAAACTTAGTTCCGAATCCGAGTTTTGAAAATACAAATTTTACGCCTTGTAGTTGGATGATGCCGCCTGCATCAAATTTTAGTGATACAATGCAGGATTGGATATTGCCCACCGGCGGAACAACTGATATATACAGTACTCTGGCGCCAATAACCTGCTTTGCAAACTGTTTTTCAACCTATATTTCTTTGGGTCATCAAGCCCCCAGAACAGGTGAAGTCATGTGTGGTTTTGTTACGGCGATACTGTCTCTGATGGGCTATACTATTTTGCAATAACGTATAAAAATAAAACTATACATAATGGTTGGGTTCAGGTATTGAGATAAAGGCTAATAAAATTTTAAGCAGCAGCATAAGGTTTGATTGAGCACAGAATTAAAACAGAAAGATTCATAATATTTAAATTAGAGTTAAATCTTATTCAATATGAAAATATTTTTAAAAATCAGTTTACTAATTTGCGTAGTTGTAACACTTCTTTAATACAGGTTATAAAAATTTAATTTGTGATCTTATAAATTAATCATAAGAAAAATGATAAAAATTTTGATACATCTTCTTTTGCTTTTCAGTTTTTTATATGCACCTAAAAAAGAATTAGAAAACCCATTATTATTTAATAAGACATTAAACCGTGATAGTATTAAGATAGAATTTGCTACGCTGTACAACTTGATAAATACCATTCATACGGGGCAATATATGTTTTGCACCAAACCGGAATTTGACAACTATTATGACAGTCTAAAAAATACCATTCAATCGGACTTGTCAATTACAGAATATTATAAACTCACAACAGCTTTACTTGCAAAAATTAAAGATGGACATACGGTGGTTGATGGACGTAATATGGGCCTGTTACTAAACGATGAATTACTATTTCCATACAGCATATATAAAATTAAAGGTGCATACTATTTAAATAAATCCGGCACTGATGATAAGAGCCTTACAGGTTATAAAATTTTAAAAATTAATGGAGAAAAAATGGATACAATTGTTGGAGTAATACAAAAGTATCTGGCCCATGAAGGAGAAAATGAAACGGTAATAAATACTCAATTAAAATACTTTCCTGCTTATTACTTTCTTTATTTTGATAAGTCTGAAAGTTTCGAAATAGAATACGAAGAAGAACCGGGCAAAATTAAAACTATAAAGCTGAAAGGTGTCGAATATGGCACATTCAAAAAAAATACGCTTGTTAATCAAGAACCATTATCAGTAGAATTTAAAAATGATTCAACAGTTATTTTGAAAGTACGATCGTTTAGCAATGGATATATTCAAAAAGACAGGAAGGCTGCTGAAGAAAAATTGGATTCCATTTTCAATAAAATGTACGACCTTAAAATAACGAATCTGATACTTGATTTGCGGGGTAACGGTGGTGGTGCACCTGAACTTGCTAACTATTTATTTTCATACTTATCAAGTAAACCGTATTATTATTTCGCTTCCATTGGGATAAAATACAACAGCACTAAAAATTGGAAATATTTAGCAGAATACCCTAGATATATTCCAGAAGTAGATTTTTCAAAAACGACAACCAAACACGGATTAAACCTTTACACCCAAACCAACGAGATATATAACTGGCAATTTGAAAAACAATACCCAAAGCCTAATTCCCTTAAAGGGAAAATATATGTTTTGATTAATGGAGGATCCTTTTCATCAACAGGACATGTATTGTCACTTATGAGAGATAAAGGCATCGGAATATTTTACGGAGAATATTCTCAAGGCAGTAATTATAGTAATGCTGGACTGCAGGCGTTTATTTTACCTTATTCACAAACAAAAGTCTGGATACCTTTTATCCAATTCAAAATGAGAACTCCCAATTTTCAATACGATCCAAAAGGAATAAAACCAGATGTTGAGATAGAACTTCAACCCGATGATCTTAAAACGAATTATGATAGAGTACTAAATTATGCACTGATGGAAATTGAAACAAATAAGTAAAATCTATCAATTCTCCTTCGGATGATCTGCCCACACCGTAGTTTCACTCCAGGTATCAAAATCTTTTTTCAATACATCTATTTTTGCCATTGCACCTTTAAGTGCCGCTGCACCAAGAAGCAGACGAAGCGGAGGTTCTTTTGATTCAACTGCTTTTACAATTGCTTGTGCCGCACGATTTGGATCGCCTGGCTGATTGCCGCTATACCCACGAATGAACGATTTATTTGCTCCTGCCGTATCTGCATAATCTGCAATCACGATTTTACTATTCTCTGCAGAGCGTCCTGCCCAATCGGTACGGAAGCCGCTTGGTGCAACGATCGTAACATGTATGCCTAAGTGCGCTACTTCTTTCGAAAGTGCTTCAGACAAACCATCTACTGCAAACTTGCTTGCATTGTAATAACCCAATGCAGGGAATGCAACCAAACCTCCGATAGAGGCAATATTTATAATATGTCCGCTGCGTTGTTTGCGCATTACAGGCAAAACAGCTTTGGTCATATTGCCTAAACCAAAGAAATTTATTTCAAACATTTTTCGTACGGATTCATCTTCGCTTTCTTCTACCGCACCAAAATATCCGATGCCTGCATTATTTACCAATACATCAATACGACCAAAACGTTCAACAGCTTTGTTTACTGCAGCTGTTATCTGATCTGGTTTTGTAACATCCAATGATAATGTCAGCGCCTTGCTTTCATGACCAACAATGAGATTACTGATATCTGAAATATTTCTGGCTGTTACAACTACATTATGACCAATGCTTAATACATGTTCTGCAAGTGCCCGGCCGAAGCCGGTTGAGCAACCTGTAATGAACCAAACTTTTTCCATTTGAATGTTATGTTTTGAATTTTATTATGAACTCTCCAAGGGCTTTAAATCCTTGAAGAGTTTGTTTAATCATCAAGCTTATTTAACAAAACTTGTCTGTTTCGCAAGAACTTTAATATCCGGCACTTCGAGGATCTGTTTATTGTATCCGAAAATAGTTACGTTGATCATTGCCATGCCAAGATCTTTTAATGTGGATACACTGTTTTTAAATGTCACTTTTAAAAGCGGATACATCCATGTCAAATATTTATAATACTTATTTGTATTTTTTAAACCGGGAGTAGGGTGCATGTAGCCGGGTCTGAAATTGTAAACTTCTTTAAATGGAAGTTTTGCCAGATCATTTTCTGTTTTTCCTTTTACACGTGCCCACATCAACTTGCCTTTCTCCGTGCTGTCTGTAGAAGCACCGGAAACATAACAAAAAGTCATGTCTCTGTTTAATCTACTGAGTGCTTCTGCTACATGCATGGTAAGCATGTACGTCATTTTTGTATAATCGGCTTCATTCATTCCAACAGAAGAAACGCCTAAACAAAAGTAGCAGGCATTATAACCGGAAAGTCTATTTTCAAGGGAAGAGATGTTCAAGAAATCGGAATGAATGATCTCTTTCAATTTCGGATGCGAAAATCCTGAAGGTTTTCGATTGATGAGCAGTACTTCTTCCACATCAGGATGAAGTAAACATTCGTGCATAACGCCTTCGCCTACCATACCCGTGGCACCTGTGATGATTGCTTTTATTTTCATAAGTGAAAGAAGATTAACTAAATGATTTGTTGTCTGAATTAGAGACGTATATAAAAGATAAATATTTTATTGTTAAGAACAAAAAATGCGTTTTAGTTAATCAACCATTCTCTGCGATACTAATCCATCTTATTAGCTGTTTGATTGAGAACATTCGTCAGACCACTTTTTTGTGGTCCGACGAATTGTAACTGGTATCTCTACAATAGTACCTGAACGATGGTATGCAGAATGTAAAATATGTTAACCATCTCGGAGCAAATAAAATAATCATTGCGCCAATCAGACAAATACTAACTACTGCAAAGTCCCATATAAAACAACATTATAACAACAACGTATCAATGCGATGCGCCTGTACCAGTTGATCTTTTTGTGACCAGGCAAATACAGTAAAGCGCCCATCCTGTGAAGCTACCAATGCAATTGCATTGTTCTGATCTTGCACAAACTGTGCAGCGGATAAATGTCTTGTTCCTCCAGTTTTAGATGGGAAGACAATCGTTGGTTTATTTTCTTTTATCGGTTCGGTTTCAATTACTTTATCAATGATCGGTTGACCTACACGTTGAACAATTTTTTCTCCGAAGGCTAATAATTTATATTCATCATTAATGATCGTTGCGCCATCAATAGCTGTAAGTCCACCGATAATGTCCACCTCTTTTGAAAGCACGGCCTGCCAATTCGGAATGGAATTGTCAATTTCATTTTTATTAATTAAGTCCGCCAAACCCGAAAAGGCCGGTTTGATCGCATAATGCAAGGGATGACTGATAGAGTCCCGCCATTCTTTTGTTTGTGAGGGAACAACAAGTAAGGTGCCACCGCGTTTGTGCGCACGCATCGATACAGCAAGCTGCAGCATTACGTTTACGGTATCGTGTCGTGATGCAACAGATGTGAAGTCCAGTAAAGAACTTATGATCTTTGGACACGAACCATTTGTTGAATTCTGTTCGTCAACAATTTTAATTTCATCGCCTGCCAATACAGCAATGTTTGAAAATTTACCGAAACCATCAATACGTCTGTGCT
Source organism: Cytophaga aurantiaca DSM 3654 (assembly GCF_000379725.1). GTDB lineage: Bacteria > Bacteroidota > Bacteroidia > Cytophagales > Cytophagaceae > Cytophaga > Cytophaga aurantiaca. Next base: position 9,742 of record NZ_KB903636.1, read on the forward strand.
TAATAACAACCTGACCGGCTTCAGAAATATCTAAAACAAAACAGCAGTTGGGTATCGTAAGTGTAGCTCCCCATACATACAGAGCGTTGTCCTTATGCCAGACGCCCAGGTGAATCCCTGCGCGTTCGTAACCCGGAGAAAGTTTGGTTAATGTTTTTGGTGTAAACGGAATTGGCTGTGCAAATATGATCGGTGTGCCTGCTTGCTCGGGTGTAAGATATGCCAACGAAATCCGTGGCGAGCGCCCTTCTTCATGACGTAAGCTCGTCCAGAATCCAACGTCTATAAATGATTCAATGATGGAAGCATTTGGGACAGAAGCTAAATTCGTTTCTCCTAAAAGAGTAGCTCTTTCAAGATGGTTCGAAAAAATTGTTTCTACAGATTCAGCGACGATGCGCGCTGCCTTATAGGTTGATTCACTTTTCATTAATGCGTACTAAAATTAATCGTATTGATTTTAACTAAGATAAGAAATATATGTGAAAATATTCTACACGTTGTCAGACGGTTTTTCAATTCTGCCGTGGTTGTGCCTTTTCAGCCAACCACTATATCCTTGGCCACACCTCTTGTTGATGACTCTGCTATACAGCCTATCTTTACTATTTATTTTCTCAGGCAGAACACCAACAATGGCATAGAATTTATTCTTTCCGAATTTAAAACGAACTTCTGAATAAAAACTGAACATAAAAAAAGCCCAACAAGTTTACTTAAAACTATTTGTTGGGCAAATTGGCTGATACAGAGGGATATTATTTTAAGAATCCAAAGATGTTTGTTTCAATCTTAATGCATTCGCGATTACAGATACTGAACTCAAACTCATTGCAGCAGCAGCAATCATTGGTGAAAGCAATAAACCAAATACTGGAAATAAAATCCCAGCGGCAATCGGCACCCCAATTGTATTGTAGATAAATGCAAAGAAAAGATTCTGCTTTATATTTTTCATTACTGCATGACTTAATTTTTTCGCTTTTACGATACCTTGTAAATCACCTTTCACTAAAGTTATTTCGGAACTCTCTATTGCCACATCTGTTCCTGTACCCATTGCAATGCCAACATCTGCTTGAGCCAAGGCTGGAGAATCGTTGATGCCATCACCGGCCATTGCAACAATTTTCCCTTCAGCTTGTAACTTTTTTATCAAGTTCAATTTATCTTCAGGCAAACACTCCGCTTTAAAATCTGTTAAGTGAAGTTCAGCGGCTACAGCTTCTGCAGTATTTTTATTATCACCCGTCATCATGATGACTTCTATACCTTGTTCAATTAAAGCGGCAATAGCTTTTTTACTGCTTGCTTTTATTGCATCTGAAATGGCAACATAACCTACAGCCTTTTCATTCACTGAAATATACGATACAGTCTTTCCTGATTTTTGTTCATTAATAATAAATGTATTTAAAGCATCGGGAATAGAAACATGCATTTGTTCCATGAGTTTTAAATTCCCCAAGATGATTTTTTTATTGTTGATAGTCCCTGTAACTCCTTTACCAGCCAGTGCTTCAAAATCTTTTGCATCAATAAATGTTATTCCTTTTTCTTTTGCATATTTTGTTACAGCAGTTGCCAGGGGATGTTCACTATATTGGTTCAATGATGCAACGAGTTGCAATAAGTCTTCTTCCAAATTTCCTTCAGTAGCAAATATTTTATTTACAGATGGTTTTCCTTCGGTGATAGTGCCTGTTTTATCTGTGATTAAAACATTCACTTTGTTCATGGTCTCTAATGCCTCTGCATTTTTAATAAGGATTCCCTCTTGAGCACCTTTTCCAATTCCAACCATTACTGACATAGGTGTTGCTAAGCCTAATGCACATGGACAGGCAATAATTAAAACTGCAATGGCGTTTACAAAACCATAGACGTATGCTGGCTCTGGTCCCCAGATCGACCAAATTGCAAATGTGATTACGGCAACCGATATTACAATGGGTACAAAATATTTGGCAATTACATCTGCTAATTTTTGTATCGGTGCACGCGAACGGCTTGCATTATTAACCATTTGAATGATCTGTGAAAGCAATGTGTCAGCACCAACTTTTTGTGCCTCCATTATAAATGACTTGTTACCATTTATAGTTCCAGCACTAACGTTGTCACCTTCTTTTTTATCAACGGGAATGGGTTCTCCAGTAATCATGGATTCATCTATACTGCTGTTACCTTCTTTAATTAATCCATCAACAGGAATTTTATCACCCGGTTTTACACGTAATAGATTCCCAACAGTAATGTTATGAATGGATACAATTTTGTCTTCGCCATTTTGAACTAATGTAGCTTCAGAAGGTGCCATCTTGAGTAATGCTTTTATTGCACCACTGGTTTGACTGTGAGCACGAGCTTCCAGTAGTTGTCCTAATAATACCAATGTTAAGATAACAGCTACGGCTTCAAAATAGAGATGAACACTGCCATCGTGCGTTTTGAATTCATTTGGAAAAAAATCAGGAAAGATCAAACCAACAATACTAAACAAAAAGGCTACGCCAGAACCAATACCTACAAGTGTAAACATATTCAGATTCCATGTGATGATGGATTTCCATGCACGAATAAAAAACATCCAACAGGAATAAAATACAATAGGTACAGTTAATATCAATTGTATCCAATTCCAAACTTGCATATCAAACAATTTTGACAAAGGATTGTTGTGTATCATTTCACTCATAGAAATAATAAAAACAGGCACTGCAAAAGCAATGGCTATTTTCATTTTCCGAGTAAGCTCGTTGTACGTTTTATCCTCCGCACGTTCACTTGGTTCCAGAGGTATAAGATCCATACCGCAAATCGGGCACGCGCCGGGTTCGTCTTTAATTACCTCCGGATGCATGGAGCAGGTGTATTGTTGCTTAGACACAAGACGTGGTTGTTCTACTAAATCCATACCGCAAACAGGGCAGTCTCCAGGCTTGTCGTATGTTTTATCGCCTTCGCAATGCATCGGACAATAATAAATACCATTACCAGGTTGTACTGTTTTTTTGAGCCTATGTGTATGACTTTCTTTTTTACCTGAAGCGCTCGCTTGGTTTGGTTCTTCAATGGTATAATGTAATCCAGCTGTTAGTAAGGTTTCTTGTAATTTTTCTAATGGAATGTGTGAAGTCATTTCAATCGTTGCTTCTGATTTTTTAAGATCAACGGTAACATTATTTACTTCATCTAAATTATTTAATGCTTTTTCAACACTGGCTGAGCAACCAGAGCAAGACATTCCTGTTACGGTATAGGTATGTATCATATTTTTGCTTAATGCTTGAAGCGGAAAGCTAAAAGCTTTTTGTTTCTTGTAGACGAAATTGATGTTTAATATAAATGACCAAGAGAAGAGATGCTAAGCTTTAAGCATTTCGCACTAGGCATTAAGCGCTTCCGCTTTATAGCCTACCTTTTCCAGAATCTCTTTAACTTCGCTCTCGCTGTAATCGGTCGTAATGGTTAATGTTTTATCCGGGCTAGTAACATCAATACTCCAATCCTTGATTTTTTCTTTGAAACTTAGTTCCGGACTAACAGTAGCTATACAGCTTGTACAATTGATGTTGGTTTTAAACTGGAACGTTTTCATAGTTTTATTTTCTTTGTTACATAACAAAGATAGATCTTGAATGATAAAAAACTGTTATAAAAAATAGGAAAAGATTTATAGAATCATTGAATAAGATTATCTAATGATTTTCTTCCTTGATCTGTTAAAAGTTTAAATTGTGATGGAGTCGTTCCTGTAATACTTTTGAACTGGGCTGAAAGCGCTGCAAGACTGCTGTAATGTAATTTATCTGAAATTTCTGAAAGCGTTAATTCATTGTACGACAACAATTCTTTTACATATTCGATCTTTTGAAGGATGACGTATTTTTCAATAGTAACACCTTGGCTGGCTGTGAAGATTGAACTGATGTGTGAATAATCATAACCAAGTTCCTTTGATAAATAAGAAGATAATTTTGTTGAATGATCGGACGAAGAATTTTTAATGAGTTGGATAATATGTGTTTTTACTGCTTCAACGATTTTTTCTTTTTTATCTTCTAACAATTCAAAACCTTGCTTCGATAATTTATCTTTCAATGCAGAAATTTTATCAGCTGACAATGTTTCATTTAATAGCGCATCTCCTAATTCAACTTTTTCAAAAGATACATTCAAGCCATGCAAAATATCTTCTACCGATGTGATGCACCGTGGACAAACCATATTTTTGATATGTAAAATTTCTTTTTTCATTATCTATCAAGATACTAATTAATTCTAATTAATGGATAATTACATCTTACTCATATCATGTCCTGCCATAGGGTTTAGGCCCTTTTTAAAAATATATTCACTTTGCAATAAATACGAGCCTGAAACAACAACTTCATCTCCGGCTTTTAAACCATATAAAATTTCAGTGTTGGCGGTATTCGTTGCTCCGATATGAACCATTTTGGCTTCATAAGAACCATCCGTATTTTTAACCCAAACCGTATTTTCATTTGCTCCTTTTAAGACAGCATTTGAAGGAATGAGAATAGTTTTGTTACTTTGTTTTTGAAATACAATATTTGCCTGCATGCCGGGTTGTATCATCAAGGAAGTATTATCAAAAGAAACTCGAACAGCCGTTACGGTTGATGAAGGAGATACCTGTGGGAGTACTTCAATGATTTTTCCGCTACTTTTATATTTTCCTTTTCCATCAAATTGCAATTGAACTATTTTACCAACAGCATTGTGCGTATTTATTTCGTTGGCATAAAATTCTGCATCAATCCATAAAGTTGTGTAATCAACTAATTCCATGATGTTTTGTCCTTCCATCACGGTAGTACCTTCCGAAATATTAATTTTTTTAATAAATCCAGAAGCTGTACTAGCTATCGGATATGGTATAAGAGGTTTTTCTCGAACTTTTAATTGATCTATTTGAGAAGACGTAAGTCCCCATAGTGAAAGTTTGTTATGCGCACTTTGATAAATACGTTTTAACAATTCATCGTTCGGGTTTTGTTGTAACAAGTTCCAATTTGTAATAAACTCACTTTGTGTGGCTGTTAACATTTCAGAATAAATTTCATATAAAATTTGTCCTTTTTTAACCGATGAACCTGTTGTTTTTACAAAGAGATTTTCAACTCTACCATCTACACGTGCATTTATAAATTGAATTGAATTTTCATTTTCCTTAACAATACCCGTTGCATAGATTTGATTTTCTATATTGTCAAAGCCAATTATTTTTGTTTGTATGTTTGCCAATAAAATTTGTTCCTCACTTAACTTAATGGTATTTCCATTCAACTGTTCAGAAGAGATGGGTGTTAAGTCCATGTGACAAATCGGGCATTTACCTGGCTTTGTTTCCATGATTTGTGGATGCATGGAACAGGTATAATACGTTGTTACAGCATGATCGTGTTGCATATCTTTTTCGTCTTGAGTAGAACAAGAGAAAATGAGCAGAGGTATAAATAGAAATAAAAGGTATTTCATATCTTAATTATTATCCGTTAAAATAAATGCTTCACTATCTACTAGGTAAGATGCAACTGGTGCAATGCTATCTGTTGCATTTAAACCAGATAGAACTTCGATCCATTCAAATGCCTGTTTGCCTGTTTGGATTGTATGCGCTTCATATGCCAATTGTTTTTTTATAAATACTGCTGCATTCCCTTTCCCTAATTGTACTATGGATGCTGTCGGTACCCAGAGTTGTTTGTCATTATTATTTTTAATTGAAATATATCCACGTATTAGTGTTCCTATTTTTAGTTGCGTATGATCGTTACAAATCATATATACACGTACCGTATAAAAGTCGTCTGTATTATTAAAAGACTTTTCAATAAAATCTACTTTTCCTGAATAGGTTGTAGTATTAATAATGATGTCTACGGCATCTCCTTTTTGAATGGAACCAATATCAGAGGGCATTACTTTAAACAAGGCCCAAATACTTGATTCATCTGCAATGGTAAAAAGATCATCTCCCTTTTTTACATAATCTCCTTCACGAATTAATTCTGTCATTGAAGAACTTGAAATTTTCATGCCGTTATTGCCTCCTTGGCTGGGGAAAGTCAATGCATGTGCTTCCATATCTGTATTGTCAGATACAAAGTGAATGTGCCCACTTGCATTCGCATATATGCTTACAATTGCATTTACTTGTTTGTTTTTTTCTAACGTTGAAATCTCTTTTTCATTCATGCCTAAATTGAACAGCTTAGATCGCAGTGCAGATTTTGAAATATCATCTGCAGCATCATTTTCTTGTAGAATATATAAATATTCGTTTTGCGCGGTTAACAATTCAGGACTATAAAGTTCCAGTAATTTTTGTCCTTGGGTTACTTTTTCAAAATTGTATTTGATATACATTTTTTCAACCCGACCAGCAACGCGTGTGCTAATGGTTTTTACAAAATCAGGATTGTATGTAAGATAACCCAGTGCTCCAATTCTTCCGGCATGACTTTCAGTTGACGGAGCAATCGCTGTTAGTTGGGAAATTGCAACCCGGTTAGTGGGTTGAATTAATGTGGCCAATGTATCAATACTATTTTTTTGAGGCATTAATTCTAAATCCATCTTACACTTCGGACAAATACCAGGTTTGTCTGAGGTTATTTCCGGATGCATCGGACAATAATACATCTTATGATGATCATGGTCCATGTTTTCTTTCGTGTTTTGTTTTTCCTTGTTACAAGAAACCAACACAAGTAGTATCAACAGTATGCGTAGCACCTGATTAATAGATTTGAAGTTGTTTTTCATATTCTGCCTGCAAGGTTAATAGTTCTAATAAAATATCGTAATACTGCATTTGAGTCATTTGTAAATTCATACGTGCATCTAAGGTTTCAAATAATTCACCCGTATTTTGGGCATATGCAATCATAGATACGTCATATGTTTTTTTGATGGCTGGCAACAAAATTGTTTCATACAATTCCAATTGATATTTGGTTGATTTGATTTCATTTTGTAAGCCGTATAATTTACCTGTAGACTCATTTATGATTGCTTGTTTTTCATTTTGCATGGCTTTGATTTGATAATTCGCTGCAGTAACATTTGATTTGTACATCTTCGAAGACCAGGGTGCTATAGGTACAGTCACCATACCCATTAAGGTAAACTGATTTGGATTTGTACCAAAGGCAAACATATGGCCATATTCAATTCCAAAATCTGGCCTGCCTTTGTATGATTCTGCTGTTTGCTTTAATTGTGTTACACGAATATTTTTGTCGATGGCCAATAGATCGCTTCGTTTGCTTATGAAGTTACTTGTGTCAATAATCTGACTTTCGTACTGTTGAATGGTTATGGAAGTATCAACCTTAAAAGAGATATTTTTATCCCGATTCATAAGCGTATTGATCATGAATACTTTTTGATTCCGTTCATTCTCTAACATGGATCGATCCTTTTTTAGCAACACTAACTGTGACTTTGCTTTATATATAGTTGCCAATGATCCTTGATTATAGGCTATGTTTTTTTCTGCCATTGCAATCATAACCTGCAGGGTTTTTTCTGCTTCGGTTAATACGCTCAATTTTTTATCTATAATCTGAATGTCATAGTAATTCATTTTTGCGTCGGCTAGCAATGTATTTGCTTCGGCACGCTGCGTTTCTAATTCCACCGAAGACATGGCTTGCATATACGATTGATTTGCACGTAACTTAGACGGATTTGGAATCATTTGTTTTCCTTGAATCATTAAGTTACCCATACCTGGCATCATCGTATTCATGCCATCTACGGTTTGTGTTTGTGGTTTCCAATACGAGGTTTGATAAGGTGTCATAAAGAAACCAAATCCAATCTGAGGAGCATCCCAGGCCTTTGCACCTGTTGCCATAGCATCAAAGGATTTTGCCTGATTCGCATACATTTCCAACATGGGATTGGATTGTATGATTGCAGATCTAATGGAATCATACGTGAGTATCTGCGCATTTGAATGAACAGATAGGATGATAAACAACACAATTCCGGTGAGTTTATTCTTTAACATCGAGTACATCAATTTTTCCATGTTTATTTAATTCATAAATTTTCATTATTTCAAATACGATAGGCGTAACCAATAACACATATATGGTAGATGTTATGGTACCACCAATTAAAGGAATTGTAATTGGAAGCATCACATCACTGCCTACACCGGTCGCCCATAAGATGGGTATTAAACCGAACAAGGAAACAGATACCGTCATTAGTTTTGGGCGTAGTCGTTTGGCTGCACCTTCAATTACATAATTCCGTATATCAGAATCACTTATATGTTCTCTGAAATTTCCTTTTTCGTGCACCAACTTTTCCATCGCTTCATTCAAATAAATAACCATGAGCATGGCCGTTTCTATTGCCATACCAAACAACGCAATAAAGCCTACTGCAACAGCTACCGAAAGATTAACACCATAGAAATAAACCATGAATACACCGCCTACCAATGCGAAAGGAACAGTGATCATTGTAGCAAGTGCTTCTTTCAAGGATTTGTAGGTGATATACAATACGGTGAAAATAATAAGTATCACAATCGGCAAAATCAATTTCAATGTTTTGTTTGCACGGATTTGATTTTCCCATTGTCCGCTCCATTCAACATAATATCCTTTAGGCATTTTAGAAATCATTCTGTTCAGCTGTTCCTGCGCTTCTGTCACCGTACTTCCCAAATCTCTATCACGCACGTTAAACAATACAGTTCCACGTAACATCGCATTTTCAGAATTGATCATGGGTGGGCCATCTGTAATAATAATGTCTGCAACACTTGATAGTGTGATGGTTCCGAATTGCATGGTTTGTACAGGCAAACGTTTCAGCTCTTCTATGTTTTCTCTATACGCTTGTGCAAAGCGCGCATTCACTGCAAAGCGTTGTCTGCCTTCAATGGTTGTAGTGATGTTCATACCGCCAATAGCACTTTCAACAATCATGTTCACATCGTCCACGGTGAGACCATATCTTCCGATAGCATCTTTATTAATTTTAATATCTAAATATTTTCCGCCAACAATGGGTTCCACATATAAATCCTTTATTCCGTCTATATCTTTGATAGCCGTTTTAATTTTTTCTGACAATACATAAATGGAATCCAATTCTTGTCCATATACTTTTATGCCGACATCGGTACGTACACCTGTTGAGAGCATATTGATTCGATTGATGATGGGCTGTGTCCAGCCATTTGTTACGCCGGGTATTTGAAGTTTCGCATTTAATTCATTGATGATATCATCTTTTGTAATGCCTTCACGCCATTGTGCATGGGGCTTTAGTAAAATGATGGTTTCAATCATACTGATAGGAGAGTTATCTGTCGCAGTTGAAGCTCTACCTGCTTTACCCAAAACATGTTCTACCTCTGGAACCGACTTAATTAATTTATCCTGAATCTGAAGAATACGTTTTACTTCGGAGTTTGAAACATCAGGTAAGGTAACGGGCATAAATAAAATCGAACCTTCATCAAGCGGTGGCATAAACTCTGTTCCGAGTTTTTTCAGCATGATTCCTCCTGTTAACAGCAGCAATAGGTTAATTGCAAGAATTGTTTTTTTCCATTTTAAACAGAATACTAAAATGGGGGTGTATATTTTTTCTAATCCCCGTGTTATGGGATTTTTTTCTTCAGGTTGTAATCTCCCTTTTAATAAATAAGAAATTAATACGGGCGCCAATGTGATAGCAAGAAAAGCATCGACAATTAGGATGAATGTTTTTGTCCAGGCAAGTGGATGAAATAATTTTCCTTCCATACCTGTCAAAAGAAATACAGGAAGAAAAGAAGCAATGACAATAATGGTTGAATAGAATACCCCAGGTCCTACTTGTCTGGAAGATTTTTCTATCAAATTCATGCGCTCTTCATCTGATAATGGATCAACGCTCTTGCTGAATATTTTTTTTATAAAGGTCATCGTTTCGCTGATTAAAGAGTATTTGATTTTTTCTCTTGAGCTTCTGCTATATGTCGGTATGAATTTTCAACCATTACAATACCATCATCAACCACAACTCCTATGGCTAGAGCAATACCCGTGAGAGACATGATATTGGAAGAGATACCAAATGCCTCCAATAATATAAATCCAACGGCAACTGAAATGGGCAATTGTATTATAATAATCAAAGCACTGCGCCAGTGAAAGAGAAATAAGATGATTACAAGTGATACCACAATTAATTCTTCCATCAATGTTCCCTTTACAGATTCAATGGCTTCTTCAATTAAGGTGCTGCGGTCGTAGGATACTTTTATATGTACACCTTCAGGCAATCCTTTTTCTACTTCTTTGATTTTTTCTTTAATCGATTTAATTACCTGATCCGCATTTTCGCCATAACGCATCACTACAATACCACCAACTACTTCACCCGTACCATCGTAATCAAAAATCCCTAGACGCAGGTCGCCACCCATTTGCAAACTTGCTACATCTTTTATTTTTATCGGAATAGAATTCCGAGTCGAAACGGTTATGTTTTCGATGTCTTCAATATTTTCTATATAGCCCAATCCACGTATGATATAAGCCATATCCGTCATTTCAAATTTTCTTCCACCTACATCGTTGTTGTTTGCTTTAACAGCTTTCAACACATCCATTAAAGTCAGATTATAATATGTCAACTTATGTGGATCAACAACAATTTGGTATTGCTTTTGAAAACCACCAAAAGATGCTACTTCAGCTACTCCTTGAACATTCTGTAAGGCAAATTTTATATACCAATCTTGTAATGCACGTTGTTCGCCAAGATCAACGTTAGGTGCATCTAAATGATACCAGAAGATATGTCCTACGCCCGTTCCGTCTGGCCCAAGTGTTGGTGAAACATCCTGAGGCAATAATTTCTGAGTGTAATTCAAACGTTCTAATACACGCGTGCGGGCCCAGTAAATATCAGTATTGTCTTCAAAAATGATGTAGACAAAACTCATCCCGAACATGGAAGTGCCTCGAATATTTTTTACCTTTGGTATGCCTTGTAAGTTTGTTACAAGCGGATAAGTCACTTGATCTTCTATCACCTGTGGACTACGTCCCATCCATTCTGTATACACGATGACTTGATTTTCCGAAAGATCCGGAATGGCATCAATGGGATTTTTTTGAATCGAATAAATTCCCCATGCAAAAAGCCCAGCTGCCAGAAGCAGAACAACCATCCGATTTTTGAGCGAGAGAGAAATAAGTTTTTCAACCATAATTGTATGTTTTAATCTGCTCTAATCTGCGGCATAATTTAGGGCGATGCCTGAGATTAAATTATATAAGTAACATATACCTTGGGGCATCCCCCCAAGGTATAATGTATCAGGCTTGCAGCCTGAGTAGCAATGCTAGAGGTAATGACCGTCAGCTTTCCGCATTAAGCTCTAAGCCTTATACTCTCTTATACTTGCAACATCCTGGCAAAGCCTTATAACTAGCATCTGTGGATTTTACTTTATCAGTATCATGACCGGCATCGGCAACAAGCTGACGTAACTGATCTACGGAAATTGTATGCGGATTATAAACAACAGTGACAGTTTGTGTTTTTACATCCCAGCTTGCACTTTGCACCCCTGAATTTTTTTTCAGCGCACCTTCGATTCTGTTTTTACACATATCGCAATTTCCATTTACTTTAAAGCTCGTTGTTTCATAATGAGTCGTAGTTGCAGTTACAGAATGGAATAAACCTGCAAAGGCTAGAAATGTTGAGAAAATAATCGTTTTCATAATAGTATTGGTTTAATTAATGGAATTGATTTTTAAATAAAATGCATTTTCTTTTCCGGTTTGTAGGATGCAAACGGTATTATAGCATGGTCCGTGCATGACAGACCCTGATAAGAAAATGATTTAAATTAGATTGTTTGTGCTTGCTGTTTCAGCAAGCAGGGAGAATATAAAAATTATATAATTAAACTTCTGTACAATATATAATACGGTTGTGCAGAAATTTCAGGCGGAGCATTCGAGCTAACACAGCCTTTTAATAGTTCAGTTGTAGAAGCAGAGGCATTTGTATACGTATAAATAACAGGAACAAGAGCTGTAGCTGTTTGTTCTGTTTCAAAAGAAAATGTTGAAGTATTTGAATCGCTTGTAGTGATTGTCGCAGAGAAATTTTTGCAGCAGGATTTTTCTTTTAATGCAGCTTTTGAATCGCAGCTACCTCCGCAGGTTTTACTTTTACCAAAAAAATCAATGGAAGAAATCTTATTTCCGCAGAAATGTATGTTTACTGCCAGATTGCTTGTTGCAATCAACAGAATCAGAATACATAGTATGGAAATAACCTTTTTCATATCTCAAAGTAACGGAATTTTAAAGAGTTATGTATTATAAATACAGCGTTAAATATTATAATTAAATGGAATTCTTCAAACAACAGCGATTTATGCTATTTTTACTTATTAGTAACGGTATTCGGGTGGTAAATGTTCCGGTGGAATTTTGCACGTTGACTTTAACAAAATGATTTCTCTAAAAAATACATTGTTTACGTATTGCACCGATTATGTGGTAGAGCGCATTACGCGGCTTAAAACGGAAATTAAAAAGACTCAGTCTTCAGCAAACGAAGAAACCAAAAGCAGCGCCGGTGATAAGTACGAAACCGGTCGTGCGATGGCACAATTAGAGATTGAAAAAAATACCAAGCAGCTGGCGGAGGCAGAAAGATTGCAAGGTATGTTGCAGGCTATCCATACAGATCTTGTTTCTGATATTATAATTCCCGGTTCTCTGGTAACAACATCGAAAGGTGTTTTTTATATATCTATCAGCATTGGATTAGCGGAGATAGATAAAAAACAATATTTTATTATTGCGCCGGATTCACCTATAGGGAAATTGTTTATGGGCAAAAAGGCTGGTGATGTGGTGAGCTGGAACAACAACGTTTATACAATTCAATCCCTATGTTAAATTTTATTTTACTTACACAGGAAAACCCTCTCGACACTGTTGATGGCTATTGGGGTGCTTTTTGGTTTGTGTTGCCCTTTGTAATTGTTGTTTCAGCCATTGTGATCGGCTTGTGCAATCATTACGAAATTGTTGTATTAAAGATGTACAAATACATAATGCCTTTAAGTCGCGAACGTGTAGCGGTTTTAAATAAATCATTTCCATTCTATAGAAACCTTCCTCAGAAAAAGAAACGGAAATTTAGAAATCGGGTGCATCATTTTCTGATCAATAAAAAAATTGAATCGGATGAATATGACGTAACAGAAGAAATGCGTGTACTGATTGCTGCTACAGCTATACAGATCATGTTTGGATTGGAAGCCTACTATCTATCGTATTTTGGAAATATTAAATTGGTGCACGAACCGGTTGAAAATGTAATTACAACGCAAAACTCTCCAATCTATATTTCGTGGGAAGAGTTTCACGAAGGCCATTCTTTCTTAGCAGATGGCTATCATCCGGGCTTGCGAACATTGGCAATAGCTTTCAAACTGGAACAATGCTGGAACAGACTCGCTAAAAAAATGTTCAAAAGCAATCGCCATATAGAGTTCAATCAATTGTATAAAAGAGAAGCTGAAAGGTATATCGCAAGCGGAAAGTCGGATTACGACGATTATGACGAAGTGGACCGCAATGAATATTTTGGTGTAGCTGTTGAATATTTTTTCGAACGCCCGATTCATTTTAATGCTACACAGCCCGGAATGTATCTCGCATTGGCAAGGCTGTTACAGCAAGATCCGTCCGGCGTGTATGCTGTTAAGAAAAGGTAATTACATAATTTATGGATAACAGACTGATTACAAAAAACAGAAAAGGTGGATTGTATTTTTTGATGGGATTCTTCACGTATTGTGTTGTTTGCGTTAGTGTGTTTATGTATGTGTATATTTTTACCAATGAAGAGGTTCCTCTTTTCGCCATTATAATGATGTTCATTGTCGGTATTTTTATTGGGTTCATGCTACTGGGGTCAGATTCAATTATTGAAATTGATTTAGATTCGGGGGAAATACTAGAACGCCTACCTGTTAGCTTAACAAAATTTTTGTATGATAAAAATGAAATTATTGGATACAATATGATATCGCAAATGTATATACCTAAGCATCCATTTAATTATACATACATTCATATTGAATTATATTTTCATACAACAGATAATAAAACACACAGCATAAGTTCTTTGACTACTGTGAATTTTGAAGAGATGCTAACGTACTTTTTCAATACCTATCCAATGGTAAGTGATAAAAAATACAAACCATACTCAGAAGAAAAAAAGGAAGAACTATACAAATCCGTCTTGAACCAAATTCAAGAAGATAAACGTACATTTTGGAAACAAAAAAAGAAAGATCTTTTTATCAGCGGTATAATTATGGCCGCAATCGGTTTAATGTATTTCCTACTTTATAATTGTAGTGGAGAATAAGTAGAATAATCGCTTATAATAGAAACTCCCGTCCCGATAGCTATCGGAACGGGAGTTTTCTTTATACCAGCGCCGTTATTTCTTTTCGGATCTGTTGTGCTGCAGCAACCATGTTAATCAGTGCAGCTTCTGTTTCAGGCCATCTGCGTGTTTTCAATCCGCAATCGGGATTCACCCAGATGTTGCGTACAGGAAGTACATGCATGGCTTTGTTTAACAGATGCACCATCTCATCGGTTGTTGGTATACGCGGACTATGTATATCATACACCCCGGGTCCGATTTCATTCGGATAGTTGAAGTCCACAAAGGCGTCGAGTAATTCCATTTGTGAACGGGAGGTTTCTATCGTGATCACATCGGCATCCATCGCAGCAATATTTTTTATAATATCGTTGAACTCAGAATAACACATGTGTGTATGAATTTGTGTTTCATCTTTCACACCCGATGCAGAAATACGGAAACATTCTACGGCCCAATTCAAATACGCTTCCCAGTTTTCTCTGCGCAACGGAAGTCCTTCACGGATGGCAGGCTCATCGATCTGTATGATTTTGATACCTGCAGTTTCCAGATCTACTACTTCATCACGGATGGCAAAAGCAATCTGCATACAAGTGTCTCTGCGCGGCTGGTCATCGCGCACAAACGACCATTGCAAAATTGTAACTGGTCCGGTAAGCATACCTTTCATGTATTTTTTTGTAAGCGATTGCGCAAGCGTTGTCCATGCAACCGTCATTGGCTCGGTGCGTTCGATGTCACCATAAATGATCGGAGGTTTTACACAACGCGAACCGTAACTTTGTACCCAGCCGTTTTCAGAGAATACGTATCCTTTTAATTGTTCACCAAAATATTCAACCATGTCGTTGCGTTCGAACTCGCCATGTACCAGTACATCAATACCGATCTTCTCCTGCCACTCAATCGCTTTTGTCATTTCCACACGAACAAAATCTTCGTATTGAGCCAGTGTAATATCTCCCTTTTTATACTTCGCACGGTTGGCACGCACTTCATCTGTTTGCGGAAATGAACCGATGGTAGTAGTCGGCATTAACGGAAGCTGCAATGCTTTCTCCTGAATGTGCTGGCGCGATTGAAATGCACTCTTTCGTTTTGAATCTTTTGCCTGAACAGCTTTCACACGATCTTTCACATGTTGCTTGTGAATGAGCTTTGATGTAATTCTGCTTTCAATCGATGCGTTATTTTCTCTGAGGATTTTCAATTCTTCCGATTGCAACGGAGAAGCGTTTAATTTTTTCAAAGCAACTACTTCGTTCAATTTTTGTTTGGCAAAAGCCATCCAGTTTTTAATTTCTGATGTTAAGACAGCAGTATTTTTTTCATTATCCAGATCACAAGGCACGTGCAGTAAAGAACAGGAAGGGGCAATCATTACACGCTCTTTACCAATTGCAGCAATCGCTTTTGTAATGAAGGTGTTCGATGATGAAAAATCATTTTTCCATACATTTCTACCATCAACAACACCAAGAGAAAGAATTGTTTTAGAAGAAATGAATGCAGGTGTAAGTATGTCGCTTAGTTGAGACGTGCAACGTACAAGATCCAGATGCAGCGCATCTACAGGTAGTTTCGTAGCTAGATCGATGTTTGTACCTGTACATTCGAAATAGGTAGCAACAATAAATTTCAACGAAGGAAATAGATTGCGCAAGGCAATATACGTTGCTTCAAACGTTTTGCGTTCCTGCACTGTAAGGTCCATCACTAAAAATGGTTCGTCTAATTGTATCCACTCTGCGCCATTTGTTTCCAATGCTTTTATAAGCTTTACATAAACGGGCAACAGATTATCGATTAATTCAATGCGGTTAAAGCCTGCTTCTTTTTCTTTTCCTGCCAACAAGTAACTTACAGGACCTAATAGAACAGGCTTTGCAGCTTTGCCTACAACCTCTTTTGCTTCATTGTATTCTTTAATTGCTTTTTCAGAGATCGGTGAAAACTTTTGATCCTTACGAAACTCCGGTACGATGTAATGGTAGTTGGTATCAAACCATTTTGTCATCTCCATTGCGGTAATATCCAAACCATTTTTTTGGTAACCGCGAGCCATTGCAAAATAAATATCAAGTTCGGTCAAATCACTTCTCTGCAATAAGGGAGAGAAACGATCGGGAATAAGTCCGAGCATAAACGACATATCCAATACCTGATCGTAGAAAGAAAAATCGTTGCATGGGATCAGATCCAATCCTGCTTCTTTTTGTGTAAGCCAGTTGCCGACGCGGATTGACTTGGCTTCATCCTGTAGCTTTTGCTGTGTGATAGCGCCGGACCAATATTGTTCGGATGCTTTTTTAAGTTCACGGTTATTCCCAATGCGTGGGTACCCTAAGTTGTGTGCGATCATAAAATGTAGCTGTTTTTAGAATATAATTCCATACAAAAGTATATAAGCAGATTTATAATCTACTATTATTTTAAAAACTAAGTAAATATTACTAAATTGGCTTATATTATAGAAAATTAGTCTGAAAATGACAGCTAATCAGAGTTCATTTTAGAAAAAACATCTTATGCAGACCTTAGACGAAATTGATTTAGATATACTGCGTGCACTTCAGGAGAACGCACACATAACAACAAAAGAGCTTGCGCATCAATTGCATTTAACAACAACGCCGATCTATGAACGCGTGAAACGTCTGGAGCGCGAAGGCTATATTAAAAAGTACATTGCCATACTGGACAATCAGAAATTGAAACGTGGCTTAACGGTGTTCTGTAATGTATCGTTAAAACAGCACACCAAAGACATTGGTAAAAAATTCGTAGAAGAAATTATTGCGTTACCTGAAATTGTGGAGTGTTACAATATCTCCGGCGAATACGATTTTATGTTAAAGATATTGGTTGAAGACATGCCGCATTATCAGAATTTTGTGATGAACGGTTTAGGTTCAATAAAAAATATCGGCAGTGCACACAGCATCTTTGTGATTGGTGAGATCAAGCATTCGACAGCGATTCCGATTTAATGATTTCTTTGCGACCTTCGTTAAAATTTTATGTTGTTTTAAATTTCTAAGGTTTGATTGAGTATATTTAAAAGTAAAATTTAATCAGAATGAAAAAATCAATTTCGTTTTTAACAGAGAATAATAAAATAGTCAATAAAGATTTAACAAAAAACTATTTCATATCGCAGGGTTTTATTTTAAAGGATGAATCAGAGGATGAACTGAATTTTGTTCGCGGCAATTACTTATTAAATATGGTTACATTCGACCCATTAAAATGGAAAAGTAATATAGTAATAACATTTTCTGATAATTTGATTCGCGCTGTTTTTAGTATTAGCACGTTTGGACAAACGGTTAGTAAAAAAGAGGAAGCATTATGGAATATTTTTATTTCAAATCTTGAACAATCTATTTTAGAAAAAAAAGATCTTTCATCTGCAAATGAAATTTTATTAAGTGAAACCCAAAAAAGCAGTTTTAAATTAGTAGGCTTAACAATATTAATAACGGCAATCGTTGGAATACCATCTGGTATAATTGCACATTATACAGGTAATGACCGTATTTTTTTTATTGGAATATCTCTTGGTGCGTCATCGTTCTTTATTTTGAAAGACAAAGTGTAATAGCAATTCAATAAGTATTTAATAAAAATTTTCTAATCAAATTATTAAAATTTCAACCTATGAAAATTCCATCCGAATACTTACCCGTAATGCCTTACCTTATTTTAAAAGACTCTAAAGGTTTTTTGAAATTTGCGAAAGAAATTTTTAATGCTACAGAACAGTTGATCGTTCCTTCAGAAGATGGTGCAAGCATCATGCATGGAGAAATAAAAATTTTTGATGCAGTGATTATGTTTGCTCACGCAAATGAGAACTGGCATGAAAAATCTGCCGGTATGTATCTGTATCTTGAAGATGTGAATCATGTATATTCAAAAGCAATTGGCGGCGGTGCAAGGTCTCTGATGCTGCCGGATAAAAAGGAGTATGGATACACGGCGGGCTTTGAAGATCCGTTTGGCAATCAATGGTGGATTGTAGAGGGGGAGAAGGAGTAAGATATTTATGACTACTAAAAATAATTCTAAAAGGTATATTGGGAATTTGAATATTTTTCAGGAAATATATCAAGCGGCATATTTTATTGTTTACAAAAAATTCTTTTATAGAAGAAAAACTACGATTGAAATAGCTGATTCAGTAAAATTTGAAGGTCATAGAAATACTTTTAGTAATATACATGTTCCATTTATTTCCTTTATTTTAATAGCCATTCTATTTTCAATATCTATTGGGTATCAAGTTGACCCATTGGTATCTCTTTTGATATTTGTAGGAGTTTTGTTATTTGTATTTTTAAAATTGAATAATTTTAATCGTAGATATTTTATAAATCAAAAAAGATATCAAACCATATTGCTCAGGAAATGGACAGACTTTTCTATGCAATCAAGAATTGGTGCAATTATTTATTTGATAATGATGGTAAGTCCTTTTTTAGGATTAGCATTTATTTTTATATGAATCGTTGAAGATCCGTTCGGAGATCAATGGTGGATTGTAGAGGGGGAGAAGGAGTAAGGCTACGATCAATAAAATACCTTATTACTTGAAAAGTTCTATAGGTGGTGATTCTGCTGGAGTATATTCATAACAATTAAGAATTTGTTTATCAGAAAGTGTACAGTTTGATATATTGACCTCATCAATTTTTCCATGTAAATGATAGTGAACAGAAACTAAGGGAGATGGCTCGAAGCCAATGTACGTGGAAGTCGTATAAGGCTGAATGATATTTTTTAAATAACTAGTCGTTTCCAATACACCATTCACATAAATTTTAGTTTCATTCACATTTCCTCCGGAATAGCTATATGTTGCAGCAACAAAATACCACTTATTCAATTCTAATACTGTATTAGACGCAGCAGTGGAAGTGTTTGCTCCACCTTGAATGGTAAAGCATACTCTGCCTCCATGCCAAAGTCTTCCCCCAATTGATAAAGAAGAACCAATATTATTTTGGTCTCTGTTTGACACAATTGGTGAAGCATATTCTGAACTATATGATTTTAAGCATACCCAGGCAGAAATAGTGAAATCTGTAGCATATCTTTTAAGCAATGGATTATTTCCAAGGTCGATATATGAATTGTAGCCGTTGAAACTATATGCACTGTTAGCACAATTTTTTCGGTCGGTGGTTAATAATACATTGTGAATAGTTCCATTTATGTGGTTTGTAGTTTCATCATTTGCGTTGTTAGAAAAGTGATACATTGCTATAGATTCACAACCAGGAATTGCATACAATTGAGAAAAAATTAAAACAAAACACGTACAAACAATTTTTTTCATAGAGTTGATTTAAGACTAACAATGTTATTAAAAATACTGACATAAAAAATAAATTGATAAAAATATATTCGGATCAAAGATCTTACAAAATGTATTTTTGTGATTCAAAAGGTTTGTATATTTAAATGAATATGTATTCCATAGTATGAAACTCATCAATAAATCCATACCCAGCATTCGTCTCTCCGAATTTATTTCAGAGATAGAAGATTGTATTGCAGCTGCCTTTTATGGCGATACCTTTTGGATTACAACCGAAATAAGCGACGTAAATAAAAAGCCTGACAAGCGCTGGTGTTATTTAAAACTGATTGAAAAAGAAGGTAAAAATGTTACAGCAGAAATTGGCGCCGTATTCTGGACACCCGGTTATGCCTACATTGAAAAGTTTGAAAAAGAAACCAAACAACTTTTCAAAGACGGCTTAGAAATTACCTGCAGAGTAAAAGTAACGTTTCACAAACGTTGGGGCTTAAAACTTGAAGTGGTTGAGATCGATTATGCATACACGCTTGGTAAGTTAGAAGCAGAGCGTCAGGAAACATTAGAGCGGTTGGTAAAAGAAAATCCGGATCATGTGAAATTGGTAGGCGAACAATATTACACCTATAATAAATCGCTTCCGCTTCCAACCGTTGTGCAACGCATTGCGTTGATCACTGCACCGGAGTCAGATGGCCAACGCGACTTCAAACAGGAGCTCATAAACAATCCCTATGGTTACGCTTTCCATGTAGATGAATTTGTTACGCAGATTCAAGGTGATAAGGCACACGAATTTATTTTAGGGAAACTGTTGTTGATCGAAGCACAAAAAGAGAAATACGATGTAATTGCCATTGTTCGCGGCGGCGGCTCTCAACTCGACCTCAAAGCATTTGATAATTACGATCTCGCTCAGGCAGTAGCTTCCTTTCCCATTCCAATCTTAACCGGTATCGGCCACGACCGCAATACAAGTATTGTTGATCTCATGGCACGACAGGAAAAAACACCGACCAAAGTTGCAAACGTTTTGATTCAACGCAACTTCCAATTCGAACAGAATGTGCTTGAATTAAAGGAACGGTTAAGCGATACCGTTGATACCTTATTTACAAACGCGAAAAATAATCTCAAAGAAATAAAACGCTTTGTGAAAGCATCCAATCCGCTAACCATATTAAAGAAAGGTTTTGCGATTGTGAAGCAGAATAATGTTATTGTTACGAATCCTTCAACTATCGAAGTTGGTGCAGAGATTCAAATACAGTTTGATAAAGAAACGATTTCATCAACCGTTACAAAAAAGAAAAAAAATGGAAAATGAATTAACATATAATGAAGCACTTTCAAAGCTGGAAGAAATTGTAGAGCAGATCGAAGACGATTCCATCATGCTGGATACACTTACAGAGAAAGTAGCACAGGCAAATGAGCTGATCAAATACTGCGAAACAAAACTGCGTACGATTGAAGGAGATGTGCGGGATGTATTGAAGTAATGTATTAAGACCTATAAGGTTTTTAAAAACCTTATAGGTCTTATAGGTTTTGTTCTACTCCACAATGAATGAAGTGTAATACGTATCTCTGGTTGTATACTTGGAAGCTTTTTGGATTACAGATATCATTCCTTTGATATGATATCTTCCTTTTTGAGTAGGAGTCAGAGTAGCAATTACTGCACCGCCTGCTTGTTTAAAATTGATTGGAGTATTTATTTTTTTATCATCTACAGTTATTTCAACAAGTGAGTCTAAAATCACTTCTGAATAAGTAAATCTATAATCAGCAGGGAAAATAATGAATGTATACAAATCATTTATTTGTGTCGTATCTCTTTCTTTAAAAATTGTTGTTTGAAAAGTGATTCCATATGCACCTACCTGTGCACAATAAAAATCCAGTACATTGGATTCGAGCAGCACTGCGGTAAGTAAATAATTATAATAATCGGAAGAGTCTTTGTTCTGATTGAATTGTCCCAAAAAACGATCGGCTCTTTTCAAGCGTGCAGTGTCCTTGTCTTCAAGTAAACTATATTTTTCAAGAAGATACTTAAAATGTTTATCTAAGGATTGTTTTTTATGTACGGCATCATCACTATTGTTTAGAAGTTCAATGGCCGCTTTTAATAATACGGTATCATTTTTATAACCATTACTACTGATTGATTTTTCAATCATACGCACCTTAGAAGCATTTGTATAATATATGTGGTTGATCGCCTCTATATAATTGGTTGTTTCGTTTGCGTGTTCTTCTTTTACTGTGCAGCTGATAACAGTGATTGACAAAAGGAAAAGCAGTTTTTTCATAAAAATAGGTTTAGATAGTTGATGCAAATATAAAACAGTATTTATATAGTTTAAGCATTGGTTGCGTTTCTTCCGTTTACCCCTAAATTTCCTAAAGGAGACTTCACCCAACAATACACTATGAAAGTAATTTTTATTGGGGTTCAATGAATACGAGTTCTTATAAGAAATAAGTACGAGACGACCTTAAGTCCCCTTTAGGGGATAGGTAACTTTGCTATAAATCCATAAAATACTGAAGATCTGCATTTTTTGTATAATTCTATTCGCAACAATCGGAAGATTCAACTTTTTGTATGGATTCAGCTTGGTGGTATCATTAAAAATAATTCTCCTGAATACTGCATGTCCAGCGGAGTTGATATCAAATTGTATTTTATTAAGTTTTATTTTAACCCATGTTTTATAAATTTTTAATACTTTTTTTAAAAATAGCTTACATTTTGAACTCATTTTTTTAAAAATGTATTGTTTTTAAATAAAATGGGGTTAGTTTTGAAGTGTAATTGAGAAACGAACCAATTACGACTTAAAAATTCTATAACTAACCCTTTTGAATTATGTTAAAAAAATTCGCCCCACTTATTGTACTTCTAGCAGTTTGCGTGCTAGCACTAATTTTCCCAGGTTTACCCAAATCAATACCAACTGAAGGACTAAATTCAGGAGATATTGCCTGGTTATTAACTTCTGCAGCTTTTGTATTGCTTATGACTCCGGGTCTGGCATTCTTCTACGGAGGTATGGTGAATCCTAAAAACGTAATTTCTACAATGCTTCAGAGCTTTGTAGCAATGGGAATCATCAGCATCCTTTGGGTGGTAGTTGGTTTCAGTGTTGCATTTGGTGACGATTTTCACGGATTAGGTATTGTAGGTGATCCATCAACATTCTTTATGTTCAAGGATGTATTGGATCATGCTCCGCTAGGTACAATTCCTTTTGTATTGTTTGCATTCTTCCAATTGAAATTTGCGGTAATTACTCCAGCACTTTTCACAGGTTCATTCTCTGAAAGAATTCGCTTTACATCATACATCATATTCATGATCTTATTCTGTTTGTTCATCTATGCTCCTATCGCTCACTGGACATGGCATGCAGATGGATTCTTATTTAAAATGGGAGTTCTTGACTTTGCAGGTGGTACAGTAGTACACATTTCAGCTGGTTGTGCTGCATTAGCAGGTGCTTTATACTTAGGTAAAAGAAAAGATAAAAATCATCCAACAGCAATCAACGTTCCATACATCTTATTAGGTACTGGTTTACTTTGGTTCGGTTGGTTCGGTTTCAACGCAGGTTCTGCTGTAGCTGCCAATCCATTAGCTGCTTCTGCTTTCGCTGCTACTAACGTTGCTGCTGGTGCTGCTGGTATTGCTTGGGTATTTGTTGAAGCTGCTCGTGGTAAAAAACCATCTGCAATGGGCTTCTGTATCGGTGCGGTAGTTGGTCTTGTTGCAATTACTCCTGCTGCTGGTTTCGTAACTGTTTCTCAGGCTTTATTCATCGGTTCTGTAGCAAGTATTATCTCTGCAGGTGCAATCATTTTACTTGCTAAAACGTCAATTGTTGATGATACATTGGATGTATTCCCTTGCCACGGTGTAGGTGGTATGTCAGGTATGATCTTCACTGGTTTATTTGCGAGTACTGCTGTAAATGCAGCTGTTGCTGAACAAGGTTTATTCATTGACGGTTCTACGGACTTAATCTTAAAACACCTTTTAGCATTAGCAATTGTAGTAGGTTACTCTTTAGTAGGTGCATATGTTTTATTGTTCATCACGGATAAAATCTCTCCTTTAAGAGTAACTCCTGAAGAAGAAGAATTAGGTCTTGATACTACTCAGCACGATGAGAAATTCGTAATTGCTGATTTAGTTAAAAAATAAGAATCAACTTATACTATAATAAACAAAAAAAGAGTGGTGGCGCTAATTAGCGCCACCACTCTTTTTTTGTTTTAATAAATGTGTTTTAGCTCAATCGAAAAATTCTCTTTGCCTTTACATTGATTTGAGTATTTTTACAGCATGAGAATTGTTATCATCGGTTCAGGAAATGTTGCTTGCCATTTGATACAGGCATTTTGTAAAACAAATGCAACACTTTTTGTACATGCCCGCAATGCAACAGCACTGGATGAATTGAAATCAGAATTTCCATCCGTTACCATTCTTTCAGATTTCAATTTAACAAAAACCGATGCTGACCTTGTGCTCATTAGTGTGAAGGACAATGCATTGAATGCTGTATTTCAGCAATACACCTATGCACCCAAAACGCTTGTAGCACATACTTCCGGTACACAAATCATAGAAAATACAGGCTTTCACCAGAATGCAGGTGTATTTTACCCGCTGCAAACTTTCAGCAAAGCAAGTATTGTGAACTGGAAAAATACACCTATGCTGATTGAAGCTTCTTCAGAAGAAGGAATTCAAAAATTGGAGCAGGCTGCAGCATTGTTGCAGGCTCCTTATTTTGAGACGAATGCAGAACAGCGCAAGTACATTCATTTAACAGCGGTGCTTACAAGTAACTTTACAAATCATTTGTTGGGCAAGGCTGCTGAAATTCTGAAAGAACATGTGGTTGATTACCATATTCTTCAGCCCTTAGTTGAAGCAACTGTAAAAAAGGCATTTGCAAAACATCCTTTTGAAGTTCAGACAGGACCTGCCTTACGAAACGATACTTCCACAATAAATAAGCATCTTTCTCTTTTACAATCAGATACCCTGCTTCAAAAAATATATACTGATTTAACTGAAAGCATTCAGAAAACAAGTAATTTAGATACGAATAACGAATAATAGAACATGGCAGAATTTTCAGAAATAAACACATTCATATTTGATGTTGATGGCGTGCTGACGGATGGATGTGTGATTGCGTATGAAACAGGTGAACAAAGCAGAAGATTTTATGTAAAAGATGGGTATGCCATTGAAAAAGCACTGGCAGCGGGCTATCACATTGTAATCATCAGTGGTGGTCAACAGGAAAGTGTTCGCAAACGATTGAATTTTTTAGGAATCAAAGATGTGTTCTTAGGTGTAAAAGATAAGCTTGAAGTTTTTGGCGAGTACACCAAAACCCGTCACATTGATCCCTCAACAATATTATATATGGGTGATGATGTTCCCGATTATCAGATGTTGAAGATTGTAGGTTTGCCTACTTGTCCGGCAGATGCTTCGATCGACATCAAACCTATTTGCAAATACGTGTCGGCCCACAACGGCGGACAAGGTGCGGTGCGCGATGTGATCGAAAAGGTAATGCGGGCACAGGGAAAATGGACTCCTCAAATCTGGTAGTACAATATGGGTGTAACTAAAATACATATGAAGGTATCGGTGCTAGCTTTTCTAAAGCTAACACGGAGCCTTAATTTGGTTATTTTAGCATTTACACAATACATGTGTCGCTACTTTATTATCGGCAAAGGCACAACATCCTTTTATGAAATAGCAACCGATTGGAAATTTTTTCTGCTTGTTCTATCCACCGTATTTGTTGCGGCAGCTGGCTATATCATCAACGATTATTACGATGTAAAAATTGATCTGATCAACAAACCCAAGCGCGTTGTTCTTGGTAAAGTATTGCATAGAAGAGTAGCGATCATCTCTCATTTTATTTTAAATTCTTTAGCCTGTTTGTTCGCTCTTTTTTTAGGTTGGAAGATCTTCACCATCATTCTTACAACAACTGTGTTGATGTGGTTTTATTCCAATCAACTTAAACGTGTGGCACTGGTAGGTAATCTGCTGATCTCTGTATTGACAGGGCTCTCCGTCTATATGCCTGTATTTTTGTATGGTACAGCGCAGCAAACTTTATTGTTGTATGCATCTTTCGCATTCTTTATTTCGCTTGTACGCGAGATCATTAAAGACATGGAAGATGTAAAAGGCGACGAAGAATTTGGCTGTAAGACCTTGCCCATCATATGGGGTATCCGTAAAACAAAAATTGTTATTTATGCAGTAAGCTTTTTATTTGTCTGCATCATCAGTACAATTTTAATTCATGCAGAATTGAATACACAGCTTTACTTTTTACTTTTTCCTGCACCTTTATTTGTGTGGCTGCTGATAAAATTAGTAAAGGCAGATACCAGCGCCCAATTTTTGCACCTGAGTTTTTTGTGCAAGTGGATCATGGTAACAGGGGTTGTCAGTATGGCAATACTCTAGAAAAGACCGTTTTTCGGCCTTTTCTTACTATAAACTCCTCTTTTATCGTTTTCAACATGTTGCGCCTAACATGGTAAAATTCACTATATTTGCCACTTAATTAGGTTTCATGCAGGCTTCAAAACCCATTAAAGTAGCAATATTTGCCTCTGGTTCAGGTACAAATGCACAACGTATCATAGATTATTTTAAAGAAAAAGAAGGAGTTGAAATCGCTCTGCTTTTATCGAATAATCCTGATGCCTATGCACTTAAACGCGCTGAAGCTGCTTCCGTACCTACACGGGTCTTCACGAAAGCAGAGTTTAAAGATTCGGACATTATTATAGATGAACTTAAAGCAGCCGGTATTTCGTGGATTATACTTGCAGGCTTTTTGTGGCTGGTCCCAAAAAATCTGATCCACGCATTTCCAAACACCATCTTAAATATTCATCCGGCTTTATTACCAAACTTTGGCGGTAAAGGCATGTACGGAATGTTTGTACACAAAGCTGTTATTGAAACAGGAGCAAAAGAAACCGGTATCACCATTCATAAAGTAAACGAAGAATACGACAAAGGTGAAGTTGTATTTCAGGTACGCTTTGATGTGCTTTCAACAGATACTCCGGAGACTGTTGCAGAGAAAATACACGCACTCGAATACGCACACTTCCCTTTAGTTATCGAAGAACAAATAAATAAATCTCTATAAATTTCTATATCACGATCATGGCAAGCAAAAAGATCAAATCTGCATTAATATCTGTTTTCTATAAAGACAATCTTGATTCATTAGTGAAAAAACTTCATGCAAATGGAGTAACCATATATTCTACAGGCGGTACACAAAGCTTCATTGAAGGCTTGAAAGTACCTGTTACTGCGGTTGAAGATTTAACAGGCTATCCTTCTATTTTAGGAGGAAGAGTGAAGACGCTTCACCCGAATGTATTCGGTGGTATTCTGAATCGCCGCGAAAATACAGGCGATCAGGCAGAGATCGCGCAATACAACATTCCTGAAATTGATTTAGTAATTGTGGATTTGTATCCGTTTGAAGAAACGGTTGCTTCAGGTGCAGAGAAACAGGCAATCATTGAGAAGATCGATATTGGTGGAGTTTCCCTGATCCGTGCTGCAGCTAAAAATCACAAAGATGTTGTGATCCTTGCGTCGAAAGAACAATACGGTGTACTGGAAGCGATCTTAGATGCAAAAGGCGGTGCTACAGATATTGAAGATCGTTTCAAATTTGCCGGCGAAGCATTTGACATTACTTCTCATTACGATACTGCGATCCATCGTTGGTTCGCTGGCGATGATATCACTGGTTTCAAACACAGCATTCGTACATCACAAACACTGCGTTACGGAGAAAACCCGCATCAGGCAGGTACCTTCCATGGCGACTTGAACGCGATGTTTGACAAGTTGAACGGAAAGGAATTATCTTACAACAATCTATTAGATGTAGACGCTGCGGTTAGCTTGATCGATGAGTTTACAGACACTACATACGCGATCCTGAAACATAACAATGCTTGTGGTATTGCAACAGCTCCTACGGGCAAAGAAGCATATCTATTGGCTTTGGCATCTGATCCGATCTCCGCTTTTGGTGGTGTAATCATCACAAACACGAAAGTTGACAAAGGTACTGCTGAAGAATTGAATAAATTATTCTTTGAAGTATTGATCGCTACGGAATACGATCAGGATGCATTGGATATCCTGATGAGTAAGAAAAATAGAATCTTATTGCTTCGTAAACCGGTTACATTCGCTAAAAAACAATTTAAAACATTGTTGAATGGCGTGATCGAGCAGGATGCAGATTCGAAGACAGAAACACTGGAAGATTTTAAAACTGTTACAACTCGTATTCCTACAGAAGCTGAAAAGAAGGCGATGTTGTTTGCAAATAAATTGGTGAAGCATACAAAGTCTAATGCAATTATTTTTGCAACAGAGAATCGTATGATCTCAAGCGGCGTTGGACAGACATCTCGTGTAGATGCTTTAAACCAAGCAGTTGATAAAGCGAAAGCATTTGGCTTCAGCCTTGAAGGAGCAGTGATGGCGTCGGATGCGTTCTTCCCCTTCCCGGACTGTGTAGAGCTGGCAAACCTTGCCGGTATAACTGCCGTAATACAACCGGGCGGATCTATCAAAGATCAGGAGTCGATCGACTATTGCAACAAGCACAACATGGCAATGGTTTGTACCGGCTTCCGTCATTTCAAACATTAATTTGAGAAATAAGAAATTTCAGATAATTGATTGAATATATCGGAGATATAAATAAAATTTGTAATTTGAAGTACGGAAAACCAGAAATTAAGGAGATATATACATGGGAATGTTTGATTTTTTCACGAGTGACATTGCAATCGATTTGGGTACAGCAAATACCCTGATCATTTACAAAGATAAAATAGTTGTTGACGAGCCTTCAATTATTGCCTTAGACAAAGTTACAGGCAAAGTAAAAGCAATCGGTCGTGAAGCCATGCAGATGCATGAAAAAACACACGAAAATATTAAAACAATCCGTCCGCTTAAGGATGGTGTAATTGCCGATTTCCACGCTGCGGAAGAAATGATCCGTGGTTTGATCAAGTTGATCGATAAAGGAAAAAGTTTTCTTGCTCCAACATCGTATCGTATGGCAATCTGTATTCCATCAGGTATTACAGAGGTTGAAAAAAGAGCCGTACGTGACTCCGCTGAACACGCGGGCGCGAAAGAAGTATACATGATCTACGAACCAATCGCAGCAGCAATCGGTCTAGGCATCGACATTGAGCAACCTATCGGTTCTATGATTGTAGATATCGGAGGTGGTACTACAGAGATTGCAGTAATCGCATTATCTGGTATTGTCTGCGAACAATCTATCCGTATTGCAGGTGATGTATTCAGCAAAGATATCTTAGACTACATGCGCCGTCAGCACAACTTATTGATCGGTGAACGTTCTGCTGAACGTTTGAAAATTGAAGTAGGTTCTGCATTAACAGAATTAGATAATCCTCCGGAAGATTTTGAAATCCGCGGTCGTGATTTGATGACAGGTATTCCTAAAGTCATCAAAGTTTCTTATTCTGAAATTGCATTCGCATTAGATAAATCAGTTTCTAAAATTGAAGAAGCAGTTCTTAAAGCATTGGAAATTGCTCCGCCCGAATTGTCTGCAGATATTTATGACAATGGTATCCACTTAACAGGTGGTGGTGCATTGTTGAGAGGTTTGGATAAACGTCTTGCAATGAAAACAAAATTGCCGATCCACGTAGCTGAAGATCCATTGCGTGCGGTAGTAAAAGGTACAGGCATTGCAGTAAAAGATGTAAAAAGATACCGCGCGGTATTGATGATTTGATTTGCGAATAATAGATGTATCGGTTATTTCAATTCATATATAACTTAAGAGTGTTCCTGGTATTTCTATGCCTGGAACTCTTTTGTTTAGGATGTATCGTAAGCTACAATCCATATCAGGGTGCTGCCTATTTTAGTACGTCTAAAAATATTGTCGGCAAAACACTTGAGATGGATAAGTCTATTACGGGTTATTTTAATTTAACGAAAGTCAATGCACAGTTAGCAAAAGACAATGCCGAATTAAAAAATCAATTAGCAAAAGAGATCCAAAAGAACTCGATCAATGCAGACACATCAGTATCGATCTTAAAAGTTCAGCAATTCAATTATTCCGTTGCACGTGTTATTAATAACAGCACACTCTATTCAAATAATTTTTTTACAATCGATAAAGGTTCCCGTCACGGCTTGACTGTTGGTATGGGGATTATTTC
The DNA here is from genome assembly GCF_000379725.1 of Cytophaga aurantiaca DSM 3654. Taxonomy (GTDB): domain Bacteria; phylum Bacteroidota; class Bacteroidia; order Cytophagales; family Cytophagaceae; genus Cytophaga; species Cytophaga aurantiaca. Next base: position 39,884 of record NZ_KB903636.1, read on the forward strand.
ACCCAATGGTGTAGCCGGTCAGATCAAAGCCTGTTCAGAAAATTTTGCTACAGCAATTTCTGTTTTGAATACAAAATGGTCCGTTTCTGCCCGCATAAAAAATACCAAAGCAGATGGCATCATTCAATGGGATGGCAGCAACCCAGCTATCGTACAGTTCACAAATGTTGGCCGGCATCATAAGATCAAAGTAGGCGATACCATCGTAACATCGGGTTATAAGGAAACGCTTTTCCCGGAAGGCTTAATGATTGGTACAATAAAAAACGTGAAAGAAGAGGGCGGTGCATACTGGAACATTGACGTAAAATTAGCTACGGATTATACAGCTATGGATTATGTTTTTGTGATCAAAAATATATTGAAAATAGAAAAGGATAGTCTTGAAGCTCCATTCATAAAAGATACTAAAAGATAATGAATGTACTTGATATAGTTAAGCAATTCATACATGCCTTACTGATCTATTTAATACAGGTATTGGTATTTAGAACCACCACATTATGGGATGCGGCGGCTTGCTTTATCTATTTGGGTTTTTTAATACAGCTCCCATTTTATTTGCCAAAAATAACAATCCTGGTTATTACATTTTGCTTTACGTTTGCAATTGATATTTTCTTTAACACACCGGGTGTACATACCTCTGCGGCATTGATCATCATGTATTTCAGGCCATCCATCATAAAATTACTAAGTCCGCAAGGTGGGTATGAATCACAGGATTCCATTAATATTTTTAACATGGGAATTCAATGGCATACCTTGTATGCGTTCATCATGATCTTCATTCATACTACATTGGTATTTATTATTGAATCGATCGGTTCATTTCATCTTGGTACGTCCCTGCTTAAAATTATCGGCACTACACTGTTTACATTAATCGTGGTAATGCTATATCAATTTTTGTTCTTGTATAGACGCAATACCAGATAGGAAAGACCATGCAGGAAAGAAGATTTATCGTACAGGCAATAATGATAGCCATTGGCTTGATCTATGTTATTCGTTTGTTTTTTCTGCAGGTACTTGATTCTTCTTATAAGATCGAAGCCGAGATCAATGCAATTGAAAAGGTTGTTGATTATCCCTACCGCGGTTTGATCTACGATCGTCATGGTGATCTATTGGTTTTTAATACACCTGTTTTTGATATAACAATTGTAACCAAAGAATTTAAACTTGCAGACACAGCGTTGTTTTGCACCCGCTTTGGAACTACGCCTGCGGATTTTAAAAAATTGATGTCTGATATAAAAAATCCTGCAAAAAATATTGGATACAGCCGCAATAAACCACAAACACTTTTTAAACAACTATCGCTTGAAGATTTTGCACACGTGCAGGATTACATGCAGGATTATCCGGGCTTATATACACAAGCTCGTACAGTGCGTTCGTATACATATGCTTCTGCCGCAAATGCATTGGGTTACATCGGTGAAATTGGCCCCAAAGCTTTAAAAGCACAGGAGAGCAGTTACTACAAACAAGGTGACTACATTGGACAAAGCGGTTTGGAATTGTATTATGAAAAAGAATTGCGTGGCCGACGTGGAGTGAAATACATCATGAAAGATGTACATGGCGTATTAAAAGGGAAATACCGTGGTGGTGCGTATGATACCATATCAGCACCAGGAGAAAATCTCATCTCTACTTTCGATATTCAGCTGCAGCAATACGGAGAAAAACTCTTGCAAAACAAAATTGGTTGTGTGGTAGCAATCGAACCACAGACAGGAGAAATATTGGCATTTGTATCTTCACCTTCTTATGACCCTAATTTATTAACGGGTAGAAAATATTCAGCAAACTATCATGAACTTGAAAAGGATCCATACAAACCTTTATTTAACCGCCCTCTGATGGCGATGTATCCTCCCGGTTCAATCTTTAAACTGGCGCAGGCTGCTGTGGCACTTCAAGAAGGAGCTATAACAGATAAGACACGTTTTCCTTGCGATAAGTCTTTGGTGAATTGTCACCAGCATCCATCTCCGCAGGATTTGCGTGGCGCAATACAATGGTCGTGCAACCCGTATTTTTATATGGTGTTTAAAAAAATGATCAGCCGTGATTTGGTTCAGAATAAATTTAAAGACACGGAAATCAATTACGACGAATGGCGTAGAAACATGCTGACGATGGGCTTTGGCCAGAAGATGCTTGTGGATTTGCCAAGTTCTAAAAGCGGAAACATTCCAAGTAATGCATACTACGATAAAATATATGGTGATCTGCATTGGAAATTTTCTACCATCTATTCATTAAGTATCGGTCAGGGGGAGATCAACGTGGTCCCTATTCAAATGGCAAATCTGGCCGCATTGATTGCGAATAGAGGTTGGTATATAACACCACACTTTATTAAATCAATTGGTAAAGACGGGCATGTTTTGGAAGAATATAAAAAGAAACATGTATCTTCTGTTGAACCAAAATATTTCGATCCGATTATTGATGGCATGGCTCAGGTAGTATTAGGCGGTACAGCATATTGGTTACAGGTAAAGGACATTGAAATTTGCGGTAAAACCGGAACAGCTGAAAACCCGCATGGAGATGATCACTCGGTATATATTGCATTCGCTCCTAAACAGTCACCTAAGATTGCAATCGCTGTGTACGTTGAAAATGCTGGCTTTGGTGCAATGACTGCAGCACCGATTGCGCATTTGATGATTGAAAAATATCTAAAAGATACGATCACGAAAGCACCATTGGAAAAAATGATTTTGGAGAAAAATCTGTTACATAAAGTAAAAATAAAACCGTAATGCGTTCGGATGAAAAAATAAATATTACCAATAACATTGACTGGATAACGGTTGGGTTTTATATCCTGTTTGTATTTTTAGGATGGTTGAATATTTATGCAGTTGTGTACGATCCGGAAGCAGTAAGTAATATTTTTGACTTCTCTATAAACTCCGGTAAGCAACTTATGTGGATCGGAGGGGCATTCTTATTGATTGTAGCCATTCTTGTAATCGATTATAAATTTTATTCAACCTTTGCATATATCTTTTATGTGATATCCATGATCATTCTTCTCGCTACTATTTTCATCGGTAAGGAAGTAAACGGATCACATTCATGGCTGGATTTAGGCTTTGTGCGTGTGCAGCCTGCAGAGTTTGCAAAATTCACTACGGCACTTGCTCTGGCACGCTACCTAGGGACTCTAGGCGTTAACATCGAACGTTTTGATGTGATGTTTAAAGCCGGAATTCTTTTGCTCATTCCATGCGCACTCATTCTTCTTCAAAATGAAACAGGGGGTATGCTTGTCTTTTGCGCGTTCATTTTAGTCATGTACAGAGAAGGATTACCAGGCACGCTTTTGCTGATCGGGGTATCGGTTACATTATTATTTGTATTGACACTGGCGGTGGGGAATCCCGGACAAGCTGCCGCAACACAAGCTGCCGGTGCTATTGTTCATGCAAAATCTGGTCTGGCACAGTATTATTCTAATCCCATTTTAATTGGCTTAACAGTACTGTTTGGATTGTTCATGTTGTATTTTATCATCAACAGATTACGTATGACAAGAAAACAATTGACAAATCGGTTGATTGTAATTTTGACCATTTATGTGATGAGCATTGGATTTGTGTTGGCTGTACACAAGATCTTTTTCGAGGTATTGCAGGAACACCAACGCAATCGGATCATGGTATTATTTGATACCGAATTGGATACTCAAGGTAAAGGATATCATTTGCACCAATCTAAAATCGCTATTGGCTCAGGTGACCTTTTTGGAAAAGGATTTCTGGAAGGAACCCAAACAAAATTTGATTTCGTTCCTGAACAAAGCACCGATTTTATTTTCTGTACCATTGGTGAAGAACATGGCTGGTTTGGAAGCACCGTATTGATCGCATTGTATGTGCTCTTTATGATGCGGCTTGTCTTTCTTGCAGAACGGCAAAAAGATAGTTTCTCGCGGATATATGGCTATAGTGTAGCAAGTATTATTCTCTTTCACTTTATGGTGAATATCGGTATGACAATTGGCTTGTTCCCCGTAATTGGTATTCCACTACCATTCTTTAGCTACGGAGGCTCTTCGTTGTGGTCCTTTACAATATTGTTGTTTGTATTCCTGAAGCTCGACTCGCACCGAGGACAGGTGCTTGCAGGACATTAAGAAAAAATAATTCTTCATAAATAAAAATCCCTTCCTGATTGCAATCAGGAAGGGATTTTTATTTATGAACCTTTTCTTTTTTAATAAAATTTACGTTCAATAATTTTGAAAAATTCATCACGCTCCTCTACACGAGAGTCCCATTTATTTTTCTTACTGTATGTATCTATTAAGACTTTTTGTGTTGTTTCAAAATCAGAACATTGTTCGATGTGTGAGAGCGCATCGTTGTATTCATTTACTTTGCCATCAAACAATACGTTTATAAATAAGAACTTTAGATTAAGAGGAATGGAAGATTTAATATCTTCGATTTTACTTTTACTTAAACGCTCTGCAATAGAATTTCCTGATTGAGAGTTTTGTTTGATCTGATCATTTATTGAAATCGCAGGCTTGGGAGCAGGTTGATTCGCCAGATTTTCAAGAGGCTTTGGTTGAACTGTTTCAACTTTAGGTTCAGGAGGGGTTATTTTTACAAGTTTCTCAACATTAGCTTGTTGAGGTGGAGAAACCAATAACGTTAGCTTTAATAATTGATTGAATTTATCAACGATTGGATCAGAATATTGAACCACATGCTGCTTCGGTGCAACAGCTGTATATGCCTTAATCAGTTCGTTTACATCAAGGGCACCATCATGCATGCTGTTTACCTTCGCAATCCAAAGCTGAAAAGTGTCTTTGTATAATTTGAAAAACTTCTCCTTATCCAGTAAATCTGATTTCGTAATTCGATCCGTTTTATTGATTTCCTGCTCAATGAATTCAGAAGGATTCAGTAAATAGGTTAATGTATCAATAATGCTTTTTTGAACCAAGGGTTTGAAGAATTCTTTGCGAACAACAATATGTCTGGAAACCTTATTCACAAAGGCTTTCAATGCAAGGGCAACTTCTTCTTCTTCGTAATTGAAATAAGGACTTTTTAGTCGCCCTATTTCATCCTTCCAGCGATCAAATAAATTCATTAAAATAAAAAAATTCAATTGTTCTATTTCAGTAAAGCGAACAATTTCCTCGCCTTTGATACTTTCCTTTTTGGAAAAAAAATCGTTAACAAGTTTTTCAGAAAGTGCTACTCCATAAGATTGAATGGTTGATTTATCTAGTTGAAGTTGGCTCATATTGTTCTGTTATTTATATATTTTATCAAAGTTACATTACTCATTTCAATAATGAAAAAACTAGCACCTTTTTGTTAAACGGTTCATCTTAAATAAAATGTATGAATTCAGAATAAAAAGGGGTTTGAATACCATAAACTAATTGTAAATTCGTTCTTAGTAAAGGTTTAAATCAACTCCTATGCGCCTTTTTGGATTCTTCATACTTTTATTTTACACGTTTAGTGCCATTGGACAAACAAATTCAAATGTTCCGATCGGCGTGTGGCGTACCCATTTATCTACTGCATCTGTTGCTACAGTTTCTGTAGCAAATAATAAAATCTATGCAGCTTCGGTCAAAAGCAGTTTTACATATGATATTTCAGACAACCACGTTGCATCCTTATCGAAGATCGATGGATTGACACAAAGTGATATTGAAGTCATTCGTTTTAATAAATCAACAAATACAGGACTGATCGGTTATTCAAATGGCAATATTGATATTATCAAAAATGGTTCATTATCTAACTTTGATGTTATTTTCCGTTCAAACGTTGCGGGCTCAAAGAAGATCAATAACATAACACTGTATGATCAGGTAGCATTTATTTCATGTGATTATGGTGTTACAGTAATTGATTTAAAGCGAAATGAAGTAATAGAGTCCTGGATGAATTTGAGAGCCGGAGGATTACCGAACATTGTTTATGGAGCAACATTAAATGCAAATCAGGATTCTATTTTTCTTGCTACAGAATACGGTTTAATGAGTGGGCGATATAATAAGCCTGGTGTGAATTTAATGGATTTTACCAATTGGAAAGTCTATACAAATATATCTACTACGGGCATTAATTCAGTTGGAGAACTGAACGGAAGAGTTTATGCAGGAGTAAAGCAAACCGGAGTTTTTGTTTTGACAGGAAGTACATGGCAAAATATTGGCTTAACGATTGATGCCGAGTGCTGGAATCTGGTTAACTCAAATAATAAGCTACTTGTTTGCGCAGGATCAAAATTATTTTCCATACAAAATGCTACAACATATAGTGCAGTTGGTATTCCTTCTTATGCAGGACATATTCATGATGCAGTGTATGATCAATCGGGTTCTATATGGATGGCAGATTTAAACAATGGCCTTATTAAACTGGATGGTACAAACGATAGCCAGGTATCTTTGAATGGGCCATTCAGCAACAAAACATTTAATTTGTATTATTACAAAAATACGATGCTTGCAAATTCAGGCGGGTATGACAATGCCTTTGCACGTAATTATAATGCAGATGGGTTTTATGAATTTCAGGATCAAAACCAATGGGTAAGTTATTATAGATACAATAGTAATTTCCCGGATGGTTTTTCAGATAACGTTGTTGCTAGCTATAATTCTTTTGATGATACCTTATACATAGGTTCATTTGGAGATGGCATGGTTGCTTTTAAAAAGCCTAATACGTTTGTTAAAATAAATACTACTAACAGTCCACTTAAATCAAATTATGTAACGGGACTAGATACCGATGAAGATGGAACATTGTGGATTACTACATATAAAACCCCTCAATTTTCTCCAAGCCTTTATTCAAAGACAAAAGCAGGAGCATGGAGTTCATATACGATGAATACAGCCAAAGTAGAAAACCTGAATTTACTGCAAATAAAAATTGATTCGTTTGGGAATAAATGGATGCGATTCAGTGGAAATGAGGGCATGATGATTTTTGACAATAAAACCTATCAGCAACGGTATTTTACTACCGGAGCAACCGGAGGCAATTTGCCAAGCAATAAAATAAATTGTATTGAAATTGACAGAAAAGGTGTTGTATGGGTGGGAAGTGATCAGGGCATTGCAGGTTTTTATGATCCGTCAAGGGCATTCTCATCGTCTTTTGTAGCGCCTATATATAATGGCTTCGGCGTATTGTTTGATAAAAGTATTACGTGTATTAAAACAGATGGAGGCAATAGAAAATGGGTTGGCACAACAGAAGGTTTATGGTTATTCAATGATAATTTTACGGAAGCAATACATTTTTTCACTACGGTAAATAGTCCGCTTTACTCAAACTACATTATTTCAATTGATATACACCCGTTAACTGGAGAAGTATTTATTGCAACAGATCAAGGGATGATTTCATACAGGTCTGATGCTACTGTATCGGAGACTACAGATTTTAGTGGCGCAAAAATTTTCCCGAATCCGGTTCGCCCGGGATTTTCAGGTGTCGTAGCGATTGAAGGATTACAGGATAATGTAATGGTTAAAATTACAGATATGCAAGGTAAACTGTTTTATGAAACACGCTCTAATGGTGGTACTGCAACATGGAATCTTGTAAACTACGCTGGAGTAAGAGCTGAAACAGGCATGTACCTTGTGTTTGCAACTACTGAAAAAGGAGAACAGAAGTTTGTTGGTAAAATAGCGATCATTCAATAATGCTGCATAAAACCAAAGGCATCGTTTTAAATTATATCAAGTACAGCGATACATCTATTATCGCAAAAATATATACAGAAGCCTTTGGATTGCAATCGTATATTGTAAACAGTGTCCGCAGCAGTAAAGCAAAAAACAAGATCGCATTATTTCAGCCTTTAACACTTTTAGATATGGTTGTGTATCACAAGAACAACCATGGCTTGCAACGCATTTCAGAGAGCCGTTGTGCCGAACCTTATTTTACAATTCCTTTTGATATTCATAAAACAAGTATTTCTATTTTTCTATCAGAAATACTTTTGAAAACATTAAAAGAAGAAGTCGCCAATCATGAATTGTTTGATTTTTTATATCACTCTTTTCATGCCTTGGATAAGATTGAAAAAAATACGCTGAATTTTCATGCGTCGTTTATGCTGCGGTATTCTTTTTATTTGGGATTTTTTCCTGCAGAAGTAAAAAGTGTTTGGGAAAATAGTTTATATAAGCCTTCTCAGGAAATTATAACCTATATAGAAAATTGTATGAAGTTTACCTATTTTGAATCCTTTGCATCAACAAATGTTCATAGAAGGGAGGCCCTCGATATCCTTATAGCTTTTTATAAAAACCAGATTGAATCCTTCGGAGACCTCCATTCTATTAGTATTCTCAGAGAAGTGATGGAGTAATCGGTATAATTTATTGCTGAAGCAACGTAATTTTACGCTCCACTACATTGTATTTACCCGGAATTGGTTTTTCTGAAGCATCCAACAATTCTAGCTTGATCGTTGACTCGCCAAGCGGCAATCCTTTTAAGATATAACCTCTCCAGTCAGTAATGATAAAGCTTTTGCCGTTTACAGTAGCTCTTACTCTGTTACCTGTTTCAGATAAGGTTGTGTTTACAAGGAAGAAATCCAACAATACATTTGCGGTGTCTTTTCCTTTGTATTCGCCTTTTGGTCTGCTATAAAATAGCAATGGTTTAGTAAGGTCAACTTTTTCAGGTGTTGCTTTTCCAACGGTGAATTGTCTTAGATCCGATGCACCAAAATGTTTTAAGCTTTCATGATACGAACGTGAAAGAAACGATAGTGCAATGTAATGACCATCCGGCAAGGTGTCTGTAAAAGATGGGCTATACTTAGCCTGGTATGGCGCATTATTTAAGATCAAATGAATGTGTTGTCCCTTGTCTGAGTTTGCACAGCTGATCGCGCAAGAACCTTCAACAGTAGGTTTAGCTAATTGATAATTTTTTATTTCGTAAGAAAATTTAACATTGTTGGATTTTAAAACAGTGCCTTCTGCCGGACTGTTTAATTCTAAAATAGCATCACTAAACTCCGGAGAATCTTTTAATGGAATTAGTTCAAGTACTTTTCCTAAAGCAGTTGAATCATTAATGATGACATCTGAGGTGTCGCTTGGGTCGGTAGGAACTTCTTTGGGTTTGGTTTCACAGCTTAATAAGGTAGCCAGAATTCCAAGAGATAGAATTATTTTTTTCATGATAGATAATATGTTAAGATGGAAGAATTTGTATTGGTGTGATAATCATTTTGTCGTATGATTTTAATTTTCTGTTTAGAGGCCAGCGGTCGTATAAAAATAATTCAATGGGTTTCCACATGCTTACCCATCCAAAAATGTACATGGATTCTTTATAATAAAGTCAAAGTAACGAATCTCATCGTAGCCTTTTAAACGATCTTCAATTACGAAATTAAGGCTGAGTGCTGCAATCATAATGGGTACACCCTTGCTCAAGGCATCCAATGATTGCGTTTTCATTACCATCAATTCGTTTTTTAATTCCGTTGTGTGTATCAGATAGAACTCATTCAACTTTGCGCTGATATTTGCAGCATCAAGCGTCGTTAATGATTTGGGTACGTGAATAAGAATCGAGTATTCTTTTTTGGCACCATGCGCCACTATAGTGGAAATGATTGTATAGATCCAGTCTTCAACTTTGGCATCATCCAAATCATAATTTGGGCCAACTGAATCGCGGATACATTTTTCTGTTATAAATAAATCAATAACAATCATATGTGAAACGGTGCTGATTTAAAAAGTGCGTTTCACTAAGTTATAAAAAAAATGGAACTACTCAATTTTTCTAACCAAATAAGCGTCAATTACCAAACGGTGCTTGCGTTTGCCATTATAGTATTCGGTTCGCAGAACCATAATATCTTTGTTGAGTTTTTTGACATAAACACCATGCCGCGACATAATATCCGGGCATGGGCCGTTGCATACCAATTCTCTTTCGTTATACGTTAACTTAAGTACATTATCAGATGTAAATTCCCATGTACCGCCTGTATTTTGAGGGCATACATAATTATTTCCTTCCATAAAACACATCTGAAAATATTCAGTTTCATAGGTGTGATTTACTTTAAACTCAATATGACCTGTTGTGTAATAGGTGGTATCCATCCCTTTTCCATTGGTATAAATATGGTAGGATTGTAATTTCCATGTTCCGTATATAAATGTAGAATCAGATGCCTGAGCGATTACAGATACTAAAGAGAGAAAAATTGTTAATAGTAATAATTTCTTCATACTCAAACTCTTTTTTTAGTATTTAACTGAAATCAAGTTACAAAGGTTGTGAATGTGAGGGTAATAAAAAAAATGAAAAACTGTAACCTTTTGTTATTTCAATACCTTGAATTAAGGGAAAGAGAAAAAATAAGCCCCGCTGGCTCCGCGGGGCTTATTTTTAATTTTTTATACGTTGCACAAATTGGATAATATCGGCTTCAATATTTTTACTTGTCGATAACATCCGGACAAATGCCGATCCGATAATTGCCCCATTCGCATAAGCACAGGCGTCTTCAAAAGTTTCCTTGTTTTTGATGTTAAAACCGATCATACGTGGACTTTTCAGTCCCATATTTTTGATCCGGCTGAAATACGCATCGTGATTATCTTCTGTCTTTTTCGCATCGTTTCCGGTGGTACTATTCGTAGAAACCATGTAGATGAAACCTTGTGTAATGTTGTCAATTACATGCAAACGTTCATCCGAAGTGTTTGGTGTGATCAATGACACATTCGAAATATTATGCGATTCACACAAAGTTTGATAATGCTCTGTGTATTCATCAAGTGGCAGGTCGGGAAGAATAACACCATCAATACCGATAGCACTTATTTCTTGCATGAATTTTTCAACACCATATTGCATCACGGTATTGAAGTAGCCCATTACCAAAATTGGTATGGTAACTTCTTTACGGATATCTTTCAATTGCCCCAACAATGTTTTAATGGTCATGCCATTATTAATAGAATCTAAACTGCTTTGTTGAATGATTGGTCCGTCTGCAACCGGATCTGAATAAGGCATCCCGATCTCTACCATATCAACGCCTGCTTTTTCCAACGCTTTCAAAACAGTTACAGTATCATTGATTGCGGGATAGCCTGCAGTAAAATATATATTCAGTAAGTTGTTACTTTTCTTTTGGAACAACTCAGTTAATCGATTTGAAATTTTAGTTGTAGTTTCCATATTAGTTCTTTGTTAAAAATTCTTCTTTGCGTGTAATGTAGGTCATCATATCTTTATCGCCGCGGCCGGATAAATTCACAACAACAACATCTGAATTTTTGAATGTAAGAGTTTCAAGTGCTGCCACTGCATGTGCAGATTCCAATGCAGGAATGATGCCTTCAGTGCGTGCCAGCATAAATGCAGCTTGAAAAGCTTCTTTATCGGTTGCACTAATAAATTTTGCACGCCCCGTTTCAAATAAATGTGCATGCATGGGCCCGATGCCCGGATAATCCAGACCTGCAGAAATAGAGTGTGGTTCTACAACCTGTCCGTCTTCTGTTTGCATTAATAAGGTTTTGCTGCCATGCAACACTCCAGGTTTTCCTAAGAACGTTGTTGCCGCAGAATAACCGGAGTATATACCTTCACCTGCAGCTTCAACAGCAATTAACTCAACATTTTTACGATCCAGGAAATGATAGAATGCTCCTGCAGCGTTACTGCCCCCGCCAACACAGGCGATCACATGCGTCGGTTCTGGATTGCCGGTGATTGTTTGCAGCTCACTCATAATTTCTTCGCTGATCACTGCCTGTAATCGTGCTACCATATCCGGATATGGATGCGGCCCCACAACAGAACCAATAATGTAGAACGTATCTACCGGATTGTTGATCCAATCACGTAAAGCTTCGTTGGTTGCGTCTTTCAGCGTTTTGCTTCCAGTCATGGCAGGTATTACTTCAGCCCCAAGCATTTTCATTCGCTCAACATTCGGCTTTTGTCTTTCAATATCAACAGCACCCATGTGCACCACACAAGGCATGCCCATTAAGGCACAAGCTGTAGCGGTTGCTACTCCATGCTGGCCAGCACCGGTCTCTGCAATGATACGGGTCTTGCCCATACGCTTTGCGATAAGAATTTGTCCGATGGTGTTATTGATTTTATGTGCACCTGTGTGACATAAGTCTTCGCGCTTTAAATAAACATTTGTGTTGTATTTTTCAGACAAACGTTTTGCGAAGTATAAAGGAGTTGGTCTGCCTACATAATTGCGAAGCAGATCTTTGTATTCAGTTTGGAAAGATTCGCTGTTGATGATCTTTAAATAATTCTCACGAAGCTCTTCAACATTTGGATACAGCATTTCGGGAATAAATGCTCCTCCGAAACTTCCGTAATATCCTTTTTTATCGACGTTATAATTCATTTTGTGTATGCTTAAGGCTAAAAGCTTAATGCTTAAAGCGAGTGTTTGTATAGTTTTATTGTACGATCTCTTATTCTAATTCTCTTAAAATCGCCATCGTGTGGACGATATATATGTTATTAGTTTCATAGTATCTTAATTTAAGAGCTAAAAGCTTTAAGCCTTCGGCTTTAGGCTTTGTGCAAATTTTCTAACACGCTCTACATCCTTTAATCCTGGCTCTAACTCAAAGCGGCTGTTAATGTCGAGTGCGTATATGTTAACACTTGAAAGCGTATTAAGTTCGCTGAGAATGGATTCATCTATACCACCGCTTAAAAACAATGGAATTTTGTTGTCGTATTCTTTTAATATCTCCCAGTTGAAACGATTGCCGCTGCCACCGTATTCAGGGGTTTTGGTATCGAACAGAAAATAATCCGCTACTTTTTTATACGGTTCTAAGATCGACCAATCCATTATTTCACCTACATGAAAAACCTTGATCACTTCCAATCCGTCTTTTTTACAAGCAAGGCAAAATTCAGGAGTTTCATGTCCATGCAATTGAACCGCTTTAAATCCGTATGCAGAACAGATGCGCAGTACTTCTTCCAAGGATTCATTTACAAACACACCTGTTTTTATAATAGATGCAGGAAGTGCTTTTACAAATTCAGGTGTTAACGTTTCACCACAATATCTTTTTGAAGGTTTGTAGAAAATAAAGCCCATATAATCTGGCGCCAGCGTTGCCACTGCTCCCGCATTATCCGGATACTTCATACCACAAACTTTCAGTTTCATATTGATAATGTTATTTATTGAACAGTTGTCAGACGACTTTTTTGTCGTCCGACAACTTGTATTTTTTACTTAGACTCAGCTACTAATTTCTTCAAAGCCGCACCCGGATCATTGGTTTTCATAAATGATTCGCCGATCAGAAAACCTGTATAGCCATGTTTTTTCAATTCAATAATGGTTTTCGGATCATCGATGCCACTTTCAGAAACTTTGATGTAACGATCCGGAATATGTTTTGCTATATCGATCGAAGTCTGGATGCTTACTTCGAATGTTTTAAGATTTCGATTATTTACACCAATAACATCAACGGTATCAATCAAGTTTCCTTCAAGCTCTTCCGCATTGTGAACTTCAAGCAATACCTCTAAATTCAGTTTGTGTGCATACTCCGACAATTCTTTGATGCGTTGCGGAGTTAAGCATGCCGAGATCAATAAAATAACGTCTGCACCCATGGCACGGGCTTCTTCGATCTGGTATTCGTCTACCATAAAATCTTTGCGCAAAATCGGAATCTGTATCAAAGCTCTTGCCTGAAGCAGATCTTCGGTTGTACCGCCAAAGAATTTTGTATCAGTCAACACCGAACACGCACTTGCACCTGCCGCCTGGTAACCGGTTACAACCTGCTTCAGATCAACGTTTGCATTGATGATTCCTTTTGAAGGAGACTGACGTTTGTGTTCAGCAATTACGCCGCTTAACGCCGGATTGCTTAAATATTTTTTAAACGAAAGTGTTGGTCTGCTATATAAAGGCGACTTGCGAAGTTCTTCAACGGAAGTGCGTGCTTTTCTGTCGGCAACCTCTATCCACTTATGTTCAATTATTTTATCCAGAATATTCATGATCAATTTTATTAATTCTTACCAAAACAGATTCATCAGGTTGGGATGAATGCTTGATACTATAAAATTACTTAACTGCTTTTTTAAAACATGCATATGCATCTCCGCTCTCTAACGATTCGCGGGCCGTAGCAATGGCATCGAATAATGAAATGTCGGGTTTTGCCAATGAAATGGCCATCCCTGCATTTGCTATAACAACTTCTTTTTGAGCACGGGTGCCTTTATTTTCCAATACTTCAATAAAGATTTTCGCGGCATCCTCAACCGTTTTTCCTCCGGATAATTCTTCTGGTTTGCAGATATGCAATCCAAGATCATCCGGTTCAAGTACACGGTCTATATGATTTGAAATTACTTTCACGCCACCGGTTAACGAGATTTCATCGTAGCCGTCAAGCGCATGTATGATGGTAAACTTGCTGTTCAGACTTTGGTGAATGTAACCATACAAACGTGCAAGATCCATATTGAATGTACCCAGCATGTGATACGTTGGGAGTGCAGGATTTACCAAGGGACCTAGCATATTGTAAATGGTACGCATACCGATTTCTTTACGAACGGGAGCAACATTTTTTAATGCCGGGTGAAATAAGGGTGCATGCAGCATGCAGAAGTTTGATTCTTCTATTTGCTTACGCAGTGCACTTTTGTCGTTGGTAAATTTATAACCCAGGTATTCAACCACGTTTGAAGAACCGCAGCTTGAAGACACAGCATAATTGCCATGTTTGGCAACTTTAATACCTGCACCTGCAACTACAAAACAGGATAAGGTAGAAATGTTAAATGTATCTTTTCCATCTCCGCCTGTACCGACAATGTCAATTGGATTATATTCAGACAAATCCGCATCCAGACACATTTCCAACAACGCTTCTCTGAACCCTTGTAATTCCGCAACAGTAATGCTGCGCATCATATATACAGAAATAAATGCGGCAACCTGCGCTGCATTTACCGTTCCGTTTCCGATAGCCAACATGGCATTTTTCGCTTCGTCTTTTGTTAAGCGATAATGACTGGTCAGCTGCTGTAATAATTCTTTCATACTATTATATATGTATCAAATAAATTGATCGTGTTATTTAAGGATTATAAACTAACCTGGCGCGAGTCTTAGCGAAGCGGGACTCGTGTCCATAATTTTGCAGTCTTTGACTGCGTTTCATTAAATAAACATGTAGTCAAAGACTACGGAATGATAGACACCAGTCTGAGGACTGGCGCCAGGTGAACGGTTTGGAATTTGTGTTTTGTTATTTGGAATTTGTCCCTTCGGACTCCAGCCAGTTTTGCATCATCTTTTGTCCGAACTCTGTTAAGATTGATTCCGGGTGAAACTGAACGCCAACAAGGTCTAATGTTTTATGTTTTAACGCCATGATCTTTCCCTGATCGTCCTCCGCAGTGATCTGCAATACATCCGGAAAATCTTTGCGATCTACTACCCATGAATGATATCTACCGGTAGTGACCTCATGTGGTATACCTGCAAACAAAACTCCTGAATCTAAAATTTTAGTTTTAGTAGCAATACCGTGATACACTTTTTCAAGATTGGTTAAGGTACCGCCAAATACTTCGCCAATTGCCTGATGGCCTAAGCACACACCAAAGATGCTTTTTTTACCAGCGTAGGTGCGGATCACATCCTGCAAAATACCTGCTTCGGATGGAATGCCCGGTCCGGGTGATAATAATATTTTATCAAAACGTGCAATTTCTTCAACAGTGATCTTATCGTTGCGATGTACTTCCACATTTGTATAACCCAATGCTTTAATAATGTGCACCAAGTTATATGTGAACGAATCGTAGTTGTCTAAAACCAGTATGGATATATTCTTATTCATGATACTTCCTGTTTAAATTTGTTCAGCCATTTCAATGGCTTTTTTAAGCGCTGCTAATTTGTTGTTCACTTCCTGCAGCTCACTATTAATATCCGACAGATCTACAACACCGGCACCTGCCTGATAGAATAAGATATTGTCTTTACTCATAATCGTGCGGATCATGATGGCATGATTGAATTCGCCGTTGAAACCAATGAAACCGATTGCACCGCCATAGAAACCCCGGTTGCCATGTTCGTTGCGATCGATGATCTGCATGGCATTGTGTTTTGGTGCACCCGATAAGGTACCCGCAGGGAATGTATCGCCCACAATATTCATAAACGCATCTTTGTTATCCATTTTGCCTGTTACTTTTGAAACCAGGTGAATCACGTGCGAATAATATTGTACTTCTTTTAATGTTTCAACTTCCACATCGTGACAATGACGACTAAGATCATTACGCGCAAGATCCACTAGCATGATGTGTTCCGAGTTTTCTTTCGGATCATTTAATAACTGCATTGCCAGATCGTAATCTTTAACATCATCACCTGTACGGCGGAATGTACCGGCAATCGGATAGATGCTTGCTTTTTCTTCCTTCACAACAATCTGCGCTTCAGGAGATGAACCAAATAATCTAAAGCTGCCGTAATCAAAGTAGAATAGATACGGAGACGGATTAATAGAACGTAAACTTCTGTATACATTAAAATCATCGCCTATATATTGTCTGGAAAATCTGCGTGAAAGAACAATCTGGAATACATCGCCTCTACGGCAGTGCTCTTTTCCTTTTTGCAGAACTTTTAAAAATTCTTCGTCTGTGAAATTAGATTCTTCGCGATCAGCTAATCTGAATTCATAAGAAGCAAAGTTGCGACTGTTTAAATACGCTTCGATTTGTTCGATTGAGCTCTTATCGCCGTATTCAGCGCCTTCCGGATAATTTTCAACGATGGTTAATTCATTATTGAAATGATTAAATACCAAAATGAAACGATAGATATGGTATTGCAGATCCGGAATCTTGCGGTATTCCGTTTCAAAGGTTTTTATTTTTATGTCTTCGAAATAACGGACAGCATCGTACGCCGTGTAACCAAAAATACCACTGCTGGTGAACGGGAATTTCTTTTCGTCAACCTTAAAACGTTTTACAAATTTTGTAATCTGTGCGGGAACATTTACCTGTTCAATTTCAAGATTGGTTGTTGTGCCATCCGGATAGTATTCAGTAAAATATCCTTTATCTATTTTAATTCCGGCGATCGGGTTACAGCAGATATAAGAATAAATATCCTGGTTGCCATGATAATCCGAACTTTCAAGCAGCATGGTCTGCGGAAACTTATCGCGTAATTTTAAATACATGCTTACCGGTGTGGTTGTATCAGCAAGTATTTTTTTATAGCGAAGCTTTAATGTATATGTTTTCATAAATAGAATATCCTTGGGGTGTATAAAACAAATGAGGCTTGCCGTGAACAGCAAGCCTCATTTTTGATATATTTTCAAACAGGACACAGCAGCATGTTCACGAACCGATTAGTTCACGTACCACCACCATTGTTTAGTTCCTGTCATTGTTTTCATGTTTACAAAGATATGGGGGAATTTTCAATTTCCAAATGCGGGAACTAAAATTTTGAATAAAGCAGCTAAAGAGGATGTTTTCGCCGTGGATTTCTATGGTTTATGCAAGTGCATTGGTATAAATATATTCATATTTTCTATTATCTCTAACGCATGCAAATACACGATGTATTAATTTATTTCGAATAGCGTTTATAACATTCATTTTTGCTTTCCCTTGTTTTATTTTACGATCGTAGAATTCTGTAATTTCTTTATTTGATTGAATAGCAACCAGTGCTGCCATGTGTAATATTGATTTGATACGCATATTTGCTTTTCTTGATACATGTGTTCGTTTTCTTACG
>NZ_KB903637.1 GCF_000379725.1 Cytophaga aurantiaca DSM 3654
TAGGCTGCAAGTGTAAAGTCAGAAATGGCATAGCTGAGCAGTACTAATAACCCGATAATTTTCTTTGCAAGAGTACTTTGATATACCACTAATCATTAGGTCAAACTATTATCGTTTGCAGCGGAGTTCCAACGGAACTTGACAGTTACAGACAACATCCTTAATGGTGGTTATAGCGTTGGTGTTCACCTCTTCCCATTTCGAACAGAGAAGTTAAGCCCAACAGCGCCAATGGTACTGCAGTCAAATGTGGGAGAGTAGGTCGCCGCCAACTTATTATTAAAACCCCTTCACTCTACAGTGATGGGGTTTTTTCATTTTATACTACTGCCACCATAACATACAATCCTCGAACAAAAGCTATTACAGCTTAATGTACAGCTTATAATTATATATTTATTTCACAAAGGAATCTTATACTAGAAACATTTTAGTGTATTTTTAAGTATAATATAATTGGAGATATTTCAACTAGCTTATTTTAAATCTTCAGTTATGGAATGATCTTGATGTATTCAAATAATACAGATAGTGTGCTTTATTTATAGCAAGCGGATTTATTTATATTTTTAAAATAACATTTCTGACCTATGGATCAAATTGCAGATTTTGTAACACATATATTGGGAACGGAGTCCTGGCCTGCAAGGTGGTTTTGCGGTACATGGAGCGATTTTCACGGATGGTTATACATAGTATCAAGCTTAACAATTTGGGCTGCCTATTTCGCTATTCCATTTAGCATGATTTATCTGATTAGTAAGAAAAAGGACACACTACCTTTTCAAAGAATATTCTGGCTGTTCATTATTTTTATATTGAGTTGTGGTTTAACACACCTTGTTGACGCAGTGATTTTTTGGTATCCGGTATACAGACTTAGCGCTCTTGTACTAGCGTTCACAGCTATAGTATCGTGGATTACGGTTATCGGAATTTTTAAAGTTGTTCCGGATGCATTAACATTAAAATCTCCGCAGCAACTAGAGCAAATTGTAATTGAAAGAACTCAGCAATTAGAGACATCAAATGATAATTTAATACGTCTAAATAAGGACATGGACAATTTCATCTATTCCGCATCGCATGACCTCAAATCTCCTGTAAACAATATTGAAGGATTGATTCAATTACTTAAGGCTGAATTAGACTCAACGAATAACAAAACAGTAGCTGATCTAATCGAAAGGATTGAATCATCCACACATAAAGTAAAAAATACTGTATTAAATCTTACTGACATTGTTAAAATACAATCCAACCCGTATCAAGACATTGAGATGGTTGACATACGGGAAACAATAAAAGAGATACTTCTTGAAAATGAAATGCTTGTTCATGAAAGCAAAGCAATCATAACCTTTTCGTTAAATATTGAGGCAATAGAATATAGCAAGCAAGCTTTTAAAAGCATACTTTACAATTTAATTAATAATGCGATTAAATACAGATCTCCTGACAGAATCCCGATGATCGAAGTGTGCTCTAATTACAATCCATATACAAAACGAAATGAAATAAGCGTAAAGGATAATGGATTGGGCATTGATCTCAATTTGCATAGAGATAAAATATTTAATTTATTCAAAAGATTCCATGATCATATTGAAGGCTCAGGTATAGGATTATATATTATTAACAAGATTGTTGAAGGTAAAGGCGGCAAGATAGAAATTGAAAGCACAGTTAACGCAGGCTCAACGTTCAAAGTAATTTTTTAAAAAAGAAAATGATGTACCAATCAGTATTATTAGTAGATGACGATGAAGATAGCAACTTCATTAGCCAGTTAGTAATAAAAAAATCCAGCATAACGGATTCAATAACGTGTGTAAAAAATGGTAACGAGGCGTTGCAATTCATTATTAATTACCAACCAACTAATGCAGATATTACTGAAGGAGAATACGATCAAATTATATTCTTAGATTTGCATATGCCTGTCATGGATGGATTTGATTTTCTGGCACAATTAACTGCGAAGATGCCAGACTATACAAAGCGAATTAAAATATATATACTTACCTCGTCAAGTAATCCTGCAGACATTGCTAAAGCCAAACAATACACGATTGCGGGCTATATAAACAAGCCGTTAGATGTAAATAAAATTAAATCATTAATAGGCTAAAGTAAAAAGAGGCTTTGCCGGATAAGCAAAGCCTCAGAAACAAATTAAAACACCCTCTTGTTTTAATTGAATTGATTTTTATAGTTAGCTTTAGATTTTTGCCCTTGAACATTCGTTGCTGCATTTGCATTAGCAGGAGCTAAAACATAATTTCTTTTAACAGCTTTATTTGTTCTTTGGCTTCTAAGTGCTACTTCTTCACCAGTCATGTTTGCTCTTTTGTCAGTCGCCTTTTTAGCCTTATTTGAGTGCTTATAATTATTAACAGACATCTGAGGATCGTTATTTGAATTTTGCGCAAAAGAAGTACCTAAACTTAATGCTACAAATGTAATTAGTGCGAATATCGTTTTCATAATTGTACAGTTTTTGTGTTGAATTACTATACAATTATACGCCTATAATTCAGGCGTGTAAGTACCATAAAAGCTGTATTTATTTCACGGTATTTTACTAGTGACGCATCCGTTAAAACCCTTAGATCAGGTTTAATTCCATTGCTTTTTTAATCAATTCTGCAGAATTATGCACTTCCATTTTTTTCATAAGGTTTATCCTATGTGTCTCTACCGTACGAACACTTATGCATAATTTGTCTGCAATGAGTTTTGTACTAAGGCCCATAGAGACTTCTTTTAAGATCTCTTTTTCACGTTTTGTAAGAACTTCATTCAATTGATTTCCCTTTATTAAGTCAGGATTGGCTAAACCATTCAAAATAATTGAGTAAATATCAGGAGAAAAATATTTTTGCCCTGAGCTTACCGCTTTAACTGCTTTAATAATTTCTTCATGATCCGTATTCTTCAGAAGATATGACAAAGCTCCTGCCTGCACGCTCTTCAGTACGTATTCCGGATTATCATGCATGGAAAGCATAATAAATTTCACGGAATGATTGTATTGTTTCACTTCTGTAATTACTTCTATACCTGTCTTCTTAGGCATCGTAATGTCAAGCAAAACAATTTCAGGATTTAATGAGTCGATTAACTGAACAAGTTCTTCTCCATCCGCAGCTTCTCCGATTACGTCAAATTCATCTATAGATTGAAGCAACGCTTTTATTCCATCTCTGATGAGAACGTGATCGTCGGCAATAACTATGTTAATCTTTTTCATAAAAGCACCATTTCATTAGAAGAACAAAGGTACGCAAATAGAAATACTCGTACCACGACTACTCGATTCAATATGGAATTTACCATCTATCAATTTCGCTCTTTCGTTCATATTTCCCAAACCTTTCCCTTCACTCTTTTTATTTACGTCAAAACCTACGCCATTATCCTTTATAAGCATATCAATCTGTTCTTCAGATTCAAGAACTTCTACCGTAATTAGCGTCGTATTTGAATATTTCACAGCGTTGTTAATCGCCTCCTGAACTATTCTGTACAAACTTATCGTGATGTCAAAATTATTCTTAGGTGGCTGACTGTAGCTAAACTTCTCGTAATTAAGTTCGATAGGCAAATGATATAATTTGCTTGAATAATCAACAAGTGATTTTAGACCTGCCTCTAATCCAAAATCAATCAAAACAGCCGGCATTACATTGTTTGAAATGCGTCGCAGTTCTTTAATGGTGTCATCTATAATTTGCTGAATATCTTTTTTACTTTGATTTTCTTCCTTCAACAAACCAATGCGTAATCTAATGGCTGTAAGCATCTGTCCTAAGCCATCATGGAGTTCACGGGCAAGTCTTTCCCGTTCCTTTTCCTGACCTTCAATCAGCGCACTTGTCTTTTGCTTCGTCAACACTTTCTCTTTCTCTTTTCCGTCAACAATATCATCACGCATTTTTAACAATGCACTGCCCAGGGTATCTTCATTACTTAATGCATTATATTCCGAAGAAAAATCACCTTGCCCTATAGCTTCGGCAAATGTTGCGGTAGCTGATATACGCTCTTGTAAATTAATGATCGCATCTTCAATTTTTCCGATCTCATCTTTTGAGAAATTTTGTTTTCGAAATGGTTGATTGAATTTACCCAGAGAAATATTATCAATTAAGCGCGTTAAATTTTCAATCGGATTTACAATACGTTTAACAAGAACAAGTGTAACGATCATTAATGCAAACGAAATAAATACTGCAATTGCTAACATGTAATTGCGAATACTTACTACAGGAGCCATTGCTTCATTCAAATCAATTTCTGAAATCAATAACCAATCAACACCTGAAATATTAATTTTACTTTGAACGCTGATTACTTCTATTCCCCGGTAATCTTTAATAACAGCACTATGCTTCGAATTGTCCGGGCTGTATGGATTTAAGGTAGCTGCCGTTTTAACTAAAATAGTATGAGGTAGCGTACTTTGCAAGAAACGCGATTTGCTTCTCATGTAAAAATCTGTACCGACCAGATACGATTCACCTGTTTGGCCCATACCTGAACGAATCTCCAGGATATCTTCCAGATATGAATGGTTAATAAAATACACTCCCCAGATAGAAGCGTTTCGCAATTTAAATACGCACAACAATTGAGCATGTGCTTCATTAAATAAATTTGTTATATCAACAAAGAAAATTTCATTTTGCAAAGAAGCATGTGTATGCTTGAATTGATGGTGTAAATAAGATAATGTAGAATCACTCAGATAATTGAGCCGTGATGTGTGTTGTATAACATGCCCGAGGGAATCCATAAAGACAATGTCTTTATAGGTAGGCAGCATAGATGGATTAAACAACGAATCATTGCTGTTGATTTTATAATTTTTATCTAAGATGTGTAAATTATTAATACTATTAAGCGCATTCAATTGAAATTCATCATCTCTAATTTCTCTAACAATACCGGATAAAAAATCTTCTATCGATTTCTTTTTAATTACATTAACAGCAACTAATTGATTTGATGTTTTTTCAATAATTGTTTTTTTGAAAATCAAATACAGAATTATAGAAACAGTTAAGAGCGTAACAATCCCAATCAATAAATACGAAATGGCAAGTTTCGTAGAAATCGTTAAGCGCTCAACAAAGCTAAATCTTGATTCTTTAGGCAATTTTTTTAATGTTTAGTTGAATGTAACCCAAACGCAGTTGAAGAATGTGGCAAATTGCATTTTATTATACGATTAAAGATAAAAAATACATTCAGTAAAAGGATGTTTTAATAGATAAAATTGCACTAAATCAGATTGTTGGGCACGCAAGGAATTGTTAGTTGAATTATTTTTGTAGATTTAGTAAAGACTCTTATAAATATACATTCACAACGCATTCAATAAGATAAATTCCTATGGCAAAAGATTTTTCAAAACTTTTAAAGTATGCAGAAACGCTTAAAGTAAAACCGAAACAGCAGGTTGATTTAAAAAAGCATTTTCATACAGATTATGATCATAAAATGCTTTCTCAGGAAGAAGGGGAAGAGCTGTTGCAGCTCGGTATTGTGAAATTATCTGAAATGCAGGACAAGCTTTATGCAAGCGGGCATCATAGTGTATTGATCATTTTTCAGGCCATGGATGCAGCGGGCAAGGACAGTACAATCAAACACATCATGACCGGTTTAAATCCGCAGGGAGTAAAGGTTGTAAGCTTTAAGACGCCAACTAAAACCGAATTGGCACACGACTATTTATGGAGGCATTATATAGAGCTTCCAGCGGCGGGTCAAATAGGCATATTTAATCGCTCTCATTATGAAAATGTATTGGTGACCCGTGTGCATCCTGAATTTATTTTAAATGAAACCATTCCGGGTGTATCAAGCTTAAAAGACATCAATCAAAAGTTCTGGGATAAACGGTTCAATCAGATAAACAATTTTGAAGAACACTTATCTGACAACGGAACCCTCGTTTTGAAATTTTTCCTTCACGTTTCAAAAAAAGAGCAGAAGAAACGTTTTATGGAGCGAATTGACAATCCATCTAAAAATTGGAAATTTTCTATAGGAGATATTGGAGAGCGAGCCCGTTGGAAAGATTATCAACTGGCATATGGAGATATGTTATCGAATACTTCTACCAAACACGCGCCTTGGTTCGTAGTGCCTGCCGATGATAAATGGTTTATGAGATTGTGTATAGCGGCAATTATATATAAAGAATTTGAAAAGTTGAATTTGAAATATCCGGTAATAACAACAGAACAAAAAGCAGATTTGGCAAAAGCTAAAGTGCAATTAAATGCTGAAAAGTGATTTGATTAAGCAAATGAACGGAGGGTAACTACCCCCTCCGTCATTTTTGCTGTTTGAAAGACTCTATCTAAAAATCTTACTCGAAAAAAAATCCCCGACGAATAAGTATACAAGTATACGGTAAATAATTCTATTTTTAAAATTATATTACATCTATTACAGATAAAAAAAACCTTAATTAACAAAAGTTAATAAAGCTTAAAAAGGCTAATTTGATTGTTTGAACATTGTTTTTGTCACTTAAGCGATTAATTTACTTGTTGAAAATAATAAAAAAAGCTACATGTATGACATGTAGCTTTTTACGTAAGCAAGTAGCTAGAAATTATTTAGCTGCGCTGTATAAAGAAGCAACTTTTGACCAGTTAACTACATTCCAGAATGCCGCGATATAATCCGGTCTTCTGTTTTGATACTTTAAATAGTATGCATGCTCCCAAACATCCAAACCTAAGATTGGAGTACCTTTTACTTCAGCTACATCCATTAAAGGATTATCTTGGTTTGGAGTAGAAGAAATTTTTAGTTCTCCGTTTGCAACAAGTAGCCAAGCCCAACCTGAACCGAAGCGAGTAACACCTGCAGCAGCAAATTGTTCTTTAAAAGCATCAAACGAACCGAAAGCCTTGTCGATTGCAGCAGCTAGATCACCAGTTGGAGCGCCGCCATCATTAGGACCTAAGATTGTCCAGAATAAAGAGTGGTTATAGTGACCGCCACCATTGTTGCGGATAGCCGGAGTATATTTACTGATATTTTTGCAAATTTCTTCAATAGATAAAGATTCTGCATCTGTACCTTTTATTGCGTTGTTTAAGTTTGTTACATAAGCATTGTGGTGCTTACCATGGTGAATTTCCATAGTCGCCTGATCAATGTTCGGTTCTAAAGCGTTAGTAGCATACGGTAATGCCGGTAGTTCAAATGCCATAATAGTATATGTGTTTAAAATTGATTAATTAATTTTTGAATAATACATAAGTTAGAATTAATTTCTGAGTTTACGAAAGAAATCAAGCAATAGCTTTTCACTTTCTTCGGCAAAAGGCCCCTGTTTAACAATCGTTTTAGGATGCATTTTCAAATCAGGGATAACACTGTAACCCCGCTTTACATCCTTTGCAGCATAGACAACATTACTGATCTGCGACCAGGTCAATGCTCCCGCGCACATTACACAGGGTTCCAGCGTAACATATAACGTACAGTCTACTAAATATTTTCCACCCAGGAAATTTGAAGCAGCCGTAATGGCAAGCATTTCGGCATGTGCCGTAACATCAGAAAGTAATTCGGTCTGATTGTATGCACGGGAAATAATCTGATTATTACTTACAACAACTGCACCTACAGGAATCTCTCCCTTATCAAATGCTTTTTGAGCTTCTTTTAAGGCTTCACGCATAAAATGCTCTTCGCTGTGTATCGAAAGCATAGCGTTTATTTTTTGTGCTTTTTTTGTTCTTCCAAAATTTGTTGCGGGCTCACTAAGCCTTTCGCTGTAGGCTTTTCAGCTACAGGAATGGATTTGCATGCCTGATTGGTATTTACGTGAATGGTTTGCATCATAGCACGTGCAATTGGCTGATTGGCTGCCTGAAAAGCTTTAGCACAATAGAAGTTAAATATCAATAAATGGTTTGCATTATCGGGCGCTAATTTTTCTGTATTAGTTTCCGCCTCACCAACAGTTTTAGCTAAAATCGAAATCAATAAGTAATGATATCCTTGTGTATTATCAAACAGTGAATTGTACTCGTATCGCACGTATGGCCTGCCATTGATAGAAATGATGTCTTCCTGAATGAACATAACAGTATCATATGATTCAACGATTGTTGAATGAAAAATATCTTTTAGAATTGCCAGATCCAAACCGCCCCAGCGCGACTTGCTGATGTTTAAACCAAAATCAACTGTGCGGTCTAAATTGGTAAACATCGATACTGGTTTTTTTGTAGAAGGGTATTTATTTGCAATATCGTCATCCGACATTTGCGTATAATCTTTAGGCATACCAACAGTAATGCCCTCAACCATTTGTTGCGTTTTCAATTTGGGTTCGCCTGCAGATAAAAGTAGAAAAGCGAATGCAATGAATGCGATATTTTTCATAAAACCTGAATTAGTCGGACAAGGTACAAAAATAGGCTTTTCGAAAGTAGTCTATGGCTTATTAAATATCACCCAATTGAGTAAAAAACGTTTAATTAAACAGTAAGAAAGATAACGTATTGAAAAATAGATATTTTAGTACTACAATCCGCATAATACATGAATCAGGAGACGATGTGTTTAAATTAAAAATATCAGTGAAATTTTATAAAAAACGCCTAAATTGTAGGTCTGTTTAAAATACTAAATTTAGAGAAGCTATGTTACGTTCTCAGACGTGTGGTGAATTAAGAATATCGGATGTAAATAAAGAAGTAACTCTGTGCGGATGGGTTGCACGTGTACGTGATAAAGGCGGCATGATATGGGTTGATTTGCGCGACCGTTATGGTATGACACAGTTGATCCTGGAAGAAGGAAAATCATCTGCAGAAGTATTAGAAACGTCTCGCAAACTTGGACGTGAGTTTGTGATCAAAGCTACAGGTATTGTTATTGAGCGTGTGGCAAAAAATCCAAAAATGCCTACTGGAGATGTTGAAGTAAAAATTTCAGCACTTACAATATTAAACGAATCAAAAACACCACCGTTCTTAATTGAAGATGAAACAGATGGCGGTGATGAAACTCGTATGAAGTATCGTTATCTTGATCTAAGAAGAGATGCGGTACGTAAAAATTTAGAGTTGCGTCACAAAGTTTCAAGAGAAACAAGGACGTATCTAGATGCGAATAATTTCCTTGAAGTTGAAACGCCTGTATTGATCAAGTCTACACCGGAAGGGGCAAGAGACTTTGTGGTTCCTTCAAGAATGAACCCTGGACAATTTTACGCATTGCCGCAGTCGCCACAAACGTTTAAACAATTGTTGATGGTAGCTGGCTTCGACAGATACTTTCAAATTGTAAAATGCTTCCGTGATGAAGATTTGCGTGCAGATCGTCAACCGGAATTTACACAGATAGATTGTGAAATGTCTTTCGTTGAACAGGAAGATATTTTGAATATGTTTGAAGGCTTGGTGCGTCACTTGTTTAAAACAGTAAAAGAATTCGACCTGCCGGAAGTGCCTCGTATGCTGTTTGCAGATGCGATGAAATATTATGGTAGTGATAAGCCGGATATCCGTTTCGGAATGAAGTTTGTTGAACTTACAGATGTTGTACAATCACAAGGTTTTCAGGTTTTCGATGAAGCAAATCTTGTGGTAGGTATCAACGCGGAAGGTTGTGCAGAATATACACGTAAAGAAATTGATGCCTTGACAGATTTCGTAAAGCGTCCACAGGTTGGAGCTAAAGGAATGGTGTGGGTGCGTTATGCTGCCGATGGCACATTGAAATCTTCCGTAGATAAGTTTTATTCTCCAGAAGATTTGAAAAAAATCGCTGAACGTTTCAATGCGAAACCAGGCGATTTAATGTTGATCCTTTCAGGAAATGGAAACAAAGTTCGCGGACAATTAAACGACTTGCGTCTGGAAATGGGAAGCCGCCTAGGTTTACGTCCGAAAGACAAGTTCGCAGCACTGTGGGTAATTGATTTCCCATTGTTAGAGTTTGGCGAAGAAGAACAGCGTTGGTTTGCAATGCACCATCCGTTCACATCTCCGAAAGACATTGATGCATTCATGAAACTTCCGTTTGATCAATTGGGTAGCGTGAATGCAAATGCATACGATTTGGTTATCAACGGTGTTGAAGTTGGCGGTGGTTCTATTCGTATACATGACAGAACCGTTCAGAATAAAATGTTTGAAGTATTAGGCTTTACGGAAGAAGAAGCAAAAGCACAATTCGGCTTCTTACTTGAAGCATTTGAATATGGTGCTCCTCCGCACGCTGGTCTTGCATTTGGCTTTGACAGGTTATGTTCGATCTTCGGTGGTGTAGATTCTATACGTGATTTCATCGCCTTCCCTAAAAACAATTCAGGAAGAGATGTGATGATTGATTCGCCATCAGTGATAGATGACAAGCAATTGAAAGAATTAAGCATTGATGTTAAAGTTGCTGTAAAGGCATAAACAGTATGGGAAAAGCAAATCATAAAAAAGATAAAGAGAAAGCATTTCGATTTGCTTCAACGATCTTTTTATTTGCTGCTGCTGTTGCAATAATATGGGCCGTAGGTTGTTTTGAAAATGAAGATACCACATTAGGGGTTCCATTATTAATCACAGGATTTGTTTTGATCGGTATAATGATATGGACATTCTATCATCCTTTTTACCCTGTTTTATTAGGGTTAATTATTCTGATAGGTTTAGTCACAATGTTATACCAAAAAGCAGACAAATCCACATTCAATTTAATGGGTAGATATTTGTTTGCAGGAATCGCCGCCACGGGTTATGCCTTGGTTGTAGGCTTTAAAGATTGGAGATTAAAAAACAAAGAACACAAAAATAACATTGAATAAAATAAGAAGTCCCGTTTATAAGCGGGACTTCTTATTTTAATTTAAAAATAAACGAATTGAAAATATCCTTATTCATACCACCCTTAACTCAGATAAATACACCATATCCTGCAACAGCCTACCTTAAAGGGTTTCTGAATGAGACGGTATATAATAACTGTTCACAGGCTGATTTAGGCTTGGAGTTGATTCTGGGAATTTTCAATAAGAAAACAATTGGTGAATTGTTTGACGAAGCATCTTTGCAACAAGATCTGTCGCCAAATGTACAGCATATTTTGAGTCAGCGTCATCGATATGAATTTTGTGTCGACGCAGTTATCCGTTTTCTGCAAAATAAAAACATTACGCTTGCACATAAGATCTGTGCAGGAGATTATCTTCCGCAGGCCTCACGTTTCGAAGCCTTGAATGAAGAAGTTGAATGGCTCTTCGGCAGTATGGGTATACACGACAAAGCTAAAATGCTTTGCACCTTATTCATTGAAGACATCGGAGATTTAATCATTGAATGTATCTCACCTTACTTTGGATTCAGCCGTTATGCGGAAGATATTGCACGTTCTGCAACATCTTTTGATCCATTGCTAAAATTATTGCAGGCGAAAAACAGCAGCATAGATAATATCTTAATATCCATTATAGATAAACACGTTGCTGTAGAACAACCGGATATTGTAATTTTCACAATACCTTTTCCCGGCAATGTTTACGGGGCATTTAAAGCTGGACAGTATATAAAAAATAATTATCCGCATATAAAAATTGCGATGGGCGGAGGTTTTCCGAATACGGAATTGCGAAGTCTATCAGACGCGCGTGTATTTGATTTTACAGATTTCATTTCGTTGGACGATGGTGAAAGACCTATTCTCAACATATTGGAATATTTAGAAGGTAAGAGAGAAAAAAATTTATTGAAACGCACATTCGTTCGCGAAGAAAATGAAGTAGTATATGTCAATGGCTGCAAGATGCCGGACATTGCGCACAGTAAAACAGGTACACCAGATTACACAGGTTTGTTATTGGACGACTACATTTCTATGTTAGAGATGGCGAATCCGATGCATCGCTTGTGGAGTGATGGACGCTGGAATAAATTAACAGTCGCACATGGTTGTTATTGGAAGAGATGTTCGTTCTGTGATATTTCATTGGACTACATTGGTCGCTATGAGCCTGCTGCAGCAAGTGTATTGGCTGATAAGATTGAAACTATTATCGCACAAACCGGCACAACGGGATTTCACTTTGTAGACGAAGCTGCGCCACCTCTGGTGATGCGTGATCTTGCATTAGAAATTTTAGATCGTAAGATGGATATTTCCTGGTGGGCAAACATTCGTTTTGAAAAAACATTTTCAGATGATTTGTGTAAGCTGTTGGCTGCATCGGGTTGCATTGCAGTTACAGGTGGTTTAGAGGTGGCATCGGATCGTTTGCTGCAGATGATGGAGAAAGGCGTGAGTGTAGCGCAGGTGTCTCAGGTAGCATCGAACTTCACGCAGGCAGGTATTATGGTACACGCCTATCTGATGTATGGCTTTCCCACGCAAACAGCACAAGAAACAATCGATTCGTTAGAAGTAGTACGCCAGTTGTTTGAAGCAAAGGTTTTACAATCGGGTTTCTGGCATCGTTTCTCTATGACAGCACACAGTCCGGTTGGTTTGAATCCGGAAAAGTATCAGGTTGTAAAAATCGGACCGGAAGATGGAAATTTTGCGAATAATGATTTGATTCACGAAGATCCGAAAGGCTGCGATCACGATCTGTTTTCAGAAGGGTTAAGAAAATCCTTATACAATTTTATGATGGAAAATTGTTTAGACTGGCCGGTGCAAGATTGGTTTGATTTTAAAACACCAAAAACAACGTTATCGCCAAAGCTTATACAATCCTATATTAATGAAGGCTTCAGCGATGACGAAGAAAAACTTCAGTATAAAATATGCTGGACAGGAAATCTGCCAACATTTACACAACAAGGAAAAAATGTAAAGGTTGGTATTGAAACGCCGCACGGAATAATTATTACAAAGCTTGATGTGAAGTCTGCTGAATTTATGGAGCGTCAACTGAAACAATTAACTACATCTCATAAATCACTGCCAGTGCTTTCAGATTTTTTAAATGAATATACTTCTGAAACTGCTTTACCTAAAGAAAACTTGTTGCATTCAGAAACGTGGAGTGCAATAAGGGACGCAGGGTTGTTGTTGATTAGGTTTTAGAAAAAATTACCTGTATGATTTACTTTTAGGTTGAAGCAAGAAGTTGGCTGAAATGAAAAGACCACTGTTGCCATGCATCTTAGAAGAAAGTCTGGGGGAATAGTTAATAATAATTTTTGTATTTTTTAATTGAATACCACCAGTCATGCCGGCATAGAATGCATAATAATCAACTAGGCCAACAAATGTTCCAAAAACAAGCTTTCCATACCTGAAATCTAAATTTGCATTCAAATAATGATCCATATTGTGTTTGGGATAATTATTGTAATTCCATCCACGCGATGTTATTTTAAAGAATTCAAAGGTGGGAATTACTAAATTAAATTGAGGAGTAAAAGAAAATTTTGGGTTTGTGACACTTTTGTTTGAATAGGTTTTGGCATAGACAAAGCTGACACTATACATAATAAGTGTGTTTCTAAATGCTTCAAAATTCAATTTAATACCTGAATAACTTTTTAAGGAGCTATATAATAAACTCAAAGATACATAGTCAAGGCCAAAGGTGTTTTGAGCTTCACCATTTCTTATGCTATCATGAGTATTGTAGTTGTAATAGCCAGGTCCGGAATAATTGAATTTAGTCTCTTTAAACCCTACAGCTAAGGCTGGAGACAATACATGATCTTGTTTGTTTAATTTTTGTGCAGTTAAATGAAATTTTGGAGCCATCATAAAACCCGCATTGAAATTTGTATAGCTATATTTGATGTCACTTGTATTTGTAAGGATATTGCTTTGGTAGTAATTATAAGTATTGATTCGTTGGAAAGATTCATTTTTGATATACCCCGCAATCCCTAATCTATTTTTCATGACCAAGCCATCAATACTAACAAGGCCATTATAAAAATTTCGATTATAAACGGTATTGCCAGTATATCCATTACTG
Source organism: Cytophaga aurantiaca DSM 3654 (assembly GCF_000379725.1). GTDB lineage: Bacteria > Bacteroidota > Bacteroidia > Cytophagales > Cytophagaceae > Cytophaga > Cytophaga aurantiaca. Next base: position 13,976 of record NZ_KB903637.1, read on the forward strand.
CTCACATAACTTTGATTTTCGTGTTGAGATCTGAAGGTAGAAAGTGCTGTACATATTCGCGTTTGCCCTTTAGATCCAGCCAATCCTGGATTAACAAAGATTGCGTTTTGATTGATTTGCGGCGATTGCAATTCCTGACCGAAAGCAGAAACGCAAGCGCCACATAAAAACAGGAGTGATAAAAATTTACAAGTCATTGTTAATTGGAATTAAGCGTGAGCCTCTGTACTTATGTTTTGCCGGAGTTTTCTTTTGAGTCGATTTTTTCTGAGATACAGTTGTGTCTGAGGTGATTTGTATAGTATCTTTTTGATTTTGTTCTTCAGGGATAGATAGTATTGGGTTTGTGTTTGACAAAGCAGTATCGGGCGCAATATTTTTTATTTCATCATTTTGCAAGACAATAACAGAATCGTGTTGTTGATCCAATAAAAGATTTATATGTGCAGGCTTGTAGAATTTAATACCATCAATGAATGCTGAGTCTTTATTGCTTTTGACAGAAGGTGAGGAAACAGTAGTAGAAGGAGGTGCATTTTCTATATGCTGAACTTCTATAGGTGTATTGTATAAAAGACAAAGAGCAAGCGAGGTTGTTAAAACAAATTCAATCAAAATAAATGAGAATTGATTTCTATATCTGAACAAATCCTTCGTAACAGAAGAATCCAGTTTTGTTAATGCTTCGGGTTTAATAATCGTTTTTTTCCAAAACGAAAATTGTTTGGCAAGAGAAGAATTGTTTTTCAATTCTTTTTCAAAGAACACGCGTTCTTCATCATTGAGATCTTTTTCAAGATATCTGAAACACCACTCATCAATATTTTCTGTAGTTATGTTCATTATAGAATTTCGTTTTTCTCAATGATCGTTTTTAATTTTTGTCGTGCTCGGAATAAGTATACCTTAACCTGACTTTCAGATAAGCTCAATATCGATCCGATCTCTTCGTAATTATATCCTTCTATATCTCGTAACAAGATTACAGACTTAAACACAGGCGACAATTCATCCAGATATAAATGAATCATATCTGTTGTATCCGGACTATTAGTTACGCTTGTTTCAATAAAATCTTCTGTAATATCAAACTGTGGTTTTTTCTTTCTGATAAAATCAATCATCGTTCGATAAGCAGTAGTATATAGCCATGCCACAATCTTATCCGGATCAATCGTATCTGCTTTCGTCCATAATTTGACATACGTTTCCTGTACCACGTCTTTTGTATCAGCGTCGTTTTTTAAGTTCTTAAATACAAACCGATGCACACGTTGTGAGGTTTGCTTGACAAGTATGTTAAACTCCCTTTCTTTCAATTACTGGAATTTTACGTGAGACGTAGCCACTTTTCGAAAAGTTACAGATGAAAAATAAATTATGTAAATAAAATAAGAAAGCCTCTCCATTTTTCAATAGAGAGGCTTTCTTATTTTATAATAGCTAAACTTATTTTCCTGCTAACAATTTATCGTCTGCTTCTTTTTCAGCTTTAGATCTCAAATCTAACAACATCGGTACCGCAATAAAGATTGTTGAGTAAGAACCGAATACTACCCCGATCAATAATGAGAACGAGAAGCCTCTTAATGTCTCACCACCGAAGATGAATAAAATCAATACAGAGATCAATACAATTACAGTTGTCATAATTGTACGGCTTAAAGTACTGTTGATCGCTTCGTTCAACATCGTTGCCATGTCCACTTTATTTGAATGATTGTCAAATTCACGAACACGGTCAAAGATTACAACGGTATCATTGATAGAGAAACCAACGATTGTTAAGAGTGCGGCAATAATTACCTGATCTATTTCGAAATCTATATTGAATACACGCAAGATTGCGAAGATCGCAAGAACCATAAGCGTATCGTGGAACAAGGCGATAACACCACCTAATGACAATTGCCATTTCTTGAATCGTAAGAAGATGTATAAGAAAATACCTACAAGAGAAGCCAACATAGCTTTCCATGAAGCATTCTTAATATCATCCGCAACAGTCGCACCTACTTTAGAAGAGCTTAGTACTTCGAACGTGTTGTCTTTAGCATACGTAGTCAAACCTTTTTCTAAAGCTGTTGCTACAAGTGAGTCTGCTGCTGCAGTTTCATCGTCTACTAAATAACTTGTTGTGATTTTTACTTTTGTTGCAGAGCCATATGTTTTCACTTCTGAACCGTTACCTTTAAAATCTTCAGTCAGACTTGATCTGATGTCTGAAGCGACAACCGGATTTTTAAATTCAACAATGTAAGAACGACCTCCTTTAAAGTCTACACCTAAGTTAAGACCACCTTGCATAATTGTAAGTACAAGACCAATAACTAAAATTGCAGATGAAAAGAAATATGCAATTTTACGTTTGCCGATAAAGTTAAAGCTCAGATTTTTGAATGCTTTCTTAGATAGGAATGTGTCAAAAGAAATAGCATCGTCTTTCTTGTTTCTTGCCATCCACAACAAAATTACTTTTGTGATGTATACAGCAGTAAAGAATGAACAAAGTACACCCCAGAACAATGTCATTGCGAAACCTTTTACAGGTCCTTCACCTAACAGGAATAAAATAACTGCTGTTAAGATTGTAGTAATGTTTGAGTCAAAGATAGAGCTGAATGCTTTGTCGTAACCCAACTCAATCGCTGTCAATAAAGATTTTCCGTTTGCAAGCTCTTCTTTGATACGCTCCATAATAAGGATGTTCGCATCGACAGACATACCAATTGTTAACACGATACCAGCAATACCAGGTAATGTAAGTACTGAGTTGAACGAAGCAAGAATACCAAGAGTGAAAACAATGTTGAACAATAACGCAATATCAGCAACCAGACCACCTTTATTGTAATACATGATCAATACCAACACAACAATGATTATACCTGCAAACATAGATACCAAACCGTCCATGATTGCTTCTTGTCCAAGTGTAGGACCTACTACAACTTCTTCAACAATGCGAACCGGAGCTGGCAATTTACCTGCTTTTAATATGTTCGCTAAATCTTTCGATTCTTCTAATGTAAAGTTACCCGTGATTGAAGAACTTCCGTTTGGAATTTCATCGTTTACTTGAGGAGCAGAGTAAACTGCGTTATCCAATACGATTGCAATTCTTCTCTTATTTTGTTCCTGAGAAGCAGCCTTTGTAATTTTTCTCCATTCTCTTGCGCCTGATGTGCTCATTTGCATAGATACTTCATATCCTTTGCCACCAGGAGATACGCCATAACCAACGTTTGTAATAACATCACCTGTTAAAGCTGGCTTGCCATCACGACCAATTTTCAATGGAACCAATTCAATGATAGCGCCTCCGTTATCTAATGCTCTTGCTTTTCTTTCCCAAACAAAACGTAAATCAGAACCAATGATTTGTTTAACACGGTCAAGAGCTAAAATTTTATTGATAGTAGCAGTATCTTTTGTTTCATAATAGAAGCTTCCTTTCGCTAAACGATAGAACGCAGAAACTTTGCTTGTATCTTGAGCAGGAGCAGCCGCTGAATCCGTCTTAGCAACTGCAGAAGTATCTCCGTTATCAACAAGAAGAGAAGAGTTAGAAGATGCAGCAGCAGCAGTAGCGGCAGAATCAGGAGTTAAACTTAACTTTGATTTATTCTCTTCATCAACACTTACAAGATATTCGTTGATACGATTTGTTTTTTCAATTACTTCATACGTTTGGTACACTTCCATGAATTCGAGCTTCGCAGTACCTTGTAATAAGTTACGTACACGTTGGGTGTTTTCTACACCTGGCAATTCAACTAAAATACGACCAGTACCTCTTACACGTTGAATGTTTGGCTGAATAGCACCGAACTTATCAATACGATTACGAAGGATGTTGAATGAACGCTCTACAGACAAATCAATTTCTTCGTTGATTACTTTTTCAACATCAGAATCCGTTGAACGGATATCAATTTTTCCTTTGTTATTCGCGTTTGCAAAAATTTTGCTCAAATTGTCTTTACCAGCCAATGCACGGTACTCTTCGAAGAATGACTTTTGAAATGTATTTTGGCTATTGCGTTGCTTTATTTTTGCGTTTGCAATTGCTTGCTTAAAGTTTGCATCAGATGCATTTGAACCAGCCATTGCATGTAAAATTTCTACAGGAGAAACTTCAACTACAACGTGCATACCACCTTGTAAATCCAGGCCTAAAGCCATTTCCAATTCTTTTACTTGCTTGTAAGTAAATTCAGCTCCAAGGAAATTATATACAGGCTCATTGTAGATGGAGTCAATGAATGCTTGTTTGCGTGCAAGGTCTACTTTACCGCTGCCTGGAATAGTTGCATATTCAACAGCATCATCTTCAAGACCTCTGGCAACAAAGGTGAAAGAGATGAAAAAGAAACTCAGCGCAGTTACAATTGCGGTGAGTACAATAATTAAATTCTTATTTCTCATTGTTAGTTATAAATATAGATTTGTATAGGGTAAACAGGTTTGTGTAGAAACGTCAAAAACGCTTCTGATAAAATACATAAAATGTACTAAAGAGGTTTGATTACGGTGCTTGCGCGGAAATTGCAAACGGAAAAATATTGGCTAAATAGGAATTTTGAAAACTAGCGGATACAATAGAATGCGATACTTCGAATGGTAAGCCAAATTGAAGATATTCAAACAGATCTGAAAATAGCGCATTGTCTGAATCGAATGAAAAAGATAATGAACTAAAAACATGGTGATCGATTGTCAGAACATGTTGAGACGAATGCCCCTTTTCTGATTTTTTAGTTTCGCTTTTTGCAATAGATTTAGAATCCGCTTTTAATATTGGCGAATAGCATACTGCTCCAAGCATTGTAAAAATCAATGCGAAAAGAAGAAGGTATCTATATGTCAAAACCGATTTTTTCATTTCTATAGGGTGCAAAGCTAAATAAATCAATGCAGAACGCAAATTTTTCAGTAAGCAAGTATTTGATTTAACAATAAGGAGTAAATAGCGTCGAAGTCCTCTTGAGACTCAATAAGGTAATCAGCATGGTGTTTAAATGGCAAAACATAGGTGTTATATGAGTCTTGTGCATGATTATCAAAACGATAAATAATTTCAGGCAGCTCATAACCCCGCTCTCTAATATCGCGTTCGATCCTGCGTTGGCGTTTTATTTCAAAAGGGACATCTAATAAAACCTTTGTATTTAGCCGTTCAAGCATTTCCTTGTGGTAAAAGAGGAAGATGCCCTCTGCAATGATCACTGGTGCAGGCTCTATAATGTTAAATTCAAGGGAAGGCGGAGAAACATTATATTTATATATAGGTTGTTCAATAGAGAAACCCGAAGTTAGATCAATAAAATCGTAAAGCATTTTTTGAGTATTGAATGCTTCAGGCAGGTCAAAATTCAAATACCCATTCGAGTCCTTTTTTTGCCAGTCTCTGGGCAGATAATAGCTGTCAAGGGTAAATGCACATACTTTGCCTGCCGGACTATTTTTAATCAGTAAGTCTTTCAAAAACGTTTTTCCGGAAGCACTTCCTCCGCAAATACCTATGACTAAAGGTGGTTTCATAGAGATTGAAGATGTGCTGCTAGCTTAGATACTGCAAGGGCTCTGTGACTTATGATGTTTTTCTCTGCCATACTCATTTCCGCAAAAGAAATTGTGTAGCTGTCTGGTTGAAAGATCGGATCGTAACCAAAACCTTTTTCTCCATGCTTTTCTTCCAGAATACTACCCGAAACAGACCCTTCAAATTGAATTTGTGTGCCATCCAAAACAAGTGTTATACAGGTTTTGAAGTGTGCGTTACGATTTTTAATACCCTTTAATTCGTCTAAAAGCTTTATCATATTGTCTTCAGGCAAACAATTTGGGCCGGCGTATCTCGCAGAATACACTCCTGGCGCACCTTGTAGTGCATCTACAAGCAAACCAGTGTCGTCTGCAAAACAATTTACCTTGTATTTTTGTGCAACATATTGAGCTTTTTGTTCTGAATTTCCTTCAATAGTAGGTTGTGTTTCAGGAAGTTCTTCAAGACAACCAATATCTTCTAAAGACAAAATGGTGAACTGGTTACCGATTTTGGAACGAACTTCTTCCAGTTTGTTCTTATTATTGGTTGCAAAGCAGATTGAAATCATAGTATAATGAATTAGAACCCTAAATTCAGCATTCCTACTTCCAATTCCCAAAAAATAAGACATAATCATGTCAAACAAGGAATTCCGCAGTCCTCCAGATTTTATAGTTGAGTAAAGACTTTGCAATTGTGGATTAAATCCGTAAGTTTGTGGTTCGTTAAAATCAGATGGACGTGTTCCATCGACTTGTTTCACAACAAAACATAAAATGTTCTATGGCAGTTAGAATTCGTTTAAGCAAAAGAGGTAGAAAAAAATTAGCTCTTTATGACATCGTGGTGTCAGATTCAAAATCTCCACGTGATGGTAAATTCATCCAGAAGTTGGGTACTTACAACCCTAATACCAATCCTGCTACTGTGGTATTAAATGATGAATTAGCATTTGACTGGGTAATGAAAGGTGCTTTACCAACAGATACAGCGCGCACAATCATTTCTGAGCGTGGTGTTATGTTGAAAAAACACTTACAGATAGGTGTTAACAAAGGTGCTATCACTCAAGAAGCAGCAGATCAAAAATTTGCAGCTTGGGTAAACCAAAAAGATGCAGATAAAACTAAAGCAGCAAGTGCATTATCTGGTAAAAAAGATGCAGATAAAAAAGCTCGTTTAGCAGCTGAAGTTAAAGTAAAAGAAGCAAAAGCTGAACAAGTTCGCGCTAAGAAAATTGTAGCATCTAATCCGGTAGCAGCAGCAGACGTTGCTGAAGCAGGTGATGCAGCAGCTGAAGAAACAGCAGCAGAGTAATTAAAATAATTTTAAACTATGAGTTCAGAGAATAACATCCTTTGGGGTAATATTATCAAGGCTCATGGTGTAAAAGGGGAGGTTCTTGTTCAGGTATTCTCTGACGATCTTACCGATTACGAAACATTGGAATCTGTTTTTGTTGAAATAAAACAAAAGCAGATTCCTTTTTTTTTAACATCTTTCAATTTTGCCACACAGAAACGTTGTATACTTTCTTTTGAAGATATAACAACCGTTGAACAGGCTAAGCCCCTTGTTGGAGCAGATATTTACATACCCATTTCGCAAATGGCCGAAGCCGATGAAAGTCGTGTTTCATATCAGGCACTTATGGGCTTTGATGTAATAGATTCCATACAAGGCAAGCTTGGAGTTATCTCAAATTTCTTTCAGAAAACAGGTCAGGACTTGTTGATGATGGATTATAAAGATGCCGAAATACTTATTCCGGTTACTGAAGAAATTGTTCATTCGGTGGATGTAAAGACCAAGCAGGTATTGACGACGTTGCCCGATGGCTTGATTGAAATATATTTGAACGAAGACGTTTCAGAGTCGGATGAGGATTGATATTATAACATGCTTACCTAAATTACTGGAGAGTTTTTTTGCGCATTCAATTTTGAAAAGAGCGCAGGAGAAAGGCATTGCAGAAGTTGTGGTTCATGATATAAGAGATTACACACTCTTCAAGCATAAGCAGGTTGATGATTATTCGTATGGCGGAAGCGCAGGAATGGTATTGATGATCGAACCGATTGACAGATGTATTTCTGCATTGAAAGCGGAACGCACCTACGACGCTGTAATATACATGAGTCCGGATGGCAGTACGTTTAATCAGCAAACGGCAAACCGATTTTCATTATTTAAAAACATCATCATTCTTTGTGGTCATTACAAAGGGGTGGATGAGCGGGCTCGCGAGGCGTTTATTACGCATGAAATAAGTATCGGCGATTATGTACTTTCCGGAGGCGAACTTGCGGCAGCAGTGGTTTCAGATGCTTTGATCCGTTTAATTCCAGGAGTTTTGTCCGACGAAACATCTGCTTTAACAGATTCTTTTCAGGACAGTTTGCTTGCGCCAGCAGTTTATACCCGCCCTGCAGAGTATAATGGCATGAAAGTTCCGGATATTTTGCTTTCGGGCAATGAAAAAGAAATAGAAAAATGGCGGTTTGAGAATGCTTTGGAAAGAACAAAGAAAAGAAGACCAGACCTTTACGAAAAATTTACAAAAGACTCGGGTTTGGATACTCAATAAATTTATTCGCATTGGATGCAGATAAATTGATTTTAATTCTTAACTTTGCAGTCCCGTTATTGGAAAAGATATTAACTACTTACATATATGAGTAATTTACTTAAAATAGTTGAACAGGATTACCTAGCTGTACAAAAAGCACTTCCTGATTTCAAAGCAGGTGATACAGTAAATGTTCACGTGAAAATTAAAGAAGGTGCTAAAGAGCGTATTCAGCAATATCAGGGTCTTGTAATTCAGAAAAGAAATTCTGGAAACGGAGCATCTTTCACAGTACGTAAAATTTCTGCAGGTATTGCAGTTGAGCGTATTTTCCCTACAATGTCTCCATTTATCGATAAAATCGAAGTGTTGCGTGCAGGTGCTGTTCGTAGAGCTCGTTTGTTCTACCTACGTGATAAAACGGGTAAAAATGCTCGTATCAAAGAAAAGAAAAAACCAGTTGACGCTAAATAATTCAGCTTTAACAAATCGTATAATAAAAAAGTCCCCCGATAGCTATCGGGGGACTTTTTTATTATACGATAAAATTTAAATTCTACAGAATGAATATAAAATAAAAATCCCCGACTAAATTTATAGCCAGGGATTTTCTAATAATATACTGGGTATTCTATTTTTTTATTCCTTCAAAGATCTCAAATTTTGCAATGCCCCAGCGCTGTAAGCGGAAACTTAAAGATACTCTTAGCACGCCTAAGCCATATTGTACGCTGCGTTTGAAGTTAATGCTGCTGGCATCATCAAAATACTTCGTAGGACAGGTAACCTCGCCCATTTCATAGCCTGCATATGCAATCTGACCTAACATTTCATTATCAAACACAAAATCGTCAGAATTTTTGTGCAAAGGCAAACGCTCCAATATTTCTTTGCTAAATGCTCTATAGCCTGTATGGTATTCAGCCAGTTTCTGGCCCATCATTACATTCTGGAAAAATGTCAGAAAACGGTTAGAAATATATTTGTACATTGGCATACCTCCGCGGAGTGCACCTTTTCCTAGTATTCTGGAACCAAGCATTACCGGGAACAATCCACGCGCAATAGGATAGATCATTGCTTCTAATAACAAGGGAGTGTACTGATAGTCGGGATGAAGCATAACTACAATATCAGCACCATTTTTTAATGCAGCATCGTAACATGTTTTCTGGTTGCCGCCGTAACCTTTATTAATATCGTGACGAATTACTGTATGAATCCCTAACTTTTTAGCCACTTCAAACGTTTCATCTTTTGAGTGGTCATCAACAAGGATAACTTCATCAACAATGTTGAATGGGATTTCTTTAAATGTTTGCTCTACAGTTTTTGCCGCATTATATGCAGGCATCACAACAATAATCTTTTTATTATCGATCATGGCACAAGTACAATTAGTTCAAATAAAAAAGCCTTCGGTTGTTACCGAAGGCTTTACTCGAGTGGTGATGAGTGGGATCGAACCACCGACACAAGGATTTTCAGTCCTTTGCTCTACCGACTGAGCTACATCACCTCCGATTATTAGGAGTGCAAATGTAGTTAAAAAATTCGTTTATTTGCAAATAAGATTCAGTATTAATTCAATATAAATTATGCACGTACTAGCACAAATCGTTTTTATAATCTTGCTTTCTATTGCAGGCGCAGGAATATATTTGAGTATCAGTAGAATCCGTAAGAATATTTTACTGGGACGAGACGAAGATCGTAGCGACAACAAAATTGCCCGCATAAAAAAAATGTTATTAATGGCACTTGGACAGAAAAAAATGTTCAAAAAGCCATTACCGGCGATTTTACACTTCTTTGTATATGCTGGATTCTTGATTGTAAATGTTGAAATGATTGAAATTGCTCTTGATGGAATTTTAGGCACACACAGGCTTTTTGCACCTTATTTGGGAAGCCTATATCCAGTTGTTATAAATGTATTCGAGTTTCTGGCATTAACAGTAATCATTGCCTGTGTAGTTTTTTTAATCAGAAGAAATATCGTTCATGTAAAACGTTTCTCAGGCGTTGAAATGGCAAAATGGCCATCATTGGATGCCAATCTTATACTGGGAATGGAGATCTTATTAATGATAGCTTTCTTAAAAATGAATGCAATGGATCAAGTATTGCAGGACATGGGAAGCGGACATTATACAGCTACAGGTCCTTTTTATATAAGCTCTGCACTTAAGGGATTCTACAGTTCATATTCAGAAAGCTTTTTAATATTTGCTGAACGTGCGTGTTGGTGGTTCCATATTATTGGAGTAATGTTCTTCGCAAATTATGTATTCTACAACTCCAAGCATTTACACATTTTCATGGCATTTATCAATACATATTATGCTAAGTTGACTCCTGCTGGCAAATTGAATAACATGCCTGAGGTTACTAAGGAAGTAAAGTTGATGTTAAATCTTCCTGTTGAAGAAACAGCAGCGGATGGGGCACCGGCAAGATTTGGAGCAAAAGATGTACGTGATCTGACATGGAAAAATTTATTGGATTCATACAGTTGTACGGAGTGCGGAAGATGTACGCAGCAATGCCCTGCAAACATCACAGGGAAAAAATTAAGTCCACGTAAAATTATGATGGACACACGTGACAGGTTAGAAGAGGTTGGAAAGAATATTAAGCAGCACGGTGATGCATATGATGACGGGAAGTCTTTATTGGGCGATTATATTTCTGAAGAAGAACTGCTTGCCTGTACAACCTGCAATGCCTGTGTTGAAGCATGTCCTGTCATGATTGACCCGGTAAGTATTATTGTACAATTAAGAAGATTTAAATTGATGGAAGAATCTCAGGCTCCGGCTTCATGGAATTCGATGTTATCGAACATAGAAAATAACATGGCTCCATGGAAATTCTCTCCTGCAGACCGTTTTAACTGGGCTGACAAATTGAAAGGTTAAGAATAATTTGATTCTTAATTAATAAACTGATAACACTAAGGAACAACAAGCTTTAAGCCTTTGGCATTAAGCATTAAGCATAAAAGATATGGAATATAACGTACCAACAGTAGCCGAATTAAAGGCGCAAGGCAAAAGTCCTGAAATCGTTTTCTGGGTTGGCTGCGCCGGTTCGTTTGATGAACGGGTGAAGTCAGTAACAGTAGCATTTGTAAAGATCTTGAATCATCTAAATGTAAATTTTGCTGTATTGGGAACAGAAGAAGCCTGCACAGGTGATCCTGCGAAGCGTGCCGGAAATGAATTCATGTTTCAGATGCAGGCAATGACAAACATTGAAGTGCTGAATGGATATGGTATTCAGAAGATCGTTACAGCTTGTCCGCATTGCTTCAATACCCTAAAAAATGAATATCCGGAGTTGGGAGGCAAGTATGAAGTAATTCACCATTCACAATTGCTGCAGCAGTTTATTGATGAAGGAAAAATAAAAATGACTGAAGGAGGTGAATTCAAAGGAAAGAAAATCACCTATCACGATTCATGTTATTTAGGCCGTGCAAATAATATCTACGAGGCCCCACGTAAAGTATTGGAAGTATTAGATGCGGATTTGGTTGAAATGAAACGCTGTAAAACAACCGGACTGTGTTGTGGTGCCGGTGGAGCGCAAATGTTTAAAGAACCGGAAAAAGGAAATAAGGATATAAATATTGAACGCACAGAAGAAGCATTGCAAACAGGCGCGAAAATTATTGCAGCAGCGTGTCCGTTTTGCATGACCATGTTATCTGATGGAGTTAAAAACAAAGAGCAGGAGCATAACGTAAAAGTATATGACCTAGCAGAATTAATTGTTCAATCTCAAAGATTATAAATTATGCATGTACCCTTTGACCAACTATCAATCCACTCAAAAGTTTGGATTTATGCATCACAAGTACCTTTTACGAGTGAACAGATTGCTATTATTTCAAAAGAATTAGATCGTTTTACAGATTCATGGCAAGCTCACGGCGCCGACTTGAAAGCTTCTTATGAAATCAAACACAATCATTTTATTGTGATTGGTGTTGATGAGACCCATCATACACCAAGTGGATGCTCAATTGACAAATCTGTACAAGTAATTAAAAATATTGAATCGCAATTAAATATTGATTTAATGAACCGATTAGTGGTTTATGTTTTGACGAATGGCGTGGTCAATACATATGCTGCCGGTAAGTTATCTTCTGCTATTCAGGATGGCTTATTACACGTTGATAGTCAGGTTTTTGATAATACAATTACCTCATTTTCCAACTATCAAAACGAATGGTTAAAACCTGCTCAGGAAACCTGGTTACATAGATATTTTACGCTCGTTTGATTGTCCCATAAGAAAATATAGTACAAGGCAATCAGGTCTATTTATATTTTTCTATTAGAAAGTTGCATTTTAATTTAAAAAATAAGTTAAATTGCTTTAATTAAATCAATTGATTTCAAACCATACTTATCAGAATAACATTCATGACAAGGTTCATTAAGGCAATTTTTATCTTGGGCATTGCAGTTTTTGCTGCATGTACCCCAAAAAGTGCAAAGTATTTTGCAAAAGCAGAGGAGCAGTATAAACAAGCTGAGTACCAGGATGCAATTGAAAACTACCAACAAGCGTTAAGCGAAGGTTACGATCCAGCACAAAGTAATTACAAAATTGCAGAGTCTTACAGACGTTCAAACCGTATTCAGGAAGCAGAGCCTTTTTATAAAAAAGCAATTGAAGCTGGCATCAAAGATGAGGAAGCTCATTTCTTTTATGGCAATGCATTGAAATCTGTTGGAAACTATGAAGGTGCCGCTGCTCAATACAAGCAATACATCAAAACAGGATCAAACTTTGATTTAATTAACAGAGCTAAAAAAGAACTTGAAAACATTACGGCGCTTCAGGCAGTAGTTGAAAATAAAACCTATTACAAAGTTGATAACGTAGGTGCATTGAATACATCAGAAGCAGAATATGCACCGTTTTTCTTCAAAGACAAATTGTATTTTACGACTTCCAGAGATGCTGAAAAAATGCACAGTGCAAACGGAACAGGTTTTACAAATATCTATGAATACATTTTTGATAATGTAGAGCCGTTCTCAGGACAGGCGCAGCCTTTATCTGACAAAATCAATACGGATGGCGCGCATGAGGCATCTTGTATTATTACAAAAGATGGCAAAACAATGATTTTTGCAAGAGGGAATACAGGTGCTAAGAAAGGTGCTAAAGATGTGCAATTGTTTAAATCAGTATTAGAGGCTGACGGTACATGGGGTGAAGCTGAAGCACTTAAAATTAATGATGAAAATGCATGGAATGCATGTCCTGCTCTATCATTAGATGAAAAAACTTTATATTTTGCTTCTAACAGAGATACTGACGGAGCACTAGGAAATATTGATATTTACAAAGCAACGCTTGACGCAAACGGTGAATGGTCTAATCCGGTAAACGTTGGAGCACCTATTAACACACGCGGAAACGATATGTATCCAAATGTAGCTTCTGACGGAACATTTTACTTCTCATCAGACGGACACCCTTCTTTAGGTTCATTGGATATCTTTTTCATAAAAAATGAAGGTGGCAAATTAGCTATTAAAAATATTGGTCAGCCTATCAATACAAGTTATGATGATTTTGGTCTTGTATGGAAAGATAGTTTGAATGGATACTTTACGTCTAACCGCGTAACGGACGGTGCTAAAGGTGACGATGATATTTATGCAGTAAAAAATACATTCTGGGATAGAAAAGCAAAGTATATTGTTGACGGTACGGCTTTTGGCAAGTCTAAAAAGAATCCAAAGGCTATACTTCCTAATGCTCTTGTTTACTTATTGAACTGCAAAGGAGATACATTAAAAACCGCAGTTGCGGATGAGCAAGGTAACTTCAATTTCGAATTGAAACCGGATTCATGTTACTACTTAGCAGCTCATTCTGACAAGTATTTTGCGATGCCTAAATCTGAGTGGACTCCGATTACAATGAAGACGGTTCCATTGAGAAACTTAGAAATCGGTGATAACGAAATCAAGAAAAAGGCAGAAGTATTATTGGTTAAAAAGGAACGTATCGTTATTGTTCGTAATATCTTGTACGATTACGATAAATGGAACATCCGTCCGGACGCTGCCAAAGAACTGGATACAATCGTTATGTTGATGAATGCAAACCCTGAAATCAATATTGAATTGGGCTCACATACCGATGAGCGTGGTTCTGCAGACTATAACCGAGTTTTATCTCAAAAACGTGCTCAGGCTGCGGTTGATTACATCATTGCACACGGTATTGATAAGTCAAGAATCATTGCTAAAGGATATGGCGAAGACGATCCGGCTATCAAAGCGGCTAAAACAGAAGAAGAACATCAGACAAACCGTCGTACGACATTTAAAGTCTTAAATCACTTTAGCGACGAAGTCGAGATTCAGCATCAGTAAATTATTTTCACACATAGTTTGAAAAGTCTCCCGATTAATCGGGAGACTTTTTTATTTTTACATATTCAAATAAAACGTATTCATGAGTAGCAGCGATAGATATATGCAACGTGGCGTTTCTTCCCAGAAAGAAGATGTACATAAAGCCATAAAATCCATAGACAAAGGTATTTACCCCAAAGCATTTTGCAAGATCGTACCAGATATCCTGGGCGGTGATGCAGAATACTGCAATATTATGCATGCAGATGGAGCAGGTACTAAATCTTCGCTGGCATATATCTACTGGAAAGAAACAGGAGATATCTCCGTTTGGAAGGGAATTGCTCAGGATGCGGTTATCATGAACATTGATGATCTGATTTGTGTTGGAGCAGTAGATAACATCATACTTTCGTCTACTATTGGGAGAAATAAAAACCTGATACCCGGCGAAGTACTTGCAGCCATCATTAATGGCACCGAAGAAGTGCTTCAAATGTTACGGGATAATGGCATAGGCATATACAGTACAGGTGGCGAAACGGCAGATGTTGGCGATCTAGTACGTACTATAATCGTTGATAGTACCGTTACATGCCGAATGAAGCGACAAGATGTCATTTCTAACGAGCATATTAAGGCTGGCAATGTAATTGTAGGTTTTGCTTCAGACGGACAAGCTACGTATGAAACTGAATATAACGGCGGAATGGGTAGTAATGGATTAACTTCTGCACGTCACGATGTTTTTAATCGTGTATTGGCAGCCAAGTATCCGGAAAGTTTTGATCCGCATGTACCCGAAGACCTAGTATATTCAGGCGAAATGAATCTAACGGATTCGTATTTGAATTTACCTCTCGATGCAGGCAAGTTGGTATTATCACCTACCAGAACGTATGCCCCTTTGATGAAGGAAATACTGGATCAGTACAAAGGCCGCATAGATGGTGTGGTGCATTGCAGTGGTGGTGGGCAAACAAAAGTCTTACATTTTACAGATGCAGCTACGCACATTATAAAGGATAATCTGTTTGATGTGCCGCCCTTATTCCAATTGATACAAGCGCAAAGCAATACGCCGTGGGAAGAGATGTACAAAGTCTTTAACATGGGACATCGTCTGGAGATCTATACAGATGCTACACATGCAGAAGGCATGATTGCTATTGCAAAGAAATTTAATATTGATGCAAAAATAATCGGTAGAGTAGAAGCTCCTGTAGCTGGCAAAAGGCTTACCATTACTGGTCCTCAGGGAACAGAATATACATACGTTTAAAAGGATTGAATGTAAAAGCATTCAATCATTTATTATAAAAATGAATATACCATTTTACAAATATCAAGGAACAGGAAATGATTTTGTATTGATTGATAATCGTACAAATATCTTTGATAGAGATCGCCGTGATATCGTTGCAGAAATATGCCATAGAAGATTTGGTGTAGGTGCTGACGGCTTTATTTTATTGCAGAATAAAGAAGGCTATGATTTTGAAATGGTTTATTACAATGCAGATGGAAACGAAAGTACCATGTGTGGAAATGGCGGTAGATGTATCGTACAGTTTGCACATGATTTAGGTGTCATTGGCAATACTACTCGCTTCTTAGCTGTAGATGGTGCGCATGATGCACAGGTAAAACACGGACTTGTGCATTTACATATGATTGATGTAAACACTGTGAATGTATTGGATGATAAAACATTCTTTTTAAATACAGGTTCACCGCACTATGTTCAACGCGTTTCAGAGATTGAACAGTTTCCTATATTCGAACAAGGTAAAGCAATACGATACAGCGAAGCATTTAAGCCAGGCGGCACGAATGTGAACTTTATGGAAATGCAAAACGGTACGCTGTTTGTACGCACATACGAACGTGGCGTTGAAGATGAAACATATTCTTGCGGAACAGGTGTTACAGCGGCTGCAATTGCTGCATCAAAATTAGGAGCTTCTGTCCCCGTTGCTGTTAAAACATTAGGCGGAAATCTACAGGTTTCATTCACACAATCTGCAGAAAATACCTATTCAGACATCTACTTGATTGGCCCTGCAAAACGTGTTTTTGAGGGGCAATTAGACGTGAATTTTTAACGTTTAATCAGGATAAATTTGTACATTTAAAACACGCTGGAGCATCTTTTAACCGTTGCAACTGGCTTTAGATAAAGATTTCAATATTAAGTATTCATAAATAACATGTTAGGCATTTTAGCAAAACTATTCGGAACAAAATCAGGTCGTGATATCAAGCAATTACAACCTGTTGTAGAAATTATCAATGATGAATTCAGAAGAATGTCTTCATTGTCGGATGATGAACTTAGAGGACAGACACAAAAAATAAAAGATCTTATCGACGCAGATTTAAGTATCATTGATAAACAGATAAAAGAAGAACACGATAAGATTGCTGAGAATCCACAATTAGCCATTGATGAGAAAGAAGTGATTTTTCAGACGATTGATAAATTAGAATTAGATCGCAATAAAGAATTAGAAAAAACGCTTGAAAAAGTTTTACCTAAGGCATTTGCTGTAGTGAAAGAGACTGCACGCAGATGGAAAGAGCGAGGCAAGCTTTCTGTTACAGCAACTCCAATGGATATTGAAATTGCTGCTAATAAGAAAAATGTTCAGATCATTGGAAATACTGCAGAATGGAGCAGTAAGTGGCAAGCTGCAGGAACGGAAGTGTCCTGGGAGATGATGCACTTTGATGTTCAATTGATTGGTGGTATGGTATTGCATCACGGAAAAATTTCGGAGATGGGTACAGGTGAAGGTAAGACACTTGTTGCAACTTTGCCTGCATACCTAAATGCATTAGCGCGCAGAGGTGTTCACATAGTAACGGTGAATGATTACTTAGCAAAACGTGATAGCGAATGGATGGCGCCTTTATTTGAATTCCATGGCATCTCAGTTGACTGTATTGATAAATATCAACCCAATTCGGATGCACGTAAAAAAGCATACGCAGCTGATATTACCTACGGTACAAATAATGAATTCGGTTTTGATTATCTACGTGATAACATGGCTACCGATAGGGACGACTTGGTTCAACGCGGACACCATTATGCAATGATTGATGAGGTCGATTCAGTATTGATCGATGATGCACGTACGCCATTAATCATTTCAGGACCGGTACCTAAAGGGGATCAACACGAGTTCGCTGAATTGAAACCACGTATTCAACGTGTGCTTGAAGAACAAAAGAAATTGATTAACGGGTTTTTAGTTGAGGCAAAAAAATACATTGCAGCCGGCAAAGAAAAAGAAGCAGGCTTAGAATTATTAAGAGCATATCGCGCATATCCGGGCTACAAGCCATTAATCAAGCAGTTGAGCGAAACAGGTGTAAAAACTATTTTGCAAAAAGCTGAAAACGAATACATGGCAGAAAACAACAAGCGTATGCCGGAAGCGGATGCACCGTTGTTCTTTGTGATTGATGAAAAGCACAATCAAGTTGACTTTACTGAAAAAGGAGTTGATTTTATTACAGGCGAACAGGAAGATCCAGGTTTGTTCGTATTACCTGATATTGGTTCTGAATTGGCGAAGATCGAAAAAGATAAATCGATCACGGATCAGGAACGTATGGAGCTGACTGAAAAATTGCTTAGTGAGTATTCGATCAAACAAGAGCGTATCCACACATTACAACAGTTGCTGAAAGCATATACCTTATTTGAAAAAGATACGGATTATGTGATTATGGATGGCAAAGTGAAAATCGTTGATGAGCAGACAGGTCGTATCATGGATGGTCGTCGTTATTCAGACGGTCTGCACCAGGCGCTTGAAGCAAAAGAAAATGTTCGTGTTGAAGAAGCTACGCAAACATACGCTACCATTACACTGCAAAACTATTTCAGAATGTATCATAAGCTTTCGGGCATGACTGGTACTGCAGAAACAGAAGAAGCGGAATTCCAACAGATATACAGTTTAGATGTTGTTGTTGTTCCTACGAACCGTGCCATTGCGCGTTTAGACGAGCAAGATAAAGTTTACAAGACAACACGTGAAAAATACAATGCTGTTGCAGACGAAATTGTTGAGCTTACAGAAAAAGGCAGACCGGTATTGGTTGGCACTACATCCGTAGATATTTCAGAATTATTAAGCAGAATGCTTAAGATGCGTAACATCAAGCATCAGGTATTGAACGCAAAATTACACGCGAAGGAAGCAGACGTTGTTGCTGAAGCTGGTAAGCCAGGTACAGTAACCATTGCAACAAACATGGCCGGTCGTGGTACGGATATTAAATTAACTCCTGAATCTAAGGCGTCAGGTGGTTTGGCAATCATTGGAACAGAACGCCACGAGTCAAGACGTGTAGACAGACAGCTTCGTGGTCGTGCAGGTCGTCAGGGCGATCCGGGTTCTTCTCAGTTCTTTGTGAGTTTGGAAGATAACTTAATGCGTTTATTCGGTTCGGATCGTATTGCAAAATTTATGGACCGTATGGGTTATAAAGAAGGTGAAGTAATCCAGCATTCGATGATCTCTAATTCAATTGAACGTGCGCAGAAAAAAGTTGAAGAAAATAACTTTGGTCAACGTAAGCGTTTGTTGGAGTACGATAACGTAATGAACGCTCAGCGTGTAGTTATCTATAAGCGTCGCAAGAATGCGTTGTACGGTGAGCGTTTGAAATTGGATATCCTGAATATGATCTTCGATTTATGTGAAGACATGGTATTCAGTGCACAACCAACTAAAAATTATGACAACTTCAAACTACGTGCTATTACCGTGTTTGGTGTTATACCGGATATCACGCAAGAGCAACTTGAAAAACAACCAGCAGATGTATTGGTGAAAGCATTGTATGATGAAGTGTTGAAGCATTACGAACAAAAGATTGCGTTCGTAAAAGAAAAGACACAAGGCACATTCAATGAGCTGTTTTTAACTCGAGGCGAATCGATTGAAAATATTGTTATTCCATTTACAGATGGAAAGCGCAGCGTGAATGTAATTGCGCCATTAAAAGAATTGGCACAGAAAGATTCTCAAACGTTGGGGCAATCAATCGAGCGTTACATAACACTCGCAGTTATTGACATGCATTGGAAAGACCATTTGCGTGAGATGGATGAATTGAAACAATCAGTTCAGAATGCTGCATACGAACAAAAAGATCCTTTATTGGTTTACAAATTTGAAGGTTTCGAATTGTTTAAAAAGTTTGTTTATACAGTGAATGCAGATATCGTTTCGTTCCTATTTAAGGCAGACATTCCTAAACAAGATAATGTACCTGTTAGAGAGTTGAAACAACAAGCTGCCCCTCAGCCGAAGTATAAAGAAATAAAAGACGAAGCGGGATCGGCCTTTGGTGGCGGCACTGCTGCTGCACAAACAGCGGAAGCTCCCGCAGCTCCTAAAGCTGAACCAATACGTTCTCAAAAAGTAGCAAACAGAAACGATAAAGTGTCTGTGCAATATGTTGACGGCAGCGTAAAACGTGATGTTAAATACAAAGCTGTTGAAGACGATTTGATCAATAACAAATGTATCTTGATTGAAGAATAATAGATCATAAATAATATATCCAATGATAAAGGTGCTGAAGGCGTTGTCTATTTTAAGTATCATCATGCTTAGTTCTTGTGCTGCTATGTCGCAAAAGCACAAAGGCAATGCTGAGCCTTACTATGAAGATTTAAGCGCTGTTCGTCCTGTGTATATTAATCCGGATACACTAACAGGAAAGCCTACAACACCTGTTACTCCAACGCCGCAGACGTTTCAATATGACGCTTCAAAAAAAGCGAATGCCCGTATAGATTCATTAGCGGAAATCAATAAGAAATATTCAACAATGGAAGGCTTCCGTATACTGGTATATACAGGCCCGAGCAGCGATGAGGCACAAAAGAACAGACAATTGGTTTATTCGTACAATTCAGATTTGAATGTATATACCCAATTTAGACAACCAAGTTTCAGAGTAAAAGTCGGTGATTTTATAGATCGGGTAGAAGCTAATTATATTTTGAATGATTTGAAGCAAAGTTTTCCCAACGCTATGATTGTTCCGGATCAAATAAATTTGCTTCGTTAAAATGGAATTAAAACAACGCATACAGCAATTAGCTGCAACCATTTCTACAGACGTTATTGGTTATAGAAGACATATTCATGCAAATCCTGAATTGTCTTTTGAAGAAACAAATACAAGCGCTTACGTTTCACAATTGCTTACATCTTTTGGTGTGAAGCATGAAACGAGCATTGCAGGAACAGGAGTTGTTGCGTTGATCGAAGGGAAGAATCCATCTTCAAAAGTGATTGCATTACGTGCGGATATGGATGCCTTACCAATCGAAGAAAAAAATGATGTTCCGTATAAATCTACAAATATAGGTGTGATGCATGCTTGCGGGCATGATGTGCATACATCATCTTTATTAGGAACAGCAAAAATATTGAGCCAGGTTACCGATCAGTTTGAAGGTACAATTAAATTAATTTTTCAACCGGGAGAAGAAAAGTTTCCGGGTGGTGCATCGTTAATGATCGATGCCGGGGTTCTTGAAAATCCTGCTCCACAGAATATCATTGGTCAGCATGTAATGGCTTTAATTCCTGCAGGCAAAGTAGGCTTTAGGGAAGGCATGTACATGGCTAGTGCAGATGAAATTTATATTACAGTAAAAGGCAAAGGTGGCCACGCTGCTATGCCCGATAAAAATGTAGATTCGATTTTAATTGCTTCTCATATTATTGTTGCCCTGCAACAAGTGATTAGCCGCAATTGCGATCCGCGTATACCCGCTGTTTTGTCTTTTGGCAAAATCATGGGTATGGGTGCAACCAATGTTATTCCCGAAGAAGTTTATATCGAAGGTACGTTCCGCACCTTAAATGAAGAATGGAGAGCAGAAGCAAAGCAACGCATTAAAAAGATGGCATCAGGTATCGCAGAATCTATGGGTGCTACCTGTGATGTTGATATTAAAGACGGGTATCCGTTTTTGAAAAATGAACCTGCATTAGCGAAACGCATGCGTGCTGCTGCAGTTGATTTTTTAGGCGAAGAGAATGTATTGGATTTAGATTTGTGGATGGCAGCTGAAGATTTTGCTTATTACTCACAAAAAATAGATGCATGTTTTTACCGTTTAGGTATTCGTAACGAAGCGAAAGGAATTACTTCAGGAGTGCATACATCCACGTTTGATATTGACGAAGCTGCATTGCAGACTGGCACAGGCTTGATGGCGTGGTTAGCGTTGGAAGAGTTGAAGGCGTAAATTGATAAATAGACAATAAATAATAAGGGCTTTGAAATATTTATTTCAAAGCCCTTATTATTTATATCGTAGTATAAATGTCAATATGATTTTAACTGATCATATCTAAATACAAATCTTCCACTTTCTTTCTTGCCCATGGAGTCTTGCGTAAAAATGATAAGCTTGATTTGATACTGGGATTAATATTAAAGCAATTAATCGTAATTCGTTCTCCCAATTCTTGCCATCCATATTCATCAACCAGCTCGTTCAAAATCATTTCGAGCGTTTTGCCATGCATAGGATTGTTTACTTGTTCGGATGTCATAGATTAATTGGTAGTGATAAGATTAGACTGGAAAGCCTTCAATAATTTAACTTGTGGCATTATCCCCAAGCTAGATAAAGAATTAAATGATATTTTTATTTACAATTGGTCTGCCAATAAATTCAACTGGCTTGTCAATCTCCAGCCAAGATTTGCAACCACCGTATTCAGGTAACAAGTCAAGATTAAAAGATGCGCCAAACTCAAACACTTGTACAATTAATAAATGTATGCTGTTGCCCCAACGTTCAAAACGCTCTTTGATAACCTCTTCTTGCCAGGCATGATAAGGACTTAATTTTTTCACCTGCTCCCAATCTGTCAGAACCTGAACATCTGCAACATGTACATAGTATTTGATTTCAACTTTATCAGGAGTCGTATGGAATTTTGTATCACTTAAATAAGGCTTCCAATCCGGTTTTATCATTTCTGCCGATTGGTGAAAAAGAGTAGGGAATAAGATGAATTGTTTTCCCTTCAATTCAAAATC
Source organism: Cytophaga aurantiaca DSM 3654 (assembly GCF_000379725.1). Lineage (GTDB taxonomy): Bacteria > Bacteroidota > Bacteroidia > Cytophagales > Cytophagaceae > Cytophaga > Cytophaga aurantiaca. Next base: position 36,582 of record NZ_KB903637.1, read on the forward strand.
GCCCGAGCCTTCTTCGTGTATACCTCCTTTGCGTAATATGATGCTTTGCTTTCCTTTTCCCAACGCATCAACAATGCAGGCCCATTCTTTAAATGCTAAAGCCATTATTTACTTCTTTAAATTCTTTTCGTACTGCGTTAAAAAATCATCCAGATTTTCATAACCGATACGTTTCGCAATGATGATTTTATTTGCATCCAACACATACAGCACCGGTGTTGCATAGATATCATAGGTGATTTTAAAATCTGTATGCGTTTTAGAATCACGCACATTTAACCATTCACGAATATTTTTCGAGCGAATGAATTTCATCCATTCTTCATCCTTACGCTCTATGTTCGCTGCGTATACCTGAATCCCTTTTGAACGGTTCTTTAACCACCATTCATAAAGCTTAGGCGTTTCCTGCTGACAATGTCCACACTGAGAATCCCAGAAAAACAGTATCGTGTATTTAGCTTTCACATCATGCAAATAACGATAGGTGCCTGTGGTATCAGTCATGTATAAGTTTGGTGCTTTTTTGCCAAGCAATAATGGCTCTAATAGCCCAACACGATCAGCTATTTTGTCAACGGTTGCTTGTGTTGCCCAGGGGCATTTGTTTTTCATGTAATAGTTTTTCCCTAGGTGCACAAACACGGCATCCATGCCCATCACCTGAGAAGTTTCGTACTTGTATGTAAACTCACGTACAAAGTATTCATACAGGTCCTTAGCAGGCGCAGACTTGGTTAAGATCATATCAATTTCTTTAATAAGAGAATCGGGGCGTGGGACAACTAAAGTTTTAAAATAGTTATCTACCTTGGTAATCAATACGGGCGTGCGTATTAAACGATCGTCTGTAAAATCTACATTGTCAAAATAATGTTTTTTATAGTAATGATATTGCCAGCTGGAATCAATTGAGCCATCGGCTCTTTTAGGAGCAGGCGGTACATCTATATCCTTTGATGTTTTTAAGATCGCAGTAAATAAACTTTTAGGATTGGCAACAAGAAAGTTTTGAATATAAATCAACATTGTTGAATCGATTGCTGTTAACTGTTTTGTGAGCGCCGCTTTTTGAGCAGGCGTTGCAGTTTTTAATTGCGCATTCAACGTGTCTGCTTTTTCTTTTTGTGTTAAGAAAAAATTTTGGTAACCATAAAATGCAGTGTTATCAGGAGAGTTTTTGAACTGAGCAGATTTTATAGGATCAGCTTCGTTTATTGAAAACGAAAGTGTACTTGGACTTAAAATAAAATCAAATATTTTTTGTCCGGGCATTAATAAGAAATACATACCCTCTTTTAAATGGGTAGTATCAATAAACTCAATAGCGCCTTTGGCATCAACAATGGCTGTATCCTGATAAAATCGTTTATCGCCATAATAGCGAGCTAAGAAGACCGTGTCAGCATGTTTTAGTCCTTTAATATGAACCTTAATATCATAGCCTGAAGGCTTACCTGTAGCATTAGAATAGCTAATGCTTGTTAGGATAAATAAGATGCTAAGTAAGCTTAGTTTAATTGAATTCATGACAAACGTGAATAAATCGGTAATACTATTGAGAAATATATTTCGGTATTTCAATTTTTATACCAAAAGATGCTGCAGGTTGGTGTAATATGCGAAAAGGCAGCTAGGCCGCCTTTTCGCATATTGTATAAATGTGTTTTATTTACCAAATACGCCCTTTTTTAAAGCGTTGGCAGCCGCTTTTTTAGCAGAATCTTCCGCTGCTTTTTTCTTTTGATCTAAAATTTTCTGTTGTTTTTTCAATTCAGCATCAGCAGCACTCTTAATAGAATCCTCCGCTGCTTTTTTCTGTTGCTCTAATTGCTGTTTTTGCTTTTCGATCTCGGCTTCAGTTTGAGCTTTTGCTTTATCAATTTCTGCCTGAGCTTGTTTTGCCTGATCGCTGTTTTTTAGTTCAGAAATAGCAGCGTCTTTTACTGCTGTCTTACTTACTTCACCAAAGTTTGTTTTTGTTACGCTTACTTTTGTTTTATCGTAAGGGCCTTTAACATTCAAATCAATAATGATATCCTTAGGCATTGTTACTGCACTGTTTCCTACCAAGCCGGCAAGTGCTTTGTTTGCTTCATTGCCAAGCGCACCTGAAGGAGTAGTTAATTGCATGTCGTAATCAACACTGCCATCCAGCTTATTCAAGCCTTTTTTAATAGCAAGTTTTGAGTCGCCTGCTTTAATATCAAATGGTGCAACGATCAACGAACCATTTTCGATTTTAAAGTTTATTGAAAGATCCTTGATTTCCAGAGGATCCATATTTTTCATTTTTGTTAAACTTGCAATAGAACCCAATACTGGATTGCTCAATACTTTTAATGAACTGGAACCTAAAGAACCCTTGCCGTTTAATGTTGCATATATAGGCATCATTTCATTATCTAGCAAGCCGTCCATAATAAGTGCTAAGTTGACATTGCCTTCAACATAGTTTGCTATCGGCGCCATCTTTTTAACAGAGTTGAATGTTTTATATGCATCTTTCGCTGCAACATCTTTCATTACCATGTCCATACCAAAAGATGGTTTAGACATATCTTGTGTATTGTAATTTCCGCTGAATAAGAATGAACCTCCTAATGAATTAAAGTTTAATTTGTCCATTCTGACAATACCGTCACGAACAATAATTGCTCCTTTCATATTCGTCATATCCATATTGCTATACAGAACCTTGTTCATATCAGCATTGAATGTGAAGTCAATATTTTTAGGCACTTCAACAATCTCCAGTGGCACTTCTTCTGCAGGTGCAGCTGTAGATGCTGGCGCAGGTTCGTCTGTCATCCATTCGTTCACATCAAATTTCTTGGAAGCCATTGTCATCACTCCATGAATCGTTGTGTCTTTTCCACCGAACATATAGCCCATATAATTCGACACATAGCCTGTAATATCATAATCACTTTTTCCAAGTAAGCCCTGCATAGTAGCAATATTGAAGCGTTCAGGAGTTAATGTCAAAAATCCTTTTTTCATCGTGTAGCCCTGAGGTAAATCAGTGCTTTTATATACTAAGTCGGAAATATCTAAGCTCCCGCTTGTTTTTGTATTCACATAATTCCCTGCTTGTACTTCAGATAAAACTCCTTTTGTTGTCATATCTGCATTCATACGGCCTGTAAGCGTAGTACCTTCAATAGGATAGATTTTTGTCATTTTAGCCAGATCAATAATACCTTTGATAGAAGCTTCGTAATTCGGATCATCGAAGTTTTTTACAAATGCTTTCATTTCGAATGGCTCGCCATCTAACAGCAATTTGAAATAATCAAGCAAGAACGTTGATGTTTTCATGTTGCCATCACTTGTAGCAACAGCCTTAACGTTTACATTTTCAATTGGCTTAGGAAACTCTGAAGATTTAATATATCCATTCGTCAAATCCATATTGGCAGTAACCATAGGCATTAATTTCAAGCTATCGCTGTATTTACCTTTTGCGTTCACAACCAATCCGAACAGGCCTTTAAGCGTAGTTCCTTCAATAGGGTAGAATTTGCTGACGTCTTCCAGTTTTACTTTAGCACGAATATTTGCGTCAATATCGTACGGATTCATGCCGTTCATTAACAACCTTGCATCAATCGGGTTTGCGCCCATTTCCATGTGGAAAGTTTTAAGATCAACAATTGTATGATCCATGATTCCATCCTTATCATCAACTTTTAAATCCAGGTTAATATTTTTAACAGCATCAGGAAGGTCCGGATATTGGAAGAAGCCATTTTTAATAAACATATTCAATCCAAAGCCCGGCAAGGTTGTTTCGTTGTATACACCTTTCACATAACCATCAAAGCCAATTGAACCGTCAGTTTTTATTTTCTCAAAATCTTTGTTGTAAATAGCAGGAACAAGAGATAGCAAATTTTTGAAATTCGTTTCTTTTGCTTTGTATGTTATATCCATTTTGATATCATCTGTAGGCATTTCTATAGCACCGTCGAAACCTAATTTAAACTCGTTGATAGCGAATTCATTTTCTAAAAATTTATAGATGGATTTACCTAAATCAATATTCATTGCAGCATCTGCAGTAACTGTTTGGCCACTTAAATAAGTTGTTCCGCCATATTCAACCAATACATTTGTAGACTTTGTATAAGTTTTTAAATCGTAGATGTCTGCTGTGATGTCTCCACTGCCTGTATGATCAACATGTTTTAATTCAGCATACATAGGCATTGTTTGATCATCATAGATAATGGTACCGTCTTTAATTTCCCATTTTTCAATACTGATGTTTAATGCACTTGATGTATCTGCTGGAGTGGCAGCTGCAGTGGTTGTGTCAGGATAAGTAATATCCCAACTCATCTTTCCACTCTTATCAAAAATAGTTACAATCTTAGGCTGATCTAAAAAGACTCCTTTGATTTTCATTTGGTCACCAGAGATGACACTCATAATATCAATTGTCAAGCTAAATTCCTTTGTAGCAAAAAGTGTATCGCCTTTAAACTCTTTCACATTTGACATCAATCCAATGTCTTCGAGCGAAACAGTAAGATTAGGGAAGTGAGAGAAAAGAGATAGGCTGAATGATTCAGCATTGTACCATACTTTTCCGTTAATGTTTTTCTGAATTTGCTCGTCGATAACGCCTTTGATTTTATCTTTAAATAAAAATGGCAAAACAATCATTGCAAGCAATAAGACTCCGATAGATATACCAGAGATCTTTAAGAATTTTTTCATACCCTATAATTAAGATGATGTTGAAAGAAATAAAATTCGGTCGTGTTATACACAAACGAAATTTAATGAAAAATCGTCTTTTTATTCTAAAAATTAAGCCTTTATTTAAAAGATTATCTGGAATAAAAATCTTTTAGAGCTTCTGCGATTTTTTCTGTCTCAGTTAAAAAGCCATCGTGGCCATAAAGGGAGTCAATACCTACGTAAGAAGCATTTTTAATATGGGCAGCAAGAAATTCCTGTTCACATACAGGAAAAAGTATGTCGGAAGAAATGCCAATAACGATCGTTTTCGCTTGAATTGTTGCCAATGTTGCCTCGACACTACCTCTATTGCGTCCTACATGATGACTATCCATTGCTTTGGATAAATACCAGTATGAATGACAATTAAAACGCTTAACCAATTTGTCGCCCTGATAATGCTGATAGGTGATGGCGCGGTAATCATCTACTTTACTACTATCTTCTTCACTTTGTGTCTCTACATAAGTTTCGTAACTTCTATAGGATAGCATAGCAATTGCACGCGCTGTTTTAAGGCCTTCTCTGCCTGCATCCAGGGACGCATTTTTCCATGTGGGATCCATATCAATGGCCATGCGCTGAGACTCATTAAACGCAATTCCCCAAGGTGAATGAAATGCGTTGGTAGATAAAAGGATCAAATGTGCAAACAGATCAGGCTTCTGTATCGCCCATTCCATGGCCTGTTGGCCGCCTAAAGAACCTCCGATTAAGGTGTTTACATGATTGATTGCTAGATGTGTTCTTAAAATATCATGTATCATTACCATATCCCGAATGGTAACAACCGGGAAGGAAAGGAAGTAGGGGGTATTGGTTTGAGGGTTTGTTTCTGTTGGTCCGGTTGTGCCGTAACACGAAGACAAAATATTTGCACAGATAATAAAATGTTCTTCCGGATTATAGATATAATCTGTTCCAACAAGGCCTGGCCACCAGGATTCAACGTCTGAGTTGGCGGTTAATGCATGGCATACCCAAATGATATTATCATCTGCAGCGTTGCGTTCACCAGAAGTAGAGTATTGAATACGAACTTCTGGCAATGTAATACCGGACTCAAGTTTAACCGGATGCTTGTGTGTGTATATGTGATATTCCATCATTGTTGAAAGGTTAAACGTTCAACAATGGACCCAATCTGAATGCAATTCAAAGGGAAGAAATACGGCAACAAAAAGTTACGGTAAATGGTATTTACTTGGATTGCTCCAAGCGTTGTGCTTCTAATCATCGTATAATAATTAATTTATATGCCCTGTTTATTCAGGTCAGGAATTAGCACCTTTCTGGATTTTCTCCCAGAGGTTGCTAGAGGTTCAAAGAGCCCGTTCTCTCCCCTCTTCTTTATAAATCAATTACACCCGTAATTGATTTTGAGTAGACAAAAATAAGTATGCGAATCAGAAAAACAAACTTTTATTTTGAAAAAAACGATGCACGCAAGCCAAATATTCTTGCAATGGCTTACTAATCGGTATATTATAGAAGTATTATAGCTTGATTACACAGCAAATGTTGGATTTAGGCATGGCACCCAGCGGATAATGCGTTAAATGTGCATAAAAACAACTTTTCAAGACACATTCCCGTTATAGAAGAAACATGGTATTTATTACTATGTATTTGTTGAATAGTTGCTAAAATATTCATTTATTGCAAATTGAATAAGTCGGCAACAGAAACTCGAATTGATTTAGTACAATTTATGAATAAAAATAATTAATGATTCAATATAAAAATCCAAATTATTGGTTCTTATTATTATCAGCAGTTCTAATGTCTTCTATTGCTATAGCAAGTTATTTTATGCCCAATAAAATTCCTTTTGCTTCAGAAGGGATGGCAATCAAATTGTATAGAGTAAACTATGCGATTATTGCTTTGATGGTATTATTAAGCAATAATTTATTATTCGTAAGAGGGTATTTAATCTTGTCAGGTTGGGTAATGATATTTTTTGTGGTTTCAACCTGGCTGAATCTGCCTCCTGAAAGTATATTGCATTTTACAAAACAAGACAACATTCTTCACTCGAATGTTGGCATCATTTCTATTTTTATCGGCGTGATTTATGGACAATCACACCAGCATAAGCATAAAGAAGAATCCTTATAAAATATTTAAGGCCTGCTCTTTTATTTTCTCCAATTCTTCTTTCATTTGAACAACAAAACGCTGGATGTTTGCATCATTTGCTTTTGAGCCAATGGTGTTTATTTCTCTACCGATTTCTTGTGCAATAAAACCTAATTTTTTACCGCTAGCCTCAGGAGCATCCATGGCTTCAAGGAAATAGTTTAAGTGACTTCGAAGCCTTACTTTCTCTTCGCTGATATCTAATTTTTCAATGTAAAAAATCAACTCCTGTTCGAAGCGACTGTTATCTAATTGCTCTGATTTACTATACTCATCAAAATGCTGACGGATACGTGTACGAATAGCTTCGATACGTTGCGGATCAAAAATTTCAACCTTTGACAAACAATCTCCGATTGTCTGAATATATTCTTTGAATTTCAATGCAAGCGTATTGCCTTCGTCTGTTCTGAATTCATTACACTTGGCAATGGCTTCATTCAAAACTTTCTGGATCAATAACCAATCTTCTGTATTGTCGGCATTCTCAGCTTCAGATTCCATAGCCTTAGGCATTTGAAGTGCAAGCTTAAATAAGTCTGCATCAGATGCACCAATGGATTGAGCAGTTTCTTTTAGATCATTGTAATATAATGCAACAAGTTCGCGATTGATAAAGACTTTTGCTTTAACACCACCTTTAGATTGTACATCAATATTCAATCCCACTTTACCACGTTCAACAGTATTGTTTAATAAGTTTCTAATCTCTATTTCCCGGTCAGAGTATTCTTTTGAAAGACGTAGATTCAAATCTAGAAATTTAGAATTCAATGATTTTATTTCTACTGAAACTGAAATCTTGTCGTTCTCTGCAGTATGAGAACCATAACCTGTCATGGATTTGATCATAAGAATTATTAAAGTCTATCGCGCAATATAGTGAAAATGAAAAAAGAAACTAGGCAGTATATCTTGTGCGAATATAAAATGTTGTAAGAATATGAATAAAATAGGCGCCCTTTTCAAGGCGCCTATCAATCAATAGTGATTAAACCAATTTATTTGCAACTAAATATTCAGCAATCTGAACCGCATTTGTAGCAGCACCTTTACGAAGGTTATCTGCAACGATCCATAAGTTCAATGTTTTTGGCTGAGACTCATCTCTACGGATACGACCAACAAACACCTCATCTTTGTTGTGCGCATCCATTGGGGTAGGATACTCTAATTTAGAAGGGTTGTCTTTTACAATGATACCTGGTGATTTTGAAAGTAATTCTTTTACTTCATTCACATCAAAATCATTTTCAAATTCAATGTTTACAGACTCAGAGTGGCCGCCAATAACCGGTACACGAACCGTAGTAGCTGTAACTTTAATTGAATCATCGCCCATGATTTTATTTGTTTCTAAAATCATTTTCATCTCTTCTTTTGTATATCCGTTTTCCTGAAACACATCAATATGAGGCAATAAATTCAAATCAATCTGATATGGATATGCTTTTTCGCCATCCATGATACCTTTACGTTCGTCGAACAACTGATCAACCGCTTTTTTACCTGTACCTGTTACAGATTGGTATGTAGAAACAACTACACGTTTGATTTTGTATTTTTTGTGCAATGGCTCCAACACAACTACCATTTGGATAGTAGAACAGTTTGGGTTTGCAATGATTTTATCTTCTTTTGTCAATACGTTTGCATTCACTTCCGGTACAACTAATTTCTTAGTCGGATCCATTCTCCATGCAGAAGAGTTGTCAATAACAGTTGTTCCTGCTGCTGCAAATAATGGAGCAAGCTCTAATGAAGTACTACCTCCTGCAGAGAAAACAGCAATTTCAGGCTTCATAGCGATGGCAGTTGCTGCAGTTACTACTTTAAACTTCTTCCCATTATATTCAACTTCTTTACCAACTGACTTTTCAGATGCTACAGGTATAAGCTCTGTTATAGGGAAGTTACGTTCTTTAAGAACGTTAAGCATTTGGGTTCCTACCAAGCCGGTAGCGCCAACTACAGCTACTTTCATTTGTTTACTTTAGTTAATTAAATACCACTTTTTAAAACGACTCGCAATTTACCATTTTTTTTCTCCTAATTTCACTTATTCAACCTATGTTTTTTGCCTGCCAGTCAGGATGTTATTTTGATTTTTCTATGAATAAGCTACCAACTCTTTTATTAACAGCACTTTTAATGTTTTGTAATGGCCGAATTCTGGCTCAAATATATGATTTTGAGGATGGTGTAATACCAGTATCCTGGAAAGGTGACCGTACTAATTTTCAAGTATCCAGCACAAACGAATTTCAATTAAATGCACCTGCAGGTTCAACTTCTTCTTCTTTATTCTGGCCCAGTATCACCACGCAGAATTGCATCTGGGAGTTTTATGTGAAATATGCGTTTGGAGCTTCATCAACTAATTATGCAACATTTTATTTGTTCTCAACGGAAACAGATTTTTCATCTGCAAGTAATGTTTCTTATTATCTCAAAATAGGCGGAGCTTCAGGAAGCACGGATAAAATTGAATTGATCTATCAGCAAGGATCAAGCAAGCAAGTAGTGCTCGAGAGTCGCACAGGTATTGTTGGTGGAAGCGAAGTAACTTGTCGTATCCAGGTATCTAAAAATGCAATGGGGATGTGGGAATTAAAAACAGACACAACCGCAGGACATAATTATGTGAAAGAAGCCAGTGCGCAACATTGGATAGCAAATACATTTAACTATTCAGGCATTCGTTGTTTGTATTCTTCTACACGAAGAGATAAAATTTATTTTGATGACATTGTAATTTACGAACCGTTTGTGATAAAAAGCTATGCATTTGAAAACGATTCAACGCTAAAAATATATTTCAATCAAACACTAGCAGCAGGCTTGCAGCCATTTGTTAATGAGGATTTTAATATGCCTTACAGGTTAAGCAGCGAAGGCAATTATTTACTCATATCTTTTCAGGGGCCACTTCTATCGGATACATACAGAGGAACAATAAGCAACATATTTTCCAGCAGTGGAGATTCTTTGTCGGACACTTCATTTGAAATAATTAAACAACTTACATATTATGTAGGTCAGATACGAATCTCAGAATGGATGAGTGATCCAAGCCCATCATATGGCTTGCCTGAAGTGGAATGGGTTGAGCTTGTGAACATGTCAAACGAGCAAATAGATTTGAGTAAAATAAGTATTTCTGACCCTTCGTCTAAAATTAGACTTCCTGCATATAGATTGAATTCCGATTCGGTTGTTATTGTATGTTCACTCAATACATGTAAATATTTTTTAAGACAAAATTGTATTGAAGTGAATGCTTTACCTAGCTTGAATAATAGCGCAGACTCTATTTTTATTTGGGCGAACGACAGTTTGTTGATTGATCTGGTCTCGTATAATACATCAGTGATGTCAACTGACTTCAGGAGTGATGGAGGTTATTCCATAATGCGAAAAACATATCCTGAAGAATGTATGTTATCTCAAGAAATCGATTTCTCTCAGGAGCATGTTGGAGGTTCTCCCGGATACATTTCAGGAGTAATTATAAGCAGTACATTAGCAATTAACGCCACAGTTCTTTCTGTTAGAGAAGTAAGCATTAAAATGAATACAAAAGTATCTGGATGGGACACATCTTTCTACGCATTGCTAGGAGTTGATCATGCGGTATACAATAGATACAGTTACGGCACTTCTTATACGCTTTATTTGCAACAAGTATTAGAGGAAGGAAACGCATATAATTTGTTAATAGATTCTATCCGTACCTGTCGAAATCAGATGAAATATGTAAATACAGAAATAGAAATTATCTATCCAAAACAGATTGAAAAAAACGAAGTATTTGTAAATGAAATTCTATACAACCCAAATTCCGGAGGCGTTGATTTTATTGAATTGTATAATACAACTTCAAAATATATTCAATTCCGGCAAACACATTTTTATAACGAAAGTAATGGTGTTGTACAGCATCTGTATTTTTCAGATGACGTTGTAATTAAGCCCTTGGGTTTTGTAGTACTTACCTCCGATACGGCTATTTTAAAAGAGCAGTATGCCAATACAATCAGTGCAAATGCATTTCAAATCACACATTTTTTATCCTTACCCGATACAGGGGGCAAATTGACTTGGGTAGCACCAAATTCAGATACATTAGATCAGGTCTATTACGGAGATTCGTATCACAATCCCTTGCTTAGAAATACGGAAGGATATTCTTTAGAAAAAGTATCTTCATCAGATTCATATTTTTCTGTATCAAATTGGACAACATCAGCAGTAAACGCAACCCCTGGATACATTAATTCTCAGCATGAAGTATCTGATAAAATTCAACAAAAAGGATTTTATTGTAATCCATGCCACGTAACAACAAATCTCAATGGTGTGAATGATTATGTGATGCTGCATTTGAACGAAGCCGCACAAGGATGTTTTGGTTCTATTGGGATCTATCGATTGTCAGGAGAAAAGGTGCTAGACCTTCTTGTTAATCAGTCGCTTGGAAATATGAATACGATCCAATGGAATGGACAGCAGCAGGGAGGGGCTTTGCTTGAAGCCGGAATTTATATTGCAGTTGCACAATGGTGGACTTCCAATGGGCAAGTATACGTTTCAAAAATTGCCATAAGTACTTCACAGTATTGAAAATATATAGCCATTTGTGGATAACCAAGCGTGTATGTAACCTTTTTTATAGTATTTTTGTATAGGTTTTTAGGTAACACGTTCATTAAATCACAATAGCATTATATTATGAGTACGAACAAAAAGAAGTCTGTTACAAAAAAAGTTGCAAAGGTTGTTAAACCCGCCAAATCTGTTGCAACAAAAAAAGTGGCAAAAAAAGCAGTTGTAAAAAAATCGGTTGCTAAAAAGGTAGCCGTTAAAAAAGCAGCAGTGAAGAAAGTAGCCGCCAAGAAAACAGTTTCTAAAAAAGTTGTTGCCAAGAAGCCGGCAGTAAAAAAAGTTGAGAAGAAAATCATTTCTCCTAAAACGACTAAAGTTGACTCAAAAAAACCTGTCAAATCTGCCCCATCTAACGTTAAAATTGTTGCAAAGTCTATTTCTAAAACGAAAGAAATGAAAAAGGAAGACAAAGAAAAAAACTCTAAAGACGCGACTCCTCAAGTGCCTAAGAACATGCCTTTACTTAGACAAGAGCCTGCTTATCTTCAACGCACAATGAACGCACCTAAGGATGATCGTACACACTATTCAAAAGAAGAATTAAAGGAGTTTGAGGCTATAATTACAGATAAACTGGAACTTGCGCGCAAACAATTCCAATTTGCTAAAGATGTATTAAATCGCAAAAACGATGAAGGTACCGACAATACAACCGGCAACATAAAAATGCTTGAAGATGGAGCGGACGTTCTTGAAAAAGAAAGTTTCAGTTCTTTTGCTGCGCGCCAACAAAAATTCATACTTCAGTTAGAAAATGCGCATGCCCGCATCAAAAATGGCACATATGGAATCTGTATTGTTACAGGCAAGTTAATTCCTAAGGAACGCCTAAAATTAGTGCCGCACACGCAGCACACAATTGAAGCGAAAGAACAAAGAAAATAATAATGTAAATGAATTTCTTACAAAATCATATCGAAAGCATCATTTTCTGCGCAACAGACCCGGTTAAGCCTGATGAAATCCGTCAGTGTATGTCGGAGATGTTTGAAGCAGAAATACCGTTAGATGATATCCTAAATGCAGTTGATGGATTGCTTTCTAAATATGAAGATGAAATGTACCCATTTCAGATATTGCAAATAGGGGGCGGTTATCAGTTTATGACCAAACCTGCATATCAATCAAGCTTGGGTATTTTTCTTAAGCAAAAGTCTAAAAAACGACTTTCTACTTCTGCATTGGAAACAATGGCAATTGTAGCTTATAAACAGCCAATCACCAAAGGGCAGATTGAGCAAATCCGTGGTGTAAACTGCGATTATGCAATGCAGAAGCTTCTTGAGAAAGAATTGGTTGAGATTCAAGGCAAATCTGACGGCGTTGGTCGTCCGATTCTATACGGCACAAGCCAGAAGTTTTTAGAATATTTCGGAATAAACAATATAAAAGACTTACCTTCGCCTAAAGATTTCACTTCAGAAGTAAACGAAATCGGAGAGGTAAATGATCCGGAATTTATTGCCTTAGCCAGTCAGGCAATTGCGGAAATCAGCGGAGAAGAAATTCCAGATGAGGATATAGAAGAAACCCCTCAAGAGGATTTGCCGGATTCCCCGGAAGATACAAGCACAGAAAATGAGCAAACAGAGAACGAATAATAACAAGAGGCCCGCTAATAGCAGGCCTGCTTCGTCTAAAGGCAGATCCAATTCGTCAGAAGGCGGTCGTGGCCCTAAATCATCCAATACAAGATCAACATCATCTCGTAGTGAAGATGGACGCTCCTCGCGTTCAGGCTTCGATAAAAAAGCTTCTTCAAAAAGACCTTCTTCATCAAGAGGTAAGGCAGATTCAGGAGATTCCAAAAGAGGTCCGAAAGAAGAAAAAGATTTATACGGTTCGAAAAGAACTACTCAGTCTAAGCCGAAAAAATTCGAAACATCCAGAAGAGATGTAGGAAGAGGGCCTTCAGGTCGTAAACCTGCTAAAAAAGGTTATACTTCAGATAAAGCTGATAAGGAAGAAAATTTCATTCCATACGATAAACGTTCAGACGATACTAAAAGTCCTTACATACGTCGCGGAGCTCGTGCTTCTGACGAAGAGCCTAGAAGAGAAGAGCGTGGTGCAGCAAAGCGTTCTTATACAAAAAGAGGCGAGGGTACTGCAGAATATAGAAGCAGAGCGGGAGAAGGAAGGTCATCTGTTCCTAAAAAATACGCAGCGAAGAAAGATTCAGATTCCAGAAGTACAGGTGCACGTGGCGAAGCTGCAAAGTTTCCAAACAAACGTTCAGCTTCACCCCGAACTACAAGAGGCGACTCGTCTGATAAGCCTTCAGCAAGTCCTGCAAGGAGATCTTTTGATTCTGAAAAATCATCTGCACCGAAAAGAACTTTCAAGAAAGATGACGAAGCAGCGAAACCTCGTGGCAGAAGAGAAATTAAAAACGATGACTTCGATGACGATGATTTCGATGAAGAAAGCGATAAAAAGGAGAAACCAAAATTTGATAATGATCAGGTAAAGAAGGGTCGCAAAGCTTACGAAAACAAATTAGACAAACTTAGCAAACCCAAACCCAATACTGTTAAGGTGAGCGCGCCGGATTCGTACGATATTCGATTGAATAAATACATCGCGAATTCAGGCATTTGTTCGCGTCGTGAAGCCGATCAATTGATTGCTGAAGGTACAATAAAAGTAAACGGAGTCGTTGTTACTGAACTTGGCTACAAAGTTAAGCCAGAGGATTCGGTGAAATACAACAACAAAGTATTGAAGCCTGAAAAATTTGCGTATGTATTATTGAATAAGCCGAAAGATTTCATCACTACTATGGATGATGAGAATGAACGTAAAACAGTAATGCAATTAGTTGCAAATGCTACGAATGAGCGTATTTATCCGGTTGGAAGATTGGATAGAAATACAACAGGATTATTACTATTTACGAATGATGGTGAATTAGCTCAAAAATTAACACACCCATCAAACAAAGTTAAAAAGATATACGAAGTTGAATTGGACAAGCCACTTACTGCAGAAGATTTTGATAAAATTGCGGATGGTAAAATTCACTTATTTGATGGTCCGGTTAAAGTAGATGAAATTGCAATCATCTCTCCAAGCAAGAAAGTAATTGGCATTGAAATTCATGAAGGGCGTAACAGAATTGTTCGTCGTATCTTTGAATCACTTGGATATGATGTTCAAAAGCTTGATCGTGTTATGTACGCTGGTTTAACGAAAAAGAATGTTTCGCGAGGCTCTTGGCGCTACTTAACAGCTACTGAAGTGAATAAAATTAAATATTTAGATTAATTCAATTCAACTATAAAGCTATATATCTATTATGAAAGAATTATCAGATGTAATTTTGGATCGCATAGATGCAATATGCGAAGAAGCAGATTTGCTTTTTGAAGATGAAAAAAGCGAAGAAGCAATTGCTAAATATAACGAGGCACTAACATTGTTGCCTGAGCCGATTGAAGAATACGAGCCGTCTGCATGGTTGATCTCTTCTATTGGTGATGTACATTTCTTTGATGAAAAGTATGATCTTGCCCTGGCTCAATTTGAGCATGCAATCGGGTGTGTAGATAGCGAAGAAAATCCATACTTGTTATTACGTATTGGGCAATGCCATTTTGAATTGGGAGATATGGAGGAAGCAGAAGATGCATTTCATGAAGCATATCTGATCGAAGGAGAAGAAATTTTCGAAGAAGAAGAACCTAAATATTTAGAGTTCTTGAAAAGTAAAATGGAAATTTCTGAGTAACAAAAACGCAAAGATTTAATAAAATCATATCATCCAAAACCTGCTTCATTCAAGCAGGTTTTGTTTTTTAGCGGGCAACTTTTATCTTATTTAAATTAGGTGTATATTCTATTGTTCATTTAATAAAGTCGGAAATTATGGGTATTAAATTCATTTTGAAACTGCTTCCTTGGGCACTGATCTCTGTGTTAGCTGGATATATTTATTTTACGCATACTTCATTTTTCAGTTCTGATGATACCGAAGATAAAATTGAAGTCACAAATAATATCATTATTGAAAAAATAGAATTGCTGGGAAAGCTGGAGCTATGTAAATTTTACATGAAAGATATTGTTGAACATAAAGTGATTGCTCCTTGGTATGATAAGAATTCAAAAGTTATCTTGATTATTTCAGGCGAAGCAGTTGGTTGTATTGACCTAAGAAAAATAGATTCCACAGCAGTGCAGATCACCGACAAGCAAGTAATCATAACGTTGCCACCTGCAGAGATCTGCACTTTTAAAGTAGATCATCAAGCATCTAAAATCTATGATATTGAAACAGGATTTTTTGAAGACGATAAAAAAATAATTGATAAGGCCTATCAATTAGCAGAAGCAGAAATTCAAAATTCAGCAAAAAAGATGGGTATTGAAAAACAAACGCGTTTGAATGCCGAAATAATTTTGAAGCCGTTTTTGGCTGGAATAACGGATAAGGAAATTGTTTTAAAATAAGATCAAAGGTGAATTCGCCTGAAGAATTCCCAAAGCACAATACCACCGGTAACAGAAACATTGAACGAATGTTTCGTGCCGAATTGAGGTATTTCAATGGCATTGTCACTCATATGAATTACTTCTTCACTTACGCCATAAACTTCATTACCAAAGATCAATACAAATTTCCCTTCTTTGTTTAATTGAAAATCTTGAAGAGCAATACTTTTGTTCGTTTGTTCAATAGAAAGAATTTCATAACCAGAATTTTTTAAAGAAGGTAAAAAGTCTACCGCTGATACTGCATATTCCCACTCAATAGATTCTGTAGCGCCTAAAGCTGTTTTGTGTATTTCTCTATTAGGAGGAGTCCCGGTAATACCACATAAATATATTTTTTCAATTTGAAAGGCATCGGCAGTTCTGAAAAAAGACCCAACATTGTGAAGACTGCGTACATTGTCCAATACAACTATAATCGAAGTTTTTTTAATGTTTTTGAACTCATCAACCGACAAACGGTTTAATTCGTCCATAGAAAGCTTTTTCATAGGCTATATTAAATGTACAGCAATCAGGGCTGTGTTAATAACTCAATTGGCAAATCCAATGCTCAATCCTTAAATTTATCCTTGGCAATTCAAACAATTATAAAGGCTTGGATCAAGTTTGAAATAACAAGATTCAAATCTACGCAATTGAAAATAAAACATTCTATCACAAAACACATTTGAATCGATTTCGACCGATCAAATTTCAAATACTCCATTCACATAATAAATAATTGTTGTGAGCAAAACCAAAGAATTTACTGAAACACCATTAATGAAGCAGTATAATGCAATTAAAGGAAAATATCCTGGCGCATTGTTATTGTTTCGCGTAGGTGATTTCTATGAGACATTTTCAGAAGACGCTGTTAAGGCAGCGAAAATTTTAGGCATAACATTGACGAAAAGAGGAAATGGTACTGCTTCTGAAACTGCATTGGCGGGCTTTCCACATCATTCATTGGATACATACTTGCCAAGACTTGTGCGTTCAGGCTTACGCGTTGCAATATGTGATCAATTGGAAGATCCGAAATCTGTGAAAGGAATTGTTAAGCGCGGAGTTACAGAATTGGTTACCCCCGGGGTTTCTTTTAATGATCATGTACTGGATGTAAGCAAGAATAATTACCTGGCATCAGTTCATTTTCAAAAGGATGTATTAGGCATCTCTTTTCTTGATGTTTCTACAGGTGAATTTTTAACAGCTCAAGGTGACAAAAACTATATCGACAAACTACTTCAAAGTTTTTCTCCTTCGGAAGTGTTGTTCTGTAAAAATAAAAAGGAAGTCTTCAATGAATACTTTGGCGATCGATACAATACGTACGCACTTGAGGATTGGATATTTGCATACGATTTCACATATGATTTACTAACCCGTCATTTTCAAACAACTTCATTAAAAGGTTTCGGTATTGAAGAAATGGCTGAAGGTATAACATCTGCAGGCGCTATTCTTCATTATCTAAATGAAACAGAACACAAAGAAGTCAGACATATAACACGGGTTAATCGAATAGAAGAAGAGCGTTACGTCTGGCTCGATCGATTTACCATTCGCAATCTTGAGCTGGTTCAGTCTCAACAAATTGAAGGAGTACCTTTGATCGAAATTTTGGATCATACGAAAACTCCGATGGGAGCACGCTTGCTGAAGAAATGGTTAATTCTTCCGTTGAAAGAATTAACTCCGATTCAAGAACGACTCGACACCGTTCAGTTGCTTGTAAATAATCCTGATTTTGCGAATGAATTAAATGAAGAGCTCAAACCTATTGGAGATCTTGAACGTTTGATTTCTAAAGTTGCTGCAAGAAGAGTTAATCCTCGTGAAATGGTTCAGTTAAAGCGCTCGTTAGAACGTTTAACGCCCATACAGGACGCATTAAAAAAGCAAGGGCAGCATGTGTTATTGAAATTGGCTGAACAGATCAATCCATGCGAATATCTTGCAGGCAGGATATTGAATATGCTGAAAGAAGATGCTCCAGTCTTAACAAATCTTGGAAGAATAATCAAAGATGGCTGTAATGCAGAGCTGGATGAGCTTCGTGCAATAGCATATACCGGCAAAGATTATTTGTTGCAGATACAGCAAAGAGAAGTAGAACGTACCGGAATCAGCTCATTGAAAATTTCTTACAATAAAGTGTTCGGATATTATTTAGAAGTAACGAATACTCATAAAGACAAAGTTCCTGCTGATTGGATTCGTAAGCAAACGCTTACAGGTGCAGAACGTTATATTACAGAAGAGCTTAAAGTATACGAAGAGAAAATTTTAGGAGCTGAAGATAAAATCAATATCATCGAGCAAAAGATGTTTCAGGATTTAGTTCTTGAAGCAGAAAGTTATATCAACCCAATTCTGCAAAATGCACGCGTGATCGCGCACATAGATTGCCTTTGCTCTTTTGCTCATACAGCTACGGTTAATAATTATTGCAAGCCTGTTGTAGAAGACAGTGCATTGATTGACATTAAAGCCGGTCGCCATCCGGTCATTGAAAAACAATTGCCTTTAGGCGAAAGCTATGTGCCGAATGATATTTATTTGGATGATGAAAATCAGCAGGTGATGATCATTACTGGTCCCAACATGGCCGGTAAATCCGCATTGCTTCGGCAAACTGCATTGATTGTATTGATGGCACAGGCAGGCAGTTTTGTTCCTGCGACTAATGCAACGATTGGGACAGTAGATAAAGTATTTACAAGAGTCGGAGCTTCAGATAACCTTTCAAAAGGGGAATCAACCTTTATGGTTGAAATGAATGAAACGGCGAGTATCTTAAATAATCTGAGCGGAAGAAGTCTTGTATTGATGGATGAGATTGGTCGTGGTACAAGCACATATGATGGTATTTCTATTGCATGGGCAATTGTTGAACACTTGCACAATCATCCGCACTTCAGGCCGAAAACATTATTTGCAACGCATTATCATGAGTTGAATCAATTAACAGAAGATTTAAAACGTGTTAAAAATTTCAATGTGTCCGTTAAGGAAGCCGGCAACAAAGTTATTTTCATGCGAACACTTAAACCTGGCGGAAGTGAGCACAGCTTTGGTATTCACGTTGCTCAGATGGCGGGCATGCCAAATAGCTTGGTATTGCGAGCAAATGAAATCATGAAGCATCTGGAGAAGGAGCATGTACGGGAAGATCATGAAGACAGACTGAAGGAGATTCCTAAATCTACGATGCAGATGAGTTTATTTGAAGCAGCAGATCCTGCATGGGATTCAATAAAGAAAATATTAACTCAAACAGATGTTAATATAATGTCTCCAGTAGAAGCGCTGTTAAAATTAAATGAGTTAAAACAAATGATTAAATAGAGATATGGTTTAACTCATTAAAAACTTTTGCTTAAAAGTTTATTGTAACAACTTGTAAACGAACTTTATTTAACTTTTTAAGATAAATAATATAAAAAAATGGAATTCAGGTATTGCATAATTAAAGCAAAGTGTTACCTTTGCATCCACAATTAATTAATACAACGCGAAAGTAGCTCAGTTGGTAGAGCACGACCTTGCCAAGGTCGGGGTCGCGAGTTCGAATCTCGTCTTTCGCTCTTCTTATAAAGAACCTCTTTAGTTGAAGAGGTTCTTTTTTTGAAACCTGATTGCTCGGATGGTGGAATCGGTAGACACGCAGGACTTAAAATCCTGTGAACCTTAAAGTTCGTGTGGGTTCAAGTCCCACTCTGAGTACAAAAGGCTCTCTGTTTACAGAGAGCCTTTTTTGTTTTATAGCATTCAGCAAATATTAAGGAAGTCATTTTAGATGCTTGTTCTTTAGAAAATAAGGTCATATGAAGTTCGATGAATATTTTGCTAGCGGTTGACCTCAGTTATTTGATAAAAATGTTAAAAAATATTTATTTTTCTATTTATCACATTATCAATTATTAAATAGCTAAAAAGTATCACTGTATCGATTTAAGACGTGTTTTAAAGGTATTTTTTCTGAGCAATATTTGGATTCTGGGATAAAAATTATCACCTTTGCAACCCGATAAGTTTGGAAGGAGCTTTTGAGGTAATTGACGAGTTGAGTAATGAAATAAATAAAAAATAATTTTTGTAAAAAGGTTGTTTGGAATAAAAAAGTAGTTACCTTTGCAGCCCGTTAGATTGTAAACGGGAATAAAAGTTGATCAGACGGAAGGTTTGATTGAGATTGAAAAAAAGGAGTTAGGNAANGCAGCGATGTTTGACTAATTACAATTCGGAAGCNNNAAGCTGAAGAAAAAGTTCTTTGAGGTATTGGATAAATAAAATAGTGGACTATTAAATAATAATTGGAGCCTAGGACAGACAAATCGTTTTTTGTATTTATACGAAAGACAAACTAAAGTCTAATTTGCTTTCCGGCAGATTAGCATTAGGATACAAACTTTACAATGGAGAGTTTGATCCTGGCTCAGGATGAACGCTAGCGGCAGGCCTAATACATGCAAGTCGAGGGGCAGCGGGGTAGCAATACTGCCGGCGACCGGCGCACGGGTGCGTAACACGTATGCAACCTACCTTAAACTGGGGGATAGCCCGGGGAAACTCGGATTAATACCCCATAACACGTGGATGTCTCATGACAATTACGTTAAAGATTTATCG
>NZ_KB903638.1 GCF_000379725.1 Cytophaga aurantiaca DSM 3654
TGATGCCTGTTCAAATAAGCCGGCAAAGGACTAAATCCACGGATAGGTCTAACCTAGTTGCGCCATAGTTCACCTTTGCCGGTGGTTATTTTAATTAATTTATTTAGAATTCTTTAGAATAAAAATATACCCAAACAGAATCGTATCACTGCAGAAGGACGGTTGATACCGTCTTTCGCTTTGATAAATATGAATTCTTATTTCTTGGAATTTTACTACGGCGTAAATCTAAAGGTTGTGCCTTTTCGGCCAAGCATTTACTGCTGGTAGAATGACAGGTAATTACTTCAGTTTAGTATATTTTTTATTTTAATTGGCCCCAGAAAGCTACATTCATTTCATTGCCTAAATAAATATCAGATGCAGGAGCATCTATATGTTGTTTGAATAATTTTAATGATAAATACCCATCTTTACTTGGTAAGTGTAAATATGTATGTATTCATTTCATCCAACAATAAACTGTTTTTGATATTGATTTTTACCAAAAAAGTATTTGATGATAATTTATTAATACTCAATAAATGATTGTATCCAATATTATCGATAAGAAGTAAATAATTGTTGTTTTGAATATCTTCATTACAAATAAAAGAAGATAAATTTTTTGCAGATGTACAAGCATTTAAAAAAGCTTTCAGAAATTCTTTTTCTTGTCCTGTTTTATAGTTTTTATTTGGCTTTTCTAAATTCGTTTGCGATTCAATTAATGCCTGACAATATTTGTCGGGCATTTTAAATTCATTCGAATCAACTTTTATATCTTGAAAATTATCCATTATAAATGTGTACATCCTACCTATCTCCATTTTTATTGGTAGATGACCGGTTTTACAAATAAATTGAAAGAATGGGTCTCCTATTTTATAATTTGAATAATTCGTAGTGTCTACTTTTAAAAATAAAGGACTATAGTAATAAATATCTCTTTGTAGAGGGTGTATTATCTCTACCTTTTTACATGCAATACCTCTAATCGAATATACTGTGGTATCTTCAACTATTTTAAAATCTCTATTACTTAATTGACCTGATAATCCACATGTAGAATCATAACAATGAAATTGTTTTTTAAGAATATTAAAATAAGAATCATTATCAGATATTTTAAATTTAATCAAATTTCCAGAAATAAATAGTGTACTATAATCAGAGATGAGGTCTGTATTTTCTGAAATTTCATTCTTTAAACTATCTATTGATATATCCCATTTAGATGGAATGATTGCATCTAAATTTACGTCAGATGAGTAATTAATTAAACCTTCAAAATTATTTCTTTTTTGTGCTTTTAATGTAAATGAATTAAATATGTAAAATACTACTAAAAATAAGATCAGCATATGCTGTTTTATTGGAATTGAAATTTTCATATTATAAAATAATTTTATTTAATTAAAATGATTTACAAGTTTAAACTAAAGAATTAAATCGAAACTAGTATCTAGCAACTAAAACCTCACAATCGTTTTCAAATTAACAACACGTGCAGTAAGAGTGTTGGGGATTGCATAATTATTCCCGCTGTAATCCGGTACCCATAGATACGAGATGACATTTACATTGCCGAATAAATTCAGTACTTCCAGACTGATCCAAAGAGATTCTATTAAACTCTTCTTAACAATTTCTTTATCGTTGAAAGTAATTAATTTAGAAAATCCTATATCTACTCTTTCATATGCCGGCGCGGTTAGTGCAGAACGGTATTCAGGATTGCCCGGAGGACCGAATGGCAAACCCGAACCATACATCAAACTCAGATATACTTTTAACGTAGGATTGTTTGGTATGTGATCCTGAAAAAAGATTGCAGCTGTTACCCTTTGGTCTGTTGGTCTACGGATGTATCCTCTATCGTCGTTTGAAATATTTTCTTTCGTTGTAAGAATCCCCAGATTAAACCAACTCTCTACTCCTTTCACAAACTCTCCATTCAATCGCATGTCCATACCTGCTGCATAGGCCGTACCGTCATTAATTCCATAATAACGAATACGTACATCATACAGATCATACGGAACAATACGATCAATGTATTTTACATAGGCTTCTGTGATCAATGTAAATGTTCGTCCCCAGCGGATAAATTTTTTATCAATACCGGTAATGAAATGAAACGAACG
Source organism: Cytophaga aurantiaca DSM 3654 (assembly GCF_000379725.1). Taxonomy (GTDB): domain Bacteria; phylum Bacteroidota; class Bacteroidia; order Cytophagales; family Cytophagaceae; genus Cytophaga; species Cytophaga aurantiaca. Next base: position 2,127 of record NZ_KB903638.1, read on the forward strand.
TTGCGCTTTTATATCTTTATTGATAGTACCATCTAAAGCCCGCATTTCGCGGAAGAAAGCCGGTTGCTGATACAGACCCGTTCCGATGCGTAACTTAACAGATTTATTCTTTCTTGGCTGATAAGTATATTGGACTCTTGGAGAAAAAAGTACCTGCTGATTTAGCGACCAGTAATTCAGCCGAAGTCCGGTAACAAAGGTATGTGTAGAGTCTATTGTGTGTATGTGCTGTAGATAGCCTTGTATTCTTGAGGAGGCCAATGTTGTATTTTGATATACTGAACGTGTAAGATTAACATATGCGGCAGAATCTGTAAAATTATATTCTTCGTAATGATCTTTAATGTATTCTCTGGTAAACGATGCTCCGAATTCAAATGCGTTATTTTTATTGAGATGATAAGTGTTGCTTTCACTCAAAATAAAAGAACCAGCTTTGAATAAATTTCTACCGTGATCAAAATAAGAACCGATGCCTTTTGTTACAGCATTCTGATTATAGGTTGGCGATGTTGGGTCCGCATCCACTTCACTGATTCTATAACCAGCCTCTATATCGTAATATTCACGTTCGTTAGCTAAGTACCCATTCAACCCAAACGTTGATTTAAATCGATTGGAAAACTTATGAGAGTAACGAATCCCTCCTTGTGTTGTTTGGTATGTTAAGATATCTCTTCCATCAAAGGCAACATCGAACTGTATCAACTGATCAAGTGTTCCGAAGGTGGTTTGTCTGGTTGTTGGAATAACCTGATATTTATTTTTAGAAACAATAAAGAGCACATCAACTTTTGATATCCCCGGAGTTGATTTATATCTGGATGCTTTTGTTACATCAAACGTTACTAACGTCTGCCAATCCCAGAACAGAGGTTTGTACTCTCCTTTTGTATCCAGCGTGTTTAAAAGATACGAAGCAGATTTCAATCTTGCTCCTGATACAAATGAAATTCTTTTATTCTGATTTATACCTTCAATGTGTGCCGCTCCGCCCAGTAGACTGGCCGTTATGGATCCGGCGTAACGATTCGGTGTTTTATAATCCGCATTTAATACAGAAGATAATTTGTCGCCGTATTTTGCTTCCCATCCTCCGGAACTGAAACTTACGCGTTTGATAAGATCCGGATTTACGGTACTCAATCCCTGTTGTTGTCCGGCTTTGGCAAGCTGCGGCGTGTAGATCTGTATGTCGTTTATGTAGATCAGGTTTTCATCGTAGTTACCGCCACGTACAGTATATTGTGTAGACAATTCATTGTTGCTTGATACACCCAATGCCATGGAAGGCAATACCTTTGAAAAATCTCCAAATGCTGAAGGCACATATTTCGCAGATATGGTATTTATTTCAACAGCATTGTATACGATGTTATCCTGTATCGCATAATCTTTAATTTCTATTGTCCTGGAATGTATAGAGTCTTCTTCTGCACGTATGTTCAATACACGTGTTTCATCAGCTTTGGCATATACAAGTGTTGGTGTTTTACTTAAGCCAATGCTTCTTACAGAGATTGTAATTTGTTTACAGCAAGGGATCGTAGCGGTGTAATATCCTTTATCATTTGTAGAGGCTATTATGCTTGAATCATTTAATACAATGTATGCACCGGAAATGGTATCATTTTCCGGCGTGATTACATATCCTTTTAATGTAGCTTGTTGTGAATAGGATAACCCTGTCAGAAATAGTAAAAAAAATAACGTATATAAGAATTTGGAAATATACATTCTGACAGGGTTAACGAATGAATCGTTTATATTTTTTTGAGTTGCTCTATAGTAGCAATCGGATCTTTTGCTGAAAATACATAATTGCCTGCTACCAATGCATCCGCACCAGCTGCTACAAGCTTAGGCCCAGTTACATCATTTACCCCGCCATCAATCTCGATCAATACATTTGCATTATTCTCCTGAATCAATTGTTTCAGGTCGCGCACTTTTTGATACGTATGCTCAATGAACTTCTGTCCGCCGAAACCTGGATTTACAGACATCATACATACCAGATCAATGTCTTTAATGATGTCTTTCAACAAATGTATAGGAGTATGCGGATTGATTGCAATACCAGCTTTGCAGCCAACATCTTTTATCTGATATATTGTTCTATGCAAATGTGTACATGCTTCGTAATGAACAGAAATATTTGCTGCTCCTGCATCTTTAAACGATTCAATATATTTTTCAGGATTTACAATCATCAAGTGTACATCCAGCGGTTTAGTTGCATGCTTGTTTATTGCCTGCATTACCGGAAAACCAAACGAGATATTTGGAACAAATACGCCATCCATGATATCAATGTGAAACCAATCCGCTTTACTGGAGTTGATCATTTTTACATCGCGCTCCAGATTCGCGAAGTCTGCGGATAATACACTAGGTGCTATAATTACGTTTGCCATAGGTGCAAATATATGAAATGTTGACGCTAAATTTTGATCCACTTTAAGGTTTCTCGTGCATTTATAGATTCTATCGAAATAAAATAAATACCCTGAGAATAAGAACGAACAAACGCACTTAATTCAATCATATTATTAAAAGCGATAAGAGATTGATTTAATACTAGTTTACCTTGATTATCAAATATTTCTATGGTGTATAAAACATCTGTTTCAGGAACTTTAAGAATGAGTTGTCCGGACTGATATGGATTCGGTGCGATCAATATTTTTGAATTCTGTGAATAAACAGAAGTGTAAGCAACCGTATTCGGAAAATAAGGTACGCCATGTCCTTTTTGATTAGTAGGATGTGTAAAGTTATCACAGGATTGAAGCAACAGACTTTTTAAGACGTCATTGGATAAGTTTGGATACTGTTGTTTCAAACCTGCAAGTATACCTGCAATCATAGGTGTAGCTAAGGATGTTCCGCCTGTGCTGAAAATACTTCCGTCGGGTTTAATACAATAAATATTAGACCCCAACGCACACAGATCCGGTTTGATTCTTCCATCTGCACTTGGGCCAAAGGAACTGAAACCTGATTTGCTGTTGTTCGCTTCAACGGAACCAACGGCCAATACATTTCTTGCATCTGCTGGTGTACCAATGTATTTCCATGCGTTTGTGCCTTCATTACCCGCACTGCATACAACGATCATTCCCTTCGCATACGCCATATCAGCAGCTCTTGCTATAATGCTGGTATTGCCATTCATATCAGCGTATGTGTAGCTATCCGAAGCACTGTCGTATGTAGTATAGCTCAATGAAACAGATATAATGTCTACTCCACAACTATCTGCAATTTCAGCGGCCCGAAGCCAGTTGTATTCTTCAAGTTTAGATTCCGTTGCCCCAACTTCTGTTCGTAATAACACATAATCTGCATCCGGAACGATTCCTTTATAATTATTTGTATCGGCTCCAAGAACGGACAACATAAATGTTCCGTGACTGTCGTCGTTAAAGACATTTGATTCGTTTTCTGCAACATCAAAATAATATACAATCTGATTGTTATTCCATAAATGTCGGAATGCAGTTAGTGTATCCACACCTGGAAATCCTGCGTCGGTTATGGCAATCATAATTCCCTCGCCCTTCAATCCTTTTTCATGCATTTGAGTGATGCCCATAAAATCGGAATAGTTCGTTGCATAATTGGTATGCTGTAACGTTCCGGTGATGCTCTGTGTATTTGGTGCTCCGGAGGTTCTATACATTTCCGAACTGTTTTTTACAAATGGTAATGCAGAAACCGTTGTGTAAACAGCCGGAATAGCTTTAATGCAAACGGCGTTCAGCCACTTTGAAGTGTAGATAATTTCTGCACCTGCATTTGTTAAGAGATCAATATAATTTTGTGAGACCGGTAGATCTGTTGAATCCAATTCAATATTTTCCGCTATTCTTTTATCAATCGAACGTACAGAGAGAAAATCGGAAGGATTATCAAGTGTGCCTTGTGTACCTTGTTTATCTGCTAAGTATAAAATGTATGAATTGGTTTGAGCAAACAAAAGTGTTGCAGCAAAAAAATAAAAAAAGAGTATGCATACTATACGACTACGGAGTACCATATTCTATTAAGGATTCTTCAATGATGCTTCCAAATTCAATTTTACCGAGACCAATATTACCAGGATCCGTATTAAAATTTAATTGTTCGTAATTCTTATAAATCAAGCCAACATTCTTCGCATAGATTCTATTTCGATAATCTTTGTAAACCAGATTCAGGCTATGCTCTTCAATAATGTCAACTGTTTGCGGAAAATAAAATGTATTAACTCCATACGGTTTCCCAAAATTACTTACCGAATAGTCGTCGCGCAACGCCATGTTTTTTGAATTCGCATTCCATGTTTCTCCATTCGATAAAGGAAAAACCAAACGAATAAATTCAACATTCGATTCTTTTAAAGTAATTTGATTGTGATCCGTTGTAAATGACCAGACCGAATCAGGCTGCAGAGGCCAGTCAACTGCATCGTTGGTTTTATAAAACCTATAGAGTTCGTATATGGTTGTATTTTGAAATTCGAATGAATTATAAATAAGATCCTTTCGCTGATAGATTGTATCTGTTGTATCGGCATTGTATTTTATTTCATGCACATTGTAAATCCAGTATCTACCAGAATCTGTAGGAAAGTAGTCTTTTCCTGTCAGCTCAGGTACTGAATCATTTTTGTGATTACATGAGAAACATAGTATAATCAATACTAAAAAAAATAACTGTTTTTTCATCCGTTTTGTTTAAAACTTGATTTGATCCAACCTCCGCCAATTACATCTTCTCCTTCATAGAAAACTGCAGCTTGTCCCGGCGCGATTGCTTTTACAGGCTCATGGAACAGCACACGAATTTCATCGCCAACCTGTTCTATAGAAGACGAAGTTCCATCGTCGTTGTAGCGAACTTTCGTGATTGCTTCTTTAACGCCGCCTTTAATATTTTCGTATTTGGATAAGGTAAGTTGATCTACCCACATTCCATCACGATTCAAGCCTTCTTCTCTACCTAATATTACTCTGTTTGTATCTTTTTGTATTTCAGTTACAAATACTGGATATCCCAATGTAATACCTAAGCCTTTACGTTGTCCGATTGTATAGAACGGATATCCTTCGTGCTTACCAACAACAGAGCCATCTTCCAATACAAATTCTCCTCCTCTTACTTCTTCTTCCAAGCCAGGATTTCTGCGCTTAAGGAATCCACGGTAATCGTTATCGGGCACAAAGCAGATCTCATAGGATTCACTTTTATTTACCAGATCCATAAAACCTCTCTCAGCAGCCATGGCTTTAATATCGGTTTTATGAAGATGCCCTAGCGGGAACATCGTTCTGCTTAAGCTTTCCTGAGAGATGCCCCATAAAGCGTATGATTGGTCTTTGTTTTCATCGAGGCCTTTAGAGATCACGAAACGTTTATTCTCTTCACGAACTTTTGCATAATGTCCGGTTGCAATAAAATCACAATCCATTTTATCTGCTCTGCGCAATAACGAATCCCATTTGATATGGGTATTGCATAATACACACGGATTTGGTGTACGTCCGTCTAAATATTCTTTATTAAAATGGTTGATCACATAATCACCAAACTCTTCACGTATGTCAACAATGTAGTGGGGAAAGCCCAGATTAACTGCAATATTACGGGCATCGTTAATAGAGTCCAAACTGCAACAGCCCGTCTCTTTTTTGCTACCGCCCAAGTTTGCATAGTCCCACGTTTTCATGGTCATACCAATCACTTCATAGCCCTGTTCGTGCAACATTACTGCTGCAACGGAACTGTCTATTCCACCACTCATGGCAACCAATACTCTACCTTTTTTACTCATTTTCAATGAATTCGTTATTAAGAAACTAAGTAACCATTTAAATGCTTACTTAGTTTCTTTTATAATTGACAAATTTATGAATAAATTATCCCATATTTAGATTTAATTACAAGAAGAAAACAAGAATGGGATTAACGATTCCGGTAATACTAAACTCGGTAAATAACCTCTCTGATGCACGTTATGCAGCTGGTATGGGGGTAGATTTAATGGGTTTTGAAGTTGAAGAAGGTGCAGAGAGATATGTTACTCCAGACTTATTTAAGGCAATTACTGCTTGGTTATCAGGTGTTCAAACAGTTGCCTCCACCTCCGTTCTGAATCCTGAAAGAATATCTTTCATAAACGAACATTACCAACCCGATTTTATTCAATTTGAATCTGTTGAAGGCATTTCTCAAAGTGATCTGTCTGAGATTACCTGTATTCAAAAAATTGCTATATCATCGGGCAATGAACTGGCCGTTTTGAAAGATATAAAACAACAGATGTATGATGAAGCAAACTTTGTTTTGCTTGAGTTATCTGAGTGGGCAGACTGGAAAAATCACAAAGAAATTATATCAGAAGTTAATACACATCACACCATTTTATGGGCACTACCAATTGAAAAAGAAGACGTAGCATTGATACAGTCTTTGGAATTAAAAGGCATTGCTTTAAAAGGTGGTGATGAACAACGTCCGGGTTGGAAAGATCTTGACGAATTAATTGATATATTAGAAGCATTAGAAGAAAATTAATCCCTATGAAGAGTTCTATTTTTACACTTACGCTGAGTCCTGCATTTGACAAAAGTACTTCAGTTGATCGTGTACAACCCGAGCATAAATTACGTTGTGACAACCCTATTTACCAACCGGGCGGCGGCGGAATCAATGTTTCAAGAGCAATTAAAAAATTAGGAGGAAGCTCTGTAGCCCTATACCCTATTGGCGGAGATACAGGAAATCATTTTAAGACATTATTAACGGAGGAAGGAATTGAACAGATTACCTTTCAGATAAAAAACTGGACACGTGAAAACTTCATTGTTGTAGAACGTTCTACAAACAATCAATTCCGTTTTGGCATGCCTGGTTCTGAGATCTATAAAGAAGAATGGGAACAGATGCTTGCAGTGATTCAGGATCCGGCAAATGATTTTGAATATTTTGTAGTAAGCGGAAGTACACCTAAAGGTGTTCCCGATGAATTTTATACACGCCTTTCTCAAATTGTTTTACAAAAGAAAGCACGTTTAATCCTTGATACTTCAGGAGATGCATTAAAGCATTCATTAAAAGAAGGCATTTTTCTTTGCAAGCCAAACATTACTGAGCTTAGCGAGATTGTAGGCAAAGAACTTACTACAACCGAACAACAAGAATCTGCAGCCATGGAAATTATCAATTCCGGTAAAGTAGAGATCTTAGTTGTATCGCTTGGCGGTGCCGGAGCTTTCTTAGCTTCAAAACAAGGGATCTATCACGTAACTGCACCACCGGTAGAAAAGAAAAGTACCGTAGGTGCCGGAGATAGCATGGTTGCCGGTATGGTATTAAGCCTTTCCAGAGGTAGCTCCTACGAAGATGTAATCAAATTTGGTGTTGCCTGCGGTACCGCAGCAACCATGAATTTTGGTACAGAGCTTTGTAAGAAAGAAGATGTTGAGCGCTTATATGCTCAGCTTGGAGGAAAATAAGAAATCGCATTAGAATCAAGGTTCACATATATGAGTAACCAACGAATAGAAACTTCAACAACGAACGGAATGCCTTCAGGTGTTCCGTTTATTGTTGGTAACGAAGCTGCTGAACGTTTCAGCTTCTATGGCATGCGAGCAATCCTTGCCATTTTTATGACCAATTATTTATATATGACTGAAAGTTCTGCAACAGAATGGGGTCATACATTTAATTCAGCAGTTTATTTTACACCGATTTTAGGAGCATTCTTAGCGGATATCTTTATTGGTAAATATCGTACCATTCTGCTTCTTTCCATTCTATATTGTTTTGGCCACTTGGTTCTCGCATTAAATGAAACCAAGGATGGATTATTTTGGGGATTAACGTTGATCTCTATCGGTGCAGGTGGTATCAAGCCCTGTGTTTCTGCGCATGTAGGAGATCAGTTCGGAACAAAAAACAAACACCTGATCGAAAAAGTATTTTCTATTTTTTACTTCGCCGTTAACTTCGGTTCACTATTCAGTACCTTACTAACACCTTATTTATTGGAACATTATGGACCTGCTTATGCATTCGGATTACCAGGTATACTCATGTTCATTGCTACATACATTTTTTGGTTGGGGAGAAAAAAATTCGTTCACGTACCTCCTTTTGGCAAAGCCTATTTCAAAACAATTTTCGGAAAAGAAGGCTTGGCTGCTATTGGTAGACTGTTATTTATATATGCTTTCATTGCCATCTTTTGGGCACTGTATGACCAACATTCAAGTACATGGGTTTACCAATCTAAAAGTGCTTTTCTAAATAAGGATATTAATCTTTTTGGATGGGTAGAGTTTACGCTCCTTCCTTCACAGATACAAGTTGCGAACCCTCTTTTTGTACTTATATTAATTCCATTATCGGCATTTGTTATTTACCCTGCTCTGAATAAAATCATTCCGTTAAAACCGCTAATAAAAATCCTGATTGGAATGTTTCTTTGTGCTGCAGCCTTTATAATAGCTGCTTATATTGAAAAGAGAATTTCTACGGGCATTGAAACAAGTGTATGGTGGCAGTTCCTCGCCTACTTTGTTTTAACCATGGCTGAAGTAATGGTTTCGATTACAGCGCTTGAGTTTTCTTATACACAAGCACCCAATCAAATGAAATCAACGGTAATGGGAATTTTCATGTTTTCAATTTCTCTTGGAAACATATTGGTTGCTGTGGTTTCAAATTATAACAACTTACACTATGAAGTTGCATCTATTGATACCGGCGCAAAAACTTATATAACAATAAAAGATTACACTCCGGTTAAGGGTGAAAAAATAGAATTTGAAGAAGGAACCGGTCTATTCATTCTTCAAAAGGGAGCTAAAAATGTTGTAGATACGATTCCTTTAGGCGGAACCTATTTGGTGGGTACTATAGATGCAACTTCCAAACAATTTACACTGGAAGATAATGGTTGGAGTGCTATTGAAACGATTAAAAAATCAGATTTGCCAGCTGGTTATAAAGTGGCATTTCATCGTTTTAAGCATGAAACCTACTTCTATATGTATGCCATTCTTATGTTCGTAACAGCTGTTTTATTCATCGGTGTGGCTATTAAATATAAAGGAAAAACTTACATTCAGGGAGAGCCTAATTAGCCTTTTCCTGAATATTTTTAAAATAAATTTCTTTATATCAATTAATTAGTTTATATTTGCATGTCTTTTGAGTAATGCGTTGGCAAATGGCTGACTTAATTCACAAGGAATGTGCGTGTGACGCACCGCTGAAAAAATACCACTCCTATAGTCTCGAGGTAGACTATACTACTTGTCAATCTGTTTCTAGGATTAATAGATTTTGATGTCCCAAGGTATTTTTTCATTACACCTTTCGGATATATTATGTAATCTAGAAAAGACGACGAAATAATTCATTTAACAAATTAAAAACATCCTATGTTATTTAAAGACCTTGGATTGTCTCCTGAAGTTGTGGAGGCTATCGAATCTATTGGCTATTCTGAAGCTACTCCTATCCAGGAAAAAACAATTCCAATTTTAATGACAGGCAAAGACCTTACAGGTCAGGCACAAACAGGTACAGGTAAGACTGCTGCCTTTGGTATCCCTGCTATTGAACATGTTGATATTTCTATCAACCAAACACAATCATTAATTCTTTGTCCTACACGTGAACTTGCTTTACAGGTTTCAACTGAATTAAAAAAATTAGCTAAATTCAAAAAAGGCTTACGTGTACTTGCAGTATACGGTGGTGAGTCAATCGAAAGACAAATCAAAGATTTGAAATTCGGTGCACACATTGTTGTTGGTACTCCGGGTCGTATTATTGATCACTTAGACAGACGTACACTTAATGCTTCTCACCTTTCTCAGATCATTTTAGATGAAGCTGATGAAATGTTGAACATGGGTTTCAGAGAAGATATCGAATTAATCTTAACTCGTTTACCTGAACAACGTCAGACTGTATTGTTCTCTGCAACACTTGCACCGCCTATCTTAGCGCTTGCTAAACGTTTCCAGAACAATCCTGAAATTATCAAAATCGAAAGAAAAGAATTAACAATTTCTACTGTTGAACAATTCTACTACTTAGTTAGAAATGCTCAGAAAACAGAAATCGTTACGCAGATCATTGATTTGAATAACCTTCAGTTGATGTTGATTTTCTGTAACACAAAAAGAAAAGTTGAAGAAGTTACAGACGAATTGAAAGCATACGGACACAATCCGATCAGCTTACACGGTGATAAAACACAACGTGACAGAACAGAAGTAATGAATAAGTTCCGTAAAGGTCAGGCAAACATTCTTGTTGCTACAGACGTTGCGGCACGTGGTATTGACGTTACTGGTGTTGATGCTGTAATCAACTACGATGTTCCGTTGGATATCGAAAATTATGTTCACCGTATCGGTAGAACAGGTAGAGCAGGTCAATTAGGTAAATCATTCACATTGGTTACCAATGATGAGAAATACAAATTGAGAGACATCGAGCGTTACACAAAAGCAACAATCGAAAAAGCTGAAACTCCTACCCGTCAGGAATTAGTAGCATATAAAAAAGATAAATTAGCTACTCGTATTACTACTGAATTAGAGAAACCAAATATTAAAATCTGGGCTGATCTATTAGAAGAGTACAAGGAAAAAGGTATCACTGCTGAACAGATTGCTATTGCTTTACTTTCTAAAGAAATGAAAGACTTAGCTGAACCTGAACGCAGAGAACGTACGTTTGAAGATCGTGGTGATCGTGGTGGCCGCTTTGAAAGAGGTGGTGATCGTGGTGGTCGTTTCGAAAGAGGTGGTGATCGTGGCGACAGAAGAGACGGACCTCGCAGAGATGGCCGTTCTTCAGAGCGTTTTGGTGATAGACCTGCAGCTTCAAGAGACCGCGATGGTGGTGAAAGACGTGAAAGAACACCTCGTCCAAGAACAAGCGATGCTAGCATGGCACGTTTATTCGTAAACGTTGGTCGTATTGATCGCATCTCTCCTGGCGATATCGTTGGTGCATTTGCTGGCGAAGCGAACATCAAAGGTTCTCAGATCGGACAAATTGATATCTTCGATAAATATTCATTTGTTGAACTTCCTCATGATCTTGTTGATCAGGTTATGGACGGAATGAGAAACAATAAAATTAAAGGTAAATCAATCAACATCGAGATCTCGAACGGTAAGCAATAAGTAATGAGCCATTTGTTTTTAAACAAAGACGTTTATTCATGCATACTTGATGAACAGGAATCTGTTCATGTTGTGAAAGTACTTAGATTAAAAGAAGGTGATGCCATTACTGTTACAAACGGTAATGGCATTATTGTTTCTGCACAGATCACAAAAGCAGATCATCGCAAGTGCGGATATAAAATAATCGAAGAACAAAAGATTGATAAACGATCTGCTGCACGAATACATATAGCCATCTCTCCTACTAAAAATATCGAGCGTATGGAATGGCTTGTTGAAAAATGCACTGAGTTTGGTATTGATGCATTCAGTTTTGTTTTAACAGAACATTCTGAGCGCAAAAATTTAGCGGTTACTAAGTTAGAGAAAACATCTTTTGCAGCGATTAAGCAGAGCGGTCAACCCTTTCTTCCAGTCTTCAGTGAATTGATTGCATTTAATAATTTTTTAAAGCAGGATTTTTCTGCATACGAATACAAATTAATAGCTTGTCTGGACGAGGATATAAAACCGACAATCATGCAATTGGTACCTGCCAATAAATCGTGTATCGTATTGATCGGTCCGGAAGGTGATTTTACTGGATCAGAAGTACAGCAGGCTGTTGAAAAAGGATTTGTAAAAATATCGTTAGGAAATTCTATCTTACGTACTGAAACGGCAGCCATTGCGTCTTGCCATATTTTGAATTTGATTCAGGAGAAATGAAAAGATTATTTATAGTATCTGCAGTATTGCTTTTATTCTGTTCTTCCACTTTTCAACCTTCATTTAAAATTGCAAAACTGAAGTATCAAGGTGGCGGTGATTGGTATGCGAATAAAACGTCTCTGCCCAATCTGATTGCGTTCTGCAACAAGAATGTCGGACTTAATTTAGCTCCCGAAGAAAGTGTTGTTGAGGCTGGTAGTGTTGATTTATTTCAGTATCCGCTTGTACATATGACAGGGCATGGCAACGTGGTGTTTTCTTCTACGGAAGTACAAAATTTACGCAATTATTTAATTGGCGGAGGCTTTCTGCACATTGATGATAATTACGGGATGGATAAATTTATTCGTCCTGAATTGAAAAAAATATTCCCTGAATGTGACTTAATTGAACTTCCATTTTCACACGATATTTATCATCAGAAATATAATTTTAACAATGGACTTCCAAAGGTGCACGAGCATGATGGAAAAACGCCAAAGGGGTATGGTATCCTATATAAAGGGCGTTTAGTTGTTTTCTACAGCTATGAGTGCGACCTTGGCAACGGATGGGAAGATAAGCAAGTATATAACGATTCGGATGAAGTGCGTACAAAAGCGCTGCAAATGGGTGCAAATATTGTATGTTATGCGCTTACAACTTATTAATTCCCAACAAAAAACATACATCTTAAAATAAATCCTGTTTTTCAGCAACAAATTCACTAAATTTGATGTTGTAATACAAACCAAACTAACCAAAAACAATGTACGGTACAGCCTGGCCCATTATTATCTTCTTTGTTGCACACTGGTATTTATCTTTGTTCAGCCAAACATTCTTTCTGCACAGATATTCTGCGCACGCAATGTTTAAGATGAATCAATTCTGGGAGAAATTCTTCTTTATTTTCTTATATCTGACTCAAGGGTCTTCTTATTTAGTACCAAGAGCATATGGGGCACTTCACAGAATGCATCATGCATATAGTGATACTGAAAAAGATCCGCACTCTCCGTTATATTCAAGAAATGCATTTGTAATGATGTGGAAGACAAAAGATATCTACAATGCAGTATTGAGAAGAGAAGCTCAAGTTGAAGATAAATTCAATAAAAATTTACCTGAGTGGACGTTAATCGACAAACTTGGTGATATGTGGATCTCTCGTATTGTTTGGGGAACACTGTATGTATTATTCTACATTTACTTTGTACCGCCTACAATGTGGTATTTATATTTATTACTACCAATCCATTTCTTAATGGGACCTGTACACGGTGCTATTGTTAACTGGTTCGGACATAAATTAGGCTACCAAAACTATGATAACAAAGATGCGTCAAGAAATACACTTGCATTGGACGTGTTATTAGGTGGTGAGTTATTCCAGAACAATCACCATATGTATGGCAGCAGACCAAACTTCGCGATGAAGTGGTTTGAATTTGATCCTACCTACCCTGTTATAAAAGTATTACACTATATGCATATTATACGTTTGGTTAATCCTGACGCGAAAGCATAATTTGGATTGAAAAAATATTAAAAAATATCCCGTCCCGATAACTATCGAGACGGGATATTTTTTTTTGTCAGTATCTTGACACGATTAAAGGATTGCAGGATGGACAGGATTACCAGCTGCTCTTTAGTTTTTTTGTCTAAAATAGGATTCATTGGATTAAAAGAAAAATTGGATTATAGTCGCTTATAACTAACTAATGATCTTAACATGAAGTACCACTGGTAATCCTGTCCATCCTGCAATCCTTTAATCTTGTCTGAATCGTGTCCTAGTCGCGTTTCCTCAACACCTCACCCGTAATAAACGCATTTTTCAAATTATTTTTATTAGAAAGAAACGTTATCAATGGATGCTTTTGTTTTGCTTGCATTTCGTAAGGCTTCAAGTGCTGATCCACACCAAATATTGAAGGACTATCTAACGGATTATTTTGTGGCTCTTCGTAATTAACAACTATAGGCTTTTGTACTTCTTGCTTATAGAATGCTTCGCGTGATACGATGTCAGTATTTTCTTTTTCAGGCCCTTCAATCTTACGTCTTATCTCTTCTGCTCTATTGTATTTACTCTGGTATCTTTTGGATACGGGAGTCGAATACGTAATCGTAGGAATAGCAATTGGTTTGGATTCCGTGCGATTTTGATTCATACCTGGAATGGATGGTAGTTTTGGAATCGGAGTCGGTATCGAATCCGTACGATTGTCTTTTTTTAAGGAGTCTTTTATCTGGGTATAAATATAAAACCCGATTGCCAACACCCAGAATATTATCTTAAAATCGAAATCCATACGCGTCTAACTAATTTGCTGGATACAAGATACATAAAAAAATATTCACTTGTGTTTTTGTGTATAAAACTGTTGATAAACGGGTATAATGGGGGCAGTATCTCCCTTCTAATTATCTTACTTTTAAAAGATTAAAATTGACAAGAGAGGCGAGTTCTATGCAATTAAGTAAGTTAGAAATTAAAGGATTTAAGAGTTTTGGTGATAAAGTAGTCATTAATTTTGATGAAGGTATTACCGGTATTGTAGGTCCGAATGGTTGTGGAAAGTCAAATGTAGTTGATGCTATCCGTTGGGTATTGGGTGAGCAGCGTACACGTGCCCTGCGTTCCGACAAAATGGAAAACGTTATTTTCAACGGTACTAAAAACCGTAAGCCACAACAAATGGCAGAGGTTTCGTTGTCGTTTAACAATACAAAAAACCTTTTACCGACAGAATATTCTCAGGTTACCATCACCCGTCGTTACTACCGTACCGGCGATAGTGAATATTTGTTGAATGGCGTTACGTGCCGTTTGAAAGATATCAATGACCTGTTTTTAGATACCGGTATCGGTTCGGATTCGTATGCGATCATTGAATTGAAAATGGTTGATGATATCCTGAACGATAAAGATGGTTCTCGTCGCGAGTTGTTTGAAGAAGCTGCAGGTATCTCTAAATTCAAAATGCGTAAAAAACAAACGCTTAAGAAATTAGAAGAAACAGATAAAGATTTAGAGCGTGTTGAAGATTTACTTTTTGAAATCAACAAGAACTTAAAGTCTTTAGAGAAGCAAGCGAAGCAGACAGAGAAATATCACGAGATCAAAGAAGATTATAAAAATGCGAGCATTGATCTGGCAAAAGTAAGTGTACAATCTCAGCGCGATGAGATTCTTGGCACGAACAAAAAGCTGGATGAACAAACAGATTTGCGCACGCAATACAACTCTCAGATCAACGAGAAAGAAAGCGATGTTGAACGTGTGAAGCTTGAGATGGTTAATAAAGAAAAATTATTAGCCGATCGTCAGAAAACATTGAACGAACATGTGAACTTGATCCGTTCATTTGAAAGTGATAAAAAAATCAAGAACGAACGCCTTCGTTTCTTGAACGATAAAAGCAAATCGTTAACAGATCAGATTGAACTTGACAAACAAAGCAACGATAGAGCTGCTTTCAGTTTGGAGAGTTTAACAAATGAAAAAGAATCAGCTGAAAAGATTTTCGAAGAAATTTCTTTAAAAGTTGAAAAACTAAAAGCAGAATACGAAGAGCAAAAAGAGAAAAATAAGATCCTTCAGGAAGAAGTTGGTAATGCTTCGAATGCTTATAAACACAAGCAAGAAGAAGTATACCAATTAAATAAACAGCTTGAAATTTATGCGATCCAATTATCTGCTTTAAAACAGGAATTAGATAAAACAACAAGCGATACATCTGCACATTCTGCAAACCTTTCAGACTTTGAAACAAAAGCTGCAGAAGTAAAAAGAAACCTTGATATTAAAACGGCTGAATTAGAAACCATTCAATCGGAAGATGAACGCGTTCAGCAAGAAGTTCTCACACTTGAAAAAGATATTGAGCAAATTCGTGAGCAATTAACACAGGCTAATAGAAAATTAGATTCAAAACAAAATGAATTTAATTTAACAAAATCAATGGTTGAGAATCTGGAAGGTTTTCCTGAAGCAATTAAATTCTTGAAGAAGAATGCTTCATGGGGTAAAGACACTCCGCTCCTTTCAGACATTTTAACGTGTGACGAATCTTATAGACTGTGTATAGAGAACTACCTGGAATCGTTCATGAACTACTATGTGGTAGAGAATGAAGCACAGGCGGTTCAGGCAGTGAACTTATTAAGTGACGCGGCAAAAGGAAAAGCAAACTTCTTTGTACAAACACGTTTTAGTAATTTCCAATCATCTCAGAAAAAAACATACGATAACTGTGTATCCGCATTGGATATTGTGGAGTATGACAATAAATACAAAGGCTTGATCCAATACATCCTTGATGGTGTATATATTATTACTGGAAATCAGGAAATCATTCCGGATGATGCGCAAGCTGTTTTCATTACCCAAAATGGTAAACTTGCGAAACGTAAGTATAGCATTTCCGGTGGTTCTGTAGGTTTGTTTGAAGGTAAGCGTATCGGACGTGCTAAGAACATGGAGAAGCTTGAAACGGATATCAAGCAGATCACAGATGATATCGAAGATATCCGTTTGATACTTGATTCAAAGTTAAAGCAATTCTATCAGTTAAAAGAAAACACAAAGAAAGTTGAAGTTGAAGAACTTCGCAGAGAGATCAATTTGATCAACAACGAATACATTACACTGAAAACAAAACAAGAGCAGCTGGCGTCCATGCTATCTGACAACAGTTTGCGCAGAGAAGATGTATTAGAGAAGATTGCCAAAATTGAAGAAGATATTGAAATCAATACACCTTTAGCAAAAGCTGGTAAAGAAGATTTAGAAGGTTTTGAAGAACGCTTAGAATTATTAAACGAGGAATTTACATTACAAACTACTCAGTTAAGTAATAAATCTGCTGTATACAATCAAGAGAACATTGTTTTCCATCAGCAGCAAAACCGAGTGAATAGTTTAGAACAGGAAATTGGATATAAGCAAACCACTTTTGATCAAAGCAAAGAACGTATAACAAAAAATCACGAAGAACTTGAAAATACAAATGGCGAGATCCGTCAAATGGTTGATAGTGCGGATGTGAGTGAAGATGAATTGATCTCGTTCTATAAAGAAAAAGAAAATATTGAACTCGGAGTTCACGAAGCAGAGAAGGACTACTACAGCACGCGTGTACGTATTGATGAAGTAGAGAAAGAAGTTAAAGAAGTACGTAGATTACGTGAAGAATGCGATGAAGCCCTTGTTGCATTACAAAATAGAGTTACGGAAACGAAGCTTGGATTAAGCTCAATCAAAGAACGATTGAATGTTGAATTCAATTTGAACTTGGATGACATTCTTGCAAATCAAGATCCGGAAGAAAATTTACCTTCTGAAGAAGAGCTAAAAGAAAAAGTAATTAAGATCAAAAACAGCTTAGATCGTTTGGGACCTATAAACCCAATGGCGATGGAAGCATACCAAGAGATCAAGGAACGTCACGTATTTATTACAACGCAGAAAGAAGATCTTGCAAAATCAAAAGAGTCATTGATGCAAACCATTAGTGAGATTGATGCGGTTGCTAAAGAAACGTTCTTAGATGCATTTGAAAAAATCAGAGACAACTTTATTCGTGTATTCCGTTCGTTGTTTACAGATGAAGATAGCTGTGATTTAAAATTAGTAGATCCGGAAAATCCATTGGATTCAGCAATTGATATTATGGCCAAACCGAAGGGTAAACGTCCGTTGACGATCAATCAATTGTCGGGTGGAGAAAAAACGCTTACTGCGATCTCTCTCCTATTTGCGATTTACTTAATCAAACCTGCACCGTTCTGTATCTTTGATGAGGTTGATGCTCCGTTAGATGATGCTAACATTGATAAGTTCAACAACATCATTCGTGAGTTCTCTGGTGAATCTCAATTCATCATTGTAACGCACAACAAGCGTACAATGTCTAGTACAGATATTATCTACGGTATTACGATGGTAGAGCAAGGTGTATCCAGATTGGTACCTGTTGATTTACGTTCACTGAATGAAGCGTAAATAGTGTATAGTTACTAGATATAAGTTTCTAGAATAATCAAAAAAAGTCTCCCGCTGTTTGTTAGTGAGAGACTTTTTTTATGGATGTTATAAAACTCTCTTTATCTTATCTGGATAAATGAAATCTAAATGCACCTTGGTGCGTATATATACTAGTTAGGCCTAATACGGGATATATCCGATCTGTAAATAGTTTTAATATGAATATTTTTAGTGCAGCATTTATACGATCATTTTTATTATTGATTTCAATTTTCGATATCAATAAATCGATTTCTAAAGCAAGTAATATAATCACAATTTCGGACGATCCGTGTAGTTGTATTAATATGGATTCTGTATTATTTTTTATTGAGAACTCGGATACTTTGATAATTAATGATAATTTTTTATTGTCAACCCAATTGAAATATTCTAATAATGATTCATTAGATATTATTATTGCTAATATTAATCAACCTCTATTCAATGAAAAAGCTTATTGTTATTCTGAAAAGTATATGCTAAAGAATGGAAATTATATAATTCAAATAATCTCCAAATCTGGATTTACGAATCAATATTTATTATGGAATGCTAAAAATAAAGAATCGAAATTATACACTATCGCTTGGATGGATTTGATGATCGTTTATGGATAAATGATTTCAAAAATATATTAAAGTCAAAAAGTTCTCATAAACAGATGGAATTTTTAGATTCCCGATTGAGTTTAGTTACTAAATGGAATCAAAAAAGATTTCCGGTATTTTCGAGATGAAGAACAAGGCCTAACAATAGGTAGCATTTATTGTAGGCTTCTTTGATAATATTAATGGCGGTGCTTTCAAGTCCGCACGAAATGATTAAATTTAATGGGTTGTCCGGGTTTAGTGCTTAGGTTATCTTAGCACTTTCAAGGCCTAAAACAAATGCAACCAACACCATTATATATCCTTTACTTCGAATAAAGATATAAAAAAGCCTCCGTTAAATTTTTAACGGAGGCTTTGTATTTATGAGTGTGATATATTACTGACCTGTAGTTGGTGCAACTGTAACAGGTGAAGTATTTACATTGTAATTAGAAGAACGTAAGATGATGTCCTGGAAAAACAAGATAGACCAGATGATGTTTTGTTTATCAGCGTAAGGAATAATATCAACCAGCGTTTCATTTACAGAAGCTACATATACCTGTTTGTTTTTAACTTCTTTTTCAAGGTGAGATAAATTAGCTGGCGTTTGAGGAATGCTCATATCTGTTAACGTCGCACCTGGTTTGCTATGTAAAGCTAAATAAGGTAATACTTCAGTAATGATTGCAATACGTTCCTGGTAGATGGTTGTAAGCTCAAGTTTACCCAACAATTCCAATTCTTCTTTCGTATAAACTTTTTTCAAAACTGCATCAGCATTAACATATGTCACGGTTGGTGCTCCTCCTTTTTCTTTCTGTGCGAATGTATTTGCAGCTGCAAACATTGAAACAAGAAATACAATGAATGATAATTTTGAAATTATGATTTTCATAATAGTAGTTTATTTTATATTATACGTTGATTTGATAAGTCTTAAGATAAAGTTACAATTTAAAGTTTGAATAGTAACAATCAGAAATATGAATTGTTGAATTAGAGAAACAATTCTGAATTAATTCTGTTCAAAATATGTGCCACGTTTTTAAATATCTTTAAATCAATAAGATATATTTGATTATTTATTGTATTCTTTAGATGCCTGCATCAGATCCGGAAAAAAATGATCGAAACAATCCTGCATTTCCTGATAATGAAGTTTTAATATAGACGTTGCATCTTCCATATGTGAAACAAAGGATGCCCGTCTTGACATGCCTTTAAAGACCTGTTCCATACCATGAAAATAAGCATAATTTGTTAGCCAGTCTTGCTTTATCATGTAAGGAAGCATCTCCTGAAGACGCTCAGGAAGGATCGTTTTATGCGTAGTAAGAATTTTATAAACAGAATCTGAATATGCAACGAGCGGAACGTTTGAATACGTATTCCAATCTTTAGCTAAAAAATGATCCATGTAAATATCCATCACTACTGAATTGTATTTACCAAAATAAGGAGAGAGGATTTTTTTTCCTTCGCTGATTATTGCATGTGTATCTGTGTAATGATCAATGAAACGATGGAATTGAATGCCTTGTTGAATCTCTGTACTATATGCCAATATTTCTTTTCCTTTAACTGAATCTGCTATAAAGTTACCTATCATAGACTCGTTATCATTACCCGAAAGAAATATGTGTGCTAAAAAGTTCATCTATTCGTCGGCATTGATTACAACTGTTTTCTTAGGATAATTTCTAAAGAGATTAATTCCAATTCCGAATTCAAAATACGGAGATGTTTTAGTTGTTGCATCATAACCGGGAGTTGTTTTTTTTCTGTTTTCAATTCCTAATTGAAGTTCAGAAAAAAAGCGTGTACCCATGTAGTATTTAAGTCCTACTAATCCAGAGATCGATGTATAATCTGTAGTAACATTGGGATGTACATTTTCTTGCGTACCCTGAACATAATAGGCTGAAGCCAGCCAATACACATTATAAAAAGATTTAGACAAAGGAAATAACTCCTGCGTAATACCTAGCCCATTATACTTATACCCGGGAGCGATGCGAAGTGTTGTACCTCTATAACGCAGATCAAGCGTGGGTATTGGCGATATGGATGCACCACCGATACCAATAAAGGTTCCTATATTAACTATTTTTCTTGATGGAGTATCTGATTGACCAAAGGAAACCAATGTTAAAAATAATAAGATCAGTGTAAATATGTTTCTCTTTATCATAAAAAGTAATGCTGATTATTTAATTTTCTTTAAACTTGTTTCATCACGTGCTATGATTGCTTTGTCGCCTTTTATTATAATCGGACGTTCAATCAATATCGGATTTTCAACCAAGATTTTTAACCATTGTGTATCTGTATAGGAACCATCCTTATATTCATCAATAAACAACTGCTCTTTTTTTCTAACGATATCCAATGGTTTAAGTTGTAAAAGTTCTAATACTTCCTTGAGTTCTTTCGCTGAAGGAGGATTCTTTAAATACTCAACAACCTTAATATCTTTATCTACTGTTTGAATGTGCTGCAATGCCGTTCTGCTTTTCTGACATCGTGGGTTATGGTAAATGGTAATCATATTGAAACTGTTTCAATAATAAAATTGTGATTTGTATAGATACAAATATCTGCTGCAATTGTTAAACTTTCTTTAACCATTTCCGGTGCGGATAAATGTGTTGCGTGTTTTTTCAAAGCAGCTGCTGCAGATTGTGCATACATGCTGCCTGAACCGATGGATAAGATATCATTATCAGGTTCAATCACATCGCCTGTACCTGAAATAAGAAGCAGTTCATCTTTATTAACCACGATCATCATGGCTTCCAGCTTACGCAAATAGCGATCAGTTCTCCAGTCTTTGGCAAGTTCAATAGCAGCACGTTTCATATTGCCGTTGTAGGTAGTCAGCTTTTCATCAAACCGTTCCAGTAGCGTAAAAGCGTCGGCTGTGGAACCAGCAAAGCCACACAATACTTTGCCATCCATTAGCTTCCGGACTTTTTTGACATGCCCTTTGACTACTGTATTTCCTAAGGTTGCTTGTCCGTCTGCCCCTATTGATAACTGTCCGTTATGTCTGATTGCAACAACGGTGGTTGCATGTATTTTTTCCATTTAACTCTTAATTTGAACTCAAAATACACTTTTCAATTGATATAAAAAATCACTATTCAGTCTGATTAAAAATTACCCTTCAACCTCATTAATTGGGTTTTGTGGATTACTATTTGCCAAGATTCCGTTATTTTTACCAATCGAATATATTGAATAGTTACATGAGAAGAGTAGTTGTTACGGGTATAGGAGCACTTACACCCATTGGAAATACATCAGAAGAGTTTTGGAATAATTTAATTGCCGGTAAAAGCGGATCTGCACCCATTACCTATTTCAATACAGAAAAATTCAAAACAAAGTTTGCCTGCGAAATTAAAGGATACAATCCATTAGATCATTTTGAAAAAGGTGAAGCGCGCAAATACGATCTGTTTACACAATATGCATTGGTATCTGTGAAGGAAGCCATTGAACAAGCAAATATAAATTTTGATGCATTGAACCGTGATCGTATCGGCGTAATCTGGGGATCTGGCAACGGCGGTATTCTTACAACGCAGGAACAAATTATGGAGTATGCAAAAGGTGATGGTACTCCCCGATTCAATCCCTATTTTGTCCCTAAAATACTTGTCGATATTGCATCCGGAGTGATCTCCATTAAATATGGTTTGCGCGGTATTAATTACACTACTGTGTCCGCTTGCGCATCTTCTACAACATCTGTAATCGATGCCTTTAATTACATTCGCTGGAATAAGGCAGACATGATCATAACAGGTGGTTCGGATGCTCCGATAAATGAAAGTCTTATCGGTGGCTTTGGAGCATTAAAGGCTTTGTCTACGCAAAATGAAAATCCTGCAGCAGCTTCACGACCATTTGATCCGAACAGAGACGGATTTGTTATGGGCGAAGGTGCCGGCGCAATTATACTCGAAGATTATGAGCATGCTGTTAAGCGTGGTGCTACCATACTGTGTGAGGTGATTGGCGGTGGTATGTGTGCAGACGCATACCATTTAACAGGCTCACATCCGGAAGGTGATGGTGCATATATGGGTATGAAATTAACATTAGAAGACGCAGGTATTTCGGCTGCTGATGTAGACTACATCAATCCACATGCGACCTCTACTCCCATCGGTGATCAAAGTGAATTGAAAGCAATTCAGCGCTTATTTGGTGATGCATCGAATGCATCGATCAGTGCTTCCAAATCTATGACCGGGCATTTGCTTGGTGCTGCCGGTGCGATCGAAGCAATCATTTGTATCCAGGCTGTCCAGAAAGATATGATCCCGCCAACGATCAATACAACTGCTATTGCAGATGGATACGACAAATTGAACATCGTATTGAATGAAGCAGTTTCTAAAGAAGTAAATATAGCGATCAGTAATACGTTTGGATTTGGAGGACATATAGCAGCCTTGATGGTAAAGAAATTCAAGAATTAAATGATAGGCTTTGTATTGATTTATAATTAGATTACGTTATCATCCGATTATAAATCAATACTCATTTCTTTTTACTATGAAGCAATTCTTTTTGTTGATTTTATTTACAATATGTGTCACCCCTGTTATTCATGCGCAGGATTCTATTCGCCGTAATCTGGGCCCTAACATTAATACTGAATTCAATGATGTTTCCCCTATTATCTCTCCGGATGGTAAGATCTTATATTATGTGATTGAAGGACATCCGGCCAATACAAAATCCAATTATTATTCAGACACAGAAGATATCTGGTATTCAGAAAAAGATGTGAATGGTGCATGGACAAGAGGTAAACGTATGTCGAAGCCATTTAATATGCGCAGGTATAACAGCATCTCCAGCATAAGTGCCGATGGCAATATTATATACATCCGTGGCGCATATCACGATGGAGAATATACAGGAAGCGGATTTTCGTATGTGATGAAAACAACAACCGGCTGGAGTGAACCCGAAGCAATGAACATCAAGGATTACGATTTCATGAGCCGAGGCTATGCAACGGCTATGTGGATGTGTCCGGATGGAAAAACATTGATACTTGCTTTTTCTAAATCTAGCAAATTGAATTACAACGATGAGTCAATTAATGATCTTTACGTATCTTTTAAAACCGGTCCCAATCAATGGGCAAAACCTGTTTATATAAAATCGATCAATACAAAAAAATTTACAGAGTCTACTCCTTTTATGGCGTCTGATAATAGCACATTGTATTTTTCATCTGACAGACCGGGAGGTAAAGGAGGCAGAGATATCTGGATGACCAAACGTTTAGATGATACCTGGAAAAACTGGTCTGCTCCTATAAACTTAGATAGTAATGTGAATAGTTCCGGCTGGGATGGATATTATACCTTAGATGCTAGAGGTGAATACGCCTATATGGTTTCAGATAAGACAGGATATGGTTTTAGCTACGACATTGTACGCATAAAATTAACCCATACAGAAAGACCCAATCCAACAGTTTTGATCAGCGGTAAAGTGATCAATGCAAAAACGAATCAACCTGTATCTGCCCGCATTACCTATCATTCCTTACTTACAGGAAAAGAGATCGGACAGGCAATCTCAGATCCGGTTACAGGTAATTATAGAATAACATTGCCTTATGGTGTTCAATACAGCTTCAATGCTAATGGCGGCAATTTTATTCCTGTTTCAAACAATATTGATCTGACAACAGTTGCTGAATACAAAGAGATCAACCAGGATCTATTTTTAGTACCCATTGAGATTGGCCAAACAGTACAATTGAATAATATCTTTTTTGATATGAGCAAAGCAACACTGCGTCCGGAGTCTTATGTGGAACTTGATAAATTATTTATTATTCTTCAAAACAATCCCAACATGTCTATTGAAATAGATGGCCATACGGATAATGTCGGTAACCCCGAGTTGAATTTAAAATTGTCTCAGGACCGTTCAAACACTGTGAGGGATTATTTAATAAATAAAGGCATCGTACATACACGGATCACTACCAAAGGCTTTGGCGGAACGAAACCGATTGCCAGTAACGATACTGAGGAAACAAAAAAACTAAATCGTCGAGTTGAGTTTACTATTTTAAAACTGTAATTTTTATAAACCATAAAAACCCATCCCCCATGGCAGCAATTAAAAATGTAGAAGGATTAACAAACAATGACATCAACAGAGAATTAGCTCGAGGTGCTAAATTTGTAGTATTTCAATATTGTTTTTCCATTATTGTAATGACTTTTAAGCACAGCAGTGATGTGTACTTTATTAAGGCTGGCGAATCTACTACCAGACACAGTATCTTTCATACACTATCTACATTGGTATTTGGTTGGTGGGGTATTCCATGGGGACCGATCTATTCAATTGGTGCGTTGTATACTAATTTGACTGGCGGTAAAGATGTAACAAATGAAGTATTGAGCTCAATCAATGCAGCACAACCGCAACAAAATGCATAGCCTTATCAATAACTAGTTTTCTATAAACGCATATATTCGAACCATGCCGTACGTAAATATTAAAATTACAGATGAAGGCGTAACCGCTGAACAAAAGGCTGAATTGATCAAAGGCGTTACAGATCTGCTTGTTAAAGTGCTGGATAAAAATCCGCAAACCACGGTTGTTGTAATTGACGAAGTTTCAACAGACAACTGGGGCATCGGTGGTGAAACGGTAACTGTAAAGCGAAATAAAAAATAATCTGAATAGATGTCAGTTGCATATAAAGTAGTCATTCAACTTTCAAGCAATGATATATTGGTTCAGAAAGCTACGATCAGTCAGCTCAATAATATTTTAAATGCACTGCCATCTGTTTCGATTGAACTTGTAATGAACGGACCGGGTATTGATTTAATTTTACAGAATGCACCATTGACAAATACCTTAGAGCAGTTACATGAAAGAGGAATTCAATTTTTAGTCTGTAAGAATTCACTCAATCAAAAGAATTTAAGCAGTACCTCTATCCTATCGTTTTGTTCGGTTGTACCTTCTGCTATTGCACATCTGATCGTAAGACAGCACGAAGGCTGGAGTTATATCAAGGCAGGGTTTTAATTTTACTTAGGGGCTAATGATTAAATAAATAAAAAATGCCGGCTATATAGACCGGCATTTTTTATTCTTGACTGATACTAATTGATGTTGCAATATGAATATATTACAACATCAATTTAAATGATAACGCACCAATCGCCTTTCTGCATAATCCGGACTTGATACGAAAAAGAGAAGTGTTTCAATTACAATTCCAACATTCTTTGCATATCTTGCATCTCTGTATCTCGGGTTGCCAGCAGATGTCCACATAGGATACATTGCATGTGTTTCTTGCGCATTCAATGTTTTAAATGTTCCTGCAAATGTACTTACAGCAATTCCTTTATCTGTCATTTTTCTTGTAATTCTACTAATGGTATCATATACTGGACTGATAATGTACCAGGCTTCTAATGCATTTGTAAAATCCTGAGAAGAAAATAATATCTCCCCATTTGAATTTACTATATAATGTAAAGAATCTCTCTGAAATAAAACTTCCTTTTTAGTTCTATCATACCACAGTGGCTTTACAATTTTAAAATATGTATTTCCTTTTATAATGGTATCCTTTTCGACATAACAACTGTCGAATATATTTCTTGATGTGGCATCTCCAGTAGAACTAATATCGAACTGTTCGTAGATCCAATAGTTACCTACTTTTAATTGCGAAAAATTGGGATAGGTTACACTCGGTGTTGGTTCGTTATTTCTTTTACAAGAAAAAATCATCGCCGGCATTAAAGCCGCTAATAAAAAAAGCATTTTCTGATTCATGTTTTTAGAATGTTATTTTTTCTAAAAACGACTTTTTGAATATTTATTGCCTATAATAAATTTCTGTTTGTAACGTTGCTGCAATTATTGTTTTATATATTTTCTAAAAAAAACAGAGTGGTCGGACGGGCAAAAAAGCCGACTGACCACTCTGATATAATTTTGTCAATTCCTTACTGAAAACTGACTAATATTTACTGACCACTCTCAGTTATTTACCGCTATTGAAAAAGCCTGGCGATGTGCTTTATCGTAGTAGCTACCTAAGTTCTGCCAGTCAAAATGTTCGGAAGCGCTCTCCACTCTGTTACGTTGCGTAATACGGTCTCTGCGCGACAAGTGTACAAAGTGATACATTTGATCTGCGAGTTGCTGTGCAGCGTCGTGGTAGCTCTTATGGAAACGATTTGTTACATAGATACCTTTGTTTTCGTTATTCGGAATGTTTTTCAATACATAATCTCCAAATCCAGCCAAATCCGATGTTGTAGCAGGTACACCTGAAGCCATACATTCAAGCGGAGTATAACCCCAAGGTTCGTAATAACTCGGGAACACACCTAAGTGACAACCACGTACAAACTGTCCGTATTCCATACCAAACAATGGGTTGGTACTTGCAATAAAATCCGGGTGATATACAATCTTCACTTTATCGTGTTGGTTGTTGATCATATTTGAATTGCGGATTGAATTCAAAATTTCATCCTGATTATCGTAGACTAAGTTGTGTGTAACAACTTTGGGTAATTCGTGTGACTTCCATGAAAGCAATGTTCTTCTCAAACGCAGCTTCCAGTATTCATCGACAAATTTATTTAAGTCAGGTAATTTTAAATCACTGCTTGATGCTGCAGCTTCAAATAACTTATCACCTAATTGTTGTACAATCGCATCGCAGTTGCTTCTAACCTCTTCCATCACTGCTCTGGATTGAAGTACCTGAGGGTTGATGGTATGGAACGGCTGTTTTGTTATAAAGAACATTACAACCGTTGTATCTGTATTTTCTTCTTTTAATCTCCAGTTAAGGCGGGCTAAAGCCTCTAGAGTAATATCAAAACCTTTGTTCTTATATTCATATCTACCTGATGTGAAGAAATACAAGGTTTTATCTAAATCGAATGTATAACTCTGGAAGAAATGTCCGATCACAAATTCATGGATCTGATCTTTGTATTCTTTGTGTAAGTTTTGAAATTCGTGAAGAGCAGTAAAGCGTTCGATGTTTAAACCATTGGGCAATAACAAGTCCGGCTTTCTTCCTAATAACGATTCGCATTCACGAGCGGTAACTTCACTCACAGTTGTAAATACGTTTGCTCCATGTGCTGCTGCACGTTCAATTTTTACAGCAGCTTCTATATTGAAATTTACTGCTTCTTTATTCCAATCATAGTTAGGTAAATTGTCATAAAAATTAGGATCATTCATCGCTAAGTAGCGCCCTAACATGGTTGCGTGCGTAGTAAATACAATAGAAGCCTTTACATTTTCTCTGCGCATTTCAGGGATTGCAGTACCTGTCATCCATTCATGAAAATGAGCAACACATTGTAAGTCGCCTTTTGCATGATCTAATTGCTGATGAAATACTTTAGCTAAGAAACCAAAAGCTATAACCTGGTTTAACAGATCATCTCCTTCAGGACTTGATATACCGTGATTTTCCCAAAGACTGTATTTGATTTCACCTAATCTGTAAAATGCAGAGAAATGATTTATCAATACTACTTTAGGTCTGCCTGATACCAACCAATATCCATAATGTACTTCATAACCTAAGTCGCGCATTTTCAAGACTGCCTGACCAAAGACATCGTCATAATTATCGATTGGTTCAAACTCAGCTATAGCTTTGTTTGCAAAGTATGGGCCTACCAAACAATACCGATCGCCCCAAACCTCTGTCATAGTAGGCACTTTGGAACGGATAACAGTGTAAATACCACCAACCTGATTACATACTTCCCAGGCAACTTCGGTTAATAGACAGTCAGAATAATTTGTGTTCATTAATGTGTTGGAATTAAAAGTCAATATTGTTTTGTATAAATAATGTATTTGTTTTCAATTCTAATGCAAGCAAATTGCCCATTCCTTCTCGTTGTCCTTTGAATACACAACCATTGTCCAGGCATATTTCAAGTTGTGTATCAGCAGTTGCAACCTGTAGTTTGATAATATCCAGAGTTGTTGGTGTATGTCCGTGAATCAGGATCCGTCCACCAGTTAACTGTTTTGTGACATGAAATTCACGGATCCACATCATTGCATTATAATCTTTCAACGGCAATTCTGCTAAATGGTTTAAGCCTGCATGCACAAAGATATATCGCTCATCTTGAAAGTAATAACTTGTATTTATTATAAACTCCTGAAAATGAAATGGAACATGGTCATGATTTTTCAACCCATGGGAAATCATCACCTGTTCTCCTCCACTAAGAATCCAC
Organism: Cytophaga aurantiaca DSM 3654; assembly: GCF_000379725.1. GTDB lineage: Bacteria > Bacteroidota > Bacteroidia > Cytophagales > Cytophagaceae > Cytophaga > Cytophaga aurantiaca. The sequence goes on from NZ_KB903638.1 coordinate 30,961, forward strand.
CGATTGTGAGCTTGCATTGAATTTTGAGCATCGATAAACATCTGCTCGTGATTGCCTCTTAAAAAGACACAATTTCTATAGCTGTTTTTTATGTCTATCAGATAATTAATAACAGCTCTGCTGTCAGGTCCCCGGTCTATATAGTCTCCCAGAAAAATGAATTGATCCTCACTTGTCGGCTGCAGCTGGTTTTCGATTAAAGCTTTTAAACTTTTAATACAACCATGAATATCTGCTATAACAAACGTACGTTTCAATATTGAAGGAAATATGTGGAAGAATCAGTTCGTTGCTAAATATACCTCAATTTGACTTAATAAAAAATGCCATCCGTCGGGATGGCATTTTTTATATAAAACAACGTTCTGCTTTATTTTTTGATTGCGTCCAGCACTACCTGATTCATGGGCTTTACACCTGAACCGAAGTAATTTAACAGCTCTCCATTTTCGCTTATTAAGTATTTACAGAAATTCCAGCTTGGAGCATCTTTGTTCCATCCATTTAATGTTGGTGTTGTAAGCCATTTATATAAAGGATGTTGTTCATCTCCTTTAACATGAAGCTTTTCAAACATTTGAAATGTTACACCATAGTTTTTAGTACAAAAAGTAGCAATTTCAGTTTCAGTACCGGACTCCTGGCCGCCAAAATCATTACACGGAAACCCAAGGATTGTAAGAGAATCTCCATGCAGTGTATGAAGCTGCTGCAGCTCTTCGTATTGAGGAGTATACCCGCATTTTGAAGCTGTATTAACAATAAGAATCTTTTTCCCTTTTAACGTATGGAGATCAAATGCCTTTCCATCTATTGTAACAACTTCAATATCATAAATACTTGTTGTTGGTTTTGATACATTTTCGGTCATAGGTCTGTTTTTAACGTCGCTGTTAATTCCCAAACAAGATGAGAAAAACATAAGGATTGAGTATGGAAATGCCATAAATAAAAGAGTTTTAATTTTTGAAACATTCATAGATTTACATTTTTTCAGGTACTTCTATACCTAGTAACAACATACCATCCTTAATTGTTTTAGCAACTGCTCTGCAAAAGGCAATTCTAAAAGATTTGATTAGTTCGTCTTCTTCATGGAAGATCGAAACTTCTGCATAAAAACGATTGTATTCTTTGGCAACGTCGAATATATAATTTGCAATGGTAGAAGGACTATACTCTACACCGGCTTCGCGAATTTTTTCCGGAAATCTGCTTAACAATTCCAATACAGATACTTCATACGGGTGCAGCTTTTCCAGTTTATATCCTGCCGGTAACGCTTCTTTGATATTTAATTCTTCGGCCTTGCGAAGGATTGCTGAAATACGTGCGTATGTGTATTGAATAGATGGACCGGTATGCCCTTGAAATTCGATGGATTCTTCCGGATTAAACATCATACGTTTTTTAGGATCTACCTTTAACAGGAAATACTTTAAGGCACCTAAACCAACGATTTCATATAAATGTGTAGCCTCTGCTTCTGTAAAACCATCCGTTTTACCTTGCTCTAAGGTACGCTCTTTGGCTGTTTCAATCATTTCGTTAACAAGGTCGTCTGCATCTACTACAGTGCCTTCACGTGATTTCATTTTACCGCTAGGTAAATCAACCATTCCATATGACATGTGATATACACCATTTGCATATGGCTTACCTAATTTTTTCAATATATGAATCAAGACTACAAAATGATAGTCCTGCTCGTTGCCAACTACATATACTGAACGTTTGCAGCCAAAATCATTGTACTTCAATTCTGCAGTACCTAAATCCTGTGTGATGTATACCGATGTTCCATCTGAACGTAACACAAGCTTTTCATCCAGACCTTCTGCTGTAAGATCGATCCAAACCGAACCGTCTGCTCGTTTGTTGAATACGCCTTTAGCTAAGCCTTCTTCAACAATATCTTTTCCTAATAAATAGGTATTTGATTCGTAATAGAAATGATCGAAGTCGACACCAATCTTTTTATAAGTAGCATTAAAACCTTCGTACACCCAGCCATTCATGGTTTTCCAAAGATCGTATACTTCTTTGTCGCCTTGCTCCCATTTCAATAACATCGACTGCGCTTCTTTTAGAATAGGTGCTTCTTTTTTAGCTTGCTCTTCTGAAATACCCGTTTCAACAAGCGCTTCAACTTCTTTCTTTAATTGTTTATCAAATGCTACGTAATACTTACCAACCAAATGATCACCTTTCATACCTGTACTTACGGGAGTTTCCCCCGAACCGGATTTCTGATATGCAATCATTGACTTACAAATATGAATTCCTCGATCGTTTACAAGGTTTGCTTTGATCACATCAAAGCCATTGGCCTTTAAGATCTGACTGATCGAGTATCCTAAAAAGTTGTTTCGCAAATGCCCTAAGTGCAAAGGTTTGTTTGTGTTCGGTGAAGAGTATTCCACCATTACTTTTTCGCCTTTGCCATCAGATAACTGCGCATAATCTTCTCGAAGAAAGTTGGTATATAATTGTTCTACCCAAAGTGCGTCGTTGAAAACGATATTCAAAAAGCCTTTAACTACATTAAACGAAGAAATAACTGTTGGAATATCTGTCTGACAAAAAGCACCGATGCGTGAACCAAGCTGCTCTGGAGCAACCTTTGCCTGTTTGATAAAAGGAAAAACAACAAACGTTAAAGAACCTTCAAAATCTTTGCGTGTTGGTTCAAGTAAAATGGTTTCAGGTGCAACAGTTATAGAAAATTCTTGCAGTAAGCCTTTAGCTATTGATTCTTTTAATAAGAACTCAGGATTCATAAACGATTCATAAATTGTATTGAACTACAAAGATGCATCATTTTTGCCTATTTATCAGCAGAAAATTCAATTCCTCTAACGCCCTTATTCATTTTAAACAGGCTATAAATCAGGCAGTCAGATAAAATGCATCATTTTCAATATTATTTCTTAATGACTTTCATACGTTTCAATTGCATAGTATTTTTTTTTATGTGATTATTGCAGACAATTCGTATTTACAAAAGCCCATACATGGATAAATATTTTGACCTTATTGACCAAACCTTTTACTTTCCTACCGAAGAGTTTAAGTTGGTCAACAATGAATTACATTTTAATGGATTTCCTTTAATGGATGTGATCAAAAAATTTGGAACACCTTTAAAGTTAAGCTATTTACCAAAAATAAGTTCTCAGATACAAAAGGCGAAACACTTATTCAATCAGGCCATTATTGATAATAATTACAACGGTACCTATACCTATTGCTATTGCACCAAATCTTCTCATTTCAGTTTTGTATTGGAAGAGGCATTGAAGAATGATATACATATTGAAACTTCATCTGCCTATGACATTCCGATTGTTCGTATTCTGTTTGAAAAAAATAAAATAACGAAAGACACGAACATCATTTGCAATGGATTTAAACGTATTGAGTATACGGACTATATCTGTGGGTTAGTGAATGAAGGCTTTAACTGTACTCCGATCTTAGATAATTTTGAGGAAATTGAGGCATACGAAAAAGGCGTCAACACAACCTGTAATTTAGGAATTCGTTTATCTACAGATGAAGAACCGAAGTTTGAATTTTATACTTCACGCCTGGGTGTCAGATACAATGACGTAGTTCAGTTTTACAAAGAGAAGATCGAATCAAATCCGAAGTTCAAACTAAAAATGCTGCACTTCTTTATCAATACAGGTATTAAAGATACTACGTATTACTGGAGTGAATTAAGCCGCTTTGTACATATGTACTGTACATTGAAAAAAATAAATCCGGATCTGGATAGCATTGATATTGGCGGTGGCTGGCCAATAAAGACTTCTGTTCATTTTGAATACGATTATAAATACATGGCCGACCAGATCGTTAAAACAATCAAACGTGTATGTGAAGACGAAGGTGTACCAACACCAAATATCTTTACAGAGTTTGGAAGCTTTACGGTTGGCGAAAGCGGAGCTGCTGTATATTCTGTATTGGGCAGTAAATTGCAGAATGATAAAGAAGAATGGTATATGATCGATAGTTCCTTCATCACTACCCTTCCGGATGTTTGGGGCTTGAATCAAAAATATTTATTGCTTGCAGTAAACGGCTGGGACAAGCCATATAAAAAGGTAAAGCTTGGTGGTATTACCTGCGACAGTATGGATTACTACAATTCAGAAGCCCATCAAAACTTATTGTTTATGCCTGAACTGGATAACAAAGAGCCTCAATACATAGGCTTCTTCCATACAGGTGCATACCAGGAATCGCTCGGCGGATATGGTGGCATACAGCATTGTTTGGTACCTGCACCGAAACACATCCTGATAAATAAAAATGCAGACGGTACTTTTACCTACGATTTATTTGCACCTGAGCAGACGAAAGAAAGCATGTTGAAAGTTCTAGGTTATAAGTAATAGATTTTAAGATGTACATATAGTAAACGAATATTTTAAATCATATTATAAGAAAAGCCTCTTGCTTAATTAGCGAGAGGCTTTTCTTATAATGAAACGATTCTTAAAACGTAAAACTTATTACCTATTACTTTTCAAAATTAGCTCCGCTGCTTCAAACAACGAATCCACTTTATACTTAGCGCTTGTTTCTGTATTCGGAAATTCTTCAATTAAGATCGTTGGAATATTAAGATTGTTTGCTGGAATGATATCGCGCTCTCTGTCTCCCACCATCCACGAGTGTGCAAGATCGATATCGTATTTTGCAATTGCTTTTTCAAACATTAATGAACCTGGCTTACGGGATAAGGATTCAGAAGTTGATTGGTGGTATGGAGAATAAAAATATTCATCTATTAAATTGCCTGATTCTTTATCAAAATAACCGTGACATTTGTATACATCATCGTGCTGGTAAATACCTTTTGCAATGCCAGATTGGTTTGTAATGATGATCAATAAATATCCCGCATCTTTTAACATTTTTAATGCTGGTATAACACCATCTATGATCTTGAATTCTTCAACTTTATAGGTATAATTGACATTGTCCACGTTGATTACTCCATCGCGATCCAAAAACACACATTTATTTTTCATTTTTATGAGATTTTTACAAAAATACTGAAGATTTACTAATAATTTAGAGTTATCAAAGAGAATATGATCGTTATAATCGGAGCAGGTATATCTGGGTTGACACTCGCCTACGAATTGGAGAAAGCAAAGAAGCCTTATATACTTCTTGAATCTTCTTCTCGAACAGGTGGTTATATAAATTCAGTTAAAGTAAATGAGTACTTATTGGAAGTCGGTCCAAATTCTATTTTGATTGATGCAGCTTTTGATGTTTTTTTAAATGAACTCAATCTTAGTTCTTCTATTGAAGATGCAGCTTTGGTTAATAAGAACAGATTCATTTATAAAAATGGTCGTGTACAGCAGGTCCCATCCGGACCGCTTTCATTTTTATTCTCTTCTTTCTTTTCTTTTCAAACTAAAAGAACAATTTTCAAAGAAATCTTTAACACCTCCAAGACTGTTGAAAATGAATCGGTATATGATTTTTTCACCCGTCGTTTTTCAAAAGAGTTTACTCAATACACCATAGATCCTTTTGCAACTGGCGTCTATGCTGGTGATATTAAACAATTATTGATCGAAGAAACATTTCCGTCGTTGGTTGCATTGGAAAAAGAATATGGCAGCATCATTAAAGGTGTTTTCAAAAAAGGTTTTGGTTCGCGACGACGTACAGCCTCGCTTAAAGGTGGCCTTCAAACATTAACCAATACACTTGCAAGTCGGATTTCAAATCTTTCATTGCAAACAAAAGTCGTTTCCGTTTCAAAACATGAAGCTGGATTAAGCATTGCGATTCAAAAAAATGGAGCGAGCATTGAAAACATGATAGCTGATAAAGTTGTTTTTTGCGGCACCGCATTTAACGCAGCTGAATTATTGCAAGAACATTTTTCCGATAGCGCAGCTCAGTTAAACAAGGTTCGGTATGCTCCTATTAAAGCTGTATATGCAGCATTCAAAAGCAAAGATGTAGGTCATGCCATGCGTGGATTTGGTTGCTTATATCCTTCTGTTGAGTCTTCATTTCTTGCAGGTACGATATGGAACAGCAGTATTTTCAAAGAGCGTTGTCCGGAGGATGAAATACTTACCACTTCTTTTATAGGCGGAATGTATCATCCGGAATACAGCAACTTGAATGAAGAAGAGATCAAAGAGCGAGCTGTAGCTCAGCTAAAAAAAGATCTGAGTATAACGGGTGATCCGACTTTTGTTTACATTGCCGGTTGGGAAAAAGCTATTCCTCAATACGATATACATTTAAAAGTGGCTCGAAAAGAGTTAAATACATTAGAGGAAAGTACTATTTATTTCACTTCCAACTGGACAAATTCCATCTCTTTGGGTGAATGTATACAAAGTGCCCGTAATTTAGCGTTAAGCTTATAAGGAGCAGAAATTCACACTATCCTTCGGTGAAAATATAGTGTCATCTATTCTCCTTTCATAAAACAATCCTTAACTTTGAACATGAGTAAAAATCTCGTAATTGTTCCAACCTACAACGAAATAGAAAACATTGGTTTGCTGATTGACAAAGTCATGACGCTGTCTGTACCGTTTGATATGCTGGTTATTGAAGATAACTCGCCGGATGGTACAGCAGAACTGGTAAAAACCTATGCATTAAAATTTCCAGAACGTATCTTCATGATACAGCGTCAAGGTAAGCTTGGTTTGGGTACGGCATACATTGCAGGATTTACTTACGGCATCGAACACAAATATGATTACATGTTTGAAATGGATGCTGATTTTTCACACAATCCCGATGATTTAATCCGTTTGCATGCTGCCTGTGAAGAAGGTGCAGATGTGGCTATCGGCAGCCGTTATGTACATGGTGTTACGGTAATAAACTGGCCCATTGGTCGAGTATTGATGTCGTACTTCGCGACAAAATATGTACAATTAATCACTGGTATGCCGGTAGAAGATGCAACAGCAGGATTCAAATGTTATAGCAGAAAAGTTCTTGAAACAATTCCATATAAGAGAGTAAAATTTGTAGGTTATGCATTTCAGATACAAATGAAATTTTTATGCTGGAAATACGGCTTCAAATTAAAAGAAGTTCCTATTATTTTTATGGATAGAACACGTGGTACATCCAAAATGTCTATGAATATTTTCAGAGAAGCAATTTTTGGTGTGCTACTTATGAAGTTTAAAAGCCTTTTTCAAACATATCATCCAAAGGTTTAATACGATTGACGTATGTTTTCCAGAATAGAACTCTTCACTGAAAAAAAAATGCTGGGAAACAGCATTCAAATGTCTTTTGCAGAGAACAAGACTACAGAACTCTGGAAGAATTTCATGCCCAAAGTAAAGCAATTGAATCTGCCTGCAAATGCTAATTTATATTCAGTTGAACTTTATAGTGACATTACTTTTTTTAGCAACTTCAATCCTGCTAAATCTTTTGTAAAGTGGGCTGCCGTTGAAGCAGATAAATTAAGCTATCCATCAAGCGATCTACAAACACTAATAATTCCAACGGGTTTATATGCAGTATTTATTCATAAAGGTCCGGCTGTAGAGGGCTATAAAACCTATGAGTTTATTTTTAAGAACTGGTTGCCGCAATCAGATTATGTATTGGATGATCGACCGCACTTTGCGTTGATGGGCGAGAAATATAAAAACAACGATCCCGATTCAGAAGAAGAGATCTGGATACCTGTAAAGGAGCGCATTTAGTTTTTAATGCTGACTCAACTATTCTTATCTAAATCAATTTAATCCGTCACATAAATGTGACGGCAATGAAGCGCGGCAGAACATTATTAAATGTTCTGCCGCGCTTCATTGCCGTTGTGCTTTAGCTAACGGTTTTAGATATTTATCCGCTTTGCTTAATGATTAACTAAATGAAATTTCAACTCAACGCAATAAAATCTTAATTGAATTTTATTGCCTTTACTGGAGTTACTCTGGAAATAAATCTAACTGGAGCTCCAAGAATAACAGTAAAAGCTAACAGTGCTCCTATGTTTACCAACGCAATTGCCAGCCACGGAAATTCAATTGGTACAGAGCTCATGAAATAATTTTCCGCATCCAACGGAATAATGCCTGTATAATATTGAATCGCACACAAGCCCAGTGCTACAGCATTTCCGGTAGCCATACCAATCAGAATAATTCGGAAACCATTCCAGAGAAAAATCCTACTTACTTCCTTATTTGTTGTTCCGAAAGCTTTCAGTAAGCCGATCATAGGTGTACGTTCCATAACCATTACAATAATGGTAGCAATGATCACAAAAGATGAAACGCCCATAATCAAGGCCAGAAATATAGACACATTCCGATTCAATAAATTGAGCCAATCAAATATCTGCAGATACTTATCTGTAATAAGTTGTATCTGCATATCATAATCCATTTGATGATACACCTCACTTGCAGTAGAATCCAATTGATTAAAATCGGATACATATATTTCCAATCCACCGATCTGTTTGGGAGACCAACCACTCAACACTCTGTTCAATTGAATGTCGCCAATGATAAATAATTCATCCAGTTCTTCTAAGCCAGTCTGATAAATTCCGGAAACAACTACTTTACGGTAACGCGGTGGGTTTTGTACAAAATATAACAGTAGACTATCTCCTGTCTTCAGTGTTAATTTACTTGCAATTTTATCACTGATAACGATCTGTTTGGAATAGGTACTGTCGTTAAATTTGATGAATGAGCCATCAATAATATTTCCTTTGAAACGATTTATATCGAAGTCGCGGCCTACTCCTTTCAAAATTACTCCTTGAATTTCTGTGGAAGATTTTAGCAAACAAGGCTTATGCGATACACCTTGTACATGTTCTATTGTAGGTATCGCTTTTATAGAATCAAGGGTGTTCGGCTGAATGATAAAAGGAGATTCTTCATACGACTTATCAATATCGTATTTGGTCAAATGAATATGTGCGCCAAAACTGAAGATCTTCTCTCTGATGCTCGTTTTGAAGCCATCAAGGATACATAAAGAAGTTATCGACAATAAAAAACCCAGAAAAATAATAACCACAGCAATCCTATGCACCAGGGATGAAAATGACTGCCGATCATTTTTTTGTATTCTTGACGATATAAAGTAATAAAGATTCAAATTTTACTAATTTTGAACTATGTTCATACATTCAAATATACAGATTTCTATGCGTATAAAAGGATTCTTTGCGGGGATAATTATCGCTTTGCCGATTTACCTTATTTTTTCCTGTTCTTCTACTCCGCCTGCAAACGATACCAAAGCAATTACACGTTCAACTGCATCAACGGATTCTGTTGCTATTGTTCAGCCATTGAAGGTCGGTGCAGAACGTCTGGATCAGTACCTGGCCTTATTAAAGAATAAAAAAGTAGGCATGGTTGTAAATCACACTGCCATGGTTGGTAAAACACATTTGGTAGATACACTTATCTCTTTAGGTATTAATGTTCATAAAATTTATGCTCCGGAACATGGCTTTAGAGGAACAGCGGATGCTGGGGAACATGTTGCATCGTATACCGATAAAAAAACAGGCATTGCTGTGGTATCATTATATGGCAGTAATAAAAAACCTTCACCGGAACAGTTAGCTGATGTAGACATTATCATTTATGATATTCAGGATGTGGGCGCACGTTTTTTTACGTATATATCAACGATGTATCTGGTAATGGAAAGCTGTGCTGAAAACAACAAACCATTGTTGATATTAGACAGACCAAATCCAAATGGCGATTATGTAGACGGACCTGTTTTAGATATGAAACTGAAATCATTTATTGGGATGCTGCCCTTGCCAATTGTGCATGGCTTAACCGTAGGCGAACTTGCGCAAATGATCCAAGGTGAAAAATGGTTAAAGGATAGTTTAAAATGTAACTTTACGGTTATAGCTGTATTAAATTACACACATAATACCGAGTATATTTTACCGATCAAACCATCTCCCAATATGCCGAACAATCAGGCCATTCGCTTGTATCCGTCTTTAGGTATTTTTGAAGGAACAAATGTGAGTGTTGGTCGTGGTACGTATTTTCCATTCCAGGTACTTGGTTCTCCTTTCACAACCGATACTACCTTTTCATTTACACCGGTTAGTATTGACGGTATGTCTAAGGATCCGATGCACATGAATAAAAAATGCTATGGTTTTGATCTGCGAAATGTAGTTTATAAAAAGGAAGTAGATCTAAGCTATGTAATTAAAATGTATGAACTCACTAGTGATAAAGCAGGTTACTTCGGAAAAAATAATTTCTTTGATAAACTCGCAGGAACAACAACATTAAAGCAACAGCTGATTGAAAAAAAATCTGCTACTGAGATAAAACAAACATGGCAGAAAGATTTGGTGATCTATAAGGCTATGAGAAAAAAATATTTACTGTATACAGACTTTGAATAAACTAGTGGTCAGTGATCAGTTGCGAGTGGACAGTATAATGTATTCCACTGACAACTGACCACTGTCTACTGACAACTAGAGTATGAAATTAAGAATTATATATATGGGTACACCCGACTTTGCTGTACCCAGTTTGGAAATATTAATCGAAAACGGATTTGATGTTGCGGCTGTTGTTACTGCTCCGGACAAGCCTTCCGGAAGAGGTTTGAAGATACAGTATTCGGCTGTAAAGGAAGCTGCGTTAAAATACAACATTCCCGTTTTGCAACCGGAGAAGTTGAAAGATGAAGCGTTTATTGCAGAGCTTAAATCTTATAACGCCAATCTGTTCATTGTTGTAGCATTCCGAATGCTGCCGGAAGTAATCTGGCAAATGCCTTCGATAGGCACCTTCAATTTACATGGTTCTCTCCTACCAAAATATCAAGGCGCAGCTCCAATCAATTGGGCAATCATTAATGGCGAAAAAGAAACAGGATGTACTACTTTCTTTTTGAAACATCAGATCGATACCGGTGATATTCTTTTACAGGATAAAACTCCTATTGAAGCAGAAGATACATTCGAAACCGTTTACAATAAACTAAAAATATCAGGAGCTGATCTTGTATTGAAAACCGTACGTTTGATCGAATCTGAAAAATATACGTCTACACCGCAGCAAGGCACTCCGATTCATGCACCTAAGATTTATAAAGAAACTGGAGCCATTGACTGGAATAATTCGTGTGTTGCAATCAATAATCTTATACGTGGATTAAATCCATTTCCTTCTGCCTGGTTTGTACATGCAGAGAAAACATATAAAGTATTTAAAGCTATTCCTGAGCTCAGTCAAACAAATGTTGCTGTCGGCACTATTCAATCCGACAACAAAACATTTATCAAAGTTGCCTGTGCTGATGGTTGGTTATTGTTACTTGAAATTCAGGCGGAAGGAAAAAAACGCATGTCTGTACAGGACTTTTTAAAAGGAAATAAAATATGATCCGTTCTATCATTGTAGCACAATCTCAAAACAGAGTTATTGGTATTGATAATACATTGCCGTGGTATTTACCTGCCGACCTAAAGCGTTTTAAAGCTATTACCATGGGTCATCACATGATTATGGGAAGAAAGACCTACGAATCTATAGGCAAACCTTTACCCGGCCGCACAAGCATCGTAATCACGCGCAATAAGGATTTAGTATTTGAAGGCTGTGTAATGGCTCACTCATTGACTGAAGCTTTTGACATTGCGCAGAAAAATAACGACGAAGAAGCATTTGTGATTGGCGGTGCAGACCTGATCAAGCAAGCGATTGATGTCTGCGACAAACTTTATCTAACTAACATTCATCAGGATTTTAAAGGTGATACTTTTTTAGACCCCTTGTCTTCAAGCTGGAAAGAAATTGAAAACATTGCACACGAACCAGATGAAAAAAATGTGTACTCGTATTCGTTTGTGACGTATGAGAAATAATATGTGATTTTTATGGTCAAACCTATAAGGTTTTTAAAAACCTTATAGGTTTAGTTAAGAGATTAGAAGATTATTTTTATTGTATTTTTTTTCTAAGTAGAAAAGTACTTCTTGGATACCCACTTCCAAAGCTATTTCCATTAGAGACCGGGGCCGGAGTAAACGCTAGCGAAGAGTTTACTATTTCAAATCCTTTTTCGTTTAATGCATGTAGTTCTTTCATTACTGGAGTATAATCGCCATAAAGATCTGTTTTTTGTTTTTCCCATTCTCTTTCAATGGCAGGTTCTTCACCAATAGTTACGCGGATTATTTTTTTCTTACCTTGTTCAAGTACATCCACAATGGCGTACTCTTCTGTACGTGTATTAACAGCACTTTTTTGATTTGAATTTGTGATGAATCCTGCTAATAAAAAAGCTGAAGCGAGCACTAGGCTACTTATTAAAATTATTTTTTTCATAATTGACAATTGAAGTTTAAATATGTGACGTAACTTATTTATTTAAAAGAGATATAAATTTCTAATGCCAATCCAATTAATCCTCTAAACCAACAAATACCAATCTATCTTAATATATATAACTTGCCCCAATCGTGTTTGAAAGCCTTATCACCTGCGTTTTCACGGTGTTCAAAAAACTGACTTTCATCCTTTATAATTACTCGGTATAAGTACACACCGTTCGCTAACCGATCACCAAACTCATCTGTTCCATCCCAGGCATATTCTGTAATATTATTACCAATATGCAATGGCCCCAGTTCTTCTTTAAATATTTCCTTTACAATTTTTCCTGAAACAGTCATGATCTGAATTTTCATTTTATCCGGCACGCTTGTTCCGCTTAAGGTAAATACAAATCTACAATTTGTTGAGAACGGATTTGGATATGGATAGAAATATGAAATAGATGGTTTGTTCTCTACTTTAAATGTAATGCGGTATTGATTGTTTGCTGATTTATTTCCTGAAGCATCTATCCCTTGTACAATGATTGTATAGGTGCCATCAACCAAACCTGTTGGTTGTATTTCAGCAACAAAGGTATTGGTACGTGCATTCTCCAGACTCCAGCTTTTCACCATGGAGCTTGTAGATGTTATTTGTATAGGCGTTGATTGTCCGGGATATTGTAAAAACAACTCAATGCTATTCGGATCTGACATTAATAAATATCGATTGTTATCGCGCAATGAAATATTAATTAACGGACTTGCAGAAACCAAATCTCCATCAAAAATCCGAATGCCATCAAATGCAACTTCCAATACTGGCTGTGTTTTATCTGCTTCAACAACAAAAGATGTTTCAATAATATTGTTTGAATAATATTGTTCTGCCTGGAATTGAGGATTCACATATACCTGAATGTAATTCTTACCTACTAAACCTTTTGTAGAGAATTTATATTCAAAAGACATATTTTGTTTTGCTGTCAATGCGGTGTAGGTAACCGTATCCAGTCTTAAATATCCGGATTCATTTCGTATTGAATAAACAACTTTAATTGGCTGACTAAAATCTATATCTGAAATATTATCAAAACGATACGTATAGCGAATCGTATCTCCTTCTGCACGGGTTTGTGGATTGTATTTATCTAAGCCAACTGCATATGGATTTAGAGAACCTTCAGGTACTCCGTTATATATGATCTGCCATTTCTTAAGCACCGACGGAGTTAATGTAGCATTGTCTTCAATATCCAGGTACAATTTGCAATACGTATGTACGCCATCAATCAAATATGTACCATTCATCTCTAAAGAATCTTTCTTTGGAAGTGTTATCGTATCCATAGCAACACCGGAGATGTTGTATCGGATTAATTTTAGTGTGGCAATGTCGTTTGCAAACGTATCTATAGCAAAATACATTTTACCCCATTTGCTGGATGGACCTATCAAATTTGTCGTAATGGTTCCTCTGTCGTAATAGCTATTGAGTGTAGTATCAATTGTAACAACAGTACCTGCATCAATACTTGTATTTACCTTTTCACTTAGTGGAGTTAATGCACTACGTTTTGTGACCAATAAAAATGCTTGTCTATGATCTGTCAAATTTGCAATTTGACCAGCATGTAATGAGTCTCTGAAATACGTTTGAAGATTAGCAGGCCATGTTTCTTTGCTGCTGCTTCCTGCATTAAATACAACCAGAATGTCATTTTTATTTGTATGTTGTACTGCATTAATAAATCCATCAGCATCTCTACCATATATATAGTTGATACTTGGTGGAGTATTTGTATTGCTTGGATAAAGAATCTCAAGAACAAGTTTTGTGTCAAAATTTTGACCACAGTAAGACCACCCATAATTATTTGGCGTATAAATAATAGGTGTCAATGACGAACGGTTTAATATGAAAAGCACAAAACCTCCCGCCCCTGCACAATTATAATATGCAGAGTTCTGCAAAATTGGAAGGTTATTAATGCTCAATAATGTATTATCTCTATCTCCTCCAAAACCCACACCACCTGACGCCTGAACTCTTAATTCAGCGGATGTGGTTGGATATAACCAGGTTTTCGTTGCATGGATATATTTCAAACCAATCAAATTGTTTTCCAATATCTGATCCACATTTGTTTGAGACCATCCCGGATTACTATTCTTTATATAAATAAATGAACTGTTATCCCATATGGTATCTTCAAGCGCTTGAATTGTTTTGAAGCGTGTACGCCAAAAATAAACGATGCTATCTGAAGGTGACACATTCGATACCAACTGAGGAACCCAGCTTGGTAAAGAACCACTGGTTACAACAGCTGTTTGTTTAAATGGACTATTAAAGAATTTTGATGTATCAATTTCAAAATAATATTCCGTTGCATTGATCAATAAATTTGTTGGCTGAGCAACCAACGTAACAGGCTGACTGGAGACTACACTATAATTTAATGGATAGATGCATTTAACAGAACTCAATGGCATGTAATAATTCAAATATGCAACGTTATTCGTTTTTTGAATTTCCTGTAACGAATCCAGCGGATCTATAGAAATAATAAACTTATTCTCACCTGCGTAATTCCCATCGCTGTTAATGATTTCAATTGAAGCTGTATCTCGATAATAGATTGGGGAAAGTGAGATCTGATAATTCTTAACAAAAACATTATTTACATATCGACTGATGATAATATCAACTGTCTTATTCGGAGTACTACCGTAATTGTCTACCGGAATGATAATTTTAAATGGATCTTTAGCCGTTACATTTAATCCATTCAATGAAGCTAATGCGCACTTGCGTTCAGCTGTTTGATTGTCCCCATACACTGCATAATCCGGTTTACTTGGACTATATAATCTCATGGCAGGGTCACCAGATAAATTCATTTGAGTGCATTGTGCCTGAGAAACCACATCTATCGATGCATTTACGGATACAATAGAATCAATCACTTTTCTCATAACAAACCCTATAGATCGATTTCTATAACGTTCATCATTAAATTGAAATTCATAAAAATAAGTTGAGTATTGATTTAAATTATTGGCATATCCAATATCTGTATGTCCCAAAACATTTATGGCACCCAGGTTTGGTGTATTTACCCAATCTTCAGCAAAAGAATAATTTGTATAAATGTTAGCAGACGTACAGCCATTCACCAGAAGCATTGGATACTTACCGGTATTTTTGTACCCATATATTGGATTCGACACAAAGCCAATATCCACATCATTTATTTCAGCAGAAGAGTGTCCAAAAAATGTCATCAGTGAAATACCAGCATTTACATCAAGCGCTACATTTGTTATAAGTTGATTATCTACAGAACCGTTTTGAAGATTTTTTACATATGTATTTACAACCTTCCCTCCAAAATGAGGACTTTCAGCATATGCCTTGTATGTATCAACATATCTTTTATAAAGTGAAATTTCTGAAGCAGTTTTACCACCACTTAAATGAATCAAATGTTTACGCCAGATCGTTGTTGAATCTAATGATTCATGAATTCGTACTTTATCCAGATATGCATTCACTTCATCATTTGTTCTTGCCGGTACTCTTCCAGTATATATCTGTGCAACAAAATTAGCATCAATACTGTACATCAGATCAGAACCTGGCTCACCAAACGTAGGTACCAGATTTGTTAAATGATTTTTGTAATCTGTATTGTTCCAGAATTGTCCAGGATTAAAACGGTAATAAACAGACCCTATCCCACTAAAATAATTCCCCATAGAAGCAGTAACTCCTTTACCCAATATCAACAGATATTTTTCTGAGGCACTTGCATTCACAAGCTCTGTACAAAAACGTTTTATAGAAACAGGTGAAAATTCTCCGTAACAATAAATGTTGCAAAGTTTTTCAAAGGAATATTTATCTGCAGCATACGATCCACCCGGCGCTGAAGCTCTGTATTGTTTATAATTTTCTGCTGACAGTTCAAATACATCCGGATAAACGATGTAATAATTTTCAGTTAACGAAGGTAAGCTCAGGTTTACAGACTGAATAGATGAAATGGTTTTGTATGCCTGATTGTAGATAAGTATCTTATTAACAACCGATGCAATTGTAAATGTGCAATTCGGATTGCTATAGGAATAATCAATTAAAGTTTGATTGTATAGATCTGAAATATCCAGCAACATTTTAGGACGCGAAGAATTATTCAATACAATTGAACGATCCTGATTGCCATTATCAGCAATGTTTAATATTTTATTTTGTGAAGCAGAAGTTATATAGGTACGAGGGTATTTTACTTTTACATATGCAGGTGCTATAAAATCTGCAGTGGTTCCCGTTACTTTAATAAAGCAGCTCAGTGTAGATTTACTATTTAAATATGAACTGGGAATTGAGGCTGTAACAGTTTTAAATTCAAGATTTGAAAAAGTTGGGAACGCAAATGTGTAATCAGGTGCATTTGGGTCCGCGCCAACCAGCAACACAATCTGATGTATGGAATTGTCGTACATGCCTACAGCCTGGGCTTCCAGCTGAATGTTTGCTGAAGCAGATATGAATGCATTTGTAATGGGTACATCTACCCTTCTTACCCCATTTAAGCCCATCCTATAGCCAAACCAACCTTCACCCATATCATAATCACTTTTATGGGTTTCTGTTGAATAGACTTTACCTCTAAGATATTGTTCCGTAAATACAGTTAGTGATTCTTCATAATACCAATCATCGGTATTGCTTGTAATTGGAGAAGTACCAATTGAAATCCGTTTTCCTGCTTGCGCACCAATTGTAAAAAAATATGCGCAGGTATCGGACAGTAAATTGAAATAGGTGTGCGCCTGAAAATTTGCAGCATACAATAATGAATCCAATGTTCCGTCATTTTTCTTTCCATAAAAAAACAAGCTATCGTTATTCAGATACACAGCTTGTTCTTTTCCGCGGAACCACATTTGTAGATTTGTGAGATCGCTTGTATTGATGCCTGATGATTGAAGCTGCGTATAAGGTATTGCGTATATGCCGTCCTGAAAGGTCTTTACTTTAAAATACGATTGATTGGGAACTATCCATTCAGATCCATTCTGCGAATATGCATTCAGTATCTGTATAAAAAATACACTTACGAAAACCAGTTGTTTTATGGCTTTACTTAAAGTCATAAACTATTTGATTTTATCAAATGAGAATTTTAAAGAGAATACATTCGAATATAGAGATTCAGAAAAATTACCAAGATCTGTTAACGCGTAATCAATTGTGAACTTGCTGATCTTAATACCTACTCCAAAATTGGGTTGAATATTGGTACTATAATTACCTTCAAATGTTTTTATGCGTTGTATATTTCCCATACCAAATCGTAGAAATACTATCTTCATATAATCGAATTCAAGACCAACGGCAGGATCTATTGAAAATACACCCGTTCTTACAGCTGTATTTCTTTTACCATCAAACGTAATTATCAGATCAGTAGCTGCCAATAATCCGATTTTTTTTGTGAGTTTGAAATTACGTGCCACACCCGGAATCAAACGAGGTAGTGTAACTTCAATGGAATTTTTAGGTAATTCATTGTTCGTTTGTGCATAAACATCTTTCAACAAAGCTGTATTGTACGACCATGCATTAAATGTTCCTGTGATATCTCTTGCAACAAGACCAAGATCCCATTTACCGGCTTTGTATTGTGCACCTGCATCGAAACCAAATCCCCAGGCTGTAGCAAACGAACCTACTGTTCTGTTAATGATCTTCAGATTCACACCTAAGTTCAAACCTTCAATCAGTTTACTTTTGCGTGCATACGAAACTAAAAAAGCATAATCGGCAGCAGAGAAAAATCGAATGTTGTTGTAGTTGATCTGTCCGTTAGCATTTCCACTTCCATCAAATAAATATCTTGTATCCGGGATATCATCAATACCAAATCGGATAATGGATGCTGCAATAACACTTTGGGAATCCAGACGTGTTGCAAAACCTACATAATCGTATTTAGCAATGCCTGCAAAATATTCGGCATGCATTAAGCCAATATCATACTTCGTTGTAATGCGTTGTAAACCTGCCGGATTCCAATAGGCAGAAGTGACATCGTTTACAGCTGCAGATTGCACATTGGACATACCAAATGCACGTGCACCTATACCAATCGCAAGAAATTCATTGCTGTATTTAGGAGTATATATTTGCGAAAAAGAAGCAGATACTTGAAAAAGGAATACAAAAAGAAAGACTACAGTCGTATTTTTAGTTAACATGCTACTTTAACGCTTATTTACGTCGTATATTTTGTTTATTTATACGATATTACGAAAAAAGTAAATATATTTTTACATTTATATACTACTTTATACTAACAATTTACTAAACCATGAAAGCAATTCAATTTATTGCTCTAGCAGCAACAATTTCAGTACTTTCGGTTGCCTGTTCAGACAGCAAAAAACCGGAAAACACACAACCTACTGTTGAGGTCGTAAAAGCACCGACTATTTCTGAACAGACCTCAGCATTAAACGCTTCTGTTGACTCCGCCTGGCATGCAGTTATTCAGGTAGACAGCCAAAAATTTGCAAATATCAAACGATTGGTTGAAGAGATTTCTTATTGCAAAAAATACGATGAAAAAGGTGTAGCTAAAGCCTTAAAACTAATAACTGAAATACGTACGTTCCAATATACTCAGGATAATTTATCCGATTCAATCATTACCCTATATGATACCAAAACAGATGAATTGATCCGCTTTGTACGTAATTTAAAAGGTAATACAAAAGAGATTTCACAACACCCTTTGGCGGATCAATTGGATAATGAAATTATGGAAGCCGATAACCAGTTAGTGAACTATAGAAGTAGATACGACGTGCTGGCAAATGAATACAATAGCTTCCTTGATGCAAACAAAGAAGCTATTGGAACAAAGAAACGATTATTTTCTGTACCTGCTTAAAGGCTTAGAGCAGCCAATTCAGCTTTTACAAAATCCATCAATTCCTTGATGTATTCTTTACTGAAATCAAACTTGATCCCGGCAGCTTTATAAACTTCCGGGATTGATTTTTTATAACCCAGTGCTAACGCCTGCTTATATAATTCATATCCTTTCGCAGGATCTTTTTTATAATTACGCCAAACTGCAATAGCACCCAATTGTGCCATTCCATATTCAATATAATAGAACGGAACTTCAAATAAATGTAATTGCTTTTGCCATGCATTTATACGATACTGTTCCAATCCAGACCAATCAGTCGTATTGTTAGAGAATGGGTAGAACGATGCTTTCCACATCTCTTCTCTTTCAGCTAAAGTATGCTCAGGTTTTTGATAAATCGTATGTTGGAACAGATCAATCGTTGCAACCCATGGCATGGTTTGCAATACACTTTCTAAATGTTCTCTTTTTGCACGTGCCAGATCTTTTGGATTGGGGAAGAAAATATCCCAATATTCCATAGACATTAATTCCATTGACATAGAAGCTAATTCTGCAACTTCTGAAGTCGGATGTTTGAATACATTCAGTTCAAGATCCGCATCAAGGAAAGAATGTAGTGCATGTCCGCCTTCGTGCACCATCGTTACAAGATCACGCAAGGATTGAGTAGCATTCATAAAAATGAATGGTACTCCGGTTTCATCCAGCGGATAGTTGTAACCGCCTGGTGCTTTACCTTTGCGCGACATCAAATCCAGGTGTCCCATCTTTTTCATAGTAGCTATACATTGTGCTGTATAGGCATCCAGCTTAGCGAAACATTCAATTGTTTTTTCTGTCAGATCATCTGCGTCTTTAAATGGCTTTAATGGAGTATCACCAAAATAGTTTACAGATAAATCCCATGGCTTTAATGCATCTAACTTAAGTGCTTTTTTTCTTTCTTCCGCAAGCGTATTTAAAATCGGAACAACTTCTGATTTAATTGCTTCGTGAAATGCATAACAATCGGCAGGTGTATAATCAAACCTTCCCATTGCTGTAAACATATAATCTCTAAAATTCTTGAAACCTGCATTCAGAGCCGCTTTGTGGCGCAGACCGATCAATGTTGTATATAAGCTATCCAACGTTGCTTTATCCTGATATCTGCGCTCATTTATCTTCTTCCAAACCTCTTCTCTTTTCGAACGATCTGTCTGAAGCAAATAATCAGATGCCTGCTGCATTGTAATTTCTTTGTCATCTACTGTAACAGTCATAGCACCGGATATTGTACCAAATTGGTGAGCAGTTTGTTCGATTTCAGAAAAGATCGAAATGTTTTCGTCTCTATAGATCGACTTATCCTTTTCTAATAATTTTATAACAATATCAAATCCTTCTTTATCTTTCAAGTCCTTTAAAAAAGGGTCCTCCAGCGCTTTCGTATCTAATTGATTTGAATACGGAGCCATTGCCGGCTGCAATTCAGATACGAAATAGTTGAAATTATTTTTAATTTCTTCGTTGGTTGTATCGCAGGTCATTTTGATATATCTCCAACCTAAGTCTTCTGAAATCGCCGATTCGAATTCACTTCGATCCAAGTACCATGTATATAATTCTAAAGAAGAAGAAATCTTTCTTGAAAGTAATTCTTCGTAATAAGGTTTAAGCGTATCCCACGTTGTTACAGTAAAATCACCTGGCAAATATGTTCTTTTCATAGATTCTTTTTCTTAGTCAATTTCAATTACTGTTCCAGCAGCAGCCGGACGACCTACACAGGTTAATACATAACCATTTTTAACTTCTTTTTCAGATAACCCATCCTGATCACCCATCTCAACTTTACCGGATAAACATTTACCCATGCAAGCTGTACACAAGCCGCTCATACATGAGTATGGCAGATCGATACCTTCATCCAAAGCACTCTGCAAAATTGTTTTACCAGGCTTAACAGAGAACTTATATTCACTGCCCTGATACATTACCGTAACTTCGTTCGCATCTCCTGAATGTTCCGGAACACTTACAAACACGGAGTCATTTTCATTCGCCGTAACAAAACTTTCTTTATGAATGTTTGAAGCAGCAACCTTAAGAATTTCTAAACCATGTTTCACTTCTTCAAGCATCCCATCCGGACCGCATAAGAAATAATCCGATTTTGCTACAGCCAAATCCGAAAGGCTTTCTATGATCTTTATGAATTTACTTTGATTTAAACGGCCTGTAGGCAAGGCATGATCATGTGGCTGGCTATAGGTATAAACAACCGAAAAATTAGAATTAGTTGCTTGAAGCTGATCTAATTGTTTTTTAAATATAACGGAATCTTCATTTCTGTTTGAATAGATCAGACATACTTTTTTATAGGATTTATCTGATAAAGCAGTTTTGATCATACTCATCAATGGCGTTATACCGCTGCCCGCTCCGATAAATACTAGGCTATCAGTTGATGCCTTATCTAACGTAAAAATTCCAGCAGGCTGAATAAATTCAAGGGACTCGCCGGGCTTTACTGTATCAATCAGATAGCTAGAAACCTTACCATCCTGAATTTTCTTTACAGTAATACTAGGCTTAGAATCTAATGTCGGTGACGATGAAAACGAATAGGAACGTCTGATTTTTTCTCCGCCGATTGTTAGCAAAAGCGTAATAAACTGTCCTGATTTATACTGTTTTATCAAATCATTTTGTGCCAATACAAATGTCGTAGCATCTGCTGTTTCTTTGATTTTTTCTTCTATGCGTACTTGATTATTCGAGCTCATAACGGGTAATAATTTCACGAATATACCACTTTCATTTTTTTCAGACACTAATGTGTATAAAGTTTGGGGCTTAGAACACGATTTTTTAGCCAGAAATTACACTTATTTTGGTATCTTTGATGTTCTCAAAAGTATGTAAAATGGAATTACAAGCATTAACAGCAATCAGTCCTATTGATGGAAGATATAGAAATCAGGTAGCTTCTTTAGCTCCTTTTTTATCGGAATTCGGATTGATCCACTATCGTGTACGTATTGAAATCGAATATTTCATTGCTTTATGCGAAAAACCTGTTCCTCAACTTAAGAACTTTGACAAAAAATACTACAATGCATTACGTGCAATCTATCTGGAATTCAGCTTGGAAGATGCACAACGCATAAAAGATATTGAAAAAGTAACCAATCACGATGTTAAAGCGGTTGAGTATTTCATTAAAGAAAAATTAAAGAAGTATGAGCTTGGTGATTATTTAGAGTTTATTCACTTTGGTTTAACTTCTCAGGATATAAACAATACGTCTATTCCATTGTTATTGAAAGATGTATTGAACACATGTATCTATCCGGAACTTTCAGCATCCATCAAACAAATTGAAATATTGGCAAAAAGCTGGGAAGCAATTCCGATGCTTGCTAAAACGCACGGACAGCCGGCATCTCCTACCCGTTTGGGAAAAGAGTTTATGGTATTTGTTGAACGTTTGATCAATCAGATCAATCTGCTGCACCAAATCCCTTATAGCGCTAAGTTTGGCGGAGCAACAGGTAATTTCAACGCACACCATGTTGCCTATCCGGAAATAAACTGGATCGAATTTGGAAATGATTTTGTGAACTCAACATTGGGCTTGTCACGCAATCAATACACAACTCAGATTGAACACTACGATAACCTTGCTGCATTGTTTGATGCATTAAAACGTATCTCAACAATTCTTATTGATTTTGATCGTGATGTATGGCAATATGTATCGATGAATTACTTCAAGCAAAAAGTTAAGAAAGATGAAGTTGGCTCTTCTGCAATGCCGCACAAAGTTAATCCGATCGATTTTGAAAACAGCGAAGGAAATTTAGGGGTTGCTATTGCTTTGTTCGAACACTTCTCTACAAAGTTGCCGATCTCAAGATTACAAAGAGATTTAACGGATTCAACTGTGCTTCGCAACATTGGTGTACCATTAGGCCACTTCCTGATTGCATTAAAATCATTACAAAAAGGTTTATCTAAACTTGAATTGAATGAGTCTGCTATCAATGCTGACCTGGAAGATAACTGGGCAGTTATTGCTGAAGCAATCCAAACTATTCTCCGCAGAGAAAATTACCCGAATCCATACGAAGCATTAAAAGACTTAACAAGAAACGGAGGTAAGATCACGAAAGATACGCTTCAGGTTTTCATCAACGGACTCACAGTTTCTGAAGAAATCAAAGTTGAATTGCGTAAGCTTTCTCCTCAATCATACACAGGTATAAAATTTTAATCCGTAGCGTCTCATGAAAGAATTGATTCGTTTTGCAATACGAAAAGTACCACGCAAATATCTGCAGATCGTAAGTCCGGCTGCAATGAAAGTAATGAAGTTGCTATACAAAGGCAACGCAGTTGAATGTCCGGTTTGTAAAAGCACATTCTCTAAAATGCTTCCCTATGGAAGAATTGTTAGCAGAGAAAATGCATTATGTCCGGAATGCTTGTCTTTAGAACGACACAGACTGATGTGGTTGTTTTTAAAAAACAAAACAAATTTCTTTACAGCCGACATTAAGTTACTTCACATTGCTCCCGAACACTGTTTCATCGACAGATTTGAAGCATTACCAAACCTGGATTACATTACAGCAGATATTGAATCGCCGTTGGCAAAAGTTAAAATGGATGTACATGCTATTCCATTCGAAGCTAATACATTTGATGTTGTTTTCTGCAACCACGTATTGGAGCATGTCGACAACGACATTAAAGCCATGCAGGAAATGCTTCGTGTATTAAAACCCGGAGGTTGGGCCATATTACAAAGCCCTATTGATCCTACACGCACAGTAACTTTTGAAGATCCGAGCATTACAGATCCGGCTGAAAGAGAACGTGTACATGGACAAGATGATCATATGCGGACATATGGACTGGATTACGGAGACAGAATCAGAACATCTGGCTTCATCGTAACAGAAAGTCTATATGTAAAAGAACTTCCTGTTGATATAGTAAAAAGATATTGTTTACCGGGAGAAGAAATTATTTACTATTGCGAAAAAGCAAAGTAAGTTGCTAGTTTCTAGCTACCAGTTTCGAGACGAAAGAAAGTACTGAGTGTAGAGTATACTAATTCATATAGAACATAAAAAAAAGAAGCCTTTTAATATTAAGAGGCTTCTTTTTTTTATGTTCTATGTCTCGTCCTGAAATAGCGATACATAAAAAGTAACGTTATGAAAGAAGAATCAGAGAAACAGTATGTTAGAAGAAGTTCAAAAGACTACAGCTATAGCTTTAAATTAGCTGTAATTCAGGAAATTGAGCAGGGTTTAATAAGTGTAAAAGAAGCCCACGACAAGTATGGAATTCAAGGTAGCCACACGGTTGCAACATGGTTGAAAAAATATGGTAACTTTGACATGTCCAATAAAAGCGACTCAGTTATGCCTAAATCTAATGA
>NZ_KB903639.1 GCF_000379725.1 Cytophaga aurantiaca DSM 3654
TCAATAAAATTCGAACCCGATCACCCCAAAAGGAAAAAATAACCGCCGCAGTAATCGTGTCTATCCTGCAATCCTTTAATCGTGTCCGCGATAGCTACAAATACACATTATACCCCAATAAAGATCTGCCACCCATAACCAGCCCTGTGTTACTCGCATCAAACGCATAAGAAACAGAAATCTCATACTGAGCTCCGATAAAATAATTACATAGCTGTTGGGCGAGGAGCGTAGTCCGATCGAAAAATAAAGAATCAGATATTTCGGACAGATTGGTTAGTGTTACTAGAAGATCAATATCCGGCTCCCCATCTTCAATAAAACTTCCAAGAAGCGTATCGTATCCGAGCGTGGCGAATCCCAATTCCGGTGGACTGTAAGTAGTGATAGGCTTTCGTTTATAAGAAGTGGAGATTTGAACAGTAGCATCTAGCAGCATTGTTAAACATGCAGAAACTTTGGGAAAATCATCTCGGATCTCATGGATTAAAGGAATGAGTCGTAAAAAGATATATCCTTTTTGCGTGCTTAGGTTATTTAATACGGGATAAAAATCTTTATAGATGTCAATTAAGTTGGATGCGTTTGATATCAATTCAAATTCATCTTCAAATGAAAAAAGTGTTCGTCTTATATTGAAAAATTCCTGTTCGAAAGGCAGAAAGAAAAGACGGGCATGAGATTCTTCCTCTCTGTGCTTTTTTATTTCTTCAATGATTTCAAGTTTGTTTTCTTTTCCGCTAAAGGAATGAAATATAGATTCTGGTAGTGTATCATAAATTCTGGGAGATTCTAAAAATTAAAGATAGGAATTCGTTTCTTCGTTAAAGTGAGAAGATATGTTGGAAACATCTTTTTGTGAGAGGGAGCTGGTTGATTTTACTTATTAGAATTGACACCTACTTTTGTTTTATAAAATAAAATAGCAGATATTTAAAAGCAGCAATTTTTTGGATAGATAAAAGATTTACTTTTTGTAATTCAAAAATTGGTATTCGATTATAATCGGATATATCCGTTTAATGAGACAGATAAGATATCAATATATGTAATATACATGTACTTGAGGTAATGCTATCTTACCAAATTTGGGTAATTAGTCGCACCATGGTGCATATATAAACTAGTTAACAGCAATTTTTCACTTTGACAAAAAAATGATCTAATACTTATAGTAAATGAGACAACTAGACACGCCATATTACCTTGAACTACAAAGAAGATTTAAAGATATTATACTTTATGTTTCTTGCCATCAAGATAATTTTGAAACCTACTCAATAAAAATTGAAAATCTTTTTGTGGACACTTGCGCATTCTTTGACAGTTTATGTCAAACATTAATTACTGATATGACAGTTAGCGGACACAGTTTTAGTAATTCTTTATCCGTTAAAAATTTCTCAGATAAAATATCTGGGACAGAGTTTTTTAATATGGCTGATTATAAAACACTTTTAGAAAGGGAGTTTACAATGTCTGAAAAAGAAGTAAATCTCAATATCTATGAGGATTATTTTTTCGGCAACCCTCAATTTTTATCTAGACCTGTTAACGGATTTAAAATAAAACCATTTGATAATTGGGAAACTGGAGGGGGACTAAAGTGGTGGACTGCTTACACAAAATTAAAGCACAACCGACTTTCAAATATAAAAGAAGCAACGCTTGAACAAACGATTTCTTCGTTAGGCGCGACCTTTATAATTTTATCTCTCAGAAATGAAGTAGATTTTAAAAACGGAAAAATAAGCATTGAATTATACGAAGTATTTTATCCTTTATATTGGGAATTTAAAGGGAAAGTAGGGACAGGAATCACAATGTGGAAATAAAAATTAGTAATCGTATATTGAGAAATAGATTGACTAACAAAATAAAATGCTGTTAACAATAGCTAGTAATTAGTGCAAGTTCGGTTGCAAGGAAACTTCGGTGCGTTACTACCGCATGAATTATTTGAATATTAAGGCATACCTTTCAGTAGTGGTGTGGAAACTGATGAGCATTAACATTTGCACCAATTACAAGCAACACCGTTACAAGCAAGTGTAGGACGAGCGACAACTCGACAACGAACCGACAAAAAACAAGAATTAAAATCGTAAATTTACGACCTTAACGATAAGACAAGATAAATGGCAAATAGTAATCTGACAAATGCAAAAACGGCAAAGAATGATGAGTTTTATACGCAATACCACGACATACAAAAAGAAATTGAAGCTTATTTAGAATTTAACGCTAATGCATTTCGTGGTAAGACGATTCTTATGCCTTGTGACGACCCTGAATGGAGTAATTTTACTAAATTTTTTGCTCAAAATTTTGAACGCTTTGGAATAAAAAAACTTATAAGCACTAGTTACGCTCCTGACAGTAAAAACTATAAGAGTAACTACCAGCCAACGCTTTTTGAAGTCAACGACCCACAATTTGACGAAAATAAAACTGTAAAAAATGGTAAAATATTCACTTTGACAAGAGATAAATCAGGTGACGGCAAAATAGACGTAAATGATTTAGAATGGAAATACTTAAAAGGCGACGGAGACTTCAATAGTAATGAGATAAAAATACTAAGAGACGAATCAGATATAATCATAACCAATCCTCCTTTTTCATTATTTCGAGATTTTTTAGTTTGGATTGTTGAAGCAAACAAGTCATTTTTATTAATTGGAAATATGAATGCAATTACTTACAAAGAATTGTTTCCATTAATAAAAGAAAATAAAGTTTGGTTAGGTGCAACAAATTTTAACAAAGGAATGTACTTTAAAGTACCATCAGACTTTGTTTACTCTTCAACCTATAAATTTGAAAGAGAACAAAATGGAGAAAAAGTTAGTCGTGTACCAGGTGTTTGTTGGTTTACCAATATAGACCACGGGAGAAGACATCAATCATTGCCGTTAATGACAATGGAAGATAATTTTAAATTCAGCAAACACAAAGAAATAAAAGGGAAAGATTCTTACATACAATACGACAATTACGATGCTATTGATGTTCCGTTTACTGATGCAATTCCAAGCGATTATGATGGTGTAATTGGTGTGCCAATTACATTTCTTGATAAATATTCACCTGAACAATTTGAGATTGTCGGTACAAGTGATAATGGTCTTGTTTCTGACGAATACAAAAAGACACCTGGTTTAACAAAAGAATTTGTTGCTGATTACTATAAAGATGGCGGTACTGGAGCATATAAAGAAGGAAATCCAACAGCAGGATTTTATGAGAATAACATAGCGAAAATGGCTTACAAAAGAATTTTTATCAAACACAAAAGACCTATTAAATGAAAACAACTCTAAGAACAGAAATCACAGTCAAAGATATTTGCGATGGATTTGTATATAACCAACTTGAAGGTAAAGGGTTATTTGGTTTATCAGGTAAATTAACAATCCAACCAGAATACCAACGCAATTATATTTATGCAGACGGGAAAAGAGATGTTGCCGTTATTGAAAGTATTTTAAAAGGTTATCCATTAGGTTTAATTTATTTCAATACAGTTAGTTCAGGAAAATTTGAAGTGCTTGACGGACAGCAACGGATTACAAGTTTTGGGCGATTTGTTACAAACAAATTTGCTATTAAAGACGAAAGTGGAATGGAGCAAAATTTTGACAGTATTGCAAAAGATAAACAGGAAAAGATATTAAACGCAAAACTCTTAATTTATGAATGTGAAGGGACGGAAAGCGAAATCAAAGAATGGTTTAGAACTATAAATATTTCAGGTGTTCCACTCACTAATCAGGAATTACTAAACGCAGTGTATTCTGGTCCTTTTGTAACACTTGGTAAAGAAGAGTTTAGTAATAGTCAAAATGCGAACATTCAGAAATGGAGTGCTTATATTTCTGGGAGTGTTAATCGACAAGAATATTTGGAACGAGCATTCGATTGGGTAAGCAAAGGAAACATTGGCGAATACATGAGTCGACATAGATTGGACACAAACATAACAGAATTGAAAAATTATTTTACAAGTGTTATCGATTGGATTTCTTCTGTATTTTCTGACGTTGAAACTGAAATGAAAGGACTTGAATGGGGACGTTTATATGAAACATACCACAAAAAACCATATAATTTAAAAACCGTATCAGCAGAAGTGAAAAAACTTTATGCTGACCCATATATAAAAACTAGAAAAGGCATTTTTGAATATATACTTGGCGGTTCAAGAGACACGAAACTTTTAGAAGTTAGAGTATTTGACGAAGCAACTAAAAAATCTGTTTATGCCAAACAAAAGACAGAAGCCGAGAAAAAAGGAATTTCAAATTGTCCTCTGTGTGCAGTTGGTAACAACACAAACAAAACTAAAATATGGTCATTAGCCGAAATGGACGCAGACCACGTTTCAGCTTGGAGCAAAGGTGGTGCGACAGACATTAATAATTGTGAAATGTTATGTAAAACTCACAACAGAGCAAAAGGTAATAAGTAAATAAAATGTACGGACAAACCACGACAGAAAAAACACCAGCTTATAACAGCACCTACCCAAAAAAAAAGCGGGGTTTCGTGTTCCCAAGACACTTTTGTATTTAATCAAACATTAGTTTTTTAAATCAAGTATTGTGGTAAAAATCCCTGCCTGCGTTTAGATGCAAAACGTATGTACTACATATAAATAAAATCCTCCCTTTCACACCCCAACCACCTTACTCAACGAAACTCCCAAAGCAGTTGCAACTTCATGTAATGTGAAAATTGTTGGATTAAATCTACCGCTTTCTAATCTTTCAATTGCTTGTCGATCTTTATTGCAAGCTCTTGCCAGGTCAGATTGCGACCATCCCTTATGTTCACGTAACTCAATAATTCGTAAACCTATTTTTATCTGTAATTCTTCCTTTTTCACAATACAATGTGAAAACTTTATAATTTAAATATGTCATCATATATGTTGACATATTGAATTAAAGTTATATAATTGTATCATATAACTTTAACCTTCCACAGCTATGGAAACAAACAACAAAAATGAAATAATAACGCTTATACTTGCAGATATGCGGAGTCGAAAACTTCTTATTGGACTAGAAGCTACAGGTCTATGTACAGATGATTTTAATACAGACCTTTCAGAATTGATTTTTTCAAAATTTGAAATACCTAAGCAACATCTTATTGCAATCAATAACTGGTATGAAGATACTGTATTTTCTATGTTGGAAACAGATCTAAACAAGTTCAGGCAAAATCAATTATTTTTAGCCGACAGATTATATTATGAGTTATTACAAAAAACAACTCATTGCCAGGTTATGGTTACACCTAAAAATAAATTCACTGTATATGCATTATTAGATTGGGCTAAACTTCCAAGATTCGATAATTAGAAAATATTTATTTGTTGATATTCAATAGATTGGCCCTCTAATTGCTAAAAATATTAGCAATTAGAGGGCCAATCTATTATTTTTAGCTAAATATTGAATTATGATAAATCTTTACACGATCGACTATTCAACAAGTAAACTGATTCCATTTAGTGAAAATCAACTTGTTTGTGGCTTTCCTTCACCTGCTACCGATTACCTAGACCTATCAATAGATTTAAATAAAGAACTTATAAGTAATGTTAATGCTACCTTCTGCGGACGTGTAAAAGGTAATAGTATGATTGATGCAGGACTAGAAGATGGGGACGTATTAATAATTGATAGATCAAAACCGTTGAAGAATAATTCCATCGCTGTTTGTTATCTAGATGGTGAATTTACTGTAAAGCGTGTGAAGGTATTTAAAAGTAAAAAAGAAGTACATCTATTGCCGAGCAATAAAAACTTTGAAACAATAATAGTTAAAGAAGATCAGGAGTTTATTATTTGGGGTGTTGTTGTTTATACTATTAAAAAGAATTATTAATATACTATGTACGCACTTATTGACTGTAACAACTTCTATGCAAGTTGTGAACGTGTATTCAATCCTAGTTTGAATGGTAAGCCTATTGTTATATTAAGTAATAATGATGGCTGTATAATCGCACGTTCTAATGAAGCTAAAGAATTAGGTATAGATATGGGTGGTGCGTATTATATGATAGAAAAAGATTTAAAGAAGCATAATGTAATAGCCTTTAGTAGTAATTATACTTTGTATGGTGACTTATCACAGCGTGTAATGAACACTTTAGCAGAATTTACACCAGAGATAGAAGTATATAGCATAGATGAATCGTTTTTAAATTTTGAAGGTTTTGAATTGATCGGTGGCTTAAATAATATTGGTAAAAATATAAAAGCTACGGTATTTCGTAATACTGGTATTCCTGTTAGTGTTGGTTTTGCACCTACAAAGACTTTAGCCAAACTCGCTAACAGAATAGCTAAAAAGAATAAATCTTATAATGGTGTTTGTGTACTTGACAGCAACGAGAAGATTATGGATTCATTACGTATTATTAAGATTGGTGATGTGTGGGGTGTTGGTAGACAATTTGAAGCTTTACTAAATAATAATAATGTGTATACTGCTTATGATTTTATTAATCTTCCTGAAGATTGGGTAAAATCTAATTTATCGGTTGTTGGTTTAAGGATGCAAAAGGAACTGAAAGGTATAAAATGTATATCATTAGAATTAACAACGGATGCGAAGAAGAATATTTGTACATCCCGTTCATTTGGAAGATACTTAACGGATAAAAGTATAATAGGTGAGGCTATGAGTAATTTCGCTAGTCGGTGTGCATTGAAGTTAAGGAAAGATAAAACAGTATGTAGTGTTATTCAAATCATATTATATACCAATAGATTTAAATTAGATCAACCACAATACTTCGCTAATAAAACCATTCATTTAGATGTACCAACGAATAATACAATCGAAATTATTAACTACGCACTTAAGGCTTTAGATTTAGTTTATAGAGATGGTTATCGTTATATGAAGTGCGGTGTAATAGTATCGGGTATTGTTCCGGAGAATAGAATACAACAAAATATGTTTGATAACATCGATAGATCAAAGCATAGTAAAGTAAACAATATCCTGGATACGCTCAATAATAGATATGGGGCTGATGTGTTGAAAGTTGGTTCGTTGGGAGTTGCAAAACAATGGAATTTAAAAGCAGAAAAACTTAGTAAATGCTATTCTACTAGGTGGAATGATTTAATAACAATTATTGCAATGTAGAGTATTGCCTTAATTATGGTTGAAATTTATGTGAACATTATACTGATTATATTTAATTATATTATATTACTATAGATTATTGTAATTCAGCTGGAGAAAAACAACTATAACACTTAGTAAATTAAAAATGTATTCTAATGAAAACAATTGAACTTTCTATATCACAGTTTGAATACGTCAATGATGAGGATTGTTTTGGTATATTCCTTAATGAACGAAATACTGTGTATGATGCTTTAACTTTAGCAGAACAATCTAAATTTCACCATCACGTATTTGATAAACAACAAACAGACCTTTTATATAAGAAGTTTAAAAAGATTGTTGTAAAGGACGATGATGTACTTTATGGTATTAATAAGGATGGTTCTGAAGTTTTAATAAGTAAAGCTGAAGGACTCTATGAATCGGCTGAGAATATAATTAAGATTGGTCTAAAATAATTTACTTTTTAAATAGGTAAATACTTTAGGCAAGTAGATACATGTATATACTAGTTATAAGATTCTAGAATTAGTGACACAAAATAAAACCGACAAGGATCATTACAATCCAGTGCCGGCTCTCTCAATTAACTACACTTCTAAATAAAGATGTTGGTATTATAAGGCTTTGAATGGCTATGGTATAGTAAAAATATATTTATCGATAATAAGTAAATTGGTGTTGTAGATATCGTTATAGATAATATCAGTTCCATCAATTCTAAATGGTATAATTCGATTTTCAATATATAACTGACCTTCTATAATGCGATTTAAAATAGATATTTTTTTGAACTCATAAGAGTGAATACATTTGAAATAATTAATTTCCTCCATTAAAATATAAACATCCCAAATGGAGTATGTGATTTTTTCTGACGTTAACATAAAATATTTTTAAAATTTGATTACAACAAAAGTAGTGTATTAATAAAAAAAGAACTGTTAACAATTGTTATAATTAGCTATGCCTAATACTAACAATTGTTAAAATTAATTTTAAAAATTTATAATGTTTAGTTTTTCAAAGAGATCATATTTTTGATTTACTCCAGTTTTAGCATACATATTGCTTACATGCTTTCCCACAGTACGGTCAGAAATGAATAGAACTTCACCTATTTCTTTATATGTATATCCTTTTACTAAATAGGGGATGATTTCTTTTTCGCGACTGGTAAAATTGAATGTATCAATGAAATGATTATCCTTTCCATCAGATAAAGCTGCCAGCATATCCTCGTATTTCTTTTTGGATACGGAAGTATTCTTTTTAAGTAGAATAACAATCAATAAAACAAAACAAGAATTAACTATAAAATTCTCTAGTAGAGTACTCAAATCAAAATATATAAGAATGGGTAATAACGACCATATCATAAGAGAAACAAAAATAGTTGCAATCTCAACTTTTGAAAAGAGGGAAATTAAGTTGGAATGCTCTTTGAAAAGAGATGTTATATAAAAATACAGCATACTAAAACCATAAATAATAGGAGCAACTATTTGAAATTCTTTATGAAATTTAAAATAGTTGACTAAATAAATAGGCATGATATTAAATAAAACATATGGTGTTAGAAAAAATAATAATCCTCCCCAATAAGCAAAAAACTTTATGGGATTTAGATTAAAGGCCTTTAAAAAATATACTGGTAAATAAATAGATAAAAGTATATAACTCAAACCAATTAGAGATTTCTGTAATTCAATAGGAAGATGAATCGCCTGATTCGAAAATATGCCATGTAAAGTATTATAGAATAAAACTAGAATGGATAATAATAAAAACAAGAATTGCTGCATGATGTTAATATTTGATAATAGATATAAAAGATTATCAAAAAAAGAAATTTATTAAGAGATGAAAATTTATAATCTTCAAAGCTATAAAATGAGTTAGCTCCGAGCAAGTAAATATTTTCAATAAGGGTCTTTTTTAACTTATGTTAAAGTGTAAGTACTATTTATCAAGTAGTTTTTAGAATGACGTACATACAATACTTACATAAATACGTCTTATTTTTTTGTTGTTTACGTTTATTACGTATTGTGTAGTCTCATAATCTATTCAATTTTTGCAATCGATTTTACGAACTATATTTTCAATACATAATCATAATAATTCATGAACTACATAAAACATCTCAATAAGTTTTTCGAAATCATGCAAGACGATGAAAGATTGTCTGCTTTCCATATTTCTCTCTATATAGCCTTATTTAATAACTGGAATATGAATCATTTTAAAAATCCATTAATGATTAAACGAAATAGTTTGATGAAAGCGGCAAAAATAGGGTCATTAAGTACCTATACAAAATGCTTGAAAGAACTACATGAATTCGATTATTTAAACTATAAGCCAAGTTGTAATCCATTGGGGTCGCAGATTAACATGTACAGTTTTGCTACTAGTATGTATACTACTAAGTGTACAGCTCCCAGTACACTTAGTGATAGCAAAAGTGTACATCTACTATATATAAACGAAAATAAACAAAACAAACAAGGAAAAGAAAAACAGATACCACCCACACAAAATGAAATAATTGATTTTTTTAAAGAAAAAAAATGGGAAGAATCAGAAGCAGATAAATTTTTTTTTCATTATCAATCGACCGATTGGTATGCTGGAAAATCTAAAATTTTAGATTGGAAGGCCTCGGCGGAAAAATGGATATTAAACAATTTAAATTCTAATAGCAGACATGGAAAAGATAAAAACAATCACAAAAAATCTGGTACCCCAGGAAACTTGCATGCAACCACAAACAAAAACTACTCAGATCCTCTCTGAGCAAGATGAAACGAATAAAATAATTGATTTCCAAGAATGCGTAGAATTTCTTAATAAAAAAGGAAGGGAAATTTTCGGCAAAAGCTTTTTAGTTCATCCGGAAGATTATGAGGTTATTTTTAAAATTCTTGTTTATACAATTAAAGATGAAAAGAATGCTCGTAAGCATAAGATAGATTTAAACAAAGGTATTTTATTGTCTGGGCCGATTGGATGCGGTAAAACTTCTCTTATGAGGCTTATAAACTTCGTTAATCCAAAGAATGATAAATATATGATTAAATCATGCAGGGAAGTTGGTTACGAGTTTATATCCCAGGGTTATCAAGTCTTACATAATTATAGTTATCAATCATTCAAGACTGTTGAAAATATAAAGGTTCCAAAGGTGTGGTGCTTTGATGATTTAGGTACAGAAAATAATCTAAAGTATTACGGTAATGAATGCAACTTAATGGCTGAAATATTGCTCAGTAGATATGACTTATTTGTTCAAAAAGATATGCTGACACACCTTACAACGAATTTAACTGCTCAAGAGATTGAGAATCTCTATGGCAATAGGGTAAGAAGTCGAATGAGAGAAATGTTTAATTTAATTTCATTTGATGCAGGTTCAAAAGATAAAAGAGTATGAGATTGTGTTAAAATAAGTATCAATAAAAAAGGACTTCAATGAAGTCCTTTTTTATTAAATTAAAACAATTAATTTCCCCTTCTTTTTCGAACAAGAAGTTTCAATGCAAAAGAAACACTAAAACTAACAATTGCTCCAATTGTCGCTAATATTGAAGTTTTAAGTAAGTCGTCAGCATGAATATTGTTAAGGACGCTTAATAACGTCCCTCCAATAGTGCAAACAACTGTTCCGTTATTGCTCGGTGTGCTGCTCATCTTCTTTATTCTGTTCTACAGCTGTTTGGCTTACTGCTGTAATAACAGATCCAGCAAGAATAACATAACTTGCTACCGAAACTACAGCCGCAGGAATTGCAATAGGAGAGGCTAAAACAGCTCCTCCTGCAACAGCTAAACTAATTCCAATCGTTCTTAATATTTTAAAGAACTTCGGTGTTGGTGCTTTTACTCTTTGTACTACGTTCATAATAAATTTTAATTAGCTGATGAAATTGTTAAATAAACTTTTTCGCCTCTTTTAAGGGCTGGAAATGCTAGCAGGCATAAATGTTTCATAGCATCTTCAGAATGATTGCCAATTCCTGGTCTTAATAATTCTGTAACCGGAGCAATGCACCCTCTTAGTTCTTTTAAAGCATTATTTGCGGGATGTATCAAAATGAATTTTCTATTACGTACATCTTTTAAGATAAAATGCCATCCAAACTTTGTGCTATAGCAACGATTAAGAAGATAGGTCCCTTCCTCTATACATGAAATGTTAGGTTCATTATTTAGCCACGGTAACTCAATGGTATAACATACATGTTTGCCATTTAAAGACCAGCTACCATTAGTTGGTAAGCCAGCCTTATAAGTTCGTTCAAGTAAGAATTCCATTAGTCTACATCAACAATCTCCAAACAGTTATAGGCACCA
Source organism: Cytophaga aurantiaca DSM 3654 (assembly GCF_000379725.1). GTDB lineage: Bacteria > Bacteroidota > Bacteroidia > Cytophagales > Cytophagaceae > Cytophaga > Cytophaga aurantiaca. The sequence goes on from NZ_KB903639.1 coordinate 11,515, forward strand.
TTTTTAAGAGAATACTGGACACCATTTACTTCTTGGAAAAACTCAACAGCTATCAAATAAATGCTATTCATGCCTGGTTTTATTGTAGGAACTGTATTAGTTTCTATCAAAAGATCTGCTGCTGGTGCATTAAGTGATAAATTATAATCACCAGAATATACAACGAAAGCTTGACCGGTAGTAAAGTCAATGGTCATAAAAGCATTTTTGAGAGTAACATGAGTAGCTCCTTGTGGATATTCAATTTCATTTATTGGATTCAAATTGGTCAACGTCATGTCTCCCGTAGCTTTGTCTAAATTGATCTGTTTAAACACGACGCTTCCTAAAATGGCATTGTTATTAAAATTGAAATTTCTTAAAAAAGCTTTTCCATTTACTGTAGCCAATCCTTTTGCTACACTTCGTTGTCCTCTGGCACTTGTTGTGTCTTCCTTCAAAATATAACTCATTATTTGTGTTAATCTTGCAGTCACCCTGCTATCGGCAGCACTTGCTATAAAACTACGTATTGAATCGCGGAGCATTTTTCCTGATGTTGCTGCCATACCAAACTCTTGAGCATTTTCACGAGTTCTTTGGTAAGAAGCATCAGTTTCAAATTTGTTTTTTGTAGATGGTAATTGTTCTTTAACAATCATTCCATCTTGTGTACGGTAGAAGGTCATTCCGCCAATTGTACCATCGATTTTTAATAAGCCTTTCTGTCTAGCCATTTTGTTAATTGGTTTATGTGGTTGAAATGGAAATTATTTAAAGCAATGAAAATGAAACACCAATCAGTTAATCTATTTTGTAATTCGGCTTACTTACAGCCTGTACAATATTTTAGTTTACTTTTATAATTGTAGTGTCTGTATAACCATGGTGGACAAACATGTTCTTTCCCACAATCCCACAATCCAGATTTTGAGTTAATAGCATCTTGCATACATTGTTTCAAAAGTGCTTCATTACAATAGTTGATATAGAGCCATGCAAAACCATTTCGTATGAGTAAACTATCTACTCGTTTGGTATCTACAGTAACCGATACTAAGCGCCTGCCATATAAATCAACTTTATGGTTTGATATCATAATTTTATGGCCCATAATTAAATTGTTTAGGGCACGGTATGATTCAGTTCCAAAATTCTGAGTTAACTCAGGAGCATCTACATTTTCAAGCCTGCAGGTGTAATTTTTATTCCCCCATTTAGCGATAAACGTATCTCCATCAATTACACGAATTACATGTGCTGAATGCTGTGCTATGGCAAGGCTTATTGAAAATAAGGCGGCCAAAAAGAAAATTACTTTCTTCATTTTTTTAGTTGATTTTAGTGAATAATAGTTTTTGTTTTTAAGATGTGTACCTGTACACTTACCTGTACACTTTGCTCTTCAATCCTTTTGAATAAAGGTTTTGTGGAGAATTGATTGGATAACGATTGCTGTGTTTTCATTGCCTATAATAATTTGTTATGCAATTTTACGGTGATATAAAATCGATAAAAATTCACCTCGGGATAATTGGGGTGAAATGGGATATAATGGGATAAAATAGGATATAATGGAACACAGAATAATTATTTATACAAGCGATATTCAGTTAATAACTGGTAAAAAATATAAGCCCGCATTAGCTTTACTTCATAAGATTAAAAAGTCATTAAATAAATCAGAAGGGTCTTTTGTAACGATTGATGAATTTTGCATTTATACTGGCTTGGAAAAAGAAGAAATTATACATCTTATAAAAGATTTATAAGACTAATTAAGTATGGTTTAAGTATGACGATAGTATGAGGTAAGTATGGCTGAAGTATGAAGTATGTATGAGCATAGTATGAACCTAGTATCAGCTATGTATGAAGTATGTATTGACTGTGTACGGTATTAGCTAGGTAATACCATATGAGAAGTATGAGACTAGTATATAAATAGCATAAGGTAGCAGGTGCTAGTATGGGAAGGATCCGCAAAGGAGGCATGGAACGCATGGATGCACGTGATGCAAAAGAATATTTAGATTACCTGGTTGAATTGATGCGCGATGAGTCTGCTGCTTTTGCAAGTTATGGGCAGGATGCCATAACTAACATGTTAAAAGAATTAGATCAACTTATACTCCAGCTGAATCAACGGGTAAATAAAAAAATAATTTCAGATGTAGATGTTTGCAGCTACTTATTTTTATCAGATCCTAAAAATGATGAAACCTATTTTGTTGACTATTGGGTAACCAATGCCATTCATGGAAACGGAATAATGGCAGGTACAAAACTAACAAACTACAAAGGAAGCAAACTGAAAAAAGATTCACTTTGCTTAAAGACTACCTCTGTTGGAGGCAAATATGCTTTAACACCTGCAAGGCACATTGATGCCTATAAATACTCAAGTTTAACACACAACAAAATAGTGACGGCTGAAGATATCAAAGCCTGCTGCTTGCACGAGCTAGGAGATAAGATTGATAGAGAAGTAACCGTAAGTAAAGGTTTAATAAGAAGCACTGATCCAAAGCAAGGCTTAGTGCGTTGTGTAGAAGTGTTTTTAAAGAAAAAAAAGATAGAAAAGAACGAACAGGAATCCATAGATTGGAGCGCTGAGCTTAAAGATCTACAATCTAAATTAGAATTACGTTCCGCCTTAAACATGACCATACAAGTACATCTTTCATAATAATCACGCCCCTCATCAACTGCATCAGTTAAAATCAGCTTCCATCAACGGTTCAGACAAAGAGCATTCTTAACATATCCAGCAACAATCCTCTTTTTCATAAAGAACATTTTTTGTTATCCATATTTTCATTAAAAGTTTTCAATAAATCACGCCCTTCATCAGCGTCATCATTTAAATCAGCTTAATCAGCGGTTCAGACAATACAATTATTTTTTTGTAGATTAGTCATTTAAACCAAATCCCCTAAACCAATTTATTATGAAACAGATGTTAGCACTGGTATTTTTAGTTGCCTGCACAAGCATTTTTGCACAGACCTTACCCGACTTAAGTAAGATCAAGCTAGAGAAAAAAGGAGACTACAAATCCGCCGAACCTACCGTGAAACAGGCTGCTGCCTACCTGCTGACAACACCCTATAAAGACAAAGATTCTGTAAGAACATCCTGCGTGGCATTCATCATTAAATGGATGGAAGGCACACCCGATTATACATTTATCATAGATGAGCCTATTATGAAATTGAACAAAGAAAATCCAAACCTTTTGGGATTATGCTTTGCATCAATGGCCAAATACTGCCTGGAGGAGCCTGCCTATGCGAAAGATCCGAAAGTAGTTAAGCTCCATACCTACAAAATATTACTTGAGTATTGCGATAAACCCGAAAACAACATTCCCCTGACAAAACAATTAAAGAAGTTATCAGACGCCAATAAAAAAGGACAACTTGAAAAAGAACTGTTCTAAACGGACCACTGACCACGGTTCACTGACAACTATATTCTTTGCTGGTGTACTGCTGGTATTATTGAGTTGTGATCTGAAACATTCAGACGATCGTTCACCGATCCAGGGAACCTGGGTCGGTTCCTTAGATAGTACAAGCATTATTGAATACAAAGTCTATGCCCCTGCGATAGAAGATTCTCTTACCAGGCTGAAAGATTCCGTGTATACCATGCAAAATGTACTGGTGGATATTGGTAAAGAAGAAGTACAGTTTATGGGAATGAGATCTGTTATCTTTGCACCACATCTCTATCAATGGGAGGGAAGAGATACCATACTATTCCAAAGAAAAAAAGTCGATAATGAAGCTATAACAAATGCATCCGGAGCGATCGTGATTGTAGCAGAGCCGATGTCTTATGCAACAATCGTAAAACGTAACAAGGATAGTTTGATCATGCAGCTGAATGTATACAACCACAACTGGAAGCAATACCTGTTAAAATTAAAAAGAAAATAACCCGCTCTGCATAGCCCATATCTTCAGCTATGGGAAAGCTTACCAACGTTTACCACTCCTCCCTGCTTTGGACTTTACAGGTTATCATTGGACCTCCATTGATATAACATGTGAAAGGTATACGTGAAGCAAACGCATCCCAAACCTCTTTTGCAGCAACAGCCTTCAGTACACCATCAACGAAATTCTGAACCAGGAGGGCTTCAGTCAATGAACCCTGTGCTTGTGGCGTCCAGTAGGATTTGATAGCATAATCCGTTTTTATTTTGTGTTCAATGGTATACGTTATACCATCAAATCCTTGCTCCCATCCTTTGATTGAATCCTGATCAGGAATTGCATATATCTGTGAAGAGTTAATTAAAGATATGACCTTAGATAGTTGTATAGAATTCAATAAACTCTTTTCAGAAAAAATGCTGTTGGAAGGTTTTTTGTAATTAGATGTGTGTTCTTTTGTCCAGCACGTTATTTCCCCGAATGTTTTTCCAGCTGTGTCTTCCCAGACATCTATTACTTGTTTGTCTGTATACAATCTGAAATACCAGTTGTACTCGGAATGTTTGATATCATTCAGCGCGATTTGCTTATCCCAACGTGTGGTATCTCCGGGCTTAGATGGATTATTGAGTTTTTTGTTTTGGCAGAACGCCAGGTTTGAGATTAAAAATAGAGATAGGTAAATCAGATATTTCATGATGTGTAAAAAGGCAATGTATAGTTGTTATGACCAATTAAATACATTATTTCTAATAAAGCAATCTGTACCCAAAAACATAATCATATGATTATGTAGCTATCTGCTCCCCATTGTGCACTAAGTACCGGCCACTCGATTATGAAATGTAAAACATAATTCATAATTTATAATTCATAATTATAAAACATGTCCGCACTCTTACTTCAAATCCATCCCGATAATCCACAGATAGCAAAGATCCGCGCTGCTGTAGAGATCATAAAAAAAGGCGGCGTGGTAATTTATCCCACCGATACCGTCTATGCCATTGGCTGCGACATCCACAATCAAAAGGCCGTAGAGAAAGTATGTCGTTTAAAGAATGTAGATCCGGCAAAGATCAATATGTCATTCATGTGCAAAGACCTGAGTCATATTTCCGAATACACCAAAGCCTTACCTACAAACGTGTTTAAGCTCATGAAGCAGGTACTGCCCGGACCGTACACCTTTATCCTGAACGCCAGCAACAACGTGCCCAACATTCTGCACACCAAAAAGAAAACGATCGGCATCCGTGTTCCCGATAATAAAATTACACAGTTACTGATTGAAGAATTAGGCAACCCGCTGTTAAGTACATCCATAAAAAGCGAAGACGAGATTCTTGAATACACCACCGATCCCGAAGATATCTACGAGCGCTATAAAAATCTGGTAGACGTCATCATTGACGGAGGTTTCGGAGGCAACGAAGCCTCAACCATCCTCGATTGCACAACAAACGAAGTAGAAGTAATCAGAGAAGGTAAGGGGAGCGTAGAAGAATTATAATATAGAAAATAGTGGTCAGTAAATAGTGGCCAGTAATCAGTAAGATATCGCATATCCAACTTTTTCACGATCACAACTCTGCATAGTCCATAGCTTCAGCTATGGGAATAAATGTTGAATGAGAATAGCCATTATTAGTGATTGTGCAAACATATAAAATGAAGTAAATTTAAAAGAATTGAAACAGTTTGAATGAAATGAAAAAGATATTCTTTATTCTTTGTGTTGCATGCACATTATTTTCTTGTACTAAAAAAGATCCCGCTGCCGTTGCGCCAACAGATCCATGGGTCAAACAAGGATATCTGTATAATCAAAATGGTTTTGCCGGCATGGTAATGTTGCGCGACACATTTGTTGCATTGTATAATGAATTCTCCGGACCGAGGTTTTACATGGGATCCGGGAAACAGAGTGCAGGCTTCTATGGAGAGGATGCTCCGGTAACAGTAAATAACAATGCGATAGTAGTATTCAGGGCATGTGAGGACCGAATATATGTAGAGGCTGAAGGGTTGTGGTATTCAAATGATCTAGCCAGAAGCTGGACACAGTTAACGACCGATTTGCCTGGTTTTCTTTCCATATCAGACATTGTTGCTGCAGATGCAGGAGTATATCTGTGTGCGAACAAAATCTATTTCTCATCGAATAAAGGAGCCAACTGGACAGATATCAGCATGTCCGGCATCGTACGTGCAAATACACTTGTAGGAATAGACAATACACTTATAGCATCCGTATGGACAAGTGCAAGTGGTAATACGCAAGTGTTGTATACATCCATTGATAACGGAGCCAATTGGACAGCAGTTGATCCATCATCACAAATGGGGCAGTTGCCTTTTTATAAATTCACAGTGGTTGACAATGTCCTTTATGGTATGACATTTAACGATTATTCATCCGATCTGTATTTTTCAAAGGATAAAGGTCAGAACTGGACACTGTGTAAGGGATTAAATTCGATAGGTAACAATTCAGTTAGCAGTGTGGAATTGTATAATGGCACCTTGTATGCAGGGACGCAATTGGGAGTGTTTAAATCAGTAGACAATGGTAAACATTGGGTCTATTCCGGAGGTGGCAATGATGTTTGGGAACTGATAACGAAAGGGGATGCCTTGTATGCCGTAACTCCGAATGGTATCTGGAAAATCCGTTTATAAATAGTAGGGGCGTATTGCATACTTCCTTTTACATAGTATTGCATACCCACTGACCACTGAAAAAAAACGTATGAATAAGAACAAACTAGTTAGTAGCATTCTTACAATGCTATTTTTACAATTAACTCTTGTAGCTCAGACAGCAGAACAGTCCGGTACTTGTAAAGTATATGCAACGAAAGGGAACGAGTATGCGAATAACGATAATTTTGTTGCTGCAGAGAAAAGTTATTCTGAAGCCATAACCTGCGATAACAAATACGTTTCTGTGTATATAGATCGTGGAATTATACGATGTAATTTTTTAAACGATTCCATTGGAGGTCTGGCAGATTTTAACAAAGCGTTAGAACTTAACCCCAATGAATTCAGCGTATACTATTACCGGGGGATGTACCGCAGGAAAATGAAGCAATACACATCCGCGTTAAATGATTATAATAAAGCAATCGAAGGAAATAAAACATTCTCGAATGCCTATTATGAAAGAGGACTGCTGTACATGAATAATTTTAAGAAATACGAAGATGCAGTATCGGATTTTAGTACCTGTTTGCGTTTAGATCCAGCAGCTACAGATGTATACGAACAGCGTGCCAATGCATACAATGCATTAGGTAAATATGCTGAAGCCCTGTCTGATTGCAATCAAGTTGTTTTGCTGAAACCCAAAGATGCGGACTCGTATTTTGTTAGAGGAGAGATTTATAAGGCATTGAAACAATATGGAGCTGCTTGTTCAGATTATTCAACAGCAATAAAATTGAATCCAACTAATCCGGACTATTACTATAACAGAGGTTTGATGTATTATTTCAGAACGAAAAGCGATAGTGCGACCATTGATTTTTCCAAAGCGATTGAATTGTCTCCGAATAACGCTGATTATTGGGTGTACAGAGGAGCCAGCTATTCCTACATGGAAAATTACAGCGCAGCAGAAACAAATTACACTAAAGCAATTTCACTAAGTCCTGCAACAGCAAAATATTATTATCAAAGAGGCCTTTTCTATCAAAAGCAAGAGAAATATGAATTGTCCTTGGCCGATTTTATTAAGGCTGAAAAATTACTTGTAGGTGAAGGGACTGCAAAGTTTTATGCAAACAAGGCAGAAACGGAATACAATTTAAAGAAATATTCAGAGGCAATCATTGATTATACAAAAGTGATTGATCAGGATAACACCTATCCCAATATCTATTACAACAGAGGTAAAGCCCTGTATTTTGCAAGTAAGTATGAAGATGCTCTTGCAGACTTTGCCAACGTAAAGGCAAGTAATTCTTCTGAGTTGTATAAATTGAATTGCTGGAAGGGGAGATGTACTGCAAAGTTAGGGCGATACAGAGAAGCATTGATCTATTATGATGCAGCAATGAATTATGCACAAGATATTGAGATTTACGAAGAACGGGCTGTAATTAAAGAAAGTCTTAATGATAAGCTGGGTGCTCAAAAGGATAGAGATAGTGCAAAACAACTTGAAATTAAAAAAGTCCTGGAAAAACCGGGTGTGCTAAAAAAACCTCTGACAAAACGCGATTCCATGTTATTGGTAAACCTATCGCGAGAATGTTTTCAAGTAATGCTTCAACTTACCTTGAATCTGGATTCCTATGATTTATTATCCGTAACACAAAAGGAGACAGAAGAGCCCGCAACGTTAGAAAAGGCTGTCGCTTTAGTGAATCAATACCGTGCTGATCCTAATAATTATGAACTGTGCTTTGAAGCAGCTAGGATGTACAAGAAGATCAATAAAAGAAAAGAAGCTACACATTATTTCAACATATGTCTTGATTTGTTACATACTCGTCTTGATAAAACACCTTCTGATATGGAAACATATCTAAGTCTGGCAATGGTCTATACCCAGATGGATGACTATTATAAAGCACTTGATTCGTTTGAAAAATATTACCAACAGTATCCCCAAAGTGATACGTTGAAAGGACTTCAAGCAATGTGTTTTATCGCTACAAATAATACCACGAAAATGTACGAATATGGAATCAATACGATAATTAAGTATCCTGAATCTGCGCTTTCCTATATCTGTATAAATATGGCTGTTTTAAGAGATTCGCTTAGTAAATTGGGTTTCCCTGTTATAAATGCAGCAAATAAAAAACTAGAAGAGATAATATATTATTCTTCTTTGGATGCCGCTTGCAAAAAATATCCAAATAATTTCGAATTGAAATTGCTTTATGAAATGTTTCAGCAATTAACCTTAGTAATAAAGGTTACTTCCGAAGAGTTTAAACCTACGCTTTATGATAAACAACAGGTTGCGCAGATGAAATTATTCTTTGAAACAGCCTTAAAACGGAATGACTTTCCGAATCAATCTACCTTCTATAAATCATTAGCTAATTTATATCTGATTGATGGGGATTATAAAAAATCCATCCCGTATTTTCAAAAAGCAATTGAATTGAAATTGAATGCAACAAATAATTCTTTGTCTAATGCAGGTGGATTGTATGATCAGCTTACCTCAGCCTATATTCTAATGGGAGATACCTTAGGAGCACAAAAGGTACAACAGGATCGCATTGCAAAACAGCCGGAAGTAGATCTTAAAGCGAAAGATTATTCAGATATGGCCAGATATTACTTTTATTATAAAAAGTATGACTTAGCAAAAGAGTATTGCAACAAAGCACTTGCTATTGATACACTTTGTGCAGATGCGTATTCAGGCCTTGCAGCAGTTGCACTTATAAAAGGAAATAATGATGCAGCATATATTTTTTGCGTGACTGCAGTAAAAATCAATACAGATAATGAAGATTTATTTACACAGTCGGCAATTATATGGATGCTGAAGAAAGAATATGCCTCTGCGTATTATTGTTTGAATGTAGCCTTACTCATAAATCCCGAAGCAAAGCTTGCAAAAAGTATCATGGATTTGTATTATGAAAAATAGAGTAGTCAGTAATTAGTAAGATATCGCATATCCAACTTTTTCACGATCACAACTCTGCATAGTCCATAACTTCAGCTATGGGATTATTTGTCCTTCATCAACATTGACGCAAGAGAGAGCCACTGACCACTGTTTACTGTTTACTATAACAGTAATCTCATAATTTATTTGTATCTTATTTTACAGATGCAAAACACGTCATCTTAATTCTTGTTGAATCTTAAATTCTTTCCCCATGGATATACAAACGATTTATCAAGAGACCATAAAATTTGCTGCAACAAAACATCAGGAGCAAAAACAAACCATTCCGGGAACAAATCTGCCTTATATTGTGCATGTGAGCAATGTGGCGATGGAAGTTATGATTGCAGCACCCTATTCGCCGGACTTCAATCTGGGCTTTGCTGTTCAGGTTGCGTTGTTGCACGATACACTGGAGGATACTTCTGCTACCATGGAAGATCTAACAGCTATATTCGGACAGCATGTTGCCATTGCTGTTTCAGCACTAACTAAAAGTGATACACTGCCTTCATCTGAGAAAATGCAGGACAGCCTTAACCGGATCAAGCTACAACCAAAAGAAGTGTGGGCGGTTAAATTAGCAGATCGAATTACCAATCTCCAAAAACCACCTTTGCATTGGGATGTTGCTAAAAGAAATGATTATAGAAACGAATCAATCATTTTATTGGATGAACTGACAGGAGGCAACCCCTATTTGGAAGAGCGTTTGGGTAAGAAAATTATGACGTATGAATTATAATGTAGTGGTCAGTAATCAGTAAGAAATTCTAAACCGAACTTTGTCATGAACACAACTTTGCATAGTCCATAGCTTCAGCTATGGGATCGTATTTGAGTATTCATTAACTTTGGCGCAAGAGAGAATCACTGACCACTGTTTACTGACCACTGACCACTAAATTTATGGCCAAAAACAAAACAACCGAAACCACCACCAGCGTTACAGATTTTGTAAATGCACTAAAAGGAGAAGCCAGACGCAAGGATGCTTTTCGTTTGATTGAATTGATAACAACGATCACAAAGCTTGAAGCAAAGATGTGGGGTGGAAGCATTATTGGTTTTGGTAGTTATCATTATAAATACGAAAGCGGTCACGAAGGAAATGCTCCGCTAGTAGGCTTTTCTCCGCGCGCAACAGCACTAACACTTTATCTTTCTGCTTTTGATAGTCGTGAAACATTCCTTGAAAAACTAGGCAAACATAAAGCCAGCAAAGGCTGTGTGTATATAGCAAAGCTGGATGACGTTGATCTAACAGTACTTGAAAAACTCATCAAAAATCAGATGAAGGAAGTGAAAACTAATTATGAATTATGAGTTATAAATTATGAATTTATTTCATCCGCTCTGCATAGCCCATAGCTTCAGCTATGTATGCATTTGAGCGATCATAACTGACCACTATATTATCGTTTAACAAATACAGTTGTCCGATTATCAAACTCCAGAACATACTTACCTGCAGGTAGGGTTTTACAATCAATAGTTTTTCCTTTTCCACGTAAAAGCTTATTGCCATAGCGATCCTGAACTTCATAGATGGTAGTATCGCTGAATGATAAGGTATTCTTAATTACTTTTTTGTTTTCTATTTTTACCGGTGGTTTATTGGCATCAATAATAATTCCATCCGTAAATGTATACCTTGAATAAGTTCTATTGTTGATATAGATTGCAAATTTGTTTGTACCTGAATGCAAAAATAGTGGGTAATTCACCATGTTAATATATTCATCATTGGGAGGGATAATGGTATCAATCGTTTTCCATTCATTATAGGTGAACTGTTTAATAGTGAAGGTGTCGCCAAAGTGTTTTATCTTAAAGGAGAAAAGTCCATTGGAAGTAATGGTACATACCTGCTCATCACGGTCCTGATTATACATGAAAAAGTTCGGAGCGATTTGAATTTTATGTTCATTAATATAGATTAAGGTGTCGGGAGAAAGCAATCGATCTTTAATTCTATATAGACTTTGTTGAAAGGATGTTAAGGTATCATAAAAAATAAAAATAGAATCGTTGTGTTGTTTATAAGTCCCGCTTAATGCATAACTACTCATACAACCTCTTTGCGTAAAGCTTAGGTGTCCGGATGAATCAAAAGTATAAGTCAATACGCTGAAATTCGGCGGCGTTCTCCATACACCGATAATAGAATTCTGCTGCGCAAATACCTGTGCAGATAATAGTATAAATAGGAATACGTTAAAAATAATTCTCATTATCCTTGAATAAAATACGATTGCTCTGCATAGCCAATAGCTTTAACTATTGGAATATTTAAAGCTTAGTTGACATAGATGCAAGAGAGAGCCACTGACCACTGACCACTAATTAAACAACCGTCCCCTTTCTTACAACTTTCGCCTCCTTGTGCTTCCATCTTCGGTGCGACCATAACCAGTTTGCTGGCTGCTCTTTAATGCAGGCCTCCAGACGTTCAATGAACAGTTGCGTTACTTCATGGCCTTCTTTTGCGATCGGGATATTTTTTAAGATCTCAAACGTTACTTCGTAGTAGCCACGATTAATGCGTTTCATACTTACAAATAATACAGGCATCTGCATAGCACCACCGATCTTATCTCCGCCTACATAAAAAGGCGTATACTGATTTAAGAACGTAGCCCAGTGCTGGATCTCACTGTGTGGCGGAGTTTGGTCAGCAACCATCGCCATAGAGCGAACCGTTTTTCTATTCTTTACCAATTCACGCAGTGTATCTTTCATTGCTACCGGATGCGCACCAAAGCGTGCACGCAGGTTGTAAATGAACTGATCCATCTTTGCATTATGAAGAGGTTTGTATACTGCGTCAATAGGGTACTTGGATTGTATCGCACAGATCTGCAGCAGCCATTCCCAGTTACACAAATGACTGGTCAAGCCCAGGTGCGATTGTCCGTTGTCGAGCGTAGACATCGGCACATCGATGTTTGTAATGCGTACACGTTTCTCTAATTCTTCTTTCGAAATATCCAGAACCTTCAGCGATTCAAAGCTCACGTCTGTTAAGTTCAGATAAAAATCCTTCGTGATCTGTTTGATTTCAGCAGCACTTTTTTCAGGGAATGAGTTTTGTAAGTTCTCATGTATTACCTTTGCTCTGTAACGTACAATGTAGTGCAGTACAAATGCAGTAAAACTTGAAAGTGCATACAAGACCGGAAAGGGAAGTCGGGACAGTGTACGTAATAGAAAACGAAGCATATAAGGAATCAATAATGACTAGCAACAAAAATACATCTAATAAATTAACCCTGCTTATTGATCTGCAATATTTTCCTTCAATTCCTTACATAAAAGAATTGGCAAAGGCAGATCATATTGTATTGGAGGCACAGGAAACCTTTCAGAAACAGACCTATAGAAATAGGTGTGAAATCCTCACCGCCAATGGAAAAGAGGTACTCATTGTACCCATTGTACATGGGTCAAGTGGGTTTATTAAAGACATTAAAATAGATTACAGTCAGCGGTGGTTTCAGATCCACGACCGGACTTTAAGAGCTGCCTATGGAAAATCCCCTTTCTTTGATTTCATCATGGACGACATTTCTGCTGTTTTTGCTCAGAAAAACGTGTATTTGTGGGATTTAAATTACAGCATGCTGACACTCTGTCTTGAAAAATTAACATTAAATAAAGAGATTTCAGAATCAAATTCGTATATTATGCCGGATGAGTTGCCAGAGAATGTGATAGATAGGCGCGGGAAAATAAATCCGCAAACCAATCCATCGCAGGGGCAAATTGGCAGAGAGAAATATCATCAGGTTTTTGGCAATGAATTTGTTATGAACCTAAGTGTTCTGGATCTCTTGTTTTGCGCGGTACTGGATTCGCCTCAGATTCTGAGGTAAATCTGTGGTAAATTCAATAATTGCAATATATACAGAACCAAACTTGATTCTCATACGTTTATGTGAATATCTGTATGAGGTTTAGTTGAACATATTTCAATAAAAAAGAATACATTTACAATAGTTTGAATTAAGTTAGAATCTAAGTAGAAACACATGGAAGCAAAATTTTCAAATCGCGTGAAAGAGGTTATATCCTTAAGTCGTGAAGAAGCATTGCGCTTGGGTCATGATTACATCGGTGCAGAGCACTTGTTGTTAGGGATGATTCGTGAAGGAGAAGGTGTGGCAATTAGTTTATTGAAAAAACTAGGTATCACGTTAGATTCTTTAAAAAAGTCGCTTGAAGATGCAGTACGCGGTACTGCTACAGGTAATGTAAAAAACCTTACCAATATACCTCTTACAAGACAAGCTGAAAAAGTGTTGAAGATTACGTATTTGGAAGCTAAAATTTTCAAAAGCGATTTAATAGGCACAGAACATTTATTGCTGTCTGTCTTAAGAGATGAAGACAACGTTGCAACGCAAATATTAAACAAGTTTGATGTGTCGTACGACGTGATCAAAGAATTATTGGAATACCATACACACACTCCTAAAGCTTCTGATGCAGAAGATGCAGACGATGATTCGTCTCGTCTGTTCGGTAGCGGCGGTGCTGGGGCTGGTAAAGAAACGGCAAGACCGGGTGCTGAGAAATCAAGAACTCCTGTCTTGGATAACTTCGGTAGAGATCTTACCAAATATGCGGAAGATGGCAAACTGGATCCGATCATTGGTCGTGAAAAAGAAATTGAGCGTGTAGCTCAGATCTTGTCACGTCGTAAAAAGAACAACCCGATTTTAATTGGTGAGCCTGGTGTTGGTAAAACTGCCATCGCGGAAGGTCTTGCATTACGCATTGTTCAGAAGAAAGTGTCTCGCGTATTGTTTAGCAAACGTGTAGTAACACTTGATCTTGCTTCATTGGTTGCAGGTACAAAATACCGCGGTCAGTTTGAAGAGCGTATGAAAGCAGTAATGAATGAATTGGAAAAATCTCCTGAGGTAATTCTATTCATTGATGAGATCCACACAATTGTTGGTGCAGGTGGTGCTTCCGGTTCTCTGGATGCATCGAACATGTTCAAACCTGCGTTAGCGAGGGGAGATATCCAATGTATTGGTGCAACAACATTAGATGAATATCGTCAGTACATAGAGAAAGACGGTGCTTTGGCTCGTCGTTTCCAGATCGTAATGATCGAAGCAACGACTCCAGAAGAAACGGTTCAGATCTTAAATAATATTAAAGAGAAATACGAAGATCACCACAATGTTATTTATTCTCCGGAAGCAATAGAAGCGTGTGTGAAGTTATCAGACCGTTACATCAGCGACCGTTTCTTGCCGGATAAAGCAATTGACGTGTTGGATGAAGCAGGTGCTCGCGTACACATCAACAACATTCACGTTCCTGCAGATATCATCAAGTTGGAAGAACAGATCGAAGATATCAAGAAGGAAAAGAACAAAGTTGTTAAGAGTCAGAAATACGAAGAGGCTGCTCAATTAAGAGACACCGAGAAAAAACTGATTGAACAGTTAGATAACGCAAAACTTCGTTGGGAAGAAGAAACCAAGAAGAAACGTTACCATGTAAAAGAAGAGAACGTTGCAGATGTAATCGCAATGATGACAGGTATTCCTTCCGCTCGTGTAGCACAGAAAGAATCTTTGAAATTGTTGAGCATGGGTGCAGACCTTAAAGCTGCTGTAGTAGGCCAGGATCAAGCGATCGAGAAATTGGTTAAAGCGATTCAGCGTACACGTGTAGGTTTAAAAGATCCGAAGAAACCAATTGGTTCATTCATCTTCTTAGGTCCGACTGGTGTTGGTAAAACAGAATTAGCGAAGTCGCTTGCGAAATATTTATTCGATAAAGACGATTCATTGGTACGTATCGATATGTCTGAGTACATGGAGAAATTCTCTATCTCAAGATTAGTTGGTGCGCCTCCGGGATACGTAGGTTACGAAGAAGGCGGTCAGTTAACTGAAAAGATTCGTCGTAAGCCATACAGCGTAATCTTGTTGGATGAAATCGAGAAAGCTCACCCGGATGTATTCAACTTGATGCTTCAGGTGCTAGACGATGGTATCTTAACAGATGGTTTAGGTAGAAGAGTAGATTTTAGAAATACAATCATCATCATGACATCAAACATTGGTGTTCGTGACTTGAAAGATTTCGGATCTGGTATCGGTTTCAACACACAGTCTCGTAAAGAGAATGTAGATGAAATGATGAAAGGTACAATTCAGAATGCATTGCGTAAAGCATTCTCTCCTGAATTCTTAAACCGTTTGGATGATGTAATTGTATTCAATTCGCTTTCAAGAGAAGATATTCATGTTATTATTGACATTACCTTATCAAAAGTATTCGCAAGAATCCTGGCATTGGGTTATGCAATTGAATTGACTGAAAAAGCAAAAGACTTCTTAGCTGAAAAAGGATACGATGCACAATACGGTGCACGTCCGTTGAACAGAGCGATTCAGAAATATCTTGAAGATCCGATTGCGGAAGAGATATTAAGAGGTGATGTTCTACAAGGCGACACAATTGTTGCTGACTACACAGAAGGTGCTGACGGTTTAACTGTTCGTAATAAAAAACAAACAGAAGAAAAAACCGAAGGTGAAAAAGGTAAATAAGAATCGTTTCTTATAGATAATAATAGAAAGTCCCGCTGAATAATATTCGCGGGACTTTTTTTATTGAGTGATCTAATAGATCTCATTTTCATAGCCCATAGTTTTATCTATGGGAATGAAAAATAATTCATAATTATCCACGTGTTGTAGTTATCTTGAAAAAATCAAATGAAGAAACTGCTGTTTATTTTTGCCGCAATATTTTTTATCAACTCTGTATCTGCACAGGATACGATAAAGGTAGAGCCTTCCGTATATTATGAAAGTACTATACATCAGGATACACGTTCCTTCTACGGGTATGTACAATACGCACGTGAAGATATTCTCTATTTTGATTCCCTGCGCTCTATTCAATATTGTTATTACATGGATTCTGTCCGCAAATGTATCGGTTCTGTCTATCAGTTAAAACCAGACAACGTAGTTCTGATCTCAACTCTGCAAGACACCGTAGCATGGATGTATAGAAAGTACAACGATTCTTTGTATGAGGTGAATGCCGTGATCGATGGGTTCTGGTATTCGGGATGGGCAAGCAGTGTGATGCCTTTGCAATTTAAAGGAGAACTTGCAGCCATTGCAGCAGACAGAACGGATACTTTGTGGTATACAACATACGCATATACATCACATTTCCCGCAAGGAAACTCTTCATACAGATTGAATCAAACTCCTGTTAAGGGAAAAATCTATAAGAGTAAGCAATGCGATCTTCTGCCGCGACTGCAGGACGGAAGTGTTTTTGCAAAAATGAATTGGGAAGTGAAAAATTTATGTTATAATGATCCATACTATTATGTTAGCCGTACGGTGTTTGTTGTAACAGCAGAGGGGCGTATCAGAAACATCAGTAGGGCAGGAAATCTAGACTTGAGCTGTTCAGATGTATATATTGATTTCGTAAAGACCTTATATAAGAATCTACCGCTGATGTCTGCAACCAGAAAAGGTAAGCCCGTAAATATTCAATGGGAAGTGCTGGTGGATATGAAACAATAAGATTATAGCTGTTTATTTTAAAGTTTGAGAAAAAGATTTTAAATCACGTAGCGAATAAATCAAATATGGGATACGAATTACACATTGTACGACAAAAAGATTGGGAAGATTACGAAGAAGAAAGTTCTATTACATTGGATGAATGGCTTGCCTATGTTGAGACTGATAGTGAATTGATCCCGAACAGTTCACTAGATCCCTCTAAGAGAATGTATGGTGATGATTCACCTGGGTTTGTTATCTGGAAAGAATATCCCGGTAATACCTATGAGACCTCCTGGCTGGATTTTTTCGAAGGAAGTATTTCCACAAAACACCCCGACGATATCACCATTGCAAAAATGATTCAGATTGCAAAAGCATTGAATGCAAGGGTGCAGGGTGACGAAGGAGAATTTTATGATGAAGAATATATTCAGAAGGCATTGAATAAAAAGAAATGTTGGGAATTCTGGAAGTAAATGGAGAGAGTAAAATGAAACACATACTTATTATTTTAATCGTATTATGTTGTGTTAGCTGCAATTCCAAACAGCGTGAATACGAAAACGCTTTGCTCTTTCCTGAAAGGAGTAAATACGGATTTGACGTTACCTATAACATACAATATTTCCCGGATGTAAATATTGTGTTCAATTTTAGTTGTACCCCTTCAAAGAAAACAATTGCTGCGATTGAATCAGAGTTTAAAAAGTATGAAGAAACATATAAGAAAATATTTATCCATGAAATGACCAATATTGACGGACGTTATAGCATTGCAGTAAATTTTAATGAAATAGACTATCGCAACTATTCTGAATTTACTATGAAAAGAGATATGGATAGTTTTGATGCCTTACTAAAAAGTATAGACGCCAATCCGGATATACAGGATCTGCTTGCTGTGCACTTTGAATAACACAACTTCTTTTAAGACAAGGCGTGTGTTTTTTTATCTGAGGTGCCCTGGATTTATTTGATTTGCTTTTTTGAGCAAATTCCTTCATCTTTAAAATTAGACACCCTTAATTTTATGTAATGAAAAAATTACTAGTTTACAAGCAGGTTGTTATTGCAGCGTGTATATTATGTGGGATTTTTATTCTCGATCTTAAGTTTCCTCCTGGCATTGCCATTGGTGTAATGTATCTGTTTTGCTTTTTTAGTATTTCCAGACAATCCAAAACAACGATCATTGTCTTTGCTGGTTGTATTATTGTAGTGTCGCTTATAAAATTTATTTTCTTTTTACCTTCATCAGATACATATATTCTGCTTATTAACAGATGTATTACGATCACTGCAATTAGTATTGTTGCTTTTATTGCGTACAAAAGAAGGACACAGTTTGAACGTTTTAATAAGGAACGTAATGAGTATGAAAAACAGCTTGAAGAAATGGTGTTTATGATCTCACATGAAGTACGGAAGCCCATTACAAATTGTATAGGCTTAATGAATCACCTGGAAAGTGATAAGGTGTATACACAGGAAGAATTAAGAGAGATGGTCAATTATCTGAAAGTAAGTATTCTTGAACTGGAAGGGTTTACACGAAAACTGACAATTGTAGCGGACGATATAAACCAAAAACAAAAAATCAAAATAGAATAGGGGGAGTTGATTCTGTTGTACTACGTTAATTTTTTGTAAGTATTTTGCGTTGCTTCCCTTTTTCAATCAGTGATACTGAAATAAGCAAAGCAAATACAATAAATATGAGTGTTACTTCAAGCCAGTATTCATAAGGCTTTACCCAAATCTCTTCAAGCACATTCCAACGACCAAGGATCTCTATAAAATTCCAGAAGATAATTACGGTAGGGATTGCATACCGGATCGCATAACCGAGATTATTCATTTTTAATAAGTCTTTAAAAAGAAAAGCAGACCATAATAAAGAACCAAATGCAATGATATAAGTTACAGGATGCTTATCTCCAAGAAGTGTATTGTCATATGCAAACAATAGTACGAGATAGAACGTCCATAACAGAACGATCAATTCTATGGCAGTAATTGCAGCGTAGTTTTTTTGTTGAGCTGTAAACTGGATGGCAAAGCGTGAAGGGATACGAATAAGTTTCTGGATCCAGATGAAAAAAGTACAGCCTGTTTTTGTATTGAAAATGTAGTAGAGCAGCAGCATTACCAGAAACCCCACAGATGCAGGCATGATCAGGTATTCGGGTTTGGTTACTATCTCTCCGTTTTCGATAAGAGGCGATACACTGAATCGATGTGCAATGTATACATGTGAAAATTCGATCCATCCGGTCCAGATAAACAAACCGGAAAAAAGTCCTGCAAATGTTGCCTTGTTTTCCGTTTGCAGCATACTTCCCCAAACCAGTAAGATCACACCTGCAGCTCCCATCGTTAAGGCAGCTCTGTATACATGCATCTCTCCGAATTGTTTTTCCATGATGATCATGATCGCATGACCAAGAGGCATCGTAAGCAATACCGTTAAGAAGGCAAGAATTCCTATGAGAGGCTTGTTTAGTTTCATTGCTGTAAATGTTTTGCAGGGCCAAATACATTACAATATAGCCTTAGAATACTATTATTTGTGTATGGTACAGGAGTTTTTTCTCTCAATGTAAGAATAGTCTATTGATTGATATGCTATTATTTAAGTCAATAAAAAATAGTCGTATCGTTCTTGCAGAAGCTACTGCATTACAGGTATTGGTTATACTTAAATTTTGGTATTGAATAAAGGTTGTACTGGAATTAAAAGGATAGCATATGATACATAAGACAGTAATTGTATTTAATAGCATCTGTAGATGCTTGTCATTTAACGTATCTGTTTATTCATGTTTTGTATAATCAAATAAATGCTTAAACGCAGCCGGTACCTTGTCTCTTAAATTTTGACTATCGTCGATGTATAAATTTTTCATTTCAATCATCGACTCTGGTAAAGTAGTAATATCGGTTAGTGTAATACTTAAATATTTTAATTTTTCTAGTCGATTTATGTCATTAGGTAAATTCGGAATTTTGTTTGCTCCGATTTTTAATGTTTCTAATTTCGAAAGTTCTAAAATGACGCGTGGGAACTCCGTTAATTTATTCGAGAAGAGATCAATGCTTTTCAGTTCCGTTAGTTCAGCTAGTTTAGGAGAGATCTTTTGTATGCTGCTGTATGTGATGGAAAGTGTTTGCAGTTTAGTAAGTTTTGAAATTTCATCCGGAATCTCATTCATTCCGGTAGTCATTTCGAGATGGATCAGATTCTTCAAACGTTCAATTTCGGGTATCCATGCAGTAATATTTTTCGCACCGATCTTAATACTTGTTGCACTATCCGGGTTTAATAATGCCACCTGCAAGGTGAGCGGTAAGGTGTTGAAATGTTCTTCTGTTATATCAGATGGAATGTCGGATGATGGATTGATATTTGCAGTTCTGCGTACCACAAATACGCCACCACCCAAACGATTATCTCCTGCATTTTGAACAGATTCCATAAATACCAGTGACTCCTTTGTGCGAATATTTGCAGGTAATTCAAAGGTGCGAAGGCCTAAACGATACGCCGGAAATAAATCTGTCTTTTCTACATCCAGTATTTTTATATTGAACGTTGCATCTTTTGTTTTAAAACGCACATATGCTGTGCCTGATCCTTCTCCGGGTACATAGATTGGAATACCATGAACCTTTGCAATACCTTGCCAGCCGGAAGAATATTCCCGACTGTATTTCTTAAGATGAAAGGTGCGATTGAAACCTGTTCTCCAATAAACAAACGGGTTGATATTGTTTGTTACAAGAGGTATCATCTCTATTGCCGACGGCGACTGCGGATAATTTTCTTGATTTGAGATGTCAGGTAAATAATAATCATCAAAATTATTGATTGTACGATCTTCCTGGAAACGGCAGATCATACGACTATCCTGCAAACCTGAAAGTAAAATTTCAACCTTACCTTGACGTTTGAAAATGATGCCTGCCTGATGTATGTCGTCACGAGAGGCGCGAAGGTTTATAAATTCTATATATTCAGATGTGTTGTACAATTCAATAAAAAGTTGTTCAAAATCCTTTTCGTTTAAATCTAATGTTGCATTATGTATGCGATGATAAGGCAGTGTATCTTTTTTGCCCGTCTCTAATAAAGGGATGTATGTTGCAGGTCCATAAAAACAACCGCTTCGATATGAAAAGCGTAAGGGCGTTTCGAATGAAGTAACGATGTGGCCTTTTTCATCCAGCATTGCATAAGCCTTACCGTCAGGTTTTCTGTTCACTTCATACACCTTGAACGGTCCCGTTTCATCCAGGTCTGAATAGACCATGTATTGTTTTAGCGACGGAATGTAAAAGTAACGTGGATAATACACACGGCCGCGAAGTACGGCAGCAAGTTCATATGTTTTGGATGTGCTTAAAATGGTATTGCGAAATAGGTATTTGTATTTCAATGGGTTTTGCGCACGTGCCGATAAAAAGAAACTCAACATAAAAATGGTACTAAATATAAAAAGGCCGGTCATTTTGATCATGTTCAATTATAGAATAATCAAGATTATACATTTTGAAGATTAGGCAGTGCATACTGTATACACTGCTCATTAAGAATGATTGAATAACAATATAAGGAGACTTTTTTAGAATTGAATTATTAAATTAATAGGAATGTTTCAGACTTGAATCTTCCTTCTTTATTCGTGAAGTGTTTATAAGTTTTATTTCGGCTGTCTTGTTTTGTGCATGAAAGGGCGGATCTTTATAGTGGTCGAATGTTACGGTTCTTTCAATTTAACACCTCACTACAGAAACTTAATGAATATTTATAAAGAAATTGAAGCTGAAATAATGCATGCTTCTAATATTGTCATCACTGCTCACAAATCTGCCGATGGAGATTCGGTTGGGAGCTCATTGGGATTATTATACTTTATTGAAAAACTTGGCAAGAAAGCTATTGTATGCCATCCGGATAAAGCACCTGATTTTTTGGATATACTGGATCTGTCTGTGATAACACTGATGACAGATGAGCCGGATAAAGTAACAGATGCTTTTCAAAAGGCAGATCTGATTTTCTGTTTGGATTATAATGCAACGGATCGGGTAGGTTCGGATATGCAGGCTTTGCTCGAGTCTGCATCGTGTAAAAAAATAATGATCGATCATCATTTAAATCCACAAGATTTTCCAACGATTGTTGTTTCAGAGATCGCAGCTTCTTCAACAGCACAATTAATTGTTGAATTGATAGAACAGTCCGGGCATGGTAATTTACTGGATGAGAAAATCGGAACACCTTTGTATGTGGGTATATTAACAGATACAGGAAGCTTTCGTTTTTCTTCTGTACAGCCTCGTACACATGAAATATTGGGCAAGCTATTAGGTGCTGGTGTACAGCATCACCTCATTCACGAAGCACTGAATGATACCAATACGGCGAGTCGTTTGCGTTTGCAAGGATATGCTATGAGTGAGAAGATGGAAATCATGGAGGCATACCATGTAGCTATTATTTCTTTGACAAAAGAAGAGCTTGAAAAATATCACTATAAAAAAGGGGATACAGATAGTTTGGCCAATCTTGCCTTATCGATCAAAGGAATGAAAGCAGCAATTGTATTTTCAGAACGTGATGGCATGATGAAAATATCATTCCGTTCTAAAGGAAAAGAAAATTCGGTAAACGTGTTAGCTGCAGATCATTTCAATGGTGGTGGACATGCGAATGCTGCAGGAGGCATGAGTGAATTGTCTGTAGCAGAAACGTTGGATAAAATTAAAAGCTTGGTACCTCAGTATTTTTCTGTTCAGTAGAATGGCGTTTTACTATACATTAATAATATATAATAACATCTATATATGAATATAATACGAAATAAATATACTCAGAGAAATCATAAAGATTCAAATATGTCAAATAATTCAGGCCTTATAAAATTGAATAATTTGAAAGGTGCTATTAAGCAAATGAGTCATAAAGACTATTGTTTGAATGAAGATGAATCAGCTCTTGTATATATGGACGATAGCGGGACGTATACCTTTTTTTTCAATGAGGAATGTGAAATCATTAAAGAGGCTGGACGTACATCTGTAATAACATATTATAATTTTTCAGAAGGGAAGATACTAAGGTGGGAGTGGTATGATGAAGGTAATAATTTAATTCAATATGAAACATATGAATACGATAACATCTCAGGATTTGCAATAAATTACTATATAAAAAGAAGTGATGGTTCCGAGAAACGTATTCAGCCAATGATTGAGAAAATAAATGAAAATACATTTATGCACCATTATGAATATTATGATGATTTATATGTAAATGATAAACTTGTTGAAAGAAGGAATCATGATAATATCATGAGAATCAAATACGAATACGTTGGCTCTTCTCATACAGAAAAGAGATATATTCGAGGGGTTATTCAATCTTCATATACATTTAATGAGTTTGATTTTTTAATTAAACAAATGTTTTATGATGAAAAAGGAGTTAATATCGGAAATGAAATACTCAAGTATGATGTTGACAATAAATTAATAGAAACAATTACGAATAAAAAGGAATATAAATTCCCCATACATGAAGTATATGTTTATGATGTAAATAATTTATTGATTGAAAAACAATTTGGCTCTTCGGAATATGGACTCGAGACAGCTAATAAATACGAATACGATTCGCAGAAAAATCTCATTTATAAAAGTGGAGATTGGGAGAATGCTCGTTTTCAATATACCTATGATGATTGCGGAAATTGGATTGAAATGATGACGATAAAAGATTCGCGTGTCGTTTTTAAAACGACGAGAGAAATTGAGTATTTTAAATGATTGCTGCGCAGTTTAATTTTTTTTACATACTCTTTTTATATTCAATTTGTTATTTTATTCCTTGAAAGATTAAATAGCTATAACGCATGTTGATACAATTTGTTAAAGATTTAAGTAATAATAAATCAGTACTTAGGCTCGATGTATATAGTTTTTAACTTCGGACCCTTTTTATAATGTTCCTTTTTATGACGCGGAGTCTTTTCCTTGTCCCAATCCTGGAAAAGAATATAGCCTATACGAACTGTTGCACAAAAATAATTACATGGCGAGTGTACCTGATCGGAATAGGTGATGTTTCCATTTTCTAAATGCTGATAACTTCCGGTCATCATGTTTTGAGAGAAACTATATTTGGCACCTAAATATAAGTTGCATCTGTAAAGGCAGAAATTAATTCCTGATTCCAGATAATACTGCATAAAAAAAGACTTGGTTTGAATGTTAAAATTAAGTTCTTCATTGGTTGCGCTAACATGCTGTTGTGCCGTGTTGGTGTAGAAAGGAGCCGGAGCAGTCCACGGTTTATTCATGTTGATATTGAAATTCACTCCGCCTGTAAAATACAGCCCGAGTAAATGCTCACCTCCTGGGTACGACAAAAAATAAGTGGCAGAGAGTGAAGGTGCGATATAATTTTGTACAAAGTCAAATCCCCCGATATAATTTGCATCAGAAAGTGTTGCTGAAAAAGCTTTATCGGCAAAAGAAAAATCTACTTGCGATCTGACGACACCGGCTTCGATCGCATATTTCTTTTTAAAACGGTATTGCATTTTTACATGCCAGTCCCAGTTTCCGGTATAATAATCACCATAGCTAATAAATTTTCTTTCTAATACATTTCCATGGCTGGAAAATTTATAACCCTTGGTAAAATCGCCAAATGTATACCCGGCGTTTAAGCTTAGACCATTTACTGTATATTTTTTAAAGTAATCGATCTGTGCATGCGACAGTACCGAAGCAAGCAGGCATGCTATAAGAAAAAGATGTTTAAGGAGTAGTTTCATAAACATAGAGATTATGAAGCCAATCTACGAGGTGAATTAGTAGAGAATCTGTTCTTCTGAAAAAAAAGAATTAGTTTTCTGTTTATTGAAATAAATTTATGAAATAATCTATTGCTTTCTTATTGAAGCAATAGATTCAATAAAACTATTTTTACTCAGCAATACCTCCATTACTTTAACTATCAGTATGCCATATAGCGGAGCGCCAAAATAAAACATACGTGCTGCGTCACCTGATATCAATACATGTATGAGTATGCACCCAAAGAAGATCCAGTAATATTTTTCTACATATGTTTTCCATATACTGCGGCATGTTTTATTGAATGCGCCATAGATCAGAATAAATGTAAAGATTCCTAATACCGTAAATACTTCTCCAATACCACGTACCGTTAGCAGATCCAATGCAGTTTCAAATGTCTTTGCAAACGTACGCATAAAAATATCAACCAAACTTTCGCTCTTAAAGCCCGCAGTAGTTTCCTGTAGCGGCAATAAGGAGTCAATGATGCTGTGCTCTCCGAAAACAACAACTAAACTTGCCGCAATCAATCCCGCACGCACATACCAGGTAAAAGGTCCTGCTAATAAAATAAGCGGAGCAAACAACGGGAACGATTCTTTCATCAAACCTCCAAGAACAACTGTGATTACAAAGAGGATTTTATTCTCTGTTTTAATACTGTACAACAATGCTGCAATGGCAATGAGGTAAAGACTATCTGTTAATGGTAATCCTGCAATGTAAGCCACCCAGCGGCTCGTTAATACTACAATTAAACCAATAAGTATTGCGACAAGCTCATGCGAATACAACCGCAATAATCGGTAAACGATCCAGCCATAAAATGCTACCAGGAAAGAGTTGATGATAAAGTAGGCAAGCTGCAACGGCCAGAAGCTTTCAGCACGGTGCGGCCATAGTTTTGTATACACTGCTTGCAAAGGCATTGCAACAACCTTAGCGACTAAAGGAAGAATAAAACGATAACGGTGAACCGGATTTACATTGTAATCTCCATTCGACATAGCGAGATAACTTTCCGTATCCGATGAATGCGAAAAATCATAATGCACATACATGTTGTATGCAGGTCCGAGTATGACTGCAAGGCTGAAGAGGAAGGGAAGAAGGAACTGAGTTTTCAATTATGAAACGAAGTAATAAGTTTTAAGTAATATGTTCTAAGAATGCATTATATAGACTTCAATAGATAACAGGTAAACAGTCTCAATTATAGGTAATGGTTTTGTTAGAGCATTCTTAAAACTTAAAACCTATTACTTATAACTTAGATTAGTATCCTCCATTCAGCTTCCGTATCACCCATTCACCACTCACTAATGCGATCAACAGCAATAGAATCCATGGGAGATTGATGATCTCGTTTAAGCTTTCTTTGGAACGGATGATGGTTTTAAAGTTTTTATTTTTTAATTCTTCTATCAACGCATCGGCTTGATTGATGGTGTAAAATTTGCCGTTGCTCTTATTCGAAATTGTTTTCAGTAAATTAAAATCGGCTTTGATCGATTGGGCTTCCAGACTTGTTTTACGGATAATAAATTCGCCTACGCTTTTTTCTGCTTTGCCGTTCAATGTAGTAGATGCAGTATAATGATATACGCCTTCTGTCAATCCTTTTATTTCAAAGCGGTTATTGCCCGGACTGGTAGAAAAAGAATAGTTGAATACTTTGCCTGCTTCGTTTTTGATCTGCAGAGAAATATCTGTTCCGTAAATGCGTTCCATGATATCGTTGTACAGCTCCGCTTCGAAGTATAAATGTTCACCGCTTTGCAGATCATTCACAGTAGGGTACACGCGGAACTTGCGCTTATCGTTTTGGTTCGACATATACTGCACGCATTTCTGAATAAACTCATCGAATGTATTTGTGTTTTGCTGAAGCAATTGATTGTGCAGGCGCCATTGCCAGATACCTTCTCCGGCTAACACCATTGTTTCTCTGTTTGAAGAAATACTCAACAAAGGTTTGGTCGTAACCACTCTGCCAACACGTTGAAATAAAATAGTAAGTCCGTCTTGTTTTAATTTATAATCGCCGAAGAAACATTGTAGTGGCGGCGCGCTACCCAACAGTTCCTGTATTCCGGCAGGCATCACAAAACGATCGAACGAACTGTTTACATCGCCATAGATCAGATCTTTTTGAGAGCTGCGCACAGCGATCTGCATCAATGAATTTGTCTGATTAAAATGCGGAATGCTTGTTTGATTGCTAACGATAAACCACTTCGGCGCTTTGGAAGCAACCAATGCATCAAATTCTTTTTTACCTGTTGCAGTTCCATCCGGGAAATGATGAAAGATGATCAAGCTGTAATTATCCACTTTGTATTCATGAATACCCGGGATGAATATAGTAGTTTCAATATTTTCCTTTGCAGATAATGCAGCCTGTATGGCTTTAATGTCGGGGTGTGGAGAAGGAGCAACGATCAATACTTTCTGTTTGTTGTCTACAATATCAATGTACACATGCTGCGTATTGTTTTCTGTAGTAAACTCTTCGTTCAACGGAACAACTTCTACTACATAATGCTGTATACCGACCACGTCAGACGATGTTCTGAATTCGATGGGAGCCTGTGTTTCAGATCGGCTGAAAGTGATTTTTTGAGAAGCAAGAACTTTCCCCTTTTGCTTGAGTTGAACAGTTGCCGCAATACCGTTGTAGCCTTTCTGTGCAAGCTCGGCAAGGATTGGGAATGTATTTCCTTTAAAGGCAAGTTTGTTGTGAATAGCAGAAACCAGACGCACATCTTTTTTATCGGTGGTGTCGCCGATACCAATGGTATAAATAGGTGCAGCCGATGGCGTGATGCTTGGGTTCATACCTACATTGTAAATGCCATCCGACAATAAAATACTAGCGGCGATGTTTTTTCCGCTTTCTTCCTGCTTCGGCTCCTGAATCAGTAGATTTAAATTTGAACTTGCGTGATTGAATGAAATGGCGTTCAACTCTGCTTTGCCGTCAAATGAATGTACACGTGTTTCAATGCCTTCGCTTTCCAATGCAGAAGTAATTTTTTCGATGGTGCTGATCCATTGTACACGTTGTGTAGAATCACTGATCAATTTTAGGGAAGAAGAATTGTCGATGTGAACGAGGATTGTAGGTTTCTCTTTGCTGTTTTCAAAATAACGGATCACCGGACCGAATAATAAGTATACAATAATACTTACCAATACCACGCGCAATGCTGCCAGTATATAATTGGTGCGTTTGCTCCAGAGTGTTTGTTTTTTAGAATAGAGAGTGTATCCGTACGTTGCACCGATTGCAATACAAAGAAGAATAAACCAAGGCGAACTCGATGCGTAAAGTGAAATGCCGTTCATAGATAAAAGAAATCCTGCACCGGTTTAGATGCAGGATTGAAGATAAAAAGAAATTTTCAAAACCTATGAGGTTTATAATTAAACCTATGAGGTTTTTCTAAATAAAGAGTACTGAGATTTTGGGTTATATGAGGTAATGGATAGAAAACCTCATAGGTTTGGGATAACCAACCTGACTAGGTTAACATACCGCCATCAACCTGCAATACTTGTCCAGTTATATAGGTAGAAAGTTCAGAACCAAGGAATACGCACGCATTTGCCACGTCTTCGCTTTTCCCAGCACGTTTTAATGGAATACCATTTTCCCACTCCGCTTTCACTTTCGGATCTAACACTTCTGTCATTTCAGTTTCAATGAAACCCGGAGCGATTGCGTTAGAACGGATGTTACGTGAACCCAATTCCTGCGCTACCGATTTTGTGAAACCAATGATTCCTGCTTTCGATGCAGCGTAGTTTGTTTGTCCGGCGTTACCGCTGATACCAACTACAGAAGTCATGTTTATGATTGAACCTGCCTTCGCTTTCATCATTGGTTTTAAAGAAGCTTTGGTAAGGTTGAATACCGATTTTAAGTTTACTTCGATAACCGTATCCCACTGTTCTTCGGACATACGCATCAATAAACCGTCTTTGGTGATACCAGCGTTGTTTACAACAATATCCAACTGACCGAAATCTGCTAATACGGAGTTTACAAGTTCTTCTGCTTCTGTATATTTAGAGGCATCCGAACGATATCCTTTTGCTTTAATGCCCAATGCCTGCAATTCTTTTTCTACCGCCAGACCTTTTTCAACACTGGATAAATATGTAAATGCAACATTTGCACCTTCTTGTGCATAACGGATTGCAATTGATTTACCTATACCTTTTGATGCTCCGGTGATAAGAGCAGTTTTTCCACTAAGTAAGCCCATTTTACGATGTTTTAAAATTTGTATTAGGGGTCAAATATACCCTAGAAATGCCAAATTCCAAAAGACTGCCTATTAGAAATCCCAAATAACAAAACACAAATTTCAAAGACGTAAATCGATACATTTTCTCAATAGTTTAACTCGTAGAGGATATTTAATATTCTATTAAACAGAAGGTTGTGGTATGTTGTATCTTTGAAACCTGCATTTTATCCCCGAATCCTTTATTATGAGTCTAAATCCCTTAAATTTGCACCGTTAATTTACACGTATAAAGATATGTCAACAAAGTTCGATGTTATAGTGATCGGTAGCGGTCCTGGTGGATATGTAGCTGCAATCAGAGCTTCTCAATTGGGAAAGAAAGTAGCGGTAGTGGAGAAAGCGGAATTAGGCGGTATTTGTTTGAACTGGGGATGTATCCCTACGAAAGCACTTTTGAAAAGTGCTCAAGTATATGAATACATCAAACACGCAAAAGATTACGGTATCAATGTGGGTTCAGCAGAAGCAGACTTCTCTGCCGTTGTAAAACGCAGTCGTGATGTAGCAGCTGGTATGAGCAAAGGTGTTCAGTTCTTAATGAAAAAGAACAAGATCGAAATCATTACAGGCTTCGGTAAGTTAGCTAAAGGCAAGCAGGTTGAAGTTACGGACGATAAAGGAAATAAAAGCCTTTACGCTGCAGACCATATCATCTTAGCAACAGGCGGGCGTGCACGTGAATTACCAAATGTGAAGATCGACAACAACAAGATCATCGGTTACCGCAAGGCGATGGTGTTGGAGTCTAAGCCGGAGAGCATGGTAATCATGGGGTCAGGTGCAATTGGTGTTGAGTTTGCATACTTCTATGCAACGATGGGTACGAAAGTAACAATCGTTGAATACTTGCCGAACATTGTTCCGGTTGAAGACGAAGAAATTTCTAAGCAATTAGAAAAAGAATATAAGAAAATGGGCATTACCATTATGACCAATGCAGCTGTTGAATCAGTAGATACAGCAGGTAAAGGTTGTAAAGTGAAAGTTAAAAAAGGCGATGCAGTTGAAACGATCGAATGCGATATAGTTCTTTCTGCAGTAGGTGTTACGACAAACCTTGAAGGCATCGGTCTTGAAGATGTAGGTGTTGCTACTGACAAAGGACGTGTATTGGTTGATGATTTCTACAAAACAAATATCCCGGGTGTATATGCAATCGGTGATATTGTTAAAGGTCCTGCGCTTGCACACGTTGCTTCACACGAAGGTATTATCTGCGTTGAAAAAATTGCAGGGTTAAATCCGGAGCCAATGGATTACGGCAACATTCCGGGTTGTACATACTGTACGCCTGAAATTGCTTCTGTTGGTTTGACTGAAAAAGCTGCAAAAGAAAAAGGATACGAATTGAAAGTAGGTAAGTTTCCATTCTCTGCATCAGGTAAGGCAAGTGCTGCCGGTGCAAAAGAAGGTTTCGTTAAAGTTATCTACGATGCGAAATACGGCGAGTTACTAGGTGTTCACATGATTGGTGCGAACGTTACAGAGATGATTGCTGAAGCAGTTGTTGCACGTAAATTGGAAGCTACAGGTCATGAGATCATCAACGCGGTTCACCCGCACCCTACAATGTCTGAAGCGATCATGGAAGCTACAGCTGCTGCGTACGGTGAAGTGATTCACTTGTAATACGAAAATAAGAACTGCGGTCAGACCACTTTTTTGTGGTCCGACCGCTTGAATGATAATGAAAGGCTCTGCAGAAATGTGGAGCCTTTTTTTATTTTTTATCCTCTGCATGTGATGATCTATTCCCTTCCGAATGCGGTATACAGGCATTGCAGCAGTGCAAATAAAAACATTTTACCCAATTCTCACCATTTCGTCTTGCTAGCCGTATATTACTGTATCAGAATAATCAGCTACCTCGAAAATGAAAATACTACTCACCGGATCTTCCGGTTATATTGGAAAAAGACTTCTTCCTGTCTTGATAGAAAATGGTCATGAGGTCGTTTGTTGTGTTAGGGATATCAAACGGTTTTCTCCTCCGGCCTCACTAAAATCAAAAATTGAGATTATACAAATTGATTTGCTTGATAAAAATTCTCTTGAGAATATTCCAACCGATATAGACGGCGCTTTTTATCTGGTGCATTCCATGTCGTCTTCTTCAGACTATCTTCAACAGGAACAGGAGTCGGCAGAAAATTTCAGATCTGCACTTTCTAAAACCAAGGTACGCCATGTTGTGTATTTAAGCGGCATCGTGAATGAATCTACCTTATCGAAGCATTTGACATCCAGAAAGAATGTAGAATCAGAACTAAGCAAAGGCAGCTACAATTTCACAACCTTACGTGCAGGCATTATCATCGGGTCTGGCAGTGCCTCTTTTGAAATCATGCGCGATCTGGTTGAAAAGCTTCCTGTGATGATTACTCCTAAATGGCTCAATACAAAATGTCAGCCGATTGGTATTTCAGATGTGATCAACATGTTGTCAAAAACGATCTTCAATCCAAACACATTTAATAAAAATTTTGATATCGGTGGTCCGGATATTTTGTCTTATAAAGACATGCTGCTGAAGTTTGCTGAAATACGGAAACTAAAACGGCGTATTTTTATTGTTCCGGTGATGACGCCAAAACTTTCTTCGTACTGGCTGTATTTTGTAACGTCAACATCTTACAAGCTTGCCATTGCGCTGGTGAATAGCATGAAAATAGAAGTGGTCTGCCGCAACAATGATATCAGTGCCATTCTTGAAATTGAGCCTATGCGTTATGAGGCAGCATTGGAAAGAGCATTCCGTAAAATTGAAAGCAATGAAGTTGTTTCGAGCTGGAAAGATTCGTTCATCAGCAGCAGCTTCAATCTGAATGTATCCGAGTTTATTCAGGTGCCGACCTTTGGTTGTTTTACTGATGTACGGATGAAGACTTTCATCGATCGGGAGCATTGTATCAATAACATCTGGAGCATTGGTGGTACAAACGGATGGTATTATGCAAACTGGCTGTGGCGCATCAGAGGTTTTCTGGATAAGATGGCAGGTGGAGTTGGGTTGAGAAGAGGACGTACTTCGGAGAAGCAGTTATATGTTGGAGATGCACTGGATTTTTGGCGAGTACTGTATGCAGATAAAGGAGAAGGGCGCTTGTTGCTGTTTGCTGAAATGAAATTACCCGGTGATGCCTGGCTTGAGTTTAAGATTGTAGATAATACCTTGATACAAACAGCAACCTTCCGACCCTTGGGACTGTTGGGAAGAATGTATTGGTATGCGATACTACCATTTCATGGATTCATTTTTAATGGTATGATCCGGAAGATTATAAAACAAAATAACGGCTCATAATCATTCGGTATATCTGTATCTTTCGCCAGTCTTGGCCTGGCGAGGACTGGTGTTTATTATTTTGCAGTCTTTGACTGCATATAGGAAAAGGTTGATGTGATCTTAACTCCATCGTTCTTCCGGATTTGTAATTGGGAAGCCAGATAAACAGGATTTGTAATCCTCATTGTTGTTTTTGTTTGTTGAATATTTTTACTCCCATTAATTCGTATATTAACACATAGTTTATTATCCATCTCATGAAGAAAATACTTTTAATCACACTTATTTTTTTAGGTTGTCAAAGTGTTCCTATTCCGAAGGAAGAAATAACAAAGAATCTTTCTGAAGCGATGAAAACCTGGGATGTGAACAGGATTATTACTTATGCGCCGGAAGCTGGATATGGAACAATGGAGTTCATCGGTTTAGATGGTTTATTGGAAGAGAAGGATGTAACCCGGGAAGAATTGAAACAACGATTGAGTGATTTTTTTTAAAAAAACCGGTTAAAGCATACGAACATATGCATGAAGATTCCATAAAACTCCGGGAATATTTTTCTGATTTGGTAAATTGAAATGCACAAATATAAATTTCTATATATTTATTACCTATGCAATCATAAATGATACATACAAAATGTATTGCTTTAATATGTTTAATGAAGATTCGAAAGAAGCTCAGGACATATTAAGTGGCATTATATAACTAAAATATATCAACTACAAATTTACTATTTATAAAAACACAACTTTGATAATTTATGAAAAAAACGTTAGGTCGCATCGCATTGTTTTTTAAGAGATTTAATTTTCTCTTTCGTTTGATTCCTGTTGTAGCCGTTTTCTATTTTATATACGGAATAGCAATTCCTGATATTAAGTTTAACCTGACAGGCGGGAAAGCAGTTGAAATGACGTTTGAAGAATTAATGAATGCGCCTGTTGATCAGATACCTCGTTATGTGAAAATTACAGACGCTGTGGTTCCTTCTGCATCGTATGCAGAATTTAGAAACAGTAAAAGCAATTCTTTAAGCAGTATTTATTATCCCGTATATTCAAGTAAAGATGTTAAACTTGATATCAAAGAACTTAAGGACGCAATGCATTCCGGCAACGTACAAGTTGTAGCGGATTCGACAGGCAAAATTTCTGTATTGAAAAATACAGATGCTATTGTTTCGAAAGTAATCATTCATGATCCTTATGTGAAAGAATCAGAACTGGACAGTACGGGTGGGAAATATTTTAACAATCCCAATTTTACGATCGAAGGACAGTACAGCGATGAAAAAGTAAGTACTGAGGTATTAAACTTACTTACAGAAGCAGGTATAAATGTAAGTCCGGATGCAATTGTTTTAAATAAAGGTTATACTCCTTCGAAAACAATTAATGCTTTAATTGCAGTATGTATTGGAACAATAATTATTGCTCTAGTGTGTTTGTCATGTTTGCCAGAAAAAACGTTGCAAACCTGGATCGTATAAAACTAGTTTTCAATTACCTTCTCTGGCACCAGTCTTAGCGAAGCGTTGACTGGTGCCTCTCATTCCGCAGTCTTTGACTCAATTTGAAAATAAGTTGATTATATCTTAGCTCACATTAACTCGTATATTAACACATAGTTTAATCTCCGTCCCATGAAGAAAATACTTTTAATTACACTTGTTTTGTTAGGTTGTCAAAGTGTTCCTGTTCCGAAGGAAGAAATAACCAAAAATATTTCCGCAGCCATGAATACATGGGATGTAAACAGGATCATTACCTATGCACCACAGCTTGAATATGGAACAATGGAATTTATGGGTGCAGATCGGGTGTCAGAAGGTAAAGATGTAACCCGGGAAGAATTGAAAAAACGATTGGATGAGTTTGGAAAACAAAATCCGGTTGAAAGCTACGAACACACATATGAAGAATTTAAAGATTTTAGTTTGCCGTTTTCTTTTGGAGACTGAAATGTACAAATAAGAATTTCTATATTATTATTTATTATGTAATAATGGATGAAAAACGTAAAATGATTTCCATGCATATTTTTGATGAAGATTATCAAGAGGCTCAGGATATATTAAAACGTATTGGAAAATAATAGGAGTGATTAAATCTTGTGCAAAATCATGACACCTGAAGAGAAACAATCCGAATTAAAACGACACCGCGATATCTTACTCGCGACATTTGACTACTTTATTGAGCGCTCAAATGTTGAGGCATATGGAGAGTTTGATATAGTAGCACACTACCAGCAATTGAAAGAAAAGACCGAAGAAAAATATCAAAAAGGAAGTTTGACATGGATGAGGCAGTGTCTTCGGGATATGAATGAAGCGACAAGAGAAACAGATGACTTTGGTTATGGTAAATATATAAAGGAAAAGACAGGTTATGACCTGGATGTTTTTTCCAGCTTTCACAAACGCATCGACAAGATCATAGAGCCCAAACAGATCAAAACAGAAAACCAATACCGTGATGTAATGTCGATGATTGATAATCTGTGTCAGCAAACACCAGTTGATCAGCAGAAGCTGGATCTGTTGAATGATTTAATAATAGATTTTGAAGATAAAATAAGCGGAACCAAAACCCCGAAGAGTAAGCGTCAATCTTCTTCAAAAGAAAAACACTTTTTTAATGTATTGTTAGAAAGTCCTTCGCCTGACAACAAACGTACGTTGATACTTACAGAAAGCGGCACAGAGGGGATTGGAGAACATACGCAAGTATTTATTCAATTTGAAAGTTCATGCTCAGGAGTGTATGCTCCGAACGGAATAAATTTAGGTATAAAAACATATTGGAAAGACAATAACACCATTGTTATTGAAACAAAAAAAGAATTTCGTGCTACGGAAAAATGGGAACAGATTCAAAACTATAAGGATATTATAAAGGTTGAATATATTGAAAAACAATAAAATTGATTTGAATATGAAACTACTATATGGCTACATTTTTTTAACCGTGATTTTTTTACTCTCATGTGAAAGAAAACAACAGAAAGAGGTTCTGAAAGAAGATACATTGCAAGCCGTGATTCAACAGGATTCTCTTAAACAGCTAAATGCCGATAGTATTTCAAATGATGTAATAGCAATCGTATCCGATACATTTCCTCAAATAGATACATTACTTAAACGCAATGCAACTAAATACATTCGTTTAGATTCAACGGCTTCGGCAAAGCAGTCTTCAATAACAAAACTGCCGTTTGAATCCCAAAAGGCCGGGAAGGATCCATCTTTTATATTGCCGGTAATAGATACGATTATTTATTATTCATGGGAAACGGGTTTTAATTTTAATTTTAATGATAGAGAAGAACTTTTCGCATTTAATAAATACAATAACCGGTTGCCCGATATTTATAAGTATCAGGTTTATTATACACAGTTCTATTGTCGGTCAAGCCAGGAATATGAACAGTTGAACATTTGTAAAAATTTTGTAGAACTAACCTGCGGCTTTCTTATATTTTATGATCCCCAAAATAAAAAAGCGCTCATAGTGAATGTGCAAAATAGTTATTACATCGACTCAGCAATCGAGATGGATTTTCTAATAGATTCAGATTATAAAATATTGATTAAGGAAGAAGGATTTACTGATGGTGATGATGGTAATTCTGCGATGAAGTATTCTGAATACAATGCAATAATACAATTCACTAAAAATGGGAAGATTGTAATTGATGCAAAATGAAACGCATGCTGTTCACTGATATCTCCGCCCTTGTCGGTGTTTAGCGAGATCGATAGATGATGTTAAATTTACTGTAACCCGAGCGTCACCGACACGTTGCCCATACAAACTGCTAACCTATTCCTATGAAAAAGAAAATCAACATACAAAACGATGATGGGGTAATTGAGCTTCGCGGAAGCTTTCAGGATGCGGCTTTGTATTTGAATAAAGAACCGATACAATACACATGGTTCGCAGAAATTGGCTCAACGTGGAGGTTTCACATTGCAAAGGGCTTGCCTCCGGGAACGATTAAAGAGAATCTGGAAAATCAGGAACGTGTTAAAAAAGGAATTTTAACAGAGGAAGATTTTTATGCGATAGTGGATTATTATAAACAGTTTTTAGCAAGAGGAGAATACGAATTCGGATATTATAAATTACATAAACATCACGACTGGATAAATATTCCGAAGAATGATGAATTTAAACATTTTGATTATTATGGAGGTTGTCCGGATCTCATTCCTACCCAGAATAATATAAAAGAGTCCTGGGTTGAGTTTTATATCGAACAAATAAAAGAAGGAACGAAGCCAGCTATAATTATTTTACAGAATGAAGAATCTTGTCTTAACTTCATCCTGGACGGGCATCATAAATTCTTAGCGTATCGAAAAGCCAATGCAGAACCGCATGCATTGATTATTACAAAACTCAATAAATCAAATCTGTCAGTTACTGAAGCGCTTGACTTAGCAAAGAAAATGAACTGCAACAATGAAAAGTATATCAATTCTATTAAAGAAGAGAAGGAAATGGAATTATATACTATGCGACTGGATTTGAATAAAACGTATCAGGAAATTGAAATGTAAAATCACATTGGTTTGTGGTACATAGATCGAAACTTATTCTTATTATTAAAAGATGTGCAGATATGTGCTGGATTTTAGATACATTATAAAAATAAAACGCATCAACCAATTATGAGCACAACCAAAACATTCATCGAACCTTACCTCTCTAAAAAAACGGAAGTTGTTATTAACGGTGAAAAAGACAATATCACTTTTATTGATTGGGATGTATTATCCGGAACTATGGGCGAGGAGTATACTGATATCCTGGACTATTTTGTAAACGACGAAGCATGCGAAGATAAAATAGCAACCGGCGATTGGAAACCCTTTGGATTGTTGGGCTTGAACCACCATCCGGAAAACTACGGAGAAATGAGTAATGGTGGCTTACTGTTATTTGATGTATCGAATGAAGAAGCTACGGATCCGGCTATTCTCTTATGGTTAGAAGGAGAAGAAAGAACAATCGCAGAACATTTTTCGGATTTGAAGATCTCAGTGATTGAAGAATAAAATATTTTTCAACAACAAACCTCTTCCGGATTTGTAATCCGGAAGCCAGATAAAAGGATTTGTAATCCTCTTTATGTTGAATAAATCTCAACAGTAGAGAGCCACTGACCACTGTTTACTGACTACTGTTTACTAACACCCCATAATTATACAACGAAATCCAAAACAAATGTAAAAAGAGTGTTTCTTGAAACAGGTTTATTTGTACTATAAACTAAATAAACTCAACCTATAAACACGAACATTATGAATGGCTTTTTCAGAACAATCATTGCAGGCTACGGCGCAAAAAAATTAGGAGGCGGATGCCTGGGTACCATCATCGTGTTCATTATTATTTATATGCTGCTTAAATATGTGTAGCATACTGTAAACGACATCCATTATAATTAAACAAAAAGAGTCCCGTCCCGATAACTATCGGGACGGGACTCTTTTTGTTTAATTAGTGTGTAAACTATTAAATGGATTGCATAGCCCACGGTTTTAACCATGGCTATTTTATATATATTCCGTGTATAATCCGCCTACATTCCGCCTATGATCCGCCTCATAATAAATAAAATGATTGAATTGATTCCGTTGGTCTGCAAAAATAGTAAATCAAAAAAATAAGAATACATCAAAAAATCCGTCCCTAATCCAATACAAAGTTTTGAAAAATAAAGATAAGTGCCAAAGAAACCCTCCTCATCCGCTCAAAATCCTGTTTTGTCCTACAACCCTATAAACGTGTCCGGAGGCTGTTTATTTTTTCAATCGTGCCAAAATCCTGTTTTATCATTAAATCTTTAAAATACTGTTTACTTTTTTAACCCTTCATCAGTAGTATAAAAAATCACGTCCGTTTAGACCCGTAATTTTAATTATATAAGGCATGAAAAGATCAATACTTTTAAAAATCGTATTTGAGAAACTCTCACCAATAGTATTCTCATTCGCATTATTGTTTGTAACTATGCAAACATACGCACAGACAGTAACCACTAATACGCAAAGCACCAACAATGGTTTCTTTTATTCCTTCTGGAATGATAATTCCCAGGGGTCTGCATCCATGACCTTAGGTGCTGCAGGTAACTACAGTACAACCTGGAACAATGTCGGGAACTTCACGGCAGGTAAGGGCTGGGCTGTTGGGAAAGCAGACCGCGTGGTATGTTTTTCCGGTAGTTTTAATGGTGGAAGCAATGGTTTCTTAGCCTTATATGGTTGGACAAAAAATAACCTGATCGAATATTATGTGTGTGAGAATCACGGATCATGGACACCACCGGGCAATACAAGTGATATTCAGCAAAAAGGAACATATACAAGTGACGGCGGTACATACACGATCTATACAGCTACACGTACAAACCAGCCATCGATTATAGGTACAGCAACATTCAAACAATATTGGAGTGTGCGTACACAGACACGTTCAAGCGGAACCATAACCTTTGCCAATCACGTTGCCGCATGGCAGGCAGCGGGCATGCCTATGGGTACAACCTGGGATTACCAGATCATGGAATCAGAAGGATACCACAGTTCAGGAAGTTCAAACATTACAGTAAGTGAATGCCCTAGCTGTGCAACAGCTGCACCAACAGTTCCTGCAGCAGTTGTTAACTACGATCTGAATGCCTCAGCAACTCAATTAACTGCAACCGGTACTGCTTTAAAATGGTATACAGTATCTAGTGGAGGTACTGCTTTATCTGCAGCTCCAACACCGAGTACAAGTACTGCCGGAACAACGGTATATTATGTTGGACAAACATTGAATGGTTGTGAAGGTCCAAGAACTTCCGTTACAATTAATGTAGTAAATAAATATAAGATTTTTAAAGTCTCAACACCTATAGCCATTGATGGTACAATAGAAGCCACATGGAACAATGCAAGTGTATTACCTGCAGCTGCTGCAAAATTATTGTCGGGTACAGTAACAAACGCCGCGGATTTGTCAGGTAATTTTAAAGCCTTATGGGATGATACATATCTATATGTATTGGCTGACGTTACAGATGCGAATCTGATAAATGAAAGCACGAATGTATACGACGATGATGCAGTAGAAGTATATGTCGATATTAATAATGATAAAGCAACTACTTACGGTACAAACGATGTACAGTATTCATTTGGCTGGAACGATGGTACAACCGTTGGTTCATTGCCTTCAGGAAGATCTACAACAAATATTACGTATTCTGCGGTAGCTAAAACAGGAGGATATATCGTGGAAGCACGTATCCCATGGTCAACCTTACAGGGATCACCTGTAATCGGTCAGTTGGTTGGGATGGATTTCATGATCAACGACGATGATGATGGTGGAACCCGCGATGGTAAACTTGCCTGGAACGCAACAGCAGATGATGCCTGGGAAGATCCGTCTTTATTTGGTACTGCAATTTTACAGGGCTTGCTTCCTTGTACTACTCCTGCGGCACCAACTGTTACATCAACAGCAACGTATTGTCAGAATTCAACAGCAACAGCTTTAACAGCAACCGGTACAAGTTTATTGTGGTATACATCTACGACAGGTACAGGATCAGCTACGGCAATAACTCCATCTACGTCTGCAGTAGGAACAATTAATTATTATGTAACTCAAAATGTAGGCGGTTGTGAAAGTTCAAAAGCACAGATCGCGGTAACCGTAAGTGCGGCAACAACTGCAGCAATCACAACAAGTGGTTCAACATCCTTCTGTGCAGGTGGAAGTGTAACATTAACATCAAGCACAGGTTCTTCTTATATTTGGAAAAACGGAACAACACAGGTTGGAACAGCAGCAACATACGCTGCAACAACAGCCGGTTCTTATACAGTAGAAGTAACCAATGCAAATAATTGTAAAGCAACGTCAGCTGCAACAGTAGTAACGGTAAATGCTGCTCCAAACGCACCAACAGTAACGGCAACAGTTGCTTATTGTCAGAATGCAGCAGCAACACAATTGACTGCAACAGGAACTGCATTAAAATGGTACGCAGATAATACAACAACTACAGCATTAGCATCTGCACCAACTCCTTCAACTTCAGCAACAGGTACAACAAACTATTTTGTATCCCAAACTACAAACGGTTGTGAAAGTGCAAGAGCACAAATTGCAGTAACGGTTAATACGTTACCAACTGCAGCAATTACAGCAGGTGGTTCAACAACATTCTGCGCAGGTGGTTCAGTAACATTAACTGCAAGCACGGGCTCTTCTTATATCTGGAAAAACGGTTCCACACAAGTTGGAACGGCAGCAACGTACTCTGCAACAGCAGCCGGTTCTTACACCGTAGAAGTAACCAATGCCAATACATGTAAAGCTACTTCAACTGCAACAACCGTAACAGTAAATGCTGCACCAACTGCTCCGGCAGTAACCGCAACAGTTGCTTATTGTCAGAATGCTGCAGCAACCCAATTGACTGCAACGGGTACAGCATTGAAATGGTACGC
>NZ_KB903640.1 GCF_000379725.1 Cytophaga aurantiaca DSM 3654
ACAATTGTTACTACACCCGCAGATGTTACTGTCGCTACAGCAGGATTGCTGCTTGTATAGGTTACAGCTAAACCGGATGACGCTGTTGCTGTTAAGCTAAAGTTTGGATCACCAACTACTTTTGAAGCAAGCGCTCCGAAGGTAATTGTCTGATTTGTTTTAGCAGGAGTCGTTACAACTAGTGTTTGAGTTACCGCAGTAGCTGCATTGTAGTTTGTATTTCCAGCTTGACTTGCAGTGATCACTGTAGAACCAGCACCAATAATAGTTACCACACCTACAGATGTTACCGTTGCAACTGCAGGGTTACTGCTTGTATAGGTAACGGCTAAACCGGATGAGGCAGTTGCTGTTAAACTGAAGTTTGGATCACCAACTACTTTTGAAGCAAGTGCTCCGAATGCAATTGTTTGATTTGCTTTTCCGATCGTTATTGTTTGCGGAACAGAAGTAGATGCATACGTTCCATCACCTGCTTGCGTTGCAGTAATTGTTACTGTACCTGCGCCAACAATGGTTACTACTCCAGTGCTTGACACCGTTGCTACCGATGGATCACTTGTTGTATAAGTAATCGGTAAACCGGATGTAGATGAAGAAGTGAGTGTGAAAGTCGGATCACCATATGTTTTTGTTCCGGTGATTGGATTAAACGTTACGGTCTGCGTTTTCTTTGTTACAGTTAATGTCTGAGCTACAGCAGTCGCTGCATTGTAGGTTGCATTACCCGCCTGATTTGCAGTGATCACTGTAGAACCTGCACCAACGATTGTTACAACACCGGCAGATGTTACTGTTGCGACAGCAGGATTACTGCTTGTATAGGTAACTGCTAAGCCGGATGAAGCCGTTGCTGTTAATGTAAAGTTCGCATCACCAACTACTTTTGCAGCGATTGCTCCGAATGTAATCGTTTGATTTGTCTTAGTAGGAGAGGTAACTACAAATGTTTGTGTTACAGAAGTAGCAGCATTGTAATTTGCATTACCAGCCTGACTTGCCGTAATAACAGTAGAACCAGGTCCAACAATTGTTACTACGCCAGCACTTGTTACTGTCGCAACTGTAGGATCGCTGCTTGTATAAGTTACTGCTAAACCGGATGAAGCAGTTGCCGTTAATGTAAAGTTTGGATCGCCAACTTGTTTAGAAGCAATTACACCAAATGTGATTGTCTGATTTGCTTTAGTAACAACCAGTGTCTGTGTTACTGCTGTTGCTGCATTGTAGTTTGTATTACCAGCCTGACTAGCTGTAATTGAAGTAGAACCAACACCAATGATGGTTACTACACCCGCAGATGTTACTGTTGCTACAGCAGGGTTGCTGCTTGTATAGGTAACTGCTAAGCCTGAAGAAGCTGTTGCTGTTAATGTGAAGTTTGCATCACCATAAACTTTTGCAGCAATGGCACCGAATGTAATTGTTTGATTTGCCTTTCCTACAACAAGAGTTTGTGTTACTGCTGTTGCTGCATTATATGTTGCATTACCTGCCTGACTAGCTGTAATTGTTGTAGAACCAACACCAACAATGGTTACAACACCGGCACTTGTTACGGTTGCTACAGCAGGGTTGCTGCTTGTATAAGTAACTGCAAGACCTGAAGAAGCAGTTGCTGTTAATGTGAAGTTTGCATCACCATAAACTTTTGCAGTAATGGCACCGAATGTAATCGTTTGATTTGCTTTTCCTACAACAAGAGTTTGTGTTACTGCTGTTGCTGCATTGTAGTTTGCATTACCTGCCTGATTTGCAGTAATGGTAGTAGAACCATTGCCTACGATTGTTACCACGCCGGCAGATGTTACGGTTGCCACAGCAGGATTGCTACTTGTGTATGTTACTGCTAAGCCTGAAGAAGCGGTTGCTGTTAATGTGAAGTCCGGATCACCAACTACTTTAGCAGCAATAGCTCCGAATGTGATGGTCTGGTTTGCTTTTCCAACAACCAATGTTTGTGTTACTGCTGTTGCCGCATTGTAATTCGCATTACCTGCCTGATTCGCTGTAATAGTTGTAGAACCTACACCAACGATCGTTACTACACCGGCAGATGTTACAGTTGCAACAGCAGGGTTGCTGCTTGTATAAGTTACAGCTAAAGCTGAAGAAGCTGTAGCAGTTAAACTAAAGTTTGCATCACCATATACTTTAGCTGTGATCGCACCAAACGTAATCGTCTGATTTGCTTTTCCTACAACCAATGTTTGTGGTACAGCAGTTGCTGCATTGTAATTTGTATTACCTGCCTGACTTGCCGTAATTGTAGTAGAACCAACACCAACGATCGTTACTACACCCGCAGATGTTACAGTTGCAACAGCAGGATTACTACTTGTATAGGTTACGGCTAGTGCAGATGAAGCAGTTGCTGTTAAGGTAAAGTTTGCATCACCAACTACTTTTGCAGCGATCGCGCCAAATGTAATTGTTTGATCTGCTTTACCTACAACCAATGTCTGTGTTACTGCAGGTGCTACATCGTATGTTGCATTACCCGCCTGATTTGCTGTAATAGTTGTAGAACCAACACCAACAATAGTTACAACACCTGCACTTGTTACTGTTGCAACTGCAGGATTGCTGCTTGTATACGTTACGGCTAAGCCTGAAGAAGCTGTTGCTGTTAATGTAAAATTAGGATCTCCGTATTTTTTAGCTGCAATCGCACCAAATGTAATTGTTTGAGCT
Source organism: Cytophaga aurantiaca DSM 3654 (assembly GCF_000379725.1). GTDB lineage: Bacteria > Bacteroidota > Bacteroidia > Cytophagales > Cytophagaceae > Cytophaga > Cytophaga aurantiaca. Next base: position 2,695 of record NZ_KB903640.1, read on the forward strand.
GTTTTAGCTGCTGAACAATTTGCATATGCAGGATCAATGATTGCATAAACAGGTGTTCTTGCACAAGCTGAACCCGCTTGGATTTTTATATCAAAAATACCCGGAAATGAATTAGACATATCATCACGTGTATCGTCTGTAATATCCATTACACCGGCTGCATCCATTGTACTGAAGTTTGCACCTGCGCCAAACCAAACGATTGCGTTTCCTCCATTAGGAGTTAAGGTATAAGCACCGGCAGCAGGGACAGCGATTGCTGTAGCAAAGTTTAATGTATAATACGTATTAAATGGTGAACCACTTTGTGTACCTGTACAAGGAACAGCAGTAGAAGTATAGGTACCAATTTTTGTAGCACCCTGGAACAGATCAAATGTTGCAGTTACGTTGTCACTGGATCCGCAGCTATATACATAAGGCAACACTTTTAATTGAGTAATGCTAAATGCTTTGGCTGCAGTAAAACGAATACCAACATTTCCTCCGTTTGTTCCTCCAGTTAATGGATTACTTGCAGAAGAAGGTCCTGCTGTTACACTTACAGAACTTCCGTCCTGAACATAATAGGTGGTACTAGCTGAAATACTTGGATTGTAACTATTTGCTGTCGTTAATAAAGTGCCTGCTGTAGATGCAGTATACCATTGATATGGACCGCCGCTTCCTGTGATTGTCAATGCAGCAGTACCTGCGGCGCATAATGTATCATGTCCTGCAGTAGGAAGGGAAGAGGTCACTGTAATACTTCCAGAAGTTGACGTACATCCGGAAGCACTCAATGTACCAACGTATGTTCCTGCAGAAGAAACAGTATATGTTTTTGAAGTAGCACCTGTAATAACAACACTATTCTTTTTCCATTGATAGGTATATCCAGTACCTGTAGCTCCAATATCTAATGTTGCCGTAGCAGGATTACACAATACAACAGATGACCCAAGATTAACTGCTGGTAATGTAGCACTAACCACAATATCATCACTTGTTGACCACTTGCCCAATGAATCAAGAACACAGGTATATGTTCCGGCTGTATTTGCAGTATATGTGTTTGCTGTTGTGGAAGCAGCCTGAACGATTGTACCGTTTTTTTGCCATGCAAATGTTTTCTTACCATCTGTAGCAATATTCGATTTCAATACAACACTACCTACACCACATAAAGATATATCTGCACCAAGATTTGGAACCGGATGTTGAGATACTGGAGCCAAAACAGAATTCAAATAGGCTAGCACACCTACTAAACAAGCATTATAATCAATACCGCCTTCTGTGTGCTGATAGTTTACAACATTATCACTGTAAGATGAAGGATTTCTTGTACCTCCAACCATCAAACCGAATTGTTGGTTTTTAGTAGGAATGGTCATTGTTTGTTTAACAGCATCGGAAGGATTGTTGTCTGTTAAATAAACGTTTCTATGATGGGGATATTTAGGAGACTTTGTACCAAAGCCTACAATAAAGGATTGATTGCTTGAGTTCTTACCTAATAAATAATCAATGTTATCATAAATGTATTTATGAGGTGTCCCATCTGTTCCATATGCTTTTTGCCACAAAGCAACAATAAATGCCGTGTTCGCATTGTATCGCGTAGGCCCCCAACCTGTGTTACCGCCATTGAACTGCCCATCACTTTGTACATTTCCTAAATAAAATGAATTTACAATCGTATTCAATACAGTTTTAGCTGCTGCATTTCCTAATAAGAATTGATTGTAAATAGCAATGTCTCCATTGTTTGTATAATCAAAACCATAATTTTTACCCCAGATATCTGAACCTTGTCCCGGAGCAGATGCTATTGTAAATGAAAGTGCTTCTGTTTTATAAGCTGCAGTATTTGTAGCCCAGAACAATTCAGCACACAGAGAAGAGTAATCATCTTTCCAGTTATCATTTGCACCATAAAAACCTCCATCACCTGTACCGGCAACACCTGGATGTGCTTTTGCATAATCGTATGCATATTTAGCATGCACTAAACATAAGTCTGCATAAGTTGCATCATATGGTCTATATAAACGAGACATCAATGCCAATGCAGCACCACAAAAAGATGGCATAGATGCATCACTTGGGTTCTTATAAGCTACTCGCGGTTCACCACCATTTGACACAGATTGTGTCTGCATTTGCACAGAAGTTTCCCATAACATGTGATCCGGGCCACCTTGTCCAACCTGATAATAAAACGTTGTAGAGTTTCGTGTACATTTAATAAAGTAATCTGTAGCATGTTTTACTTCATCCAAAACATCCGGAATACCATTTGGTGCATGTCCTGTTCCTTCAAAATTCCAGCTGTTAGCTGTTTTATATCCTTGATAATCGTATGCATAATAATCGCCATAACCTGTAGGGAAAGCTTCATATCCCTTTAAAAGCATATACGCAGAATAAAACTCGGTTTGACCAAATTTGACGTGATCCCCGCAATCATGCCATCCACCCGATAAATCATAACCGGCATCGCCATCCCCCATAAAAGATTTACCTTTTAATGCAGCACTTACTCCACTTGGTTGGTGATTGTAAAGCAACCAGTTATTGTCTCCGGAACGTTGTCCACCATAAAAACGGGTAGTCATCCAAAGTGCCTTTTTATACTCCGTACTGGTAAAATAAGGAGTTTGCGAGAACAATTGTCCGGAGAAAAGGAATAATGAAATGATAAATAAATTCCTGATTCTAATGCTCATAGGGGATTGAGTAAAGTTGTAATTATATAATACTATCAGATTCTACTTACTTATATACGTAATATGTACAAATAGTAACTTTCTAATATTATATTAAATTTAACTAATTCACACAAAAAAATACATTTAAAAATATGATTTTTTGTACATAAATATGAACAATATCATGTTTTAAAATCAAAAAAACTTACATATTAAAAACCTTTTTGAGGGGCAATTCTATAAAAATTCAAAGAATAATCAAGATGTTGAACTAACCTTACATTAACAGAATAATACAATTGTTATGTTCTATATTTAATCATCAGTAATTAATTGCATTTAACTAAAATGTATGACTTATGGGATATAATAACTTTAAAATTATGCTTGAATACGACAAAAAGATATCAAATATTGAAAAGAAGGTTAAATATTTAGAGTCAATTATCGATAGTATAAAAAATGAAAATCCAGATAGCAATAGTAATTTAAGCCTTGATTATAAAAATAGTTCAGTTTATACCGACTATAATGAGAAAGATTTTGAAGGCATTGCTGTTGATAAAACAAATTTATTTTTAAAAATCATCATAGAAAGTATGCCTTTTCCGGTATTTATTAAAGATGAAAATAGTACATATCAGCTCATAAACGCACTTGAAGCCAAATTATTTGAGAAGCCGGAAGAAGAAATAATTGGCAAAAATGACGAGCATTTCATAGAAGATGAGGACGAATTAACCCTTATTAAAGAAACAGATGATCGAGTATTAAAAACCAAAAGTGCCATTGAACTTCCTTCTCAAAGTTTTTCGTTAGCAAACGGTTCTTCTTATTCATTCAAAACACACAAGATACCCTTCTTCAACCCAATAACCGGACAAACAAATATACTTGGCTTCTCAATGGATGTAACAGATTCTATTCAGCTGAACCACTTGAAAAAGATTGTCCTTTTGTGTAGTAATCCTCTGCTATAACACGACACGAACACGATTAAAGGATTGAAGGAAAGACAGGATTAGTACACGATTAAAAAGATTTCAGGATAGACAGGATTACTTCTCATGTTAAATGAAAAGTATCTCTCTAACAAAAAAAGGTCTCGTTTATGAACGAGACCTTTTTTGTTTTATTTTAATCCTGTATTTCTTGGCATCCTTTAATCGTGTCTATTTTTTTCTTTCAACCCACTTCCTTGCATTCACAAATGCTTCCAGCCAAGGTGTACATTCATCTTTCGCTTTATCAGTCGGGTAGTAGCCGCACTGCCATGGGAAGATCGAACGCTCAAGATGAGGCATCATTGCCAAATGTCTTCCATCATCCGATACAATACCTGCCGCATTTACAGGCGAACCATTTGGATTTGCAGGATAGGTAGAGTGACTGTATTGCAATGCAACATTATATTTCGTTACATCATACGGGAAGTAGAATTTACCTTCACCGTGTGCAACCCAGATTCCAAGCTTAGAGCCTTCAATAGATTTTAATAAAATAGATTTATTTTCTTTTGCTACATCTACATTCAGATAGATGGATTCAAATTTACCTGAACTGTTGTGATGCATCTTCGGTTTTGCATCGTGAGTAGGATTAATTAATCCCAATTCGATCATTAACTGACAACCGTTACAAACCCCTAAAGACAACGTATCCGGACGGGCATAGAAATTATCCAATGCTTTTTTCGCTTTCTCATTATATAAGAATGCTCCAGCCCAACCTTTTGCAGAGCCCAATACATCACTGTTTGAGAAGCCTCCGACGAATACAATAAAGTTTACATCACTCAAATCTTCACGACCAGCAATCAGATCCGTCATGTGAACATCTTTCACATCAAAGCCTGCAAGCCACATAGAATAAGCCATCTCACGATCTCCGTTTACACCTTTCTCTCGAATAATTGCTGCTTTAACACCGCTCTTTGTAGTGCGCGCAGCATCTAATCCGTAAGCACCTAACTTACCGGTAAAGCTATTCGGGAATGTAAATTGAATTTCGTGTTTGCTATAATTTTCAAAACGCTCCTTCGCATAAGCAGGAGTGCTTTGTTTTTCGTCTAATAAATAAGAAGTCTTGTACCATACTGTACGTAAAGCTGCAACATCAAACGTTGTTGTGTTGCCATTCAAACGAACAGAGACAGCAGTACCTGCTTCAACCATACCAATGATGGCAGCGCCAACACCTTTGTTCACCAGTATGTCCTGAACTTTAACTGCATCTTTTACTTGCAGTACCAATGCAGGGTTTTCAGCAAACAAACATTTTATTAAATCTGTTTCACCTAAGAAATCAAGATTAACCTGAGCACCGATGCCATTTTCAGGGAAACACATTTCAAGTAAAGTTGTAATCAAACCACCGCTTGAAACATCATGACCAGCAAGAATCAATTCATCCTGCAACAAACCTTGAACCGCATCAAATGCACGCTCAAAATGATCGGTATCTAAAATATCGGGTGCAGTTGCACCAAGTTTATTTAATACCTGAGCAAACGATGAACCGCCTAATGTTAACGGCATGCTTGTGAGATCTACATAGATCAAACCTGTACCGGTTTCTTTTACAAGATTTGGTGTAACTCCTTTACGAATATCTGTTACTTCACCGGAAGCAGAAATGATCACCGTTCCGGGAGCATACACAACTCCGTCTTTATATTTCTGTGTCATGGATAAAGAATCTTTCCCTGTAGGAATGTTGATTCCAAGATCACATGCAAAGTCGCTTACCGCTTCAACCGCTGCATACAGACGTGCATCTTCACCTTTGTTTTTACATGGCCACATCCAGTTTGCACTCAATGAGATGCCACTCAAACCGCCATCGATCGGAGCAAAAACAATATTTGCCAATGCTTCAGCAATTGCAATCCGTGAACCTGCTTCAGAGTTAATCAAGGCAACAGCAGGAGCGTGGCCCACAGCAGTAGCAACACCAGCAACACCTCTGTAATCAATTGCCATCGCACCAAAATTACTTAAGGGCAATTGTAGTGAACCTACATTTTGCTGCTGTGCAACTTTACCCGTTACCGAACGGTCTACTTTATTTGTCAACCAATCTTTACAAGCAACAGCTTCTAATTGTAAAACAGATTCTAAATATTCGTTTAGCTTAGATTGATCGTATGTAATTTCTTCAAACGTTGTTGTTGGCGTTTCGTCGCGAAGAATGGTCTTCGGCGGATTACCAAACATATCTTCCAGCGGCCAGTCGATTGGCTTCGCACCTGTAACAGATGATTCAAATGTAAAATGATGATCGCCTGTAATGTCACCAACTACATACAACGGTGCACGTTCACGTGCAGCAACGCGTTCAAGGGTAGCGATGTCTTTTTGATTGATCACAAGACCCATACGTTCCTGTGATTCATTGCCGCAAATTTCTTTAGCAGATAGGGTAGGATCGCCAACAGGTAATTTTGCTAAATCAATTTTACCGCCGGTAGCTTCTACCAATTCAGACAAACAGTTTAAGTGTCCGCCCGCACCGTGATCGTGAATGGAAACAATCGGGTTGTTCCCGCTTTCCATCATTGCACGGATTGCATTATATACTCGCTTCTGCATCTCCGGATTTGAACGCTGAATGGCATTCAATTCAATTGCACTGTTCAATGCGCCTGTATCAAGCGAAGACACCGCGCTACCGCCCATACCAATGCGGTAGTTGTCGCCACCCATCACAACAATTTTATCTCCTGTTTTTGGCAAGCCTTTTTTAGCATCTTTTAAAACGCCATATCCAATACCGCCAGCCTGCATGATCACTTTATCAAAACCATAACGCTTGCCGTTCTCTTCGTGTTCGAATGTAAACACCGAACCGTTGATCACCGGCTGACCGAATTTGTTACCAAAATCAGACGCACCATTCGATGCTTTGATCAGAATATCCATCGGTGTTTGGTACAACCAATCACGTTCTTTCATTCCGTTTGTTTCCCATGGTCTGTCTTTTGTTAAACGGGAATACGCAGTCATGTATACCGCAGTACCCGCTAATGGCGCACTACCGATACCACCGGCAATACGGTCACGGATCTCTCCGCCCGAACCGGTTGCAGCACCATTGAATGGTTCAACGGTAGTAGGGAAGTTGTGCGTTTCTGCTTTAAGAGATAAAACAGATTCAACATGCTTGCGTTCAAAATAATCAGGCTTGTCTTGCGTAGCTGGAGCAAACTGTTCCATCACTGGACCTTTGGTGAACGAAACGTTGTCTTTGTATGCGGAAACAATTTTATTCGGATTTGTTTCCGAAGTCTTCTTAATCATTTTGAAAAGAGAAGATTCTTTTTCAACGCCATCAATGATAAAGCGACCGTTAAAAATTTTATGTCTGCAGTGTTCAGAGTTTACTTGAGAGAACCCAAATACTTCTGAATCGGTTAACTTGCGGTTGTGTTTTTTAGCAACTGAATCTAAGTAATCAATTTCTTCCTGACTCAATGCCAAACCTTCTTGTTTGTTGAAGGCAGCGATGTCATCAATATACTTGATTGGCTCAGGTTTAATATGGATATTATAAAGTTCTTGAGTTAAGTTCTGATAAACTACTTCAAGCATTTTATCGTGATGGGCTTCCGCATTTTCAACGGTAGTAAATTCTTCAATACGAAGAATGCCTGCAATACCCATGTTTTGAGTGATCTCAACAGCATTGGTTGCCCAGGGAGTCAACATTTCCTTACGTGGCCCTTTAAAAAATCCTAGAAGAGAAGTATCTGAAAGAACTTCGCCATCAAGCAGCCAGTTTAATTTTTGTTTATCTTCATTTGTGAAAGGATTTTCAGTATGGATGGCATAGATGGTGCCGGTACTTTTTTTCGCGAAAACGATCATGATGTTCAAATGTCAATTGAAGGTACAAAGATACGGTTTCAATGGCTCAAAAAATAGGGAAGGTGGAAAAGATTCCACCTGAGTTTTAAATTAAATAAGCGTTTTTGCTGAAAAATGTTATAATGCTTAACGCTAAAAGCTTAAGGCCTAAAGCTAGGCTGAACTGTTTATTTTATAATGTAATTTTAAAAGGGATTCTCGTTACAGCATATATGCCAATAAGCAAAAGAGTTGTTATTATGAGGCAACCCTTTTCCTCTATAGCCTGTCTCTATACTAGCGATATCAAGGCTTTAATTACATGAAATTGCTCTCACATAACCAAAACCGAAGCATGAGAAATAAACTATAATATTGATTTATAGTAACATATATTCCACATTGAAAATTACACCGTGCTAAATGAAATGAATTACACATTGAGGCGTTCTACTCAAAACTCCAAAACCAACCTATGAAATATATCGCTTTTTTTAATGCGCTTTTTTTGCTTGTATGTATTCCCGCTTTTTCTCAGAGACAATATTCTACCTATCAAAAAGATGGCTATGTAGGGCTGGAATTTGTTGAAACACATACCAAAATCACCCTGCCTGAGTATGAGAAAATAACACCCTGTCATGAAGCGAAAGCTGAAGCCGGCTATTTATATATTGTGCATGGACACTACAGTAGATATGGTAGGTATGTGGATGTACAAACAAGCACCCAATTCTGGAAAGTAGTAAAAAATGGCAAATGCGGTGTTATTAATACAAATGGAAAAGTTATTGTACCTCTTCTATATGACGATGTCAAATATTTAATTGATACAGATTTTGCAGTAATATCTATCAATAATAAAATCGGTGTTATCCATAGGGATGGATCGGTACTTATTGCACCGATATACAATGATATTATGTGTTACAAAAATTCTACCGACGGCTTTATCCTAAAAGCATCTACACAGGAACACTTCTATTTGATTAACGAAACAGGAGTTACGCTGTCAGAATTCCCATCAACTCTTGAAGTAATTAATATAAAAGACAACCGGCTTATTGTTACGAATAAATATTCCCGTCTTAAAGGTTCTTATGATTTATCTGGCAGAGAGATTTTACCTATATTATATGATGAACTTGATATGAATTTCGGGATGTATTCTTTCAAACAGGAAGAGCAGGCAGGCATAATAGACCTTACAGGAAAGCCTCTTTTTTCCCGCACCTGCAATAGAATCTTTCCTGTTAAGGAAAACAGATACATGATTGATGTAAAAAAAGGTGCCTATCAACTAGCAGATGAAAAAGGTACTATACTATGTACAGACACCTTTTCAACGATTGCTTTACATCCTGATTTTATGATCGTACAATCTGCATCAACCAACAAATGTGGTTTGTTAAGTTATACCGGAGAAGTTAGAATACCCATGACGTTTAAATCATTGAGTTTGTGGAACGGAATGCTTGTTGCGAAAAAAGAAACAACATATGGTATTATTACTCCTTCTGAAAAAATACTATTACCATTCAGGTATGATCACATAGGCACTTCTGATGCGTCTTTTATACTAATCAAACAAAAAAGAAAATATGGCTACATGGACAAAAACTTAAAAATGGTTTTACCATGTAAATACGAATATCTAAGAGACATTTATTATATCAATAATGATTTAGGAAATACAGAAGCTGCCCGGATCATATCTGAGAAGGGGGATAAAACAGGTGTCATAGATCTGCATGGAAATGTAAAACAACCATATAAAGTTTCGGAGTTTATTGGTAAGAAAAATGAAAAATACGAATCTGGTTTTCCTATTTCACTGCGTACTGATTACTTTTCCTTTGAAAAAATAATCAATCCCGTTGATAAAATGCATGATTGCATCGTGCTTGATAAAGATATGCAAGAAATTCTACGTTGTTATAGCAGAACTCCACGTGTGTATGACGACTATTTTCTATTTGCATTTACAAATAGAAAATATGGATTAATAGCAGCGGATGGTGTCATAATAATTCCTTTTATATATAACCAGCTATATCCTTTTGGCTATAACCATTTCTATGCACAGAAAGATCGGTATGTAGGTTTATTAAACAGATCCGGCGATACTAGTATTGCTTTCCAATATTCTAGCTTAGGATATTTTTCAGATGCATATATTATTGCTCGTGATACAAACTCTATTGCTAAATACGGACTGATTGATTACACAGGGAAAATAAAAATGCCATTTTTATATCAGTCTCTATATTACGACAAAAGATTCAATACAAATTTACTGGTAGCTAATAAAGATAGCTTGTTTGGATTAATTGATATGAATGAAAATGAAATCATTCCATTTGAATATACATACATTCAACAGATTGATAAAACATTATTTCTTGTTCAAAAAAATGGCAAACAAGGACTTATTACGATTGATAACAAAATTATTATCCCTATTATATATGAAGAATTATCGAGCTTATATAATAATGCTATCAGAGTGAAAAAAGATGGTAAATATGGAATATTGAACGAAAAAAATTATGTTGTTATCCCATTAGAGTACGATGATATTTCTTCACCAACTCTTTCTTCATATAACTATGATAAAATATTTTTGGTGAAGAAAATGGATAAAATAGGAAGTATGGATAATACTGGAAAAATAATTCTGCCCATTGAATTCAGCTCTATAGATATATATGACAACGTATCTGTAGTCAGTAAAAATTCTATCTATTATTTTGCAAATGGATCTGTTGTAAATTACAATGAGCCGTATGAAGAAATCACAATGAATGGAAATATATTTCGTACAAAAAATAATGGTAAACATGGCATCGCAGGCTACAATGGAAGATCTATACTTGATCCCATCTATGATAAGATAGACGATGCATCTGAAGGGTTTGCTGTTGAGAAAGATGGTCAGATAGCTACTTTTAGCAGTTCAGGAAAAACGAACACTCCTTTTATTAACAAGTAAAGCTGCTGTAATAAAATAAAAGCGCTCTGTAATAGAGCGCTTTTTTATACTGACAACTGACCACCGTCTACTGACTACTAATCTTCTCTATCTACCAACAGATACTCCAGATAATAATCCCAAAAAGAACCTTCTGCTAGAGCTTCCGGATCAATCTCAATAAACTGCTTTTTCAGATATTCCCAATCAGCATCTGCAAACACTAAATTTTCGCTTTCTTCTGTAGAATAATTTTCAATAAACTTTTCATACAGATAAATACAGATCGCAAGTTTATCCAATGAACTATTCATAAAGACTGCCTTGAAATCGTTTTCTGTTTCAACATAACAGATGCGGTATCCATTCATCGGGTCAATGCAGATGGGATTGCTTTCGCCTGTTTCACCAATGATAAACCAATCCGACAGATCAGGTCTGTCTTCCAGGTCATACAAGTCATCCGGCGAAGTAAAAGCAGGGAAGGTGGTTATGTTAAAAGTCAGGTAAGGCGCAGCTTCCTTAGGTAAACCAACCATTGAAAGAAACTCCAGTATATCTACAGGTAACGGAATTGTATGTACAGACTCCGGCTTAATTTTTTCTAATTCGATATTTTGTTCGTCCCAGTAGTCGATGTAGTCTTGAATAATCATAGGGCAAAGGTATAAGTTTTAAGTTTTAAGTTCTAAGATATTCTATCATAATTGCTCAACATTAAGTCCGAATGTTTTGATAAACATTTCTTAGAACTTATTACTTAGAACTTAAAACAAAAAAAAGCCTCATCCGATCTGGTCGAATGAGGCTTTTATATCATATGTCAACGTGACTAGTTAAAATACTTCAATCACTGTATACAATCTATCTAAGAACATGAAGGTATCACCTTTTCTCTTATCAACCAATATCTGGAATAGAGGAGCAAGGGTAGACACCGCCTGAAAACTCAAGTCATCTACTTTAATTTCTCCCAAGCCAGTACTGATAAAATAATTCTGAAAGTTTGTAAATACAACCGAACCGAATTTAACTTTATCGTGCTCAACAATATTGATTCTGTTCAACAGACCTAAATTGTTAACGCCTTCATTTGCTTGTCTTGCATACATATCACGTGTTGCATGCATAGATTCTCTAAATGAATCGGATAACTCTTCTGTTACTTTTTCTGCATTCGCACTCGTCAATGCATCTTCCATTGCTTTTTTAGAAATGGAAACTGTATTTTTTTGAATGTCAATACACTTATTTAATAAAGCCTTCTTCAGTTTTATTTTTTCATCGGAAGTCATGGTAATCTGACCAACTCTCTTTGGAGCTGGACCTTCCATCGTCAATTCTTCAGAAGCATATTTCGCTGACAACTTTTTAGCAGCAGGCTTAGCTGTTTTTACCGGTTTGCGGAAAACAACTACTTCCTCGTCATCGTCATCATCGTCATCATTTTTCTTTTTACGTCTCGGTTTTCCGGCAGCAGCAGGTGTTGATACCGGAGCAGTAACCACCGGAGCTTTAGTCTTGGTTTCAACAGCTTTTGCTTTTGGAACTACAACTTTAGGTGCTTCAACTTTTTTAGGCAGTACTTTTTCAGCAACCTTTTTAGCAGCAGGAGCAACTTTTGCCTTTACAGCAGGAGCAGCCTTTTTAGATACCGGAACAACAGCTTTTTTAGCAACTGGCTTTTTAGCAGCCGGTGCTTTAGCTTTTACAGCAGCTTTTTTAGCAACCGGTTTAGAGGTAACTTTCTTAGCAGCTACTGGTTTAGTAGTTTTTTTCGCAACAACTTTCTTGGAAACAACCTTTTTAGCAGGAGCTGCCTTTTTAACAGGCTTTGCCACTACTTTCTTTTTGGAAGCAGCAGGTGCAGCCTTAGCAGGTGCTTTTTTCGGTTTCTCAGCCTTTTTCGCAACTACTTTTTTGGTAGTTGTACTTTTTTTTGAACTACTCGCGTTCTTTTTCGCTACTTTTGCCATCTTTCAATGAAAAAATTACTTTTGTGAATGACTAACCTTCCAAGGTTTTCGGATACTAATTTAAAAGGTTCATTGTCAATTACAAAACTTCCATCTAAATCAATATAGTCGGAATTGCCTGAAATCCACATACCAGAGCGTATTCCAATGGTAGTTTCGACCATACAACCTACCATTGTTTTTAAGCCTAACTCTTTAGATTCCAGCAAAATACGAGCCCCTTCACGATAACCACCGGCCTTCATTAACTTCATGTTTACCCCGTGGAAAAGTTCTTTAATTTCTTTTAAATTTGGGCTAAAAGTTATCGACTCATCTGCAATTATTGGAATTTTGCTGTACTTTTTAAGGTATCTATAGGCATCTTTCTGATCTGAAGCAAAAGGCTGTTCCATAAATTCCAGAGGTAAAGACCTCAAATCTTCCATTTCTTTGATCAATAGATCCGGATCTTCCCAGGCTTCATTCGCATCCACACGAATCGCTTTTTCAAAATAGCGATGTGCTGTTTTGATCAGTTCTTTACTTTCTTCTTTACCGGTTTTAATTTTTAAAGAATCAAAACGTGTTAAATTGTGCGTCTTGATAAACTCCTGAATAGCACCCGGATCCATGATAGGCAAGGTGTAGGAAGTTGCAAGGGGAGTCGTATGAAGATCAAGATTCGTATAACGCTTAAAAAATTGACTGTCAGCATCGCAACGCAAATGTACGTAAGCACTTTCCAATGCAAACCGCAACGACTGGCAAAGTTTTAATGAGTCGAGCAATTCATTATAGGCATTTTCATCCGTTAAGAATCTGGAACTCCATGCATTGGAAAAAGTAATAAATTGAGATTCAATCAATTCAATTGTTTCTTCATAACGAATATTTGGAGCAGCTTCACCTGCATACGTTTTATCAGCATGATGCAGCAACACCAGCAGATTGATCTTTTCAGTGGAAGCATTTCTGGAGATCTTCCAGGTATACTTCAATGGCAATTGTAACCGCTGACATTCCCAATACGTGTTTTGCATATTTTCGAATTTGTGTACTAAAATAGGTATTGTTTCCGTTCCAATAACAACATTTAATAGAATAAATAGCTATTTTTGTTTTTTCCGAAATATGAAAATCCTTTTAAAATTCACTGTCTTTTTGGTCTCCATCAATAGCTTTCTATTGCATGGACAGGATGTGCAGTTTTCTCAATATTACAATGCGCCCTTGTATTCCAATCCTGCATTTGCCGGAACCGGAAACAATACACGATTCGGATTAAATTACCGTACTCAATGGACCAATGTAGCCAAACCCTATAATACCTTTGCAATTTGGGGGGATCATTTGATTGAATCTGCCCGCACCGGCGTAGGACTTTGGATCATGCGTGATGCGCAAGGTCAGGCGCGGACCAACTCAACAGAAATAAATGGGTCTGTTTCTTATTTAGTTCCTTTGGAAAATGGCTGGTCATTCAGACCGGGTCTTCAGATTGGAATGGTAATTCGAGATGGTAATTATACAAATGCACTGTTCGGAGATCAGATCGATAACAACGGAACAACCGGTGCAGGCTCTAACGATCCGATTCTTCAAACCAGCCAATCAAAGACATTTGCAGATATCGGAGCAGGAGGATTGGTCTACAATAAATATTTTTGGTTCGGAGCAGGATTTAACCACATCAATACCCCAAATCAATCCTTTACAAATATTTCCGGATATGATCTGCCCGTGCGGATAAATCTTCAAACAGGATACAAGATCATGCTCAACGGCACTGGAGGTTATAAAAATCATACTTCAGGAAAGAAAGAAATCAGCTTAACTCCAACTTTAAACTTTAAGAGCCAAGGATCAAACAATCAATTGGATATAGGAGTTTATTATACATACAATCCCATCATGATTGGTTTGTGGTATAGAGGAATACCGATATTGCCAAACAATGGAAAACCGAACAACGAAGCACTTATTCCCATGATCGGTTATGTGCAGAAAGGCTGGGCATTTACCTATAGCTACGATTACACCATTTCATCGCTGACTACAAAACAAAGTGGCGGATCACATGAAATTTCATTGATCTATCAATTCAAAGTTCCTTATAAAAAGTCGAGAGCAACTAGCAGAATTATTCCTTGCCCGAACTTCCAGCGCTCATACCAGACTTATTAATTGATACAGGTTTTAGTAATCTACCTGTATTAATATTTTTCAATAATTAAAACAAATCTCCATGCTGAAAATCTCAGTAAATATTTGTTACTTAGAGTATCGGATGGATAACGTAGTACTTTTTTTCAGCAGATTTTAGATTCAATGTAATTCTTAGAATTTCTAATTTGCATGAGGTGAATGGAAAAATTGGCCAGCAGAAAGGAGATTTCATATTTTGTACCTGGAAAAATCCGTTTATTATAATCTGTAATACAACAATTTACAGATTATCAATTCGATTTAAAAGTAAAAAAGTGACTTTTATCATTCATTAAGTTGTATTTTTACTATATTTACTTAAATTAAGTATAGAAATGCAAGATTTTATCAACTCAGTTTTTACAACCGAAATTACTGTTCCTGCTAAAACATTGATAATAGCTGAAGGAGGTTTTACGGATAAGTTATATCTAATCAAAGAAGGTTGTGTAAGAGGTTGGTATCAGGATCTTACAAAGGAAGTTACTACAGCATTATTATTTGAAGAGCAAATTTTTACTTCTGTAGAAAGTTTCATGTTCAATGAACCAAGTATTTTTAATGTAGAAACACTTGAAGAGTGTACGTTTTGCATTGTAACAAAAATCGATTTTGATAAATATTTATCTTCAAACGAACACATTAAGGATATTTTTTATCAAACATTTATCAAACGCGTTCTGATCTACAACAAACGGATTGTAGACTTGCTAAAAATTAAACCCGAAGACAGGTACAAAAATCTGATCTTACAAAATCCCAATATTGTTAACCGAATTCCTCAAAATATCATTGCATCATATTTAGGGATAACAACTGTATCGTTAAGTCGGATTAAAAAAAAGAAGCAAAGTTAATGAAGCAGCCAAGGCGGAAATAAAAAAATAGATTTACATATAATACAATTTTTGATTTGTGTAACACAAGAAGAGAGCACATACTTTTTAACAGTTTTAGATTTCATTTTAACAACAACCATTCAAAATCAAATCAATCATCATACAGCATTATAAAGGGGATTAGTATTCCTTTTATTCAATATCTTATTTAACATAATGTAAATTATATAACACAAATACAGGTAAATATTTGATAATATACCGCTTATACACATACATTATGATTCCATTGCAGAGCTTCTTATTCGTTTTAGAATATTAATTTATTCCCGATTCATCTACTGCATTGTATTCTTGTTAGAATTGTTAGCAGACATATTATGTAGAATTTATTAAAATGAAATCAAACTTACGAAACGCTATATATTTGAATAATACTATTGAAAATTAGTACTGCCTATCTCTAATACCAAGTTTTTATTCTCTCATCTATTTCATTTAACTCACAATACTTTATGCAGATTCATAGTCTATATATATTAGTAAATTGTATTATATAGTAAATCTTCCAGCAATCAACATAAATAATACTAACATATTTAGTTATTAAATTCATTTTTATGCTGTATATCTACTAATATAATTAGCAAATATACTATGGAACGCTCAATTGTACACATGGATCTGGATTCATTTTTTGTTTCGGTTGAGCTTTTACGCAGGCCTGAACTTAGAGGAAAACCTTTGATCATTGGCGGTTCCAGCGAACGCGGCGTGGTTGCATCTTGCAGCTACGAAGCCCGCAAATTCGGCATACGTTCAGCCATGTCCAGCCAAAAAGCAAAGCAGCTTTGTCCGGATGCCATATTTATCCATGGCGATATGGAAGAATACAGCAAATATTCGAAGATCGTACGACAGATCATCCACGAAAAAGCGCCTGTGTACGAACAGGCATCCATCGATGAATTTTACCTCGATATCACGGGCATGGATCGCTTTTTCGGAATTGTAAAATGGACAACCGAACTGCGTGAAACCATTATAAAAGAATCCGGACTGCCCATTTCATGCGGATTATCAGTCAATAAAGTTGTTTCTAAAATTGCTACGGGCTTATCCAAACCGAATGGCTTTTTATATGTTCCGGCAGGCACCGAAAAAGAATTTCTTGCACCATTACCGATCGAAAAAATTCCGATGGTTGGCAAAAAGACGACAGAGATTTTACACAACGCCGGTATTTTCGATATAGGAACATTAAGCAATACACCTGTGTTAAAGCTTGAACAGCTGCTTGGTAAACACGGCTCCGGCTTGTGGATGCGTGCCAATGGAATCGATCACTCTGCGATCGAACCATACTCCGAACGCAAATCCATTTCTACCGAAACCACTTTTCGCGAAGACAGCAAAGATGTGAACGGCATGCGCATCAACTTATTGAAAATGGTTGAAGAGCTTTGCTTTACACTTCGACAGAAAAAATTTCTCACAGGCTGCCTGACCGTTAAGATCAAGTATTCAAACTTTGAAAAAGAAACCAAACAATGTTCGTTTTCTTATACATCTTCAGATGCGGTGTTGATGGAAAAGATCGGACCGTTGTTTGATTCGCTTTATAACAAACAGAAATACGTACGCCTCATTGGTGTTCGTCTGAGCAATCTGGTACATGGAAACTATCAGGCAAGTCTGTTTGAACAGCCCGAAAAGACACACAATCTGTACGCTGCCATGGATAAGATTCGTGTAAAATACGGACAGGATGCGGTAAAACGGGTGCTTGGAAATAAGAGATCACATTAAAGAATAAGCTATAGTCCAGATTGTTTCGAAACCTCCAAGGATTAAATACAATTGATAATCAAATAACTCTAATTATTGAAATCCTTGGAGGTTTGCCCAAACAAACAATACAAAATTGAATGCTATATTCCATCATAGATATCGAAACCACCGGCGGACATGCTTCGGGCAACCGCATCATCGAAATTGCCATATACAATTTCGACGGAGAAACGATTGTCGATAGTTATCATACACTGATAAATCCGGAGCGCCGCATCCCTCCTTTCATTACTTCACTTACAGGCATCACCGACGAAATGGTTGTTGATGCACCTGTGTTCAGAGATGTTGCGAAAGAAATTCTAAGCTTTACCAAAGACAGTATTTTTGTGGCACATAATGTGAACTTCGATTATACGTTTGTGAAAAAGGAACTAGCAACACTTGACATTCCGTTCAATCGTCCTAAGTTGTGTACCGTGCGCTTGAGCCGTAAAATTTTCCCCGGACTTCCATCCTACAGCCTTGGTAATTTATGCGGCAGTCTGTCTATTAATATACAGGATCGCCACCGCGCTACGGGTGATGCAGCTGCAACAACACAGTTACTTCACAAACTATTACTGAATGATACAGAGAATTTTATAAGCAAATCCCTCAAGTCGAATTCAAGAGAAACCTTGCTGCCCGCACACCTGCCGCGTGAACAGTTTGATGCATTGCCCGACACACCGGGAGTATATTATTTTCACGATGCAAAAGGAAAAATCATTTATGTAGGTAAAGCGATCAACATCAAAAAACGTGTGATCAGTCACTTCTCCGGTAAACAACACAGCATAAAAAGCCAGCAGTTCATGAACACCATTTATGGTGTAAGTTCAGAGATCTGTGGAAGCGAATTGCTTGCACTACTATTGGAATCTGCTGAGATCAAAAAGTACTGGCCTCCGCACAACAGGATTCAGAAATTAAGCGAAAAGAATTACGGCATCTTCCAATACGAAGATTCGGTTGGCTATCAGCGTTTCTCTATCGCTCCTGTAAGCAAACAACTTAAGCCTGTACTTTCTTTCCCAAGCATTGGTGAAGCTCGGGGGTTTTTACTGGAAAAAGTACGGGAGCATGAACTTTGTCACCGCCGCAGTGGATTGCAAACAGCAAATTGTTCAGCAATTATACAATGCTCGGCTTGCAACGGACGGATTTCAATCGGTGCTTACAATGCAAAAATCGAAACAGCGGTGCGTTCATTTGATGACAACAAGCGAACGTATGTGATCAAACAATCCGGACGCTATGTAGGTGAATATGCAGTGATACTTATTGAATCCGGAAAATATCTAGGTTATGGATACGTGTCCGATGATGTTACAGCAACATCAATGGAAGAGTTAAAACCTTTTGTAAACGGCCATGCCGACAATCAGGACATTCAAAAAATACTGGCGATGTATAATCGCAGCACCGCCGTTTATGAGATCAACAACACTACAATACAAACTGAAAGATAGCACGTTGTATAAATCACATTAAAGCCATTCTTCGGTTTACTTTTTTCCTTCTTCTGTATATGCAAGCTTCATAAAATCCATCACTTCAGCATTGATATCTTCTGATAACAGCATGCGAAAATGATGATTGAACTGCTTGTTATCATCGGGTACCTGAGCAATTTTCTGAAAACAGAGATTGTCGTTATAAGGTTGTTTAAAAGGAAATACAACATGAATAAAATTCTTACCCAGTTGTGTAATGTAGGCAACACGTTTGTGGCCGTTACCAATTCCGATCATTGTTTTCGCAGGAAGAATTTCAATCTTGCCAATCGTCTTATAGGTCTGAATGAAATGATCAAACAACATTTGGGTATGTTCTGATTTTCCGCTCAAAAAATCATCTAGTTCTTTACTCATCCATTCAATAATAAAATATATACATTCTAGCTATTTAATAAGAACATACTTATCCCTATGTAGAAACACCTTCAAGGTTTTCAAAACCTTGAAGGTGTCGTTCGTGAACAAAACGTAAAATAAAGCTCTCGCCTACTTCAAAAACTGATTTTCAAACGATTTGATGTTGTTCAAAATAGCATCGATGTTTTTCTTCTTATCAGCATCAGTGCCAATCTTAGCTGCAGCTCTATCTGCGTATTTTTTAGTTTCTTTTAATTCGTTGCGCAATTGAATGCGCAGCGGATCGGTTGACAGATTCGGGAAATAGGTGTTGCTGGCTTTGCGTTGCGCATTGTCATAAGCACTGATCTTACTACCAATCGCTTCCGCCTTTTTAACACTGTACACAGACATATTAAAATTTGCTATGTAGTTTGTTGAATCCAATGCAATTACTTTTTTATAATACGTCTCAGCATTTGCAACATCATTCAGATTGCTGTACTGAGAACCAATATTTAGCAATAGTTGAACATCATTCGGATTCTTCGCGGATAAAGCTTTTAGATTTTCAATCGCTTCCTTCGATTTATTCATCTTAACATACAACTCTGTCTGCTGTGTTTTCAAAGCAACATCGGATGGATATTTCAATACCGCTCTATTCGAACTTGCGAGCGCACTATCCAACAAATTTTTATCCATCAACATTTTGATCTGTATGTAATAGATCGCTTCGCTTGAATAATTTAATGCAACCAGTTTAGCAGCATACTTCTCCAGCAATTCATTATTCTCCAACTCATTGGCTGCATAAAAAGCATATACATACGCTGTAGTATCCGCAGGCTTAATGCTCTGCGCACGCTCAAACTCAACAATAGATGGATTGTATTTTTCTTCCTGATACAAACTTACTCCATTGTTGATCGAGATTGCCCAGATCTGCTCCAACCCTTCTTTGGATTTTTTGCTAAACTCTGCCGCAGGTTTTTCCAGTTCATATACTTTCAAAAAGGCATCTGTAGATTTTTTTAACGCCGCCTCATTCAATGTCTGCCCTTCAGCTGTCGATGCCTGATAAATATCTTTGTAAATAACACCGGTATAATACCAGGTCTTCGGCATAACAATCGTTTTTTCATTGACACATGCTTTATCAATTTCTTCCTTCGCCTTTACCAGATTACCATCGTTGTGGTACAAAATAGCATTGGTTAAGGTAGCAACCTGTGCCTGCAAAGTGAATGAAGCAAGTATAAAAACGAAGGCAAGTAAACGACTCATATCAGTAAAACGGTTATAGGTAATTAATAATCAATGTTATTGGTTATGAGAAATGAACGCTGTTGTTGGTATTCCCGCACGCTTAAATGTTATTTTAATGATCAGAAAACAACGCGGGCTACCAACAACCCATTAATCTCAATAGTTAACTCTGCCTGGATTGTTGGTGATCTGCGCAAATGCGCTTCCTCTACCTGCACATACCTTCAGGCACAAACACCAACAATAGCACCCAAAATAATTCAATTAATATGCCATAATGTTAATGAACTTTAAATTATTAAAATTAAAAACCCAAAATAAATCTATTGATCCGTCTCATAAATGAGACGGCAATGAAAGCCGAGCAGATGTTAAATATAACCATAAACTTAGCATTAATTGCCGTTTGGCTTTAGCCAACGGATTTAAATGGCTAGAATTTACCCTATAAACAACAAAACCACAAACCTACAGTATAGATTTATGGTTTTGCATGTAATTGATTTATTTACAATAGTTTATTTTAATTATTCAGGTGATTCTTCTGTAGAATCTTCCGGACTTTCATCCTCCGCTTCTTCTTCAGCCTCATCTGCAACACCTTCTTCAGCAACAATTACATCGCTCAGATCCGGTTTTGCTAATTCACCTTCCTCGTCGATGATATCGGTGAATTCAAACTTCGCTACCGAAGCAATCGAATCCCCTTCCTGAATCTTAATAAGTCGAACACCTTGCGTTGCTCTACCCATTACTCTCAGATCAGATACCGCCATACGTATCGTGATACCGGATTTATTGATGATCATGATCTGATACTGATCGTTCACACCTAAGATACTTACCAGGTTACCTGTTTTTTCAGAGATGTTAAGCGTCTTCACACCTTTACCACCTCTGTTTGTTACACGGTAATCTTCAATGTCCGAACGTTTTCCGTATCCTTTTTCAGAAACTACCAATAAAGTTGTATCCGGAGAACTGATTGCTACCAAGCCTACAACTACATCTTTATCGTGCGCTAATGTAACCCCTTTCACACCTGCTGCTGTTCTTCCCATTGGACGAACTTTGCTTTCGTTGAAACGAATCGCTCTGCCTGAACGCAATGCGATCACCAATTCATCGCTGCCCGATGTCATTTTTACATCTAACAAACGATCTCCTTCATGGATTGTTATCGCATTGATACCGCCGGTACGTGGTCTTGAATAAGCCTCAAGAGTTGTCTTCTTGATCACACCTTGTTCGGTACACATAACAAGATAATTGTTATTGATATAATCGTCGTCTGTTAATGTTTTCACATTGATGACGGTGCGAACTTTATCACCCGGTTCAATTTGTATAACGTTCTGGATCGCACGACCTTTTGTAGTCTTACCTCCTTCAGGGATTTCATATACTTTCAGCCAGAATACTTTACCGAATTCCGTAAAGAACAGTAAGTAATTATGTGTAGACGCTACGAATAAATGTTCTGTAAAATCAGACTCCTTAGAACCTGCTCCTTTAGAACCAACGCCGCCTCTGCCTTGTGTTCTGTATTCTGTTAATGCAGTACGTTTGATATAACCTTCATGAGAAATAGTAATAACCATTTGCTCTTCCGGAATCATGTCTTCGATATTGATATCATCTGATGCATGAACAATGTCAGATCTACGGGCATCGCCGTAACGTTCTTTCATCTCTGCCAATTCATCTTTGATGATCTGCATACGAAGTTCTTTGCTTCCAAGAATTTCTTTCAAACGATTGATCAAGGCCATGATCTCTTCGTATTCTTTGATGATCTTGTCACGCTCCATGCCTGTAAGACGTTGCAGTCTTAAGTCAAGTACCGCTTTCGCCTGAATCTCAGACATACCAAAGTTCGACATCAAGCCGATACGAGCCGCTTCCGGATCACGGGATTCACGGATTAATTTAATTACTTCATCTAAGTGATCTAAAGCAATTAAATAACCTTGTAAAATATGTGCTCTTTTCTCAGCTTCTTTTAATTCGAATTCTGTACGGCGTGTAACAACCTCGTGACGGTGTTCAACGAAATACATGATCATCTCCTTTAGGTTCAATGTCATCGGGCGACCTTTAACAAGACACACGTTGTTTACACTGAAAGAAGATTGTAACTGAGAATATTTGAATAAGTTGTTTAAGACAACATTTGAGATGGCATCTCTTTTTAGATCGAAAACGATACGCATCCCATCTCTATCCGATTCATCACGGATATCGCTGATGCCTTCAATTTTCTTTTCATTTACCATGGCTGCGATCTTCTCGATCATGGCAGCTTTGTTTACCTGGTATGGAATTTCAGAGATAATGATCTGCTCTTTTCCGGTAGAAGTATGTTCAATGGTTGAACGCGAACGAAGTACGATACGACCTCTTCCCGTTTCAAACGCAGAACGAATTCCCTGATAACCGTAGATGGTAGCACCTGTAGGGAAATCAGGTCCTTTAATATGAACCATCAATTCAGGGATTGTAATATCGTTGTTATCAATAAACGCAACAATACCGTCAATTACTTCAGAGATATTATGAGGTGCCATGTTGGTTGCCATACCTACGGCAATACCAGACGAACCATTTATTAATAAGTTGGGAACTTTTGCAGGCAATACAGACGGCTCTTGTAACGAGTCATCAAAGTTGGGTTGAAAGTCAACTGTATCTTTATTGATATCCGCAAGCATTTCTTCCGCAATACGCTTTAAACGTGCTTCCGTGTAACGCATCGCAGCAGGCGAATCTCCATCGACAGAACCAAAGTTACCTTGTCCGTCTACCATTGGATATCGCAGCGACCATTCCTGAGCCATACGAACCATGGTATCGTATACAGATGAGTCACCATGCGGGTGATACTTACCCAATACTTCACCGACAATTCTGGCAGACTTTTTATGAGCTTTGTTGTAATGCACACCCAAATCTTCCATTCCGTATAACACTCTACGGTGAACAGGCTTTAAACCATCGCGTACATCCGGTAATGCTCTTGAAACAATAACGGACATGGAATAATCGATGTAAGCACCTCTCATTTCATCCTCGATATTGATCGGGATGATGTTTGTGCCTCCTGAAATAGGTTGATCAGACATATATTTTTAAAAGAAATTTATTGCTTGTAATAACGATACAAGATAGTGAAAATCTGCCTGTTTAACGCGTTTAAACAGAGATAAAACAGGCTAAAGTTTTCAACAGGTTGATAAGTATTTTTTGCTTTTTTTCAGGCTATCTATTGCAATCAAAAAAAAGGTTCTTATATTTGCACTCCCTTACGGGTAAAAGCCTCTTTAGCTCAGCTGGTAGAGCAACTGACTTGTAATCAGTAGGTCGTTGGTTCGATCCCGACAAGAGGCTCATAAATTGAAAAACGGTTCGCAATTTGTGAACCGTTTTTTTTTGCTCTTTTTTTGAGAAGTGCTCGCTAGCGCAAGCATTCTCGCTTGTGCTAACATATCCTGCTGGCTCCTCACGTTCACCTACCCACGACTCAACTCGCTGTTGTGCCATCGGCCAACAGCCCAGTGTGCTTTACTTTCTAATAATTTACAATATAACCTTCCGCGCAATAAATTTTCTTAACCGAATTGCTTTCAATAAGTATCTTAAATAATTTATTAATTTCTTTCATAGATAATTCATGAATATTATAATAAGCATAATAAGTTGTTGCTGCAATCGGATTAGAATTATAGGGAGATATCTTAAGGGCTTTTAAAATTACAGCTTTATCATCTACAGAAAGGTTATCTACAGATATTGATCTTTTAAGAGGATCTGGCCCCAGCGTATAAGTGCATAATGGCATTGCCCTTCCTATAAATTCATATTGTTTAAGTTGCTTTAATAAAGTATCAATGAACCCATTGACAGCTCCCTGTTTTTTTTCTACAACCAAAGTATTCAAGTTGACTTGAGGGCCTTCGAATCCTCTTCCCATTCCTGTCCACCATTGACCGGCAAAAACATTTTGATTGTGTTCGCGTACGGTCAATATCTTAGTCTTCCCGCTTTCATCTGTATATGTCCGAAGCACTTTGTCCGAGTATAGATCTAAATTCAAAGAATCAAGAATCCTTACTATCTGATACATATTTTCCGCAGCTTTTCCTCTTAAGGAAATGTAAATCAGATTTTCTTTCAATAGACTACAGGCTGCACAATTAGCCGATTCTTTATTGTATTTTACCAGATAATTCTTTTTATAATTACCGGTTAACGTATCATTCAGATATAAGATTTTCCTTCCCACAGATGACTTCTCTCCAGTCTTCAGAGAGTATGGATATTCCAGCCACTCACCTTGTTTCAAATCATTCTTATATATCCCTTTTTTTTCACTGTAAATGTTTCTACGATTATATACCCATTCAATCCACACACCTTCTTTTTTCCCGTGTAAATAGTTACCCTCTCCTATTTTAATTCCACTATCGTATTCAATCCACTTGTTCTCTCGTAAGCCATTTACAACAAATCCTTCACGAATTTTAGCAAAATCATAATCATATTGAATCCAATATCCATTCTTGACAGAATCACCTTTGACCCAGGTACCATTAAGAATTTCTTTTTCATATAGGTTTTCAAAATGAATCTCTTTTTTCATTTTGTTAAATTCATAATCATCTTTTGAAATATGGCCATAGAGATCCATTGTAACAGTCCATTTTTTCGTTGATGCATTAAATTCATTATTAACAACTACGACCATTTGGGCGTGACTACCATAACCGTAAAATAAAATATGGTTATGTACAGTAATGATTGTATCAGAAGTGTTGTGAGCATGCAACAAAATGGAATTAAAAAAAAGGAAAATTACAGCTGTTGTAAATTTATTAATTACAAAAGATGTAAAGTCAAAAGTAAATTTTAAAAAACGAAGCATAGCTATTTTCTTTAAATTGAATTATTTCCTTTTATTCTTCATTTCTTTTTATTCTTCCTCTTGTCATCAACTCGTATTGCTTCCCAAGAAGGTGGTGTAAGAACCCAGCCGTAATTTCCATATTTATAGAACTGATACAGATAATATTTACCATCAACCCATGTTGTTGATTTTTCAGGAAGTTCTATTTCATAACGACCAGTCATAAATGGTATAGAATCTATATAAAACCAGTTATAATAAATATCTTTAATTACAACCTCCATTGTGTCCTCTTTTCTAACTATATAAATTATATAAGGTGGATTGTTAATTGTATTATCAAGTGCAAGCATAAAAGCATAAACAGAATCCTTTTGCCATGGACAATACTTCCATGCCGATTCAGCTTCAGGGTCTGAAGTATGAACAACATATTGCTCATTATTTTTTTTAATAAGCTTGTTGCCTTCAAACAATCTAAAACGAATAATAGTCGTAATAACACAGCTATCTCCTGGGCTCGGCTGAGCAAATACTTTAACAGGAATAAACAGGATCAAAAAAATAATGGTAAACCTTAAATTTATTGGTATCATTAGTTGTTGTTTTAAAGCCGACTTTATAAAAATATATCAAGATTTCTCTTTGAAGAACATACCATTAATACCATCTTTGAAGAACATACCATTAATACCAAATTAAACGGATAGTAACCCAAAGAGATACATCATTTTACAGCACTTCTTAAAACTTATTAACTAAAACCTAAAACACACGTTTGATATTTCCGAAAACGTTCTTATATTTGCACTCCCTTTACGGGTAAAAGCCTCTTTAGCTCAGCTGGTAGAGCAACTGACTTGTAATCAGTAGGTCGTTGGTTCGATCCCGACAAGAGGCTCTTAAAAATGGTAAACATGAAAATTGTTTACCATTTTTTTTGCCCCCACACCATGATCTTTGGCACAAGCGAATGCTTGCGCCGGCATGCTAGCCCCATCGGGGCGTCATGTTGGTAGAAAGACAACCTCCTCCCACCCAATACGCACGGAGCTCCGTTTAGGAGCGACAATCAAACACAAACAACATACCTTCCCTATGGGACTCGCACGATTTTCTATTTGTATTTCTTTTCTACCAACATTTCATCCCTACGGGATTATGATTACAACAATCATCCAAAGAAACACACTCGATAATATGTAAAGTCCATTTAGGGATTAAATGAAAGGTGTAAAGCTATTTTAGTAATTAGAATAAAATCTGTAACGCTTTTTCTGTATAAAACACTTTGAATAATGTACCAATTATGTATGGTTGAAGTATGAGTCAAGTATGACGATAGTATGAGGTAAGTATGGATATAGTATGAGCATAGTATGAAGTAAGTATGAACACAGTATGAGCATAGTATGACAACTGTATGAACCTAGTACGAGGTATGTATGAGTATAGCATAGTAATACCCTATAATTACCATACCAATAGTATGAGATAAGTATGAACCATAACCTAAGATACGGTTACACTTCTTAAAACTTAAAACCTATTACTTAGAACATCAACCAGCTGCTCCTTGCCGATCCCCTCAGCACATTTAAAATGTCCTTCCGGACACGCCTTATACCCATGCAATCCGCAAGGTCTGCAGCCAAGTTTCTCTGTTGTTTCGATGTTGAATGAGGTGTCGGATAGCGGACCGAAACCAAAGGCTGGAACCGTTGAACAAAAAATCGCTGCTACCGGTGCATTCATGGAAGACGCAATATGCATAGGTGCCGAATCATTCACATAATTCATCGCTGCTTTTTCCATCAAGGCAGCAGACTCTAAAAAAGACAACTTACCTGCAAGAATTTCAATCCGAAGGTTTGTTACAACCTGAGATTTTATCCAGCTGCAGCTTTCCGCATCGCCTGGTGCACCAAGTAAGTAAACAGTATACTCTAAGGGAACCTGATTTAAAAAATCGATCCACTTATGTGCAGGATATTGTTTCGTAAACCACACAGAGTTTGGTGCAGCACAAATGAATGATTTCTGTGTATATACTTCTACCCTTGCGTAGTGTTCTTTCGTTGGGTACAGTTTCGGTTGCCTCTTCAATGTTGAAGCAAACCAGGCAACCAACTGATTGTTGCGATCCACTTCGTGCAGGCCTTTATCCAACTCATGAGGAACTTTCTTTGTAAACAAAAACGAGAATGGATTCTTATTATATCCTACCGTAATTCCTCCGCCCGACAATGCCGTAAGTAAGCCCGTAGCTCCGAAGCGCTGAAGATTTATAACGAGATCATATTTCGAAGCACGGATCGTTTTAAGCAATGCAAACAGATTCTTATACTTGGATTGCTTTTTATCCCAGATCAATACCTGATTTAAAAATGGATGCTGTTGAAAAAGGGATTCATTGCCTTTGCGCACCAATAGATCAATACGTGCTTCTGGTAATGAATTATGAATGGATTCAAGCAAAGCGGTTGCTAAAATAGCATCGCCAATAAATGCCGTTTGTATAACAAGTATTTTATTCAGGTTTACCTGTGCTTTCTGCATAAAGAATAAATGATAACATAAAGATACAGACAATTCGTTAATTATAGCATATCACTCCGGTTACGATTCGGTAAAGTTAGAGCTGTACTTTTACACCAGTCAATCTAGCGCAGGCGTTATCAAAACAATCATTTTATTTTGGTACCACGCCGAAAGTACAATTGTGTAGCCTGTGTTTTTAAACATTTTTTAAATAAAAGCGCCAACCTTGTTGAATCGGGGTTGGCGTACAATTTTCTACAAATCAATCTACAATAATATTATAACCTGCAAGCAAG
This sequence comes from Cytophaga aurantiaca DSM 3654, assembly GCF_000379725.1. GTDB lineage: Bacteria > Bacteroidota > Bacteroidia > Cytophagales > Cytophagaceae > Cytophaga > Cytophaga aurantiaca. The sequence goes on from NZ_KB903640.1 coordinate 30,903, forward strand.
CGATGCAGATCCTGTGATTGAAACCGTGCTTTCTTTATGTTATTCGCTTCGGGATGAATCAAAAAACTGACGTTTGTTCTAAAATCTACTCCGCTTAAGTTTGTTGTGTTGAACAATGCATCAAGTAAATTGCAATCGGATAATTTACTTTTAGAAAGATCTGCCTGCGTAAAATTCACTCCTTCCATGTTGCATTGCTTAAACGTACTTTTATACAACTTCTTTTTATCAAACGATGCAAAGGAAAGATTGCATTCAACTGCATGGATCTCAAAACCAAAATCACGCGTCTGAGAAAACGACAAACCCAACATCTTGCAGGCATTAAATGTACAGGTCTTCAATGCTGCACCATCCAATGAAGCATTACTTAAGTTGCAATTATCAAAAATGCAATCGATAAATTCGACTCCATTCAATTTTGCATTGGTAAAATCACAGTTTAAAAACAATTGATTATCATATTCACTTTCTTCTAAACGCAAATTCGAATAATCTTTTGAAATAGGTTTCGATTTAATTTTCATGGAGTTTTAAGAAAATATTTTCAAATATAAATTTATTTTTTTTTAATGCGCTTTTTTAGACTATAACCATTTTAATGAATGAGCGTATAATTAAACATATATTTAAAAAGTAAATGGCTTGAGGGTTTGGTGTTTATCTATGCAACTCAAATACTTATAGTTATATCCACAAATTAGATGTACCTTCAAAAACGGAAAATGATGCAATTACCTCATTTTCAGAATAATTTATCCTTAATACGTTAATATGATCATATTTGCTTTCCTTGTTATACACTGGTACGTGTCGCTATTTTTTCAATCTGTTTTTCACCATCGTTATTCCGCTCATGGGATTTTCACGATGTCTAAAACATGGGAAAAAATATTCTATGTAGGCTGTTTCCTAGCTCAAGGTTCATCATATATCAGTGCCAATGCTTATGGAAAACTGCACCGTTTGCATCACGCTCATACAGATACACCGGAAGATCCGCACTCTCCGCAAAACTCTGCCAATGCATTGATGATGATGTGGCAAACACGGAACAACTACATTGATGTATATACAGGCAAGACATTTGTAGATGAACGTTATACTAAAAATTTACCTGATTGGCCTGCTTTTGAAAAATTTGTACACAACTTCTATATGCGCTTTATCTGGATCGCTATATATACGTTATTCTATGTACAATTCGCTACCGAATGGTGGATGTTCTTATTTCTTCCAGTAACTATATTAATGGGTTCAATACAAGGTGTTGCTGTAAATTGGTGGGCACATAAATTTGGTTATGTGAATTGTAAGATGAACAACACATCTAAAAACATATTACCGATTGATGTAATCTTTTGGGGTGAATCCTTTCACAACAATCACCACGCGAACCCACAAAATCCAAACAATTCAATCAAATGGTTTGAATTTGATTCAGGTTATCAAATGATGCGTTTCCTTAATAAGATTCGTGTTATTAAATTAAAACCTTACCAAGTTGTCGCTTAGGACAAATCCCAAATAAAAAACTAATTTCAAACGGCTGAAATAGACACATAAATTGTTCTATTTCAGCCGTTTTTTTTTAATCAAAATAAGTTCTGCCAAGTGGCATACTAGTTTGATCCATTTGGAATTTGTTTTTTGTTATTTGGGATTTGTTTTTTAAAATCGGAACTTGTACGTTCAAAATCTATAATAACAACAACAATGGCATTCACAACAGAAAAAGATACCGTAAGCTATAGTCTTGGTGTAAACATTGCAACAAGTCTTAAAAATCAAGGATTTGAAGATCTAAATTTAGAAGCATTAACTGCTGCATTAACAGATGTATTCGGCAACAAAGCTTTACAGATAGATGAAGAAAAAGGTGGACAAATCTTAAACGCATATTTTCAAGGTATGCAGCAACGTAAGCACGCTAAAAATGTTGAAGAAGGTGCTGCATTCTTAAAAGCAAATGGCGCAAAAGCGGACGTAATTACACTTCCAAGCGGCTTGCAATACAAAGTATTGGTTGAAGGAAACGGAGCCAAACCTAAAGCAACGGATAAAGTAACAACACATTATCATGGTACATTGATCAACGGTACAGTATTCGACAGTTCTGTTGAACGCGGACAGCCTGCTACTTTCCCGGTTAATGGTGTTATTGCCGGCTGGATCGAAGCATTGCAGTTAATGCCTACAGGTTCTAAATGGCAATTATATGTTCCATCTGATTTGGCATATGGCGCTCGTGGTGCTTCTGAATTGATTGGACCGAATACTACATTGATTTTCGATGTGGAATTGATCTCAATCAACTAATTCGATTCATTCCTGAAATTCTAAAAGAGACCTTTAATCGGGTCTCTTTTTTTGTTCTATCTAATTAAAATACAAAGGTTTGAATAAGTCTATTTTATATTCACATCTTTATTAGTGATTTCGTTACTTTTCAGAAAACCGCTTGTATTATAAAGTAAGGGTAAAGAACCATTGCTTTATGATGTTAAAAATACTTTTTACATACAGTCCTGAATTTACTTTTGCTTTTTCCCGCAAATTGATTGGTAAAACAATCATTCATTATTTCTCTTTATTGATTCTTTTTCTACTTGCCTATCCTTCTTTTGCTGAAGGTACAAAAGAACTAATGCCAACCTCAAGCGATTTTGGTTTCATACAAATCAATGATCGCGGAAGAAAATTTGCAACCTACAATGCTCCTGTTTTAAACCGCTTATACATTCACATCTGCAGTCCGGGTGAGATCATTTACTTTGGCTTCAAACAACCCGACAATGACATTTCTTTTCGTTTAAAAGATCCCTCAGGAAACATCATTGTTCCTGCACAGGCATTGCCAACTTCAGGCGCAGGCTACATAGCCAATTACAACCAAGCCGTTGCCGGTCCGCAGCAGATCGTAGGAGCTGCAGGATACAATGCAATGAGTTATGCTTCACTGGTAGACGGTGATTATTATATTGAATTTGATAACCCGGGAAACGCGCAGCGCATCTTTGATTTCTTTGATATTACGGTAGCTTCGGGATCTACAGCTAAAACCGGACGTCTATGGTCGTATTCATGGGATATGAATACCAATGCTACAACCAATCCATTTACAGGAAAAATGTACATACTATCCAAAGACAGTATTGTTACAGCAATTGATTTTAATGGCATGCAGCCCTTTGGTGCAGTGATTACAGCAAACTCTACCGGTCTTTCCAATACAGGAAATGTAATTGCAGACAGAGCAAGTAAGGTTGGTGATTATACATTGCCAGAATATAAAATTTTCCTGAATGATCCAGACCCTGCTTGCTACCCTACAGGAAGCTTCGGTAGTATCATTGCACCAAGTAAGGTTACGGGCTGTGATCCTTTACACCGATGCATAAATATCACGGTTAATAAACCAGGACAAATTGAAATCGTTTTAGACCTGAATGGCACAAGTGGCTATCAACCGAATACCAAAGATCTTTTAATTATAACAAATGTTACAGCCGGAGTAAATTGCATTCCATGGAATAGCAAAGACGGACTGGGTAACGATATTACAAACCTCACCACCATACCGCTTCAGGTGAATTATCTGAATGGTGTAACACACTTACCCCTGTACGATGTGGAAGCAAACCCGGATGGCTACATTGTAGAACTGATTCGTCCCGCAGGTCCAAAGCCTAAGTTATATTGGGACGACGCAGCAATAACTGCAGGAACAGCTTTAGATGCAAAAGTAAATTTAACAGGCTGTACCAGTACTACCGGCTGTCACAAATGGAAGAACAGAGGAAATAATAGCTCTGCAGAAACAATAAACACCTGGTGGTATCCCAATATTGTAACAGATAATTTAACTTTTGATCTTCCGCCTGCAATCGTGGATGCAGATACGCGAAACCTACCAAGCCAATTAAATGACAGTTTGGTTTGTGAACATATTCCTTCCTACCAGCTAAAGGGAAATATTTCAGGTACTAATGGAGGAAGCTGGACCGGTGGTTCCGGCAGCTTCACTCCTTCCCGAAATGTTGTAGATCCGCTGTATGTCCCAACTTTAGCAGAACGAAACGCAGGATCTCTAAAATTATTTCTTTCTTCTTCAGTCGTTCTTGGCGGCTGCCCGAATGCAAAAGATTCTATTCTTATTCGTTTTGAAAAAGCACCGATCATCAATGTGGGTACGGACAGAATTCTATGTTCACGTACTAAAACAATTTCCCTTACGGCAGCACTTACAAATACCACAACAGGAATATGGTCGGGGGCTAATGGAACGTATACAGCAGCAACAAATACTTCCACAACATATACTATATCTCCGGCAGATCTGTCAGCAGGAAATATTAGTCTGATCTTTACATCTACCGGTACACGTTTATGTGCACAGGAAGATGATACCATCAACATCCTGTTTAATAAACCAGCAGAAATAGAAGTCGGTCCGCCGATAGAAATCTGTAAAGGTAAAACGGTTGTATCCCTTGCGGCAACGGGCGACAATACAGCCGGCTTAGCATGGTCTGGCGGATTAGGGACATTTCAAAATCCGAATGCTTTATCAACGAATTACACATTGAATTCAAGTGAAATCAATGCAACTCAGATCAACTTAACATTAACAGCATCTAAAGGAGTTTGTCCGGATTCTTCCGACATATTAAAAATTATCATCAATGCACTACCGATTGCTAATGCAGGAAAGGATTCACTGATCTGCAAAGGAACTTCAATTTCCTTTGCAGGAAACTCCAATGCTGCAACAAACAAATGGTATACTCTTCCTTCGCAGACAGTCGTATCAAATCAGATTGCATATACGGCACAGAATGTAACAGGTGCAAATACATTTGTGTTGGAATCCACAGATGCTAAGCTGTGTAAAAATACAGATACCATTTCTGTAAGTGTGTATGAGCTTCCTGATCTAAATCCAGGCGGTCCATATTGTTTGAGTTCAGGATTAACGCTTCATGCGAATGCATCAAACATACCGCCTGTTTCAGCAACCTATATCTGGAGTCTGACCAATACGGTTCTTCAAAACGATGCGGTTACTTCAGATCTGAATGCTACTTCTTCAGGGATATATACATTAACCTATAAAACTTTAGGATGCAGTAAGGATGTGCTTGTTGTAGTAAACGCCAAGCCTATTTTAACAAGTCCGGATACATTATCATCCTGTGAAGGAAGTTCCATCAACTTATATACTACAGCTGCTACAGGTTCAACATATGCCTGGTTTGATTCAAATAATACGTTTATTCAAAATGGATCAAGTACAAATATTGTTGCACCGCTTTCTTCAAGTAAGTACTTCGTACAGGAAACTGATCTGAATGGATGTGTAAATAAAGATAGCATTGTTGCCATAGGTACACCAATCCCCCATTTCACGATATCGGATGCTGAAATCTGTGTTGATTCTATTGCTGCTTTCGAAGTACTAACAACAAACATCCCTTCAAATTTACTATCACAGCTCGCATACGAATGGAAATATAATTCATCCGTTGTTTCAACCTCAAAGCTGTTTTCAACCAACAATGCTGGTACTTATAGTATAAAAGCTTCATTATATAATTGTTCGGCAAGTGAACAGGTAAATCTTATTGTGCACGATTTACCCACTTCGTCCTTGCCGGAAGAATATATATTTTGTTCAGATAATGGAAATACTATAGCCTTAGATGCAGGAAATGCTTATAAATACCATTGGATCCAAACAAATGAAACCACACAATCCATTTCGGTTGGCACGCCCGGCACCTACGAGGTATTGCTTTATAACTCTTTTTTGTGTAAAATAACAAGAAGAACGTTTGTAAAAGAAGAATGTAAGCCGTCATTATTCCTTTCAAATGCTTTTTCACCAAACGGCGATCATGTAAATGATTTTTATGAAACATTTGATAATCACGTTGGAGCATATTCAATAACAATTTTTAACCGCTGGGGAGAAGTGATCTTTCAATCAACGGATAAAAAAACATTCTGGGATGGATACTATAAAGGTGAAGTAATGCCTGTTGGTGTTTATCCTTACATTATAACATACGAAGGTGATACAGACACTTATAAAGGTCCGTATACATTAGAAGGCAGCGTAACTTTAATAAAGTAAGTATGAAAATATTCATCCTACACATCTGTTTCTTATTGGTTTTTATTTCGTGTAATACTGAAACGTATCGCACCAACAAAGACCATCAGCTAAGTGAGAAGGCAAAAAAATCGCACCACTATTTAGCCAAACAGGCGCATATTTTAACAAGCGAAAATCTGGAGAACAGAGACAAAAATGTTAAAAAAGCGACTAAGAAAAACGCCAAACAGCAGGAAGAATTAAATGAAGCAAATGCCAAAGTAAGCAAAGCAACGAAGAAGAATAAGAAATTTAACGGCGAGTTTAATTTTTATTGATGAAAGCTCTGTTAAAATATCTATTGACCGGCTTGTTGCTTATTGCATCTTTGTATAAAACCTATGCACAGGATTATCAATTTTCTCAATTCTATGCAAACATATTATATCTGAATCCTGCCTTTGCAGGTAGTGCACATAAGAACAGAGTCATTCTGCATCAACGTCTGCAATGGCCAGCCTTAGATGCGAAATATACTTCATCTGCCATCTCTTTTGATCACTACTTCAACAATGCAAACAGCGGCATCGGAATTTTGTATACAAAAGATGTGCAAGGCAGTTCTAATATCAGCACCAACGACATTCAGTTTCAATATTCCTATGAATTGCATTTAACAGAAAAATATTCTTTCCGTGCAGGTTTGCAAGCAGGTTATGTATCACGCAATATCAATTATTCCATATTGACTTTTCCGGATCAATATACCGTAAACGGTCCCACCGGAAGCGGCACTGCAGAGCCTTATGGAAGTGAAAAGAAAAATTATTTAGATCTTTCTTCCGGAGGCGTTTTCTATTCCGAGAAGTTTTGGGTCAGCCTGGCTTACGCACACATGAATAAACCCAATCAATCCTTTTATGGCGATAATAGTCCACTCCCATCCAAATACAGTTTAACAGGAGGTTATAAGTTTTTAATTTCAAGAAATTCATTTGCGAATTCTTTATCAGATAAAGGTAAATCGTATTTAATTCCTACAGCACATTATAAATCTCAGGGCAAGTCAGATCAATTAGATCTAGGGATATATGCAATCTTAAATCATACCATGTTAGGTATGTGGTACAGAGGAATTCCGATTAAAAATTATTCTAAAAAAGTGATCAATAACGAATCTGTTGTTGTGTTGCTTGGTTATAAAATCAAAAACTTTAGTATCGGTTATAGTTACGACTTTACTGTTTCGAAGCTTACAACAGCCAAGACTGGCGGTGCGCACGAACTAAACATTACTTTTTTATTTGGTGATCCAAAGTCGCGTACCAAACCAATGAAAAAAATACCTTGTCCGGATTTCGATTAAGGATTATTTATTATTATTCGCAATACTTTGCTTTCAATTCCAGCACTTCATTTCCATACTGGTTTATATAACCCAATTCAATAGCTTTATTAATATCTTCACAGCCTGCCTTTGTCTTGCCTTCTGCAAACTCGATCAATGCTCTTATCTTATAAGCATAAGAATTTGTTGAAAAGAGTTTTAAGGATTTATTGATGTCAACAGTTGCTCCATTCAGATCCCCCAATTTGTATTTTGAATAGGCTCTGTTGCTATATCCCAAAGGTTCATTCGGATTTATCTCTAGAGATTTATTAAATGCATCCACAGCTAATTGATGCTTATCCATATTTTGATAACAATAACCAATATTCACATAGATGCCTTCATTTAATGAATCCAAACGGATTGCTTTTTTTAAATAAAAAATCGCTTCATCATTTTTGTTTAAATGATTACATATGGGTGCAATGTTAATATAAGAATTCACATTTGTTGAATCCAGCTTTATGGATAAAATCAAATCCTTATAGCCACCTTGATAATCCAATATATTTGCTTTTGTACCACCTCTATTGGATAAGAATACAGCAGCGGTTTTATCATTTTTAGATTTTAAATATCCTTTTGAATAATCGCTGATTGCTTCTTTATACATGCGATTTTTTTCAAGTATATTCCCCCTCAACATATATAACTTTACCGAATCAGGCATACGCTCTATTCCATTGCTAAGAGTAGTGAAGCCTCCTTCATAATCCTTCAATGCAAACTGGTAACCCGTTTTATTTATAATCGCCGTTGAAGAATTTTCTGAACTTAACAACTTGTCTAATACAGCAATCGCTTGCTTGTATTTTCCTTTTACAGCCAGCGCTTCAGCTGATTCAAGTGCTTTGGATGCTGAAGTTTGAGAAAAAGAAGAATGTATACAGAATAAAAAAACAAAGAGAGTGGAATAAAATTTCATTTTCTTAAGAGTTAATAACCAAATATACTCTTTGAAATGAATTTGTCATAGAGGTTTTAATTGAATACCAAAACTAATTTTAATCCTTTCATCTGGCTCCAGTTCGATTAATCCCATTTTATTATTGAATGCGTCCGGGGCGCAGGTCATAGGCTCAATTGCAACAGACTTCCTATCCGGTGGTATATAGATCTGAAGAAACGAATATTTATTTTCAGAACATTCCTGCCACAAAACAATTTCACGCTTATGATCCTGGTCAATAAGGTGTGTTTCAGTAATACCGTTTTCAACTATAAGTTCAAAGCAATGATCCAATTCCTGATCCTTTAATGAAACTTCTTTATTTGAAAGATCTGATTCAACATAAGAGCCTGTAGGAATACATCCATCCATTTCGAGTTGTCTGCATGCTGGTAATTTCAACTTCATCAGATCCATATTGTTTACGTGAAAATATGGATGCCAGCCATCACCTATAGGTATGGTTTCATTTCCTTTATTTTGAAGCGTTGTAAAACAGATCAACTGAAAACACTCTAATCGATATACAATGCATATGGAATAATTAAATGGGTACCCGGTATAATTGGATATATAATCATATGTCAATTCTATAACAGCAAAATCTGCGGTTACTTCTTCCCTCACAATTCGAAAAGGACAATTCCAAATCAATCCATGCAAGGCATATGCACCATTGTTTTTATTCAATGTATATATCTGATCTCGAAAATTATATTGTCCATCTGCAACCCGATTGGGAAATGGACTCAACTTTGCACCACGATAAAAATTAACCTGCTCCCCCTTCAAACTATCTAAAGAGGCATCACCAGAGATAATTGAATGCAGCCGACCTGTTTCTTCTAAAACCAATTCATTTAGATTCCCTCCAAAGCTTGGTATGATTGAAGTATAAGCACCTGTTATAGGGTCAGATAATTTAATTGTTTCTTCTCCAAAAAAATCTTCACGCGTGATACTGAACATTTTTATGTACAGGATATGTACCTGCTCCGTTTACGGTTTCGTATATGTTAATGATTCCTTCGATATTGAATTTGCGATAATACCCTTCTTGAATTTTATTGCAAAATTCTTTTACATATTCTTCTTTCACTAAATTAATCGTACAGCCACCAAAGCCTCCACCCATCATTCTGCTTCCAAGACAATAGTCTGTATCAAGCGCCAGTTCAACCAGATAATCCAATTCTTTACAACTTACTTCGTAATCCTCTCTCAACGATATATGTGATGCCGTAAGCAGCTTTCCGAATAAAATAAAATCATGATTTTTTAATGCTTCAGCAACCGCTTTCACCCGATAGTTTTCACTTAAATAATGTCGCATTCGTTTTTGTTGAACGATATCCTTTAACAAAGAAAGATGCTCTAATTCAATATCTTTAAATTCCGTAATATCCGAAATTTGTTCATGTAGGTTTTTGAGCGCCGCCTGCGTTTCCTGTACGCGTTCAGAGTATTTACTTCCAGCCAAAGTTCTTTTAATATTGCTGTCACATAAAACCCATACATATCCGGTTGTTTCTGCATTGATATACGTATGACTCAGTGAATGAAAATCCAACATCAATACCTTATCCTTTTTAGAAAACTGAGAAGCATATTGATCAAGCAAACCGCTTTTAACATGCAAATATTGATGTTCAACTTGCTGGCATAATTTTATGATTTCAAGACCGTTTAATTCTACTTTGAAAAATTCATTTAAGGCATTCACAAACGCAACTTCCAGAGCCGCCGATGAAGATACGCCGGCACCAATGGGTACATTCCCGGATATCATGGCATTGAAGCCGGATGGGATCGAATGCATTTGCATGAACAATGTAATGCATCCATATATGTACTGCTCCCATAGCGTCTTAGGTTCATATATTGAATTGAGACTGAATATCATCTTGCCATCAAAATCAATGCTTACAACATGCACCTGATCATCCGTCCGTGGAGAGATACTCACAGTAACCCATCTGTTAATTGCACAGGGCATTGCTAAACCCTGATTGTAATCGGTATGTTCGCCAATGATATTTATTCTTCCCGGAGCATAGGCTACTAGTGCCGGAGGCGATTGAAAGAACTGTTCAAAGTTCTTACAATTTGTTGAAATTAATTGTTCGAGGGTTTCCATAAACATTTAATTTGTTTGAAGGGCTTCTTCTGCCCATGCTATATCTTCAGGGGTATTCAAACCCACCAGTTCTTTGTAAGAATCTATTTTTAAGGTTTCAACAAGCATACCTTTACGTAAGAACACATCTATGATATCCGTTAAATAATATTCCTGATTATCCTTGTCTGCTTTGATCTCAGAAAGATTATCAAACAAATCGTTGCCATTAAAAATAAAATGTGAAGTAAGCAGTTCCCTAATTTCTAATTGATCTACTGTAGCATTCTTTTCTTCTACACATCCAATCAATTGGCCAGCTTCATTTTTCAAAACACGCGCATAAGGCAAATCGATTGGAAAATCAGCTGTTAAAAACGTACAGCTTGCATTTGAATCTCTGTGATACTTTTCTAATAATTTAATCGTTGAAGCTTGTATCAACGGACTATCACCAACAAATACAAACACATTGGTATCTTTCCATGCTTCCGTTGATTGCATTTGTAATACTGCATGCGCTGTTCCTTTCTGTTCCTTCTGAAATGCATAATGTACTTCTTCTCCTACTTCCTCACGTACTTCATCTGCGCCATGCCCAACAATCAGATAAATATCATTAACTCCTGCATGCATAAAAGCATCGATCAAATGCGATACAATAGGTTTGCCTTTAAATGGTACGATCGGCTTAGGTAAATGCGAGCGCATTCGAGTTCCTTTACCGGCTGCAAGTATGATTGCTATTGGCATATGCGGTTAGTTCAATGTGTTTTATTTCCAGCTGAATAAATTATTATTCTGTGAGTTACACATAAAAAAACACCTTAAAAAAATTAAGATGTTAAGTGATTGTTAATACTCTTATTAATGGTCAGTGAACAGTAGACAGTACTCAGTAATTGACAATGCTTCCGCACAAATCACCCCGATGTTGTCCCAACGACCAATTACTCTATGATATTCAATACTGTCAACTGATCACTAATTAGGCAAGGGCACAAATTCTGTTTCACCAAGTACTTTTGGGAAATGCTGTTCCTTCCATGCAGTCTTTGCCTTTTCAATCAAAGCCAAATCGCTTGCTACAAAATTCCAATAGATATATCGTTCTTCAGGAAAGGCATCACCGCCAAAAATGTAAACCGTTGAACCTGCTTCTAATTCAAATGTACAAAGTTTACTATCTTTTGCTATCAATATATGTTTTGGTTCAAATGAATTTCCTTCGTTAAATACTTTTCCTTCTAAAATATATAAAGCGCTTTCACCAAATAATGCTTCGCCTATAGAAACCGTACTGCGCTTCGAAGATTTAATCTCAATCATGTACAGCGGACTATAAACGGGCACTGGAGACTTTTTCCCTAATACTTCTCCGGCTATCAAGGTATAGGTTAAACCATCTTCATTCCATGTCGGGATATCTGTTTCTTCAATATGTGTAAATGTGGGTTCCATTTGTTCCAGATGCTTTGGCAATGCAACCCAGATCTGCAAACCGTGTAATCCTTTATCGCTATGGCGCAGATATTCTGGTGTGCGTTCAGAATGTGTAATTCCTTTACCTGCAGTCATCCAATTTACGGCACCGGGTTTAATTTCAATATCCGAACCAAGGCTGTCTTTGTGTGTAATGCTACCTTCAAATAAATACGTTAAGGTTGAAAGACCAATGTGTGGATGCGGAGGCACATCCAGATTCTCATATGCATTCATCTTTGCAGGTCCCATATGATCAATAAACGCAAATGGGCCAACCATGCGCTTTTCCCGAAATGGCAGCAACCGGCCAACCATAAAATTTCCAATATTGGCTGAACGTTCTTCGATAATGAGCTTAATATTCGACATGTTCTTTTGTATAAATTAAAATATAAATCCGCAATCAATATGTTGATTTTTCTATTTAACAGATTCTCTCAATAAATAGAATTGTTCTTTGTTAAGCAACAAAATAAGTATTTTAACGGATACCATAATCAACTAAATACCTGTTATTTTATACGTGTTTTACTCTTAACAGTAAAAGCCCCCCGATTAAAATTTAGAAATTAATAATGAAATTTATTCTATTGTCTTTTGTATTATTTATTATAAGCACACAGGTTACCGTTGCCCAGATCCCTGCTACTCCAGAAGAAGATAACTATAAACACTCCAATACATTTCACCACCGCCACTCCAACATTTTAAGAGAGGATACCATTTCACTTCGGGATCAAAAAACACAAAAATCTCAGTCCAGAACATATATTGTTGCACCAAGCGATAGTCTGCCAAACAGAAACGTCCAAGGAAAAAAGACAAAGGCAAATTATAAAAATCAGTTTAATTGACCTTTTAGCATCTTTTATTCAGTATAATAAGATATTTTTTAAAAACTCTCGTAAATTGTTGGCTTGATAAATCGTTTGCATATCATCGTATTTCCAATTTACTATTCTTCAATGTCATCTGCTTTTACCCTTAATAAAATCACTCTTTACGTATTCATTATTTTCTTTAGTTTCAGCAGTTGTCTGCCTTATGATGCATACATTCATATTGTACCAGACCAGAAAGATATAAAGCGTTTTAAGCATGTCACCGTTAAACATGCAGATACGTGTTTTGAATTTCATAAAGCTCCCAATAAGCCTATTTTTGTTAGCAACTGGACGCACAAATCACCTTTATCCTATCTGCCATTAGAGGATTTTCTTAAAAATCAGAAGTGCAACCATTTTATGGTCATCAAAAACGACAGTATTGTTTTTGAATACAATAATAAAAAATTAACAAGCTACGAGCCTTCTCCTATCTTTTCTATTACCAAATGCATGGTATCCGCAAGTCTGGGAGTTGCTATTAAACAGGGTTATATAAAATCTATAAATGACCTCGTAAAAGACTATTTACCAGAACTTAATTACGACAAAAATTTTGATCTGCTTACATTAAACCACCTGTTAAATCAGGAATCCGGTGTTAAAGAATCCGTAAATAATCTGGCAAGAACTAATTATGGCAAGATTGAAATGGTTTTACGAAATATTAAATTTACCAGCAAGCCTGGTGAGAAGATCGAATATGTTAATACAAATTATACATTGTTGGGTTTACTGATTGAGCGTGTTACGAAAAAAGATATGCATGAATATTTTTCTGAAAATATCTGGACTAAGATAGGTACATGTGACTCTACTGTTTGGGGATATGATTTTCAATCACACCATACACGCTCATTCAGTTTCTTTGGTGGCTCTACACGAGACTTAGCTAAGTTTGGCAGGCTCTATATGAACAAGGGTATGTGGAATGGAAAAGAGATCATTGACAGCAATTGGGTAAAGCAATCCACTTCAAATGTTAATGGATTAGGAAAGAATATTGGATACAACAGCAGTTTTTATATTGGAGAAAAAGAAGTCGGTGACTTCACAGCGATTGGTATGTATCGACAACAGATATATGTTAATCCAAAATCGAATGTGGTGATCGTTGGTATCTTTAAATTTAACAACGACAATCTTCCGTTGAGATGGTGGCAATTAATGAGAAAGATTGCTGAGCAGGCTTAAAACCACTTTAAAAGCCTCTACAATGAGCGATCATATATATAATACATCTCCTTTATGATTTCTTATTATTTATTTTTTGCGTCCCAAGGTATCGTACAGAAATTCGTACGTACAATCTAAAGTCGGCAGCATTCCTTCAACATAAGAAACGACTTTGTTTGACTGACTAATCTAAAAAATACTCTAAAATAAAAAAAACCCCTCACTGTTTAGTGAAGGGGTTTTAATAATAAGTTGGCGGCGACCTACTCTCCCACATTTGACTGCAGTACCATTGGCGCTGTTGGGCTTAACTTCTCTGTTCGAAATGGGAAGAGGTGAACACCAACGCTATAACCACCATTAAGGATGTTGTCTGTAACTGTCAAGTTCCGTTGGAACTCCGCTGCAAACGATAATAGTTTGACCTAATGATTAGTGGTATATCAAAGTACTCTTGCAAAGAAAATTATCGGGTTATTAGTACTGCTCAGCTA
>NZ_KB903641.1 GCF_000379725.1 Cytophaga aurantiaca DSM 3654
TGTGCATTCAATGCACTCTTAGAAACCTCAATTGTTTGAACGTTTGTAGGATTACCCGGTGGTCTATGACAGATCGTTACTTTCTCTTCTACTACAGGGGGGGTAACCGGTGTTTGTTCCTGAACTGGTGGTGCTGGAGTAACCGGTGCAGTTGGTGTCGTAGGTGCAGTTGGAGTTGTCGGTGTCGTTGGAACAACTACTGGATCCGTTTCTTTAGCAGGCATGTCTGCATTTGTACATTCACCCACATGGTCACCATGTGCCAGGTGAGCAGCCAATGCGCTCTTAGATACCTCAATCGTCTGAACCTTTGTAGGATTTCCAGGCGGCTTATGACAGATCGTTACTTTCTCTTCTGCTACAGGAGGTGTAACCGGTGTTTGTTCCTGAACCGGTGGTGTTGGATTAGTTGGTGCCGTCGGAACGGTAGGAGTTGTTGGCGCAGTCGGAGTAACTACCGGAGGTGTCACCACTTCAGGCTCAGGTTGTACTGCAGGTTTATCCGCATCTGTACATGCACCAACATGATCTCCATGTGCCAAGTGTGCCGCTAAAGCACTCTTAGAAATCGTCAGTGTTTGAACGTTTGAACTGTTTCCTCCAGGCTTGTGGCAGATGGTTATTTGTATATTTGCATCTTCGCTTGTAGAACATGCACCTGCAGTGCTGATCGAGCAGTTACAGTTTGTTGTAACAGAACTTGAAAGATTTCCTGATTGTAATTCGATACCAGTTGCATCGCATAGATCTATTTTACCAGTTAACGATGCGCTTGAATTAATACGTGTATCATTTTTTACCTGGATCAAACCACAGCTTCCCGAAGAGCCTGCAATAGATCCATTAATCATAATATCCGTTGTTATCCATTTTGAATTTGAGCCGATATTTAATCTGCCTGAACCGTTCACAAAAGTAACACTACTTACAGTTACTGTTCCTGAATTGGTAAACGTTTTATCTATATGCAACTGCCCACCTACTGTAAGCTTACATGAATTTGTAAACTCAGCAGAGCCATTGTCTTTTAAATTTCCACCAACTATGATTGTACCTGAATTACAAACGAAATTGTTGTTGTTGAAATTCATCGTCGCATTCAACGTTCCTGTATTGATAAATACAGCACTGGAGTTTACATTGAAGTCGGATGATATAGTAGCTTGTCCATGATTTTCAAATCGTCCATTAAATGTTATGTTCGAAAATTTAACAGTACCGTAGTTACGTATTGCAGACGCACTGTTGTTCATATTCAAATTATCAAACGTAGCACTTCCTGTAATTACAATATCTCCGCTATTAAAGTTGATATTACGAATCGTTGCATTGCCGCAAATCACCAACTGTCCGCCATTCAAATTAACATTACCTGTGAATGTATTCGGAACGCAAACTTTTTGATTTGCATTTACTGTAATATCTCCGCTTGAAGCTGTGATTGTATCACTACAGGAATTACAATTTGTTATCGGTGTTGTTGAAATGACACATGTTTTATCTGTAGGACCTACAACAACTTGAGGCACTTCACAAACCAGCGTCGCAACATCACTTGCAGCACCTGTTGTATTGGTAGCTGTAATATTTATAGCAGCTCTGTTTGTTACATTCACTGCAAACGTTACAATACCATTTACAAATGAATATGCCGAAGCGTTTACTACAGAACCATTGTTTGTAATGATCAATTGCTCTTTTGCAGTTACATTTGTTATCGTTGCTTTTACAGTTGTATTGCAATTCGCTATGATCGATGTTTCAGTAGCAGGTGTATTAATTACAACTGTAGGTGCAGGCAACTTATTACACGTCAGATTTACTGTCTTCGTTGCAGTCTTCGTTTTGTTTGTTGCAACAACCACAATTTTAGTTGCAGCAGCAAATGTAGTAGGTATCGTTAACAATCCTGTTGACGCATCAAATGTATACATCGACGCATCTAATACAGCAGAATTAGCTTTAACCTGTATCTGATCTTTTCCACTTACGTTAATCACATTCATCAATACATTTTCCTGACACGTAAGCGATGCATACGTTTCACTAGTTGGATTGATTAACGTAATCGTTGGCTGCAACACAGGATTACAAGTGAGATGGGTAGTTTTAAATACTGCACCTGCACTATTTGCAACCGTCAATTTAACTTCTGTACTCACTGCATAGGAAACAACAACCTTTATTAATCCTGAAGTTTTATCGAATGAAATATTACTTGCAGGAATCGCAATGCCATTTACGAAAGCTGTTACATCTGCAATAGATTCAATGTTTTTAACAGATGCAACAATGGTATCTTTGCAATTTTCTGAAGCGTACGGATCTTGCTTCGGGCTAATAATTACCAATTCAGGCAACAATACAGGCTTACATACTAAACTGATTGTTTTAGAATCCTGACCTGTTTCGTTACTTGCTTTGATTATTAAATCTCCATTTGTTTGGAATGCATGAGAGAATGTTAACGTAGACGTAAGTGTATCATACAACAACAGCCCTCTATTAACAGATGTTCCATTATAGGTAACTTCTATCTGGTTTAAACCTGTTACATTTGTCACAACCGCTTTAATATTCTCCACGCATTTTGTAGAGATCACTGGACTTCCGACAGGAACCAAAATGCTCACAGAAGGCGCAATCGTTGGCTTACATTGTATTGTTAAAGTTGTGGAAGATACACCACCATTATTTTTTGCAGATACAACAATTGTGCTCGTTGCAGTTACAGAAACTTCAAATGTTAAAATTCCGGTTGCTGCTGAATAAGTTAACAATTCGGATTTTATCGGCGTGCCATTTTGCACTACCGTGATATCTTCTACCGAAGCACAGTTTGTCAATTTCAATTTAACCGACTCGCGGCATGTTTTTGAAATCGAATTTATAGCAACCGGAGCAAGAACCTGCAGAGTTGGTTTAGGTAATATGATTGGTTTACATTGAAGCGAAAGCGTTTGTAAGGCTACACCATTTACGTTCGTAGCTTTCACAACTATAGATGCTGTTCCCGTGAACTGAACCGGGAAGATCAATACACCTGTTGTTGCATTATAATTCAATGTATTGCTTGCTACAGGTAAACCATTAAGTATTACAGAGACATCAGAAGCAGATGTTATATTTTGAATCTGAACAGATATCTGCTCCTGACAAGATGTTGAAACATATGAATTCGTTGTCGGAGAGATCAATGCAATAACAGGCTTAGGAGCAGGCTGACAAATTATAGTGAATGATTTAGATGATGAGCCACCTTTGCCAACAGCATTAATTAAAATCTCCGCTCTGCCTGAAACATTTACCGGGAATGTTAATTTGTCAGAAACAGCATCGTATGAAAGCCCATTCGTTAATACAATTCCGTTTAATGTTACATGTATGGAATTAATATCTTCTACATCTGTAACAGTTGCCACAACTGTTTCCTGGCATGTTCCGGAAACAAACGGATCTGTTCCCGGTGAAACAATCTGAATAGTCGGTGCAAAGACTGGTGCGCAATTAATTGTCAGATTTTGTGTTGCCGTTCCATCTTTATTTGTTGCAGTAACAGTAATCAATGTTTGTTTTGTAATAAGCGCATCAAATGTTAAGAGTGAAGTTTTAAGATCAAAGCGCATCAAACTTTTACTGATCGCAACACCATTGATCTCTACATTGATATTTTGAATGTCTGCAACTTCATATACTTTAAGAGCAACATGTTCGCGGCATGTGGAAGAAGAATACACCGACGTTGAAGGCTGCACCAATTGAAGGCTTGGCAACTTCGGTACATATTGATTCACACAATCCGTATTAACAGATGCAGTGGTAACGCCAGCAGCATTTGATGCTTTAATTAAAAACGTATTTGAACCAACAATTAGATTGCTGATTGTTAATGTACCTGTTGTTGCATCAAACGAATAAAACTGAGGATTGAGGATCGTACCGTTTCTGGTAATGGATATCGTACTTACTGAATTTATTCCGCTCACTAACGCTGTGATGCGTGCCGTACAATTTCCGGCATTGTCCTTATCTACATTCGAAGTAAGTACATTAATAACCGGAATAATTTGGGCATTTGTAGGAGCTGTTACAGGTGTACATGATAAGTTTACCGTTTGCACAGCAGAGTTTCCGCTATTCGTAGCACGGATCGTAATCGATGTAAACTGATTGAATCCTGCTTGAATAGTAACTGAACCATTGTACGGATTAAAATTATATTGATGTGAAGACAAAATAATTCCGTCCATGACCACTTCGATCGATTTTGGATCGGTTACATTTTTCACCGAAGCAACTACGTTTGCGATACAATTATTGCTCGATGAACTTATAATAGATACAGTAGGTGCTACAGGTGCCGGTGTGTTTAACACAGGCGAACAGTTTGTGTATACATACTTTGTATCTTTCCCTGAACTATTTTGCGCAACAATTGAAAATACGGTATTGCCTGCAATCGGTGTATGGATCGCTAACACCTGCGTCTGCTCATCATAAGAATAATAGGTTGATGATAACACATTGCCATCTCTTAAAACAGTAATCTGATTTACAGAAGTAATGTTTGTGATGCTGACCTTAATATCTGCTGTACATTCCTGCAGATAGACCGGATTTTCATGAGGATATAATAATGTAATTGCAGGCTTCGGATCTACAGGTGTTGGATAATAGGTTGTTTGCTGCTGAGGAGTCTGTTGAACATGTGAAGAACCTGAACCAATTGCTACTGTTAAAAATAAACTGCTGTAATGATATCGATCGTTCTTTAAACTTTTTGTTGCATCGTTCTTCCATTGACTTGCATCTAAATTATCTGTTGATGTATACGTGTATTTATGCTCCCAACCTAAATATACATTAGGCGATAATTTTATACCGATACCTACACCAATTGCGCCCGACAATACATACGAACTTTTATTCTGACCGTATACGCCATTGGTCTCATAACTTTTATCCCACAAATTATTCAGATCACTTTTAGCAAGACTTTTTGAAAAAGTTGATACCCCAGAATAATCGTACATATTTCCTGCGCCATCCAACTGATTTATCTTAGAAATATATCCTGTTGCACCGATCCCTCCAAATCCATAGATCTTAAAGCCACTATGCGCACGAAGTCTGTTCAGGATCAACAAACCTTCTAAAGAAAATTCATCTGTCTTTGTATAAAAATTTCGATATACATAACCTGAAGATGTATAGTTGATGGATGGATACGAAATACCATTCAGGTTATTATCATTCGCCACACCATAAAAAGGTGTGGATTCTCTTCCCCACATCCAGGTATGCAAATACCTTCCTCTTAATGAGAAGCCCAAAAGGCTGGTATTGTTCGCAACAATTTCTTTTTCTAAGGTTAGCCCCCAGCCCGTTCCAAGTCTGGAATGTACGTCTGCGTTTTCCCAGGCACCGCCCCAGTTCATACCGAACAACCATTTTTTCTGATAGCTCGCTGTATTTTGCGCGCTGGATTGAAGGGAAGGTAAAAGAATTAAAAGAAATGAAAATGCAAGTAGTAATCTTTTCATACGAATTATCTATGGTACACGTAGTATGCTAAATTATAAAAATCGTGCCACTTATATAGCATGAATGGAACCAAATAGAGAGATAAAGTGTAAATTTATGTGCTATGATAACACAGAATACACAATATATTATAATCGGTGCAATTGTCGGTTGGGCAGGAATTTACCTGTTAAGGCGCATTTATAATGCATTTAATCCACCAAAAGACGGTTGTGCAGGAGGTTGTGGCTGTGCTTCTGCAGAATTAAAAAAGGAGAAAGAATAAAAGGGCTATTTGGTTGCGTGAATAATGCAGTATTTCCATAAACCCTTTTTCAATGTTTTGTATTGATAATAGGCTGTATAGACATTATTTTTTGAGAACTCCGTGGTATTTTTGTGTACCAGATTATAGATTTTAGAAACAATCCAACCTGGAAAAAAAGCGTAATACAAGCGTTTTGCTGACTTTATAATGTTTTTTGTAGCATCCATCATCTGTATAGACCGAAAACCGGAACGCTCCAGCATTTCATGAAAAATGCTCTCTTTCTCAAAAAAAGGAACAGCCCATCCATGTCCCCAGGCATTTAGTTCACGTTCATCCGTTTCATTCCCGTCTTTCACGATAAAAAAATCCGCCATGATTAATCGCCCACCGGGCTTCAGCAAACGGTACGCTTCCTTTACAAAATCTTCTTTATTGCTTGCGTGACAAACACTCTCGATTGCCCAAACAACATCAAAGGATTGTTCATCAAAATCCGTTTGTGTAAAATCCTTCACCTGAAACTGAACACAGTCTTGCAAACCAATTTCTTTCACATACGCATTTGCACGTGCAGCCTGCTTCGCACTTAATGTAATGCCTGTAACGTTTGCTTGTTTATTTTTCGCCAACCAAATGGATGAACCACCAATGCCGCAGCCCGCATCCAGCACTTTTGTGCCTTCATTAATATTAGCTTTTTCTGAAAGAATTTTATTGATATTCGCTAGTGCTTCTCTAAACGTTTTTGTTGTATCCTCCCAATAACCATAATGTAAAGCGCGACTTTGATTCAGGTCCCAGAAATACATATAGTGATCTTCGCTCACATCGTAGTAGGTAGCAATATCTTTAGAGGAAAAAGTTTTAGAATTGCTCATGCCCATACAGTAGTGCCTTCGGTACAGTTCTTACACATTTCAATTTCACTTCTGGATTTCAAAAGAGATTTTCTGAATTGAATATACGGAGCACTGTTCCATATTTCTTTAAAAGTATGTGTCTGCAATTCGCCCATTACAAGATGGGCATCTTTATCAAAGCAACACGGTACGATCTTGCCATCCCAGGTGATTACGCATGAGTGCCACATCTTCCAGCAATGATTCAGCAATCCGTTTTTTATGGAATAGGTATTGTCTGCATTTTTTTTATACCGAGCGTATTTATCAATATCCGGAATCAACGGCGAACCATTTTCATAATCGTAGATTTGAGCCGTTTTAAATCGCACTTCACCAACACCTAATTCTTTCGCAATCTTTTTAACTTCTTTCAACTGATGTTGATTTGGCTTCACAACTAAAAATTGAAAAATAACATGAGGCGTTGAAGACTTCAATTCTTTTTTCCAGTGCAGAATATTTTTTGTTCCTTCCAGCACTTTTTCCAGACTTCCACCTATGCGATATTGTTCGTATACTTCCTGCGTAGTTCCGTCAATGGAAATGATCAATCGGTCAAGGCCTGACTCAACGGTCTTCCGTGCGTTCTCATCTGTTAGGTAATGTGCATTGGTAGAAGTTGCTGTATAGATGCCTTTGCTTGATGCATATTTCACCATATCTAAAAACGACGCATTCAAGTAGGGTTCGCCTTGAAAATAAAAAATCAGGTAACTGATTTCTTTATACAATTCATCTATAATTTTAGAAAACATAGATAAATTCAACATACCTGTTGGGCGTGTGAAGGAACGCAATCCGCTTGGACATTCCGGACAACGAAGGTTGCAGGAAGTGGTTGGTTCTATTGCAATGGAATACGGAACAGAAGGATGAACTACATTACCTGTGATCTTAGAATACTGATAACTTACAAAAACCTTCAAAATGGTAATCAGCCTTTTGAAGGTCATTTTAGAAAGTAGATTCAGTGCATCACGTGTAGCAATCATGCTACAAGTTAAAAATAATAACTGAATGCTACACTCATTCCCTGGCCTGAAGTTTTAGAAGGTGCAACTAAATATTCAAACCACATTAGGTTTGCAGATACAAGCAAATGTTCTGAAAAAGATTTGGCAATTCCCAGTTCAACATCTGCTCTTCCAAAACCTCCGTAAGACAAGGTTGGAATAAGTACAAAATCTTTTTTCAGATAATACGCAAGCTTTCCATATATTTTGGGAATATAACCATGCACGAACTGCTGACGCACGCCACCTGTTATCGTTACTTTAGGAGACAAGTGTCTATAGTAAGAAACATGTACCGTTGAAGGAAGCATGTAGGTTACATCTTTTACTGTTTTATGGATTCCCATATTTTCAAAAATTGTTGCAAGATTAACCGGATCCAATACAATTCCATTCCCACCAATGATATTATCTATTGCAATCCCATCATATGTATAAGAACCATCTCCCTTATATGTTGCTACATCATTCCAACGAACAAAACCAACATCCAGCAATTCTATTGCCAATTCACTTTGTTTTCCTTTGATCGAAAAAAAGTAATCCGACGTCAATCCTGCTCCATTCATGGATGGAACTGCTGAATAGGTAGAGTCATCTGTATAAGCAACATCAAACTTGCCATTCAACGTTAAATAACTGCCGTCATTAGCTGTATACAACGAGAGATTTTTTGAATGAATGCGCTGCAATCTTCCGCCGCGTACAAAACCCAATCGTGCACCCAGCTGTATATTTTGTTTTTTTCCAACGGTCTTTTTAACACCCAGGTATATGGTCTGATAGTTGACGTTATACATGCTCATCGGATCAAGGCTCGCCGTCTGTCCGGCATACATGGAGTTGCCATAAAATGCGAGCTTGTAGGCATCCGCAGAATATTGTGATGAATAAAAATCACGATAATTCAACCCTGCTTCAACACGTATTTTTTTAAATGTATGCTGCCCATAAATTCCTGCTTTCAAATCAACACCAATGCTGTTTGATTTCTTCAATCGATCAACCTGCTGTTGCTTCAGGTCACTATCGATATACGATTTTGTATATAGGTATGCTTTAATAAACGAATTTGTAATCGCATTCGAATTGATGTAGCCACTGCCATAAGCAGAAAAATAGGCTTTATATTCTTTCTCCTTTTCCAAAGAAAAGGTTTTATTTTTTGTTGAAACGGTTTCCTGATCTGAATCTGTTGAATCAACTTCTTTCAGCAATCTGTTTTTGCGCTCAAATAAAAATGCCTCCGGCCTATCAAAATCAACCTGTGCGTATACACTTACTATACTGCAAATAAATACTACTATACTACCGATCTTTTTCATTGCCCACTATTCACCTGGATATTCATATCACCCACCAACTTAAAATCAATTGAATAATCATCGTAAATACTTACGTGCGTGTTTACAGGCTTCGTATCGAATCGTGCGGTAAAGACTACCTGTGTAGCAAGATTTGTTAATGTATTTACTTCCGCTGCACTTAACTGAAATGATACAACGCTGTATTTACTTGAAACCACTTTCCCGCCTGCATCAATCGGTGCGGCAAGAATTGTATTTGTTGTGATGATGCTATCTACCTGCACACCGTACTGATCAAGAAAACGCATATCTACTTTTACATCGAATGGAAATCCGTTCCACACCAATAAATTAAATTTGCCTTCCTGAAAGCCTGCTGTTTTTAATGCTGGAATATCAAATGCAGCCGTATCAGATAAAACCATATTTGCAGCGATCAC
Source organism: Cytophaga aurantiaca DSM 3654 (assembly GCF_000379725.1). GTDB lineage: Bacteria > Bacteroidota > Bacteroidia > Cytophagales > Cytophagaceae > Cytophaga > Cytophaga aurantiaca. Next base: position 9,457 of record NZ_KB903641.1, read on the forward strand.
AGAAAGCGGAATTTTAATATCCAGAAATGCTTTCAAGTCAACTCCTGAATACGCAAAATCGGTATGCGGATTTCCTACTTTACCGGCAGGATTAAATTGAAAAATTCCGGCATACGAAAATTTATCCGGAAGGATATTTAATAAACTGATTGCATTCGAACCTGTTGACAAATCTATTGTTGATTGCACAGACACCGGAAAACCGCCGCCCTCTGTAGCAGGCGCTATCGGATAGGATTGATTCACAGGCGTACCTGTTAAACTCACATTTGCACCCGTTTTAGAATTATAAGCTGTCAAATTATCCAGCGTTGCTTCTGCAGGAATACCCAATGCATTTTCAAAAACAATGTCTATTGCTGCCGATGAAAAATCCAGTGTTGTTGCAGAAATGTTTTTAAATATATTGACATCAATATTGCCCGGACCAACATCCAATGCATCTTCTCCAAGATATCCTTTGATATAACTTGGCTTAGGATCAACAAGTGTTAGGGTCATATCTAAGCTATCATCTAAGGAAAGATGTACCAGCCGTCCGGTATAATTTATTTTTCCTTTTAACACATTATAAAACGTATTATACTTTGTGCCGTCAGTACCTGTGAGATCCATTAAGTATCCTGAAAAATCTGTATCGAAAACAACATGGGACGTGCCGTTTGCAGGTGCCGGAGGAACAACCGCGTCAAATTTAAATGTTTGTCCGTTTTTAGTTGCTGCAGGAATTTCATACGTAAAGCGCACCGTATCTTCTGCCGTACTGTATACATCAGCGTGCACCGTACCTTGACGAATAATTGTTTCTGTTAATTCAACATTGTTCAATCCGATCAATTCGACATTGGACGTTTCATTTACAACTTCCTGTTCAGGAAAAATTGCTGTTGCAGAAAATACTTTTATGTTGCTTATTGAAAGTGTCAACAACAATGCATCCGAGGTATCTATAATAACAGTTCCGGGCGCAATGTCCATATCATCTATTGACGCATCTATAGTTGAACCAATAGTCTTTCCGGATAAATCCTGCGTTTTAGACTGTGTTGTACTCGGAAGAATGTTTGTGAACGTTTGTGTCGTGATTACAGAAGGTGGAGTATTGTTGTTTAATGAGAATTGCAAATTAGAAATTGTAAGCGGTAAACCATTTTTTACCGACACGATCATTTGTCCACTCAATAAATCAGCTGTTTTAAAAAATTGACTGATATCAATACTAATAGGGCCTGCAGTAATATCATTCACACCCGGAAAAGGAATTGGAAAACCTAATTTACCGGCAAGTATGATTTGATCACCTAAGGGATTTCCTTGATTTTTTAATTGCAATGCAATTTGTCCTAATGAAATCGCGCGTGTAATTGTCTGATCAGATAAAACCAGACTGCTTAACTTCACCGTCCTTTTAAATTGCGGTGCTTCAAGCGAAACCAATGAGTCTATGGTGTATGTAAAGATCTGCTGACGATTCACTAAAGAAATAGAATGATCCACTTCGGTTTCAACCTGCGTAGAGTCTTTAATAATATCTCGGATCGTTAATTTACTTTTCACCAAGGGTGCAAGCACTTTTGTATCCCATCTGGGTTTCTCAAATTCTCTTTTGCAGGAAAAATGTATGCCTGCAATAAAAAGAATTCCTACAACTGCTTTAATATATATTTTCATGGGGTGCGTGGGTAGTTCCAGACGTATGAAGCTCTCTAGATAAATTTAGCCAATTACTTTAACCAAACCAATAATTAATTAGACTATTGTAAGAAAAGTAACCTTAATTCACTTTAATGAATTATCAAAGCTTATTCTTCGTCCAGGGATAAGGTCATGTCAACTGCTTTATAATTGTATCGAACAAAGGTACACCAGGTACAGTCTTCCTCTCCGCAGCCTTCATTGAATTCGTGCTTCATAATACGCTGATACGAATCAACAAGCTGTAATCCCACTGCCTGTTCGTCTTCAGGCGAGATAAATATTTTATGTTTTGTTTGCTGCTTCGTAGTTGCATCGGGTTCAACAAAATCCAATTCACCGGAGATCACTTTGTAATTCGTTTTGCGGTCGTTTTCAATCAGCAGTTTGTAAAATATGATCTGCCTCCAGTAATCTCCTCCGTTTGGTTCCTTTTCTGTAGGAGGTAATAATTTTGATTTACTGGTAGCGTACTTGCCCGTTTTGTAATCAATTACATTTACGTCCTTACCAAATACTTCAATTTTATCTACATTCCCTTTTATTGGTATTCCTTTGTATTCAACATTGTCGATCTTATGTTCAAGCAATACGTCTTTGTGCCACACATTGATGTAAGCGGCATATAGCTCAGGAAGGACAACGGTAGCGCCATACTCTTCGTAGTTTTTGTATTCAATCAACGTAAAATGCGAATGTACATTTTTCATTTTCAATTTGAATACGTCGCTCAAATATTCAACCGTTGGAAAACGTTTCTCTTCGTCAGCTACCATGGATGCGAAGAAATCTTTCAGTGCTTCGTGTACAGCAGTACCAAAGCCCGAAGAGGCAGTACGTGCACTTGGTACCATTAACATGTTTTCAAAATAAAATGCGATCGGGCATTTCAAATATTTATTCAAATGCGTCACACTCAGTTTATAATTTTCCAGCAGTTCATTCAGATATACCGAATCGATCAGTGGAATAACCGGCGGTTCTGTAAATTGCAAAATGTCTAATTTATATTGAACAATCAGATCATCAATCAAATTCACCTGTTCAACCGTATTTGATCCGTCTTGAGTTAGCTCAACTAAAAACCGGCTGCCTACTAACTCTTTTTCATTTGCATCTTTTGCAGGATATGAAATATATAAAAATTCTTTCGCCCGTGTTAATGCAACATAGAATAAACGACGTTCATCTTCTTCGTTATCGTGATCTTCACTTTCTGTTATGGTACTCGGAATTTTAAATCCAAAGTTGCGCTGCGACTGTCCTTCCCATTGTTTAGAGATGCAGCCGATCAAAAACACATAGTTAAATTCTAATCCTTTAGAAGAATGTGAGGTAACAAAATTTACACCTTTTTCTGCATGAATAATTTTCTGAAGATTCAAACGTACATCGTTATCCAGCATTTTTTGAATGGTGGATAAAAACTCTTTCAAGGTTAATAACGGAGTGCGTGCAGTTTCTTCTTTCAGAAAATCGAAGAACGTAGTCAGAACCTGCATGTACCAGGTCTTTTCAGACGTATTCATGATCCATGAAAGTATACCACCACGCGTTGTTATTTTTTCAAACAACACCTGCAATGTTATGTTGTGAAATTCTTTTTGCCAATAAACTAAATTATCTTCCAGGTCAAGAATCGACTTCATTGAATGAAGATTCATCTTTGCAAGTTCCAATTTATTGCCCATTAGCTCCCTCCAGCGTATAGACTTAGTTTCAGCGGTACGCCTTGTTTTACGAGCTATGTTCGCAATGTCCCTCGGGTCGATATTGAAATATTCAAAATGCATCAGGCGGAATAATTGCTCTTCTCCGGAATCCGGATAATCATTTTCCCGTTGAATATAAGAAAGTACATCAATCAGATTTTGAACAAAGGGCAACTGCAATACATTAATGCTTTGCTTAATGTTCAATGGAATTTTTCTTTTCTCAAGTACTTTAATAATATCTGCAACTTTTGAGTGCTTTCGATAAATTACTGCAACCTCTGAGAGATCAACTCCTTCCTGATGCAACTGTTCTAATTGCTGTACAATAGCTGCTTCTTCATGCAGCTCATTATAATATTCTATGATCTTAGGTTTGACAAGAGATGTAGCAACCTTACCTTTTGCTACCAATTCCTTATCCAATCCGTTCACACTGTTTACAAGACGTTCGTTGTTGTTCTTGATCACAGCCATGGATGCATTCAGCACAGCTTGTGTAGAACGGTAATTTTCTTTTAATACAATCAACTCCGGTTTATACTTGACATTAAAATCAACAATGTTTTTAATGTTCGCTCCCTGAAAACGATAAATGGATTGATCATCATCACCAACAACAAACAAGTTCGGGCGCTCCCAATACGAAGCCAGCATATCCACCACTTCGTTCTGCGAGCCGCTTGTATCCTGATATTCATCTACTAAAATATATTGATAGCGCTCCTGGTAATTACGCAACAGCAAATTATTCTCTTTAAATGCCTTCAGCACCCATAAGATCATATCGTTGTAATCGTAGCGACGGATATCGCTCATGGCTTTATTGAAATTGGCAAACTCTGCAATGGCAGCTTTCAGCTTATCCATCTTTTCAATTTCAATGTAATAGCTCGCCTTCAGATCTCCTTTATTATTGTTTCCTGATTTGCGTTTGTATTGATGTTCTGGATCATCTTTTAATTCATCTACATACTGATCGATCAGGCGATACATGTTGACTTCAGACCAGCCTTCACTTTTCATGTTTTTAAACAGCTCCTTCAATCCGATCTGGTCGTAGTAGATATCACCTTTAAAGCGCTTCAGTTTACTTGTAGAATCGAAGTTGTCAATCAACTTTTGATATAATTCTATGGTCTCTAATTCTGAAATGGGCTGAAGATTCCGCACACCAAAATAATCCAGGTTCTCCTGAATAACCTGATTACAAAATCCATGGAATGTGTATACATGCACACGGTATGCATCCGGACCGATAAAATCCAGCAGACGCTTGCGCATGGCTACGGTACCGGCTTCCGTAAACGTTAAACATAAAATATTATGCGGCTGCACCTGCAAATCGGGTGAAGCAAGGATATGACCTATCCGTGCAGAAAGGATTTGTGTTTTCCCTGTACCCGGACCGGCAATAACTAACACAGGACCTTCTGTTGTATTCACAGCCTGCAATTGAGCCTTATTTAATTTTGCCAACTGCTGCTGAAAATGAATATCGTATGTTGAAGATGGAGCGGCCATGATAAAAACGTGTAAGGGTTTGTATTTAAATATACGATTTCATTTTATTTATTGGTACAAAAAAAAGTCATCCCGATAGCTATCGGGATGACTTTAAAATTCTGTTTATAAATTCAATTAAAATCTATAACGCATATCTATAATTTCTGATGTCTTTTTAATAGCTGCATCAATAACACCGTATGCAATACGGTTGTTACGTTGCTGCTGTAATTGAGAAACAAACTGGCTGTAATCTGCAACTTCTGATTTCGTAAAGTTTAAATTCTTAACGATTAATACACCGTTCTCGCCTGTAAGTACCGTAGATACTTTATCTTTACCAAGACCAAATATTACACCTACTGCTTCAGGCTCATAACCTACACCAGTGATCATTCCTGAAGAAAGAAGAATGTCTGTTGCTTTGCCTGTTAATGCATCCGAACCATACGCTTTTGCTATCGCAGCTAAGTTTGTACCGTTTGCATTTAATTTTGCAGCGATGCGTTTAGCTTTTTCTTCATTTTCGATTTTAGGTTTCACTTGATCTTTTACATCTTTAGCAGAAGCAAGACCTTTTTCACGGATACCTGTAACCAATACAACGATCTGCTTGTTATCAACTGAGAATACATTAGATACATTGTTTACATCTCTGTCATCGCTGTATAACCACTTAATGATTTCTCTCGCTTCCGTAACACCTGTGATGCTTTTAGCAGCTCCATCAATATTTGCCTGCTCATATTTAGCAGCGCCAAACTTGAATTTTTTCAATTCGGTTCTGAATGTTCCAGTATCTTTTACAGACGAAGCAAAACCATCTGCAACTCTGTAAACCGAATCTACAGTAGCATCAAATGCTTCAACATTTTTCTGTACAGTTGCAACTAAAAACTTCTTACCCATTTTAGGTACGTCAACACGAATGATGTGGTAACCGAATTGTGTTTCAACAATGTTTGGCAATACACCTGCTTTGTTCGCACTGAAAATTGCATTTTCAAATGGCTTAACCATTTGACCTTTTCCAAACCAACCCAGTGAACCTCCATTGGAAGCAGTACCATCGCCGCCATATTGTGCAGCCATTTTCTCGAAGCTTGCTCCTTTTTGAATTTCAGCTAAGATCTGTTGTGCTTGTTTTTTAGCTTCTGCTTTTTTCTCTGCAGGATCTGTTTCGTTTGTACGGAATAAAATATGGCTAGCTTTTGCTACAACATTCGTATCGCTTTCGATCTTGATCACTTTTGTCAATGTATAACCCTGGCCACTTGGGAATGGACCATATACGCTATCCGTTTGTAAAGACGTTACCATTTTAGACATTGCTTCCGGCAACTGGCTAATCTGTACATAAGATGGTTCTGCAGGTGCGTCTGAATTTGAACGGATAAATGCAGTGTCATTTTTTGCTATCTTAAATTCTTCCTTGATCGCAATCAAATCTTTTTTAACATATGCACTGTCTTCAGCAGAAGGTGTATTGTTAAATACAGCAAATTCAATTGAACGGCCTTCTTCTACTTCAAATTCTTTTGCATGATCTTTAATATATTTTTCGATCATTTCATCCGTTACAGCAATTGTATCTTTGATAGAATAATATGGTACATATACATACTCCGCTTCTGCTTTATCATTTAAGCTGTGGTAGTAACGTTGTGCTTCTGCTTTTGTAACATATTCAGACTTCTTGATCAACGCATCGTATTTGCTGCGCATTCTTTCGTCGAAAACATATTGTTTCATTGCTTTCCAACGGCCTTGAAGTGCTATTTGCTCTTCCGGAGATTGGAATTGGTTGCTGTTGTCCAGATTTGCAATAAACTGTTTTACGTTTTCAGCACTTTGAAATTGTTGTTTTACAATTTCAGACATGTGCTCACCTTCAATTAAATCTCCTCTTTCTTCTTCAGAAATAGCAATACCCGCTTTTTCATATACAGGTATATTTAAATTGTCAAAAATTAATTGATTCCAGGCAATATCTTCCATGTTTGTGTTGTTGCTGGAACCGCCATAAAGTCCTTCAGCCTTCGCAATGGCTTTTTGGTAATCTTCAATAGTGATACTGGTACCACCAATTTCACCTACTTTGTTTTTAAAACTTGAAAAGATAGAATTGCTTGATGTAAAAGCATCCCCTAAAAGGAATAGCACTAAGCCTAATACAATAGTACCTACTACGAGGCCAGATCTTTGATTGATTTTATTGAAAATACCCATTTTTATACGTTTCTAAAGAATTGCAAAATAACGACAAACCTCCGTAAAAACAAAAGTCTGGAGTCGATTTGAAAATTAATTATTTGCCTTTTTTATTAAATTTTGTGCCCGTTTGGACTTTTTTGTGGTTTTGGTTATCCTCATCCTCTTTTGACTCATTCATTTTACGATACGTAAAGCCTAAAAAAAGCATGAACGTAAGCATGTAAAACATATAAGCTGCTGCAAATCCATTGCGCATGTTCTGATGTATAGAAATCATCAACATCCCTGCCATCGCATAAAAAAGAACTACGGTTAAAGTGCTTTTACTTTTCATACGGTTATTTTACTGAAACAATCCCTGTTACTGTCCGAATAGTGTAAGAAGAAAAATCCTGAGTAGCATCCATTCCATTTCCTTTTACAATTTCATTTGCTGTTTCAATTACTAAAAACTTATCGGTATAGATCTTCTTCGTTGCAGGCGACCAGAATAATTCTTCTGTAGACATTTTTTTCCCGTCACGCTTATTATCAATTACGACATTCCCTGAAATTTTATACAGATTCTTCTCTTTGTAAAAAATTGCATAGTTGGAAGTCAATATTGCTTTGGGATCTTTTTGTTCATCAAAAAATTCAACATAAACTCCCTTCGGAAATTCTCTATCGCTGTTCTGTAATAATAGCTGCACGGGAGCTTTCAGAATTAATTTGGTTTCACCAGAATCGCTGTATATTGTTTCAATATTTGTTGCAGTCATCATTGGGCCGGCATAGGGCGCAATATAGACAGCAGTCTGCTCTACTTTAGGTGCACAGCTTACCATACATGCTGTGCTGAAAAATATGAGCCAGCGTAACATTATTGTATACGTCTTTTATGAAACCATTTATCATAAAGAGTCATGCTCAGCTGCAATCTAAAGTAGGTCTCTGAAAGCTGTGTTGCAGTAAAGGTAGAACGCTGACCAACTACAAACGCAACACTTACTTTAGGCAGGATTGGTACATAAGCAGTATTTACACTTCCTTTTGAACGAACACCAACTGGTATGGATGTGCCTACTGAGAATGCATAATCATACAATGTTTTACCTGCAATATTAATAGGTGTGGCGGTATAAGAAAAACCTGCGCGATACGTCTTAACCCTATGTCCGCGATATATCTTATTCGAATTCTTAACAAAATTACGAGGTATAATTTCTCCGCCTATAGCAAATGTATACGATGCAGAATTTAACTCACTGTCTTTCGCTTTGTTCTTATCAAAATTAGACCAATCGGTGTAAACAAAGTCTGCAGCTACCAGCCAATATCCCGGGTTTTCAAAACTGGCACCTACTCTATAGGTTGTTGGAAAATAAGCAGTACTTCTTGTCTTTGATACGGTTGAATCCGATGTCACTAAATTTCTTGGATTACGAACAAACAAACTTTGTGTCTCTGTAGCTTTTACTCCCGGGAACAGTTCTGCACTTGCTCCGAATTTAAAATTAATAGGAGTAATTTTTCTGGAAACACTCTCTATGCGTGTTGTATCTACAGCATAGTATGGAGTACCGTCTGAAGCATAGACAATCGTACTGTCTATAGAATACGAGATAGTTTTTTTACGTTGAAATATCTGTCTCTTATACAGAACACCCGGCTTGAATGATACTCCGCTGTAATTTGTTTTTTTATTTGCACCCACTTCATTTTCAGCATCCGGATAATTTGGATCCGTAATTATTTGTGAAGTTGCTTCTTGTGTGATCGAACCAAAATTATAGGCTATGGTCATACCCAAAGCCAAATTTTTAGTAATACCTACACCATTCATCCATTGTAATTGATATACGCCACCGTTACCCAGATATTTATACATAGCGCTGTAATTGTTCGGATCGTTCGCTACGCTATCTTTATAACTGTATTTATTTTGAACGATGGTTAAAGGAGACAGCATTAAGCCCGATGTATAGACTTTTGAAATAGGAACCGTAAAGGCAATATTATTAATGTTCGCACCGGATGAGGAAGCTTTCGTATCATCGAATTTAAATGACTTATACTGAATGGTAAATCCAACATCAAACTTTACCAATGAGTCATTGTATTGATGTTTAAAATTTGCCAAACCCGCCGGGTTCAACACATTCATATAATCTTTACTTGATAAACTTGAGCCGGCATAGCCCATGCCCATATTACGTATATTTCCTTTATACGACATTCCATCTCCGATACCGATCCGGGAATAAGGAGAATTTCCTAAGCCCTGAGCATTAGATACAATTGCAATAAAAAATGATATAGAAAGTAGGACGAATCCCTTAAAGTCATTAAACATTATAATTCAGTATTCGATTTAAACCTATTAAATTCAACTCAGCAACTACAAAGATGGCTTCTTTTAGCCTCTTTTCAAAAAGACTGGAGTTTCCACCCGTCAATAATACGTTTATTGTAGGGTATTTATTTTGGTATGCTGCAACAAAACCTTCAATTTCAAACTGCATTCCGCAAATAACCCCGCTCAAGATGGATTCTGTGGTAGATTTGCCCGTTAATTCTATTTTTTCTGAAGGAATCTCAACCAGTGGTAGTTTGGCCGTATAATGAGGCAATGCCTTCAAGCGCATTTCCAGACCCGGACTGATACTGCCGCCATGGTATATGTGATCCTGATCTACAATGCCATGCGTTAAACAGGTGCCCAGATCAAATATCAGATTATGCTGCTTCGGGTATAGTACAGTTGCGCCAACTGCTGCTGCAATGCGATCCGTACCCAGCGTATCAGGCGTTTTATAATCAATTTTAATAGGCAAAACTGTCTCGGAATTGAAATAGAGCAGGTTAGTCGATGCAGTCAAGGCATCAAACAGCTTGTCTTTCCGGACACTTGAAACAAATACATGAGCCGGCTTTGTTTCCTGCACCTTCAAAATTACTTCACTCATTTCTGAATAAACATGCGTCCAGCATAAGGTATCGCCTTCAAAAGCACCTGCTTTTATGTATGTATTCCCCACATCCAAAACAATGTTCATGCTGCTGCTCAATTTATTTCCAAATATAAAGAAGTTCCAAGTTGTTTAATCACGTTTGTCTGCCTAGTTTTAATTTTACATCTATTGACTCATGAAAAATAAAACATATACGGTTGCAGGGTTAATGTCAGGTACTTCTTTAGATGGTCTGGACATTGCAGTTTGTGTCTTTGAACAAAAAAATAATCAATGGACATACCAAACACTTGCAGCTACTACTATTGAGTATTCCGAACAATTTAAAATTGGCCTGAATACGGCTATGAAAATTTCAGGGGAAGAATTGATTGCGCTTGACCGTTCATTTGGTGCCTTTCAAGGAACTGCTGTTAAAAAATTTATAACGGACCACCAACTCTCTATTGATCTGATTTCCGCACATGGCCATACCATATTTCATAACCCTGCTGAAGGCTATACCTTACAAATTGGCAGCGGTGCTTCGTTGTATGCAGCGTGCAACATTCCGGTAGTAACAGACCTGCGGTCTGTTGATGTGGCCTTTGGCGGACAAGGCGCACCGCTTGTACCGCTTGGCGATGAATTGCTTTTTGGCACGTATAGCGGCTGTCTTAATTTAGGCGGAATTGCAAATATCAGTTATGTATCCAATCATAAAAATGTAGCATTTGATATTTGTCCCGTAAATATTTTATTGAATGCCTATACATTAAAAATAGGTAAGAGTTACGATGATGGTGGACGTATTGCTCAAAGCGGAAAGCTTATTCCTGCTTTACTACAGCAGTTCAATGATCTAAAGTATTACAAACAAGCAGCGCCCAAATCCATTGGCAGAGAATGGGTAGATGCAGAAGTTTTTCCACTGATTGCGCAATATGCAACACATCCAATCGAAGATATTCTTCATACAATCGTTCTGCATGCTGCACAGCAAATTGCGTCATGTCTTTCTGCATTACCTGTAAAAGAAGGCAAGCAGCAGTTATTAATTACAGGCGGTGGTGCATTCAATACTTTTTTAATTGAATCCATAAAAAGCTTTGCCGATAAAAAAATTGAGCTGATCATACCGGATGCGAATACCATTCAATTTAAAGAAGCTATTATTTTTGGCTTTTTAGGTTTACTACGCATGCAAAATATACCAAATGCAAAAAGCACCGTTACCGGTGCTTCTGTTGATACAATTGGCGGTGCCGTGTATGGCAACTTTAATGACTTCTTTTCTTGATCAGATACGTTTTATTTTCTTCCCCAAGAAACAGTCGCTTTATATTTTTTTTATGTGTTAGAACAACCATTAAGAAAATGGCAAATCCAAACACAATGACAATAGGTGTTTCTGTATGAAATTTTGGTACAAAAATAATCATCAGAGGAAATGCTAACGTTGATAGAATAGAACCTATTGAAACATATTTGGTAGTGATCAACACAACCAAGAATACAGCTAAGCAAATCAATGCAGCTTCTAACTGTATGCTTAACACCATACCTAATAAAGTTGCAATTCCTTTACCTCCTTTAAAACGTTCAAATATCGGGAAGATGTGACCCATTACAGCGGCCAAACCATAAATCAATTTATATACATCCAGTTGTATACTTTCAATAATCGAAAAGTGCACTAAAAAAACTGCAAGACTTGTAGCCGCCCAGCCTTTGAAGATGTCGATCAGCATCACTATCGTACCTGCTTTTTTGCCTAGTACCCTGAAGGTATTTGTAGCACCCGCATTACCACTCCCAGCCGTTCTGATATCAATATTGTGATATTGTTTACCATACCAGATCGCAGTAATAAATGAGCCCATCAAATAAGCTATAAAGGCACCGAAAATGATATATAGTATATTAATCATATTTAAATTGTACGGTATAAACAGAAATATCGTTGCACGTAATTGCTGTGGAAATTACGTACACATTCTGTTTACATATTGTTTTTATTGGTTGATTAAGTAGAAAGCTATTTAAATTCAAAGATACGAAAAACAACGCTACTTAAATAAATTTTTGAGTTGTTCCTGATCTCGTTGTTTTTGCTGCTGTTCTTCAATGGTTGATTTATTGTTTGCTTTATTTTGATCTCCTTCCTGACCTTCTTCGTAGGTAGTATCCTGCTCCTGCATTTTATATTGATTTGCATCCGTTGCATTGTCTTTGTACTCATCTGGCTTGCTCTCGTCAACACGTTGCTGCGTATTATTCGTGTCGTCCAATTGCAGCTGCTTACGTTTCGCTACAGATGCAGAATCCATTGCCAATGAATCGCTGCCGATAGGCAATGAATCTGTTACAGCTGTTGGATCATATGCAGGTTCTTCTACATAATCATCCTCCACTTTATACTGCTCTTTAAATGCACCAGTAAATTGATTCACCTCCATCGCTTCAGCCTGTACAACAAAGAACTTAGAGCGATCCGGCATTTCACCTTTCGTTTTTGAAGCAATGGCTCCACTCACATCACCGCTTGAAGATGCATATGCCAATCTATTATTTTCGTATTTAATAAAATACCAATTGCCGTAAGTAGGTTCCAAATAAATTGTTATGATATCTCCGGAAATTGATTTTTTAATTTCTATATATCCTTTAACAGCTTTATTGATATCCGTTTTTAAGATACTTGCAAGTTCAATCGGTCCAACACTATAAAATGCCTTATATTCCGGCGACCAGTTCATCTTAATTTCAGAGAATACAATTCCCTTTTGAAAATTTGAACTTAAAGCTGAAATACCGCTTTGTCCGGAGGCACGCTTACTTTTGTAACTCGCAACACCAGCATCCTCGATAAACTCTGCCAGTTTTTGGAATAATAAATCATCTTTCTCTTGCTGATATTTCACTGTGCTTTCTTCAAAAGCAGTTGCCTCATCCTGTATTGGTGGCTGGATAGAGAGCGATGAAATATTTGTTGCCATTGCAGCAAGCGGAACGGTATTGCCTTTAAATGCAAAGCTTATAAAGTAATTGAAACTATATTCATCTTCAATCAATTTAGCGCGACCGATACCGGATGTATATGCAGTAACATTTGCATCCGGTTTTAATATGTCAAACTTACCGCCGAATTTAATGCCAGATGTATTGTCATTATAAGAGAGGAAGTTTCCTTTGTATGATTTTCCGTTCAGCTTTTCTGCACTACCTACAACAAATTCAGTAGAATCCGGATGGTATTGGAAAATACCTGTTACAGGTAATAGATCCTGATCTTCCGGATGGATTTTTTCTGAAATAAAGTTTGGATACAATTGATTTGATTTGGTATCAAAAGACAATGTTGTTACCAACGGATTTCCTCTTTCAGAAACTGCACTGTTCAGATCCAGGGACACGGTATTGGTGGTTCCTGTATTGGTGTATTTAAGCCATGAAGAATAACTTAGCTGTCCCTTTAATGCCAGCTTAATAAAGCCTTCAAATGCAAGGAATTTTTCAGGCGACTTCATCGTGATGTTTCCTTTGTAAAGAATTTTGTCTCCAACAAACAATGAATCCTTTTCTTGCACCTGCGCAATACCAGTAGTCAAATAATCGGTATTCTTTTTATCTGTAGCAGGGGTATATTTAAAATTACTGAATAAGATCTGCAACGTATCTGCTCCTAAGTTTACATACCGGTAAAGAGCCTCGCCATTGAAATTCTTGCGACCGAAGATGTCTATATTGCCATCATACAAGTGATGATAATTTGTAAGCGTATCGAAATCCAGAACGGCATTGTTAAGTGTTTGCATTACGGCATTTTCACGAATCATCACATGGTGACCATCAGGCGTAATTTTACCATCGTTTACAACAATATAAGGTATTCCATAAATACTTAATGTAAGCGAATCCATTATGTATTCAGCTCTGCTTGCATTAAACACAAGTGAATCCTGTTCCTTGCTTGTTGTATAGAAATATGAATTGCCAATATTTGTAGAATCGCTTGCTTCAAGGTATATCTTGCGCTGAGCAACATCCCACGTACCTTTACCTATACTGGTTTTATATTGTGCATATGGAAATTCAGTACTTGCAAAACCTTCTTTTTCAGGCCCAAACGTAGCAATTCCTTTCTTCAGATCGTAATCCAGTTTGGATTGTACTGTTTTCAACGCAGGTTTTTCAGGGTTGTCAGATTTAATTCTGAACGTTGCATCGTGTGCACTTAAGTGCATGTCTTCAAAATGGAACTTTTCAGATTCAGTTTCTGAATCTTTGGTGGATAGTACACCTTTACCATACATACCTTTGTGTGTTAGTCCCAATGTCCCATCAAACGTAGCTGTTGAATCATACAATTTGAATGGTTCTGTAATGGATGACATGTACATACTGTCTACCTTTGGTTTCCACATCAAACGATACGGACCGATTTTAACATCCGGCATCGTTACCGATGGATCCAGCAGCGGATTTGTACCAGCAGTTGTCACCATGCTTGTACCATCCGTAAGTGTTGAATCTTTAAAGAATACAAAATCTTTCGACAGCAATGTTGTATTCAAATACTTGATCTCACCATTACCTCGCAGACCTTGATTATCCAGCTTAAGCATGTTGTTGTATACAGCATCTCCTTCATACATTTTATAACCTGTCGGGGGCGTTGGGTGCGTAAACCCAAGTGAATAATCCGGCATTACAACAAGCCGCTCTTCAAAAGGCGGAAAGACCCCGCCCGATTCAAATGTTCCGTCAAAACCAATTACACTCGGATCGTTATTACTCAAACTATCAACTGTAAATGGAGGAATTTTAAATTGAAACGTTGTGTCGTATGCGCCTTTTGCAATATCTTTTTTATTGAAAAATACTGAAGCTCCGGTAGACGCGTGGAAGATCGGATACTCCGCATATCTTTTACGTGCAGACTTATTATTCGGCTTATTGATGTATAAGATACCGGATGAATATCTCAATTCATTCGTCAATACTTTCGCTTTACCGGATTTTTTTGTATCAACTGTATCTTCATCAGACACCGCAAGTTTGATCGCATTGATACTTGTCAATACAACATAAAAGCTATCGTAATTAAATTCAAAATCAGTACCTACGAATTGAAAATTCGCCGTGTTGATCTTTCCATTAAATTTAAAATCCCGGTTTGCTAATATTTCTACGGTATTGCTATCCGGCTCAAAATTTACAGATAGGGAATCACTGATGTAAATTCTTTTTACACCATGTACGATCAAGGATTTAGATGTTAAATTCAATTCCGCATTCGCACCTGAAGGTGTAAGCGAAACGAAATTGATGTTATCATAATCCTTTTTATCTCTGCTTGATAATACATAGTGAAATGCTTTATCCTTTACTACTACCAAACCTGTACGGCTATTGTAATCAACAAAGCCAAGCTTCATCAATTGTATCATAGCACCTTTCAAGGTTTCAGCAGGAAGTTTAGAAGCATCCGCAAGTTCAATTACAGGAAATTCTCTGGATTTAATTTTATCCGAATACCAAACGATCAATTGCAGCGGGTGAAATTGATAAATACCTTTCAAGCGGGCATATTTTGATAATTCATAAAATTCCTGCGATTCAAATAATGCAGCAATTTCTGTTCGTCCATTTATAATTTTAAAATCAATTTTATCTTCATTCAGATTCCATGTCAATGCATCTGCAGTAATTTCAAGCTTATGATATGAATCTAAGAACGGAGCCATTCTATAGCCATTGGTTTTAGTCAAACGCAAAAACTCACTATTCTTATTGTATTTTAAAATGGTACCCGGGTGATAAATAGAATCCGTTCCTTGATAGATCACAAGCTTCGTATAATCACTTGTGATCAATGAATCTCCAAGTTGGAAGCGGTTTGATACTGCTTTAACTTTTACTTCACCCCCTTTTAAGATTTTAATTTCTGAAAAGCCTTCATCAATAGAAGAGCTGTATATTTTTTTACCGGACATGGAGAAACCTCCATGATACTCAATGTTTTTATCTAAGCCTTTAACCGGAATGTTGCTGTAAAAAGATTTGAAACGCGGATAGTTTTTATCGGCATAGCTTTTTGCTTTCATGCTGTTGTATTCAAACACACCAATCGGAATGGAGTCTGTTTGTTCCGGATAATGCAAGCGTGAACCTTCTGATACAATCCGATAGCCTCTGATCGGAAAGTTAAAGCCTCCCAGATCCACATATACATTAGGCAAGCCTACACTGGACCAATCAAATGTTCCGCCTTCACCAACAAAGAGTCCTGTTTTTAAAGAAACAACACCGCTGGTATTTTTAATGCGTACCGTATCTACAGGTGTTGTTATTACTAAGGTAACGCCTTTCAATACAATAACAGGGCCATCTACATTTGGCTGAGGAGTCGGTTCATAACCAACATCCAATGCTTGTTCATTTGTAGGTGCAGGTTCTTCATCCAATGTTCCCCACGTTTCTTCGTTCTGATCAAAATTATCCCAGTCTTCAAACTGATTTTCCGTTGCAGTATCTGCCGGTGCCGGCACTTCTTCTACAAAAGCCGGTTTGCTCTCTTTTATTTGAAAAGCAAAGCTCCCGCCTTCCACCTGAAGTGTGTTGTAGTTAGAGGCATAGAGTAGATTTTGTTGAGTAATTAATTTCGTTGTTTTAAAAAACACCTCCATTTGAGGCCCTTGCATGGTCTCTATAAACTGATCTGTTATGATCAAAAATGTATCGAGCTGAACACCACCCATACCCTTACCTTGCATTGCAGTAAGCGTCAGATAAAAATCTCTAAAATGCGGATTGGCTCTTAACTTTTTACTTTTAACCATTTTTTGTGAAACCTCAACTACTTTCTTCTGCTGAGCGGCACTGAATGCTCCCCATGCTCCGCCTAAGGCTGAACCTGCTTCAATACACTCCTGGTTCTTGGTAACCTCCATCATTGCTGCAGCTTCACCTGGATATGCAGCAGGATCGCCTGAAAATTTTTGCTGCGAAAACACCGAAATGCTTGTGAGCAAACAAATAAAAAACAGAAGGGAATATTTTTGGATTTTCTGCATGTTCAAAATCTATAGTAAATACGTTTAACGGCTTTTCAGCCATTTTATTTTTTTTGTAGTTTCATTGAAACCCAACGATCTTTCACTTTAAAACTTTCCTTTTCAAAACCTGCTTCGTTCGCACGTTTTAAAATATCCTCAATATCTTCTTCGTAAAAACCGCTTAAGAAAAGCAGTCCGTTTGGAAGCAGACGTTTGTAGTACTCATCCATTTCGGCCAGCAATACATTTTTATTAATGTTCGCCAATAAAATATCAACCTGAATATCTGCCGGAATAATCTCTGTGATTGTACCTTGTCCGGTTTGAATCCTATCACATCCGTTCAAATTACAATTTTCAATCAAATTTTCAAAAGCCCAATCTTCTATATCGAACGCATATATTTTCTTTGCTCCTTTTTTTTGAGCTAAAATGCTGAGAATTCCTGTTCCACAGCCTGCATCAATCATTATTTTATCCTGAAGATCTGTTTCCAATTCATATTGGAGCATCAACGAAGTAGTAGCATGATGACCCGTGCCAAACGACATCTTCGGATTGATCACAACTTCATACTTAAACTCAGGTCTTTCGGGATGAAACGAAGCACGTACATAACATTGATCTGCAATAACCAATGGGTCAAAATTCTTTTCCCATTCTTCATTCCAGTTGATGTTTGGCATGTCTGCAAACGAGTATGTATACAACGGATTAATTTCGTGCAACACTTCTTTTAAGTCCGCTTCTACGAACGCGCTTTTTTCTACATACGCTTCCAGCATATTTACGTGTTCAGCAAATGAATCAAAACCAATGGCTAGTAACTCTGCCATAACACGTTCCTGCTCGTTTTCATCAACGGCTATATCAACTTTAATGTATTGGTCCATAAGAAACAAAACCCCGACAAGAGTCGGGGTTATATATTTTAAATTTATAATAATGAATACGCGTACTAGCGCATATGGCGCCAGTCTTCAGACTGGTGTCTATCATTCTGTAGTCTTTGACTACTTGACTTAGCTACAAATGCAGTCAAAGACTGCAAAATAGATGACACGAGTCCCGCTTCGCTAAGACTCGCGCCAGGAAGCAGTAGACGTATTAAAACGATTAGTAAGACTTAGCAATATCAATGAAATCACGTGATTTCAAAGAAGCACCGCCAATCAAACCACCATCAATATCTTTGCATGCTAACAAACCTTTTGCGTTATCAGGCTTCATGCTACCACCATATAAAATGCTGATCTCATCTGCTACTGCAGCGCTGTATTTAGATGCTAAATGCTCACGGATTTTTGCATGCATTTCCTGTGCTTGTTCGTCAGATGCTGTAACACCTGTACCGATTGCCCAGATTGGTTCGTACGCAATTACTACTTTTTTGAAATCTTCCGGAGATAAGTGGAATAGGCCTTCTGTTAATTGAGTATTAACAAAATCAATATGAATGCCTTTTTCTCTTTGAGCAAGTGTTTCACCACAGCAGAATAACGGAGTTAAACCGTTTGCCAATGCAATGTTTACTTTATCAGCCAATTGCTGATTTGTTTCGCCAAAATATTCTCTTCTTTCGCTGTGACCAATGATCACATATTTAACGCCAACAGATTTCAACATAGAAGCTGAAATCTCACCTGTAAAAGCACCTGATTCTTTTTGATATACATTCTGCGCTCCAATAGCTACTTTATCACCAGCGATCTTAGAAATAGCTGCCAGTGAAATGTATGGAATACACATTACAAGATTAACATCTGCAGGAACCTCATCCTTTGCTATATTTACCACTTCAGATGCCAACGCCAAGCCTTCTTCAAGTGTTTTGTTCATTTTCCAATTTCCTGCAATTACTTTCTTTCTCATAATCGATGTTCTTATTTATATGTTTGATTCGGGTTTTTCAATAATAAGTAATAAGCCAAATATAATAAGAATTGACGAAAGCAGAAAGATTAAAGCTAAAGGCGGAACGCCTGAGTTTCTTGGGGCGATGCCCCAAGTTTAGATAAGTCAGGCTTACAGCCTGAGTATTCGATATGACAAACCCTGTAAGGCTTTAACACCGTAACTTGGGGCATTGCCCCAAGAAATTCAGGAATTCTTATCTCTTTACTTGTCTTATCTAGCACCTGGCAACTAGAACCTGGCAACTACGATTCGTATTTTTTCTTGAAATCGTTCAATAACACACTAGTAATCAAACTTATTATTCACAACAATAATATAATCTTTCAAATCCAATCTTTTTGCTTTAAATTTGCTCAATTTGACTGTGTAAAAGAAGGACAAAAACCCCTTTTCGCCTTCAAATTCGGATTCTGTACAAACCATTGAAATCTATATAAAATAATAATATCCCATGCCTAAGGATTTAAGTATCAAACACGTTCTGATTATTGGTAGTGGCCCGATTGTAATTGGCCAAGCTTGTGAATTTGACTATGCGGGCTCTCAAGCTGCGCGTTCTCTTCGCGAAGAAGGCATTGAAGTTACATTAATTAACTCCAATCCTGCTACGATCATGACGGATAAAGTTGTAGCTGATAATGTGTATTTGTTGCCATTAGAGAAAAAATCAATTATAAAAATCCTTGAAAAACATAAGATTGATGCGGTGTTGCCTACCATGGGCGGACAAACTGCATTGAACTTAGCAATGGATTGTGATAAAGCGGGTGTTTGGAAAAAATTTGGTGTTCGTATGATCGGTGTTGATATCAACGCAATCGAAACGACTGAAGACCGTGAGAAATTCCGTTTGAAAATGATTGAAATCGGTGTTGGAGTTTGTAAAGGCGCAACAGCAACATCTTTCTTACAAGGAAAAGAAATCGCTCAGGAAATCGGCTTCCCGTTGGTTATCCGTCCGTCCTTCACCCTTGGCGGTACAGGCGGTGGTTTCGTACATACAGCAGATAAATTTGATGAAGCTTTAACGAAAGGTCTACATGCTTCTCCAACACACGAAGTATTGGTTGAACAAAGTATTTTAGGCTGGAAAGAATACGAATTAGAGATCCTACGTGATAGCATCGGTAACATGATTATCATTTGTTCGATTGAAAACTTTGATCCGATGGGTATTCACACAGGTGACTCTATTACAGTGGCACCAGCGATGACCTTGCCGGATACTATTTATCAGGAGATGCGTGATCAGTCGATCAAGATGATGAAAGCAATCGGTAATTTTGCAGGTGGCTGCAACGTACAGTTCTCTGTGTGTCCGGATACTGATCACATCATCGGTATCGAGATCAACCCACGTGTATCACGTTCTTCAGCTTTAGCTTCAAAAGCTACAGGTTACCCGATTGCAAAAATCTCTGCAAAACTTGCGATTGGTTACAACTTAGATGAATTAAAAAATCAGATCACAAAAACAACAAGCGCGTTCTTCGAACCTGCATTGGATTATGTGATCGTAAAAGTTCCTCGTTGGAACTTCGATAAATTTAAAGGTGCTGACCGTACCCTTGGTTTGCAAATGAAATCTGTTGGTGAAACAATGGGTATAGGACGTAACTTCCAGGAAGCTTTACAAAAAGCATGTCAATCGTTAGAGATCAAACGTAACGGTTTAGGTGCGGATGGTAAAGAATTAACGAATCAGGCGGAAATTCTTCACAGCCTTGAAAACCCAAGCTGGAATCGTTTGTTCCATATTTACGATGCATACAAATTAGGCGTTCAATCTAAGACGATTCAGAAGTTAACGAAGATCGATCCTTGGTTCTTAAACCAAATTGAAGAGCTTGTTACCTTAGAAAAGGAAATTCAGAAACAAACGATACAGAACATCAGCAAAGAAATGCTGAAAACTGCTAAGCAAAAGGGCTACGCCGATCGTCAGATTGCGCACTTGCTTAGATGTATGGAAAGTGAAGTATTCACAAAACGTCACGAATTCGGTATCAAACGTATTTACAAAATCGTTGATACCTGTTCTGCAGAGTTTGAAGCTAAGACACCTTACTACTACTCTACATTTGAAGGCGAGAACGAATCAATTCCTTCAGATAAAAAGAAAATCATTGTATTGGGTTCAGGTCCGAACCGTATCGGACAAGGTATTGAATTTGACTACTCTTGTGTACATGGTGTATTAGCAGCAAAAGAATGCGGTTACGAAACCATCATGATCAACTGCAACCCTGAAACGGTTTCTACGGATTTTGACATCGCAGATAAATTGTATTTCGAACCGGTATTCTGGGAACATATTTACGAGATCATTCTTCTTGAAAAACCGGTTGGTGTAATTGTTCAGCTTGGCGGACAAACAGCATTGAAGCTGGCTGAAAAATTAGAAAGATACGGCATCAAAATTATCGGTACAGATTTCCAATCATTGGATCTAGCTGAAGACCGCGGACGTTTCTCATCCTTATTAAAAGAAATCAACATTCCGTATCCGGAATTCGGTGTGATTGAAAATGCAGACGAAGCAGTTGCAATCAGCAAAAAATTAAACTTCCCGCTTTTAGTTCGTCCTTCTTATGTATTGGGTGGACAAAGCATGAAGATCGTGATCAACGAGCAGGAGTTGGAACAACACGTAGTAAACTTATTGAAAGATCATCCGGGTAATCAGGTTCTTGTCGATCACTTCCTTGAGAATGCAATCGAAGCGGAAGCGGATGCGATCTGTGATGGAGAGAATGTACACATCATCGGTATCATGGAACACATAGAGCCGGCTGGTATTCACTCCGGTGACTCCCACTCTGTATTGCCTCCATTCGATTTGAGCGAAAACGTGATCAAACAGATTGAAGAGCACACAAAGAAAATTGCTGTAGCACTTAAAACAGTAGGTTTGATCAACATTCAGTTTGCGATCAAAAACGAAATCGTTTACATCATTGAAGCCAACCCAAGAGCTTCACGTACGGTACCATTCATCTGTAAGGCATATGATGAGCCATATGTAAATTATGCTACAAAAGTAATGTTGGGTGAAAATAAAGTGACAGACTTTACATTCAATCCTAAGAAAAACGGCTACGCAATTAAAATACCTGTGTTCTCATTCAACAAATTCCCGAATGTAAATAAGGAACTTGGACCGGAAATGAAATCAACGGGTGAAGCGATCCTGTTCATCGACGATCTGCAGGATGATGAGTTCGTGAAATTATATTCTGAAAGAAATCTTTATTTAAGCCGATAGGTAGAATGTTTTAAGTAATAAGTTTTAAGATTCGTTTCTTTGAACTTATTACTTAAAACATTAAATTATGGTATAGAAATACTGTTTTAAGAGGTAGCGCAACAAGACATACAATATTTTTTCTACTGCAACGTCTTAAAACCTAGAACTTATTACTTAGAACACATCATGTGGAAATTCATATTCTTTACAATTATAATTTTTTGGTTGCTTCGTTTGCTTTTAAAACCATTCCTAAAAGCTATGGTTATTAAAAGTGCTGAGCAAATGGCTAAAAACATGCAGCAACAATACAATCAGCAACAAAGACCGCGTTATCCGGAAGGATCTATACACGTAGATCATATTCCTGCTGGAAAAACTCACAAAAATGGTGGTCAGGCTTCCAAGGACGAATATATAGATTTCGAGGAAGTAAAATAATCTCATTTATTTATTTTTTTATCTGATTTACAGATAATTACAATTGTACTGATATGTAAAAAACTTACATATTCGTACCGTAATTTTATTTTTTTGTTATCTTTGTCATCCTTTAAAATCCCTCAGGATTTGAAGAAAAGGTTTAATTGAACATTAAAGAAAGAATATAGATGTCTTGGTTTAAGAGAACAGAAAAAGGTATCACTACCCCAACTGAAGAGAAAAGAGAAGTACCGGATGGTTTGTGGTATCAATGTCCTGAATGTAAAAAAGTTGTTCATACAAGAGAGCACGAAGAACATGCCTGGACATGTACTGAATGTAATTACCACGCCAGAGTAGGTTCAAAAGAATATTTCGAGTTGTTTTTCGATAATAATGAGTTCACGGAATTAGACGCAGGTTTAAGCTCAGGTGACCCATTGAAATTTATTGATAGCCAGCCATACCCAAAACGTATTATAGCTGCCCAAGCTAAAACTGGTTTGACAGATGCTGTGCGTACTGCTTATGGAAAGGTAAACGAAAAAGAAGTTGTGATCAGTTGTATGGACTTTACGTTCATTGGTGGATCTATGGGTTCTGTAGTAGGTGAGAAAATATCAAGAGGTATTGATGCTGCACGTGCTAAAAAAGTGCCGTTCATCATGATTTGTAAATCAGGTGGAGCGCGTATGATGGAAGCAGGTTTTTCATTGATGCAAATGGCAAAAACATCTGCTAAACTTGCCTTGCTTTCTGAAGAAGCCCTACCATATGTTTCTATTTTAACGGATCCTACAACAGGTGGTGTTACTGCTTCGTATGCGATGCTGGGTGACATCAACATTGCTGAGCCGGGAGCGTTGATCGGATTTGCCGGACCACGGGTTGTTAGAGAAACGATCGGTAAAGATTTACCTGCAGGCTTTCAAACTTCTGAATTCTTATTGGAACATGGTTTCCTGGATTTCATTGTTGACAGAAAAGACATGAAAAAACAGGTTTCTGATTTCTTGAGAATGGTTGAGAAAAAGTAATTCTGTACTAGATATAAAAATGAAAGCCTCACTTAATAGTGGGGCTTTTTTATTTTACCGCAAAGAGACCCCAAGGAACCCACTCTCTATTCGTAGAGCGCTACGCTAACTCTACGGATAGCTTTGGGACTTTTGTTTTTAAGTATTCTAAGTTTTTTTTGAAATTGATTTAGTATATTCATATCAACGAACTACTTTTTAATTCAATTTTTATGAAACACTTCTTACACACAGTTGTCTTTTGCTTAACCGTATTCTTTACAAACGTTTATGCGCAGCAGCCTGCATTCAACGCCAATACAACCGTGCCGGCTTATGCAAACGATTTCTATTTTGGTTCAAACCCGGGTTACTATGGTGGCTACAACAACAATGCACCTAATGATAAACTCATACACGATCTCTTTATCAAAGCCGGTATGCATACTACCCGTCCGGGATTGTACGATTATTTTTTAGACCAATATGGTGTTAATGTGCGTAAGAATGAATTCGCCTATTATACTGCTACGTTGAATATGAAAGAACTTACGTTATTTTTAAACGGACCAAGTGATGCGCACCGTTCCACAAAAGTTATTACTTGCAACACACAACAATTCCGTTCGGAAGTTTTTAAAAATTTATATGCACCTATTTGGGACGATAGTACGAATGGGGTAACTGCTGTTAACGATACAAACTATTATGCAGCCTATGTCTACAAGGTTGTAAAAACCTATGGCAGCTATATCCGCTTTTATGAAGTGTGGAACGAGCCGGATTTTTCCGCCAATAGCAATGTTTCTCTAAATCCGGGACAACCAGGTAATTGGTGGGATGCAAATCCTTCTCCTTGCGATCTGGTAAATCTGCGTGACGATATAACAAATTATGTACGCATGCTGCGCATTACCTATGAAGTGGTAAAGTCTATGCAGCCCAATTCATACATTGCAACGGGCGGACTGGGTTACACGAATTTTTTAGATGCAGTAATGCGAAATACCGATAACCCGGTAGATGGATCTGTTACTACAGCGTATCCACTAAAAGGCGGTGCATACTTTGATGTATTAAGTTATCATTGTTATCCGCAATACTATTTACGCACCTGGGACAATAGCATCGGAGGATTTAAATATTTCAGACATTCTGATTATGCAGTGCAAAAAGTCATTGCTATGAAAAATGATTTTCAGGCAATACTTACAAAGTACGGATACAATGGAACGACCTACCCTTCGAAACATTTTATTCTTACGGAAGTAAATCTTCCACGCAAGCATTACGGAACAACCGATTACATAGGTACTCCTGAAGCGCAACGCAATTTTCTGATGAAGGCATTTGTGGTTGCACAAAAGCAAGGTATCAAACAAATGTATACATACAACATCGGTGATTCTAAAAGCGAAACCGACCCAAACGTAAGCACCGATGGTTTTGATGGCATGGGCTTTTATTATAATCTGAATACTGTAACTCCTGCTACCGCAACACTCGCGCCCTCGGGTATCGGATGCAAAACATTATCTGATTTTATACTAAACTATAAATACGATGCTGCAGCAACAGCCTTACTGAACTTGCCTTCTACCGTAGATGGAGCGGCCTTTACAAAAGGTACGGAAACACGTTATGTATTGTGGGCAAAAACAACAACCGATCAAAGCGAAGTATCAAGTGCGAATTATACATTTCCTTCTGCATTAAACTTTCAAAGTCTGACTACACAAGCATGGAATTATTCAAGCACCGGTACTACACAAACCGTAACAGGATCTGCGATCACACTTTCCGGCAACCCGATCATGATCAAAGGAACTGCTATCTCAACAGGAATCATTCCTGTTGCAGCAACCAATGATTGGTTTTCAATCTATCCCAATCCATCAAATGAAGATGTTACCATTCATTTTACAGAAACATATACCAATCCTGTTTCTATTACTTTATATGACATGCAAGGCAGAGTACTACAAAAAAATCAACTGGTAGGTGAAGTCAATTCAACTATTTTCTTAGGCAATTTAGCAGCAGGTGTATATCAGGTAGAAGTTCTTTCGAGTGAAAAAGGCAGAGCAACTAAAAAACTTGTTGTGTATTAACGCAGCACAAATCTTTATTTGATCAGCTCGTGCAGATTTAAGTCCGAATCTTTTGCATACTCCCATTTCCCTTTGATTGCAGAATTGAAGATGTCTGCAATATAGAGTGGGTCATTTTTGTACTGTACTTCTTTAAATGGTTTATATTGAAAAACAGCTACACTTTTTTCAGTATTGAATAGAAATACAATACATCCTATCACCAACTTTGGAATAAATACAAGTGCGTTGATAATATATAGTGGTTCCCGGTATCCCTCTCCGGACATATGATTCAGGAAAACAAATTCGGACCAATCATCTATCGGATATTTTTTAAGGATAGGCTCTATGACATCGTCCCAATCATCCCCATATGTATCTAAATCATTGTTGATGGTTGTTTCCAGATTCAATTTAGAAATAGGTTCAGATCTAACCTCTGCAATAATGGTTAGAATATCTGCGTATATCTGTTTGTAGGAAGATGCGTGCATGTTTACTATTTCTTACAAACATAAGACATCTTATCTAAAACGCATAGCCGAAATGAAGGACGAAATGAAAGGCATTACCCGGTCCTGAATTATTGAAAACTTCTTCAACCTTATCTGATCCAAGCTCATAAGACATTCCATATCGTGCAAAATAATTATCATCTGCACCAAATGTTGCCTGACCAAAATGCAAGCCTCCTAAAAATTCAAAAAAAATCCGTTCATTAAAAAATGCTTTATAACCACCGGATATACCTCCACTCCAATAATCAATATCTGCTCGATGCTTTCCAACATAATCACGATTGTCATCGTATGGATGGTTTGGATACTCAATCGCAGTATATACATAAGGATTATAATGCGCGTAACCACCTCTGACTTCTAAAAACCAGCTGCTCTGCTCAAATGATTTAAAGTAATAACGTGTGAACATATTGCATGTATATCCTGGAAATCTGGTTCCCCCATATGAAGCCATTGCTCCTAATGAAAAGTGTTTGCTAAAGGCATGCTCGTAAGAAAAAAATATTCTTGTGGGTATTGGCGTAATACCTATTTTAAATGCGTTGCGTTTTGGTCTGACAATTTTGGTCTCATCCTGTGCATGAATAAAATGGCCAATAGCGAAGAAAAAAATAAAGCCGATTGATTTAATGTAAAATTTCATAGAGGTTTTAATTAAAATAGAATGTCTATTGAATGCAGATTAAAAAGATTCAAAAATAATTTTATCTTTCTACCAATAGGACAATTCATTTATAACTCACCCCTATTCAAGACATAAAAATCTATTAAAAAAGAAAAACCCTGGGAGGCGTTTAATCCTCACAGGGTTTTATAATTCTATTCAGATAAATTAATTCACAAAAATATCTTTCCATCCCGAATCCGGATCATTTCCTGACATCTGCAGCCCTGCAATAATTTGCCAACGAACTTCTCTTGGGTAAACATTATACGAAGGCTGTACACCTTCCGGCAAAAAGACATTCTCAACCCACGAATAATTTTTATTTGCATCCAGATGTTGAGCACCTGAAAAATCAAACGTGAATTCATGAATAAAACGCGTATCCACTTTTTCTTTAGTAACTGAATTGCCATTCACAACCTCATTATGAATTACTTTAACGTGTTCAACCGCCGCTAATTTTACATAAATTTTATCAAGTGTAATACCAACGTCTTTTACTGACACATTTACCGTAACAGGAACATTTGTATTACGATATAGGTTTGTATTCATCACAATTTCAACCTTTGCAGCATTGCCTGTAATTTTATTTGCAATGTTTTTAATTTTATCAAAAAGTCCCATAATTTTTATTTTTTAATTATTTAATAAAGATACTTTGAGTTACCATACTTTCCAAAAAGGTTTAGGTGCAGGTGCCGCAAAGGGATCCATTTCTTGTTTTTTAAAATTATAGAATTTTTTAGCACCTTCTATTTGGGATACTTCAAAATAAAACTTTTCATTCAGTTTATTAATATCAACTAAATGAAATTGATCTAATTCCGTTGCGTTTTCCAAAACAATTTTTTTCAAAGAAGGAAAATTTTTCAAGGAGATCGTTTTTATAGCGGTATTTCGAATAACCAATTCTTCCAATGA
This sequence comes from Cytophaga aurantiaca DSM 3654, assembly GCF_000379725.1. Lineage (GTDB taxonomy): Bacteria > Bacteroidota > Bacteroidia > Cytophagales > Cytophagaceae > Cytophaga > Cytophaga aurantiaca. Next base: position 37,386 of record NZ_KB903641.1, read on the forward strand.
AGGATATGTAAACTGCCCAAGGAATTCAATTGGATTATTTGATACATCTAGCTTTTGGAGATTTAATTTCGAAACTCCTTCATGCAATTTAGTAATACCACAATTAATCAAAGCCAATGACTTAATTGTACCACCATACGTAATAAGGGTCTCGAAAAATTGAAATACTTCATGATTTATCATTCGTTCCTGATCCCGAATAATTACTTCATTAAAATATTTTAAAAAAAGTCCTTCAATTCCACTTGTGTCCGTATCTATAACTAAAGGCTTTACCGCCGAGGTCTCTCCGGAATTGCCAGATATAAATTTATGCTGAAGTAAATTCGTATAATATAGTCCTATTCTTGAATTGGGAATGCCATTTGAAAGAACAATTTTTTTTGAATAAAAATCTTTTTTCCAAATTCCCCAAAATGCTGGTCTGAAACTACCATTCGTTATAATTAATGCCAAAGCAAGAGCATGTGCCCGAACCTTATCATCTGTATGGTACAGACCTGTATAAAATACTAAATCGAATAGTCCATGGAAATTGATATCCTGTTTTGCAAATTCTTCTATAAGCGCTATAATTTCAATATTGCTGTCACCTAAAAATGTATTGATTATTTTTTCGATGTCCGGGTGTCTACCAATATGATTACATATAAAATTTGAATAGTTTTCAATTTGATAGTCATCTGTTAAAAACTGATAAATAACTTTATCATTTTTATTTGATTCAAAAGCGGCGGACTTACTTGCTCTCGATTCTACAAAGGTTTTGAAATGCGTTAAATTAGATTCCTTTCGCTTATTGATTTGATCGGTAAGTGCAGAGTTTAATTTTGTCAAATGTTCCGTTGAATTGTTAAAACGGAATACGGTTACACGTTTGTCAGAATTTTTACTTCTGTATAATTCATTAAAAATTGCAACTCCCAAAACGCTAGAAGATTCATCGTTAATCCATTTTTCTAAACTGCCGCTTGTTTCTATTGGTAGAATATCAGAAGGGTAAACAGGAAATTTTAATGCGTCTGAATATTTTAAAATGTGCTTATCCATATTTGCTCTTACATAGGTCTGTATATAGCCTTTACCCATGTTAAGATCTAACTTGCCAAGCACATACCTTTTCATTGATACATCCGAAGTTGGATCTTCAATCGTATTTATTTGTGCAAGTGCTTCCATCCAATCTGTTGGAATCGATTCATTGAAAAACAATACAACACCACATTCATTTTTAAAATATACGACAATTTCATTCGGTTGAATTCCTTTATTGTTAATTAATTCATCGAATTTTTCCGGTCGTCCATTATCCAGCAATTCAATGTTAAATTCAGAAGTTAGTTGTCCCGCTATTGTTTCCTGAGATACTTTTCTAGTATAGGTGCCCCAAAAAGTAAGATTCTTCATAAAGAAATTATTAAATGAATATGAATTCAGATTTAAGCAGAAAAGCAGAAAGGATATTGATTTGTATAATCCATATCCTTTCTGCTTTTCTTATTTTATTTTTTTACAAATTCGCAAAAAAGTCATTCCCCTTATCATCACAGATGATGAACGCAGGGAAATCAACTACTTCAATCTTGCGTACCGCTTCCATTCCCAATTCTTCGAAGTCAACTACTTCAACCGATTTAATATTTTCTTTCGCTAAGATCGCAGCCGGTCCACCGATGGAGCCTAAATAAAAACCACCGAATTGTTTACACGCATCGGTTACTGCTTTCGAACGATTTCCTTTTGCAAGCATGATCATGGAACCACCCTGACTCTGAAACAGATTCACATATGAATCCATTCGTCCGGCTGTTGTAGGACCGAAGCTTCCGGATGGCATGCCTTCCGGTGTTTTCGCAGGACCAGCATAATACACCGGATGATTTTTGAAATACTCCGGCATTGGTTTACCTGCATCCAGCAATTCTTTGATCTTCGCGTGCGCAATGTCACGCGCAACAATCAACGTTCCTTTTAATTTTAAACGAGTTTTGATCGGATACTGAGAAAGCAATTTCAATACATCTGCCATCGGCTGATTCAAATCTACTTCAACTGCTTTTTCTAAGTGCGGAGCTTGTGCAGGCAAATACTTTTCAGGATTTGTTTCTAAGGCTTCAATGAACACACCTTCTTCTGTAATTTTTGCTTTGATGTTACGATCTGCTGAACAGCTTACACCAATACCAACCGGACAAGATGCTGCGTGACGTGGTAGACGAATCACTTTTACATCGTGTGTGAAATATTTACCGCCGAACTGCGCTCCGATCAAACTCTCCTGACAAATTACTTGTACCTTCTCTTCCCATTCAAGATCGCGGAATGCTTGTCCACCCATATTCCCTTCTGTAGGTAGTTCATCGTAGTATCCTGCTGAAGCTAGTTTAACAGCTTTTAAGTTCGCTTCTGCAGATGTACCACCTATCACCAATGCAAGGTGATACGGCGGACAAGCAGACGTACCCAAGTCTTTGATTTTATTTTTAACAAACTCCGCTAAACTGTTTTCGTTTAGTAAGGCTTTTGTTTGCTGGTATAAATATGTTTTGTTGGCAGAACCGCCGCCTTTTGCCATGAATAGGAATTTATATTCATTGCCTTGTTCTGCATAGATGTCAATTTGTGCAGGCAAGTTTGTACCAGAGTTCTTTTCTTCGAACATGGTAATCGGCACTACTTGCGAATAACGTAAATTACGTTCCTGGTATGTATTGTATATTCCTTTTGAAAGAGCCTCTTCGTCGTTGGCGCCGGTCCAAACGTTTTCACCCTTTTTGCCCATTACAATTGCAGTACCTGTATCCTGACAAGATGGAAGCTTACCTTCTCCGGCAGTAGATGCATTTTGTAATAAGGTATATGCAACAAAACGATCGTTATCTGTTGCTTCCGGATCTTTAATAATCTTCGCTAATTTTTCTAAATGCGATGAACGGAGATAGAATGAAACATCAGCCAACGCCTTTTCAGCAACCAATTCAAGCGCTTTCGGATCTACTTTAAGAATCTTGCGGCCATCAACTTCAATTGTTGAAACATACTCTTTGCTGATTAATTTGTATGGAGTTGGATCTTTCTTTAACGGAAACGGTTTTTGATAACTGAATTCAGGCATGGGAGTTATTTAGTTATATGTTAAACGGGAATTCTAATTTACGGAGTCTTAATTATTTTTCTACGTATGATTACGTATTTAATTTGAAGATTATTTCAGTGTTGTTTTTATAATTCGTCGTTCGCCACGGCGGCTAACCAAATCATTTCACAAGCTTTTCCAGATAATGAAAATCAATATGAAACTCCTTTTTAATATCCTCTATTTTGGATTGAATTGTCTGGTCTTCAATATTCATGGCCGTTTTAGCGCCTACAAGCATTACATTTTTACGTGTATGTTCGTTTGAAATAAATTCAAATACTTTTGTGTTATAGTGATGCTTTTCTAAGATCAAGGCGCGAATGGTATCTGTTACCATTTCAAATTGGCGTTCTTTAAAGATTCCGTATTTCAGAATCGGACTCTCCTGCTCGATGCCTTTTACCTGCTGACGAATCTGTTTGTGGCAGCATGGTGCACATACAATCAGTTGCGCATTCGAAACAATGCCTTTATAAATGGCGTCGTCTGTTGCAGTATCACAGGCATGGAGTGCAATCAATATATCAATTTGCTTCTCTGTATATTTCTGAATGGGTTTGCAAACAAAGTTTAATTTATCGAAACCACATTTTTTTGCAATATCGTTGCAATACTCAACTAACTCTTCACGCAATTCAATACCAGTCACCTGAACGTTCAATCCCTTTTCGTTCGCTAAATAATCATACAATGCAAACGTAAGATATCCCTTACCCGAACCCATATCTACAATGTGTATATCTTCCGGAAGCGTAACAGATTCTATAAGGCCTTCAATGATTTCAAGATATTTATTTATCTGACGGTATTTATCCGCCATCTTTTGAATCAGAATGCCGTTTGCATCGGTTATTCCCAGATGCATTAAATAGGCCTGTTCATTGGATGCGCGTTTTATTTTCTGACGGTCATGCACGGCTTCCGTTGTTGTTGTGAACGTTGGTTTATTGGTTTGCAATGTCATTTTACCTTTTTTGGAGGAAAGTAAAACAAAATCATTTTTGGTTGTAAAGAGCGATGTATTTCGATAGGAAGTACCTATTAATTTCTGAAGTTCGTTGATGCCATTTTCGATGGACCAGTTTTTTACCTGATCCTTGGTTTTATAGCGATACGTAAATGAAAGTGTAGCTGCGTTTTTAATTTCAACGTAACGCACATAGATCGCCGTTAGTGAACTTTGCTTGTCTGTTGGATTGCTGAGTGTCATTTTTACAAATGAATGCTCAGAGAAGCTTTGTTTTAGAAAATCAAGCAAGGCTGTTTGTTCTTTCATGAAACAAAGGTACGCATTCGTAAGCGGAGAGTAAAGAAGGTGATATAAGAAGTGTAATTATCCTCTCTTGGGGTGATGCCCCAAGCTACTTTATTTAAGCCTTACATATCTAAACGTGGGGCATCGGCCACGGATTGCAAGGATGATAAGTACAACTATGAAAAGGATGAGCCAAAGATTTCAACGCTTACATTATCCACAGGGCAATAAAAAAACCCGAGGTTTGCACCTCGGGTTTTCAATTCTTGTAAGAAACTAATTACTTAGCAGCTTTTTTAGCTACTGCTTTTTTAGCAGCTTTCTTAACAGCTTTTTTAGCTACTTTTTTAGCTGCAGGCTTCTTAGCTGCTGCTTTTTTAGCTACTTTTTTAGCTGCAGGCTTTTTAGCTGCTGCTTTTTTAGCTACTTTTTTAGCTGCAGGCTTTTTAGCTGCTGCTTTTTTAGCTACTTTTTTAACTGCTGCTTTTTTAACTGCAGGTTTTTTAGCTGCTACTTTTTTCGCAGCTGGTTTCTTAGCGGAAGCTTTTGCTTTTGCCATGATGTAATCCTCCTTTTTTGTAATTAAATAAATCCTATATAAAAAATACTCGACTAAAAGTTAATTCAATACTATATAATTTTTTTTAAACTTCCAAATACCAAACAACCAACCAACTACGTTTTCAACATCTTTAACGGTGGATAACTCAAAAGGTTATAGTTTGAATAAGTTTTTTTTTATAGCGAACATTTTTTAAGTGATTGCATGAAGTCTTCTGTACGCCTTTATTCATGATATGTTCAGAGAAAATAAAAGTGGTCATGCAGAAAATAATTCCACATGACCACTTTTATTTTTTGAAATTTCACCCCTGAAAACGGGCCAAAAAAAAATTTAAAAAATTTTAAATTTTTTTTTATAATTCAATATCAATTTGATTTTTTAACAAATCTTCCATCGTTTCGCGTCTTCGAATCAACTGATGTTTTCCATTATGCACAAGAACTTCTGCAGGTCTGAAACGCGAATTATAATTTGAACTCATACTGAAACCATATGCACCTGCATTTTTTAAACCAATGATGTCGCCGGCTTTCGTTTCTTCAATAAATAAATCCGAACCGAACGTATCTGTTTCGCAGATATAGCCAACAACGGTATACATTCTTTTATCGCCATCCGGGTTGCTAACATTTACAATGTCGTGATGCGATCCATACATCATTGGTCGGATCAAATGATTCAATCCGGAATTTACGCCAATGAAATTGCATGCAGGTGTTTCCTTGATCACGGTACATGTTACCAACAACATTCCTGATTCGCTTACTAAAAACTTTCCAGGTTCGAACCAGATATCTAATTTCTTGCCGTAATTCAAACAAAACGCATTAAACGAGTCGCTCATCTTTTTGCCAAGCTCTTCTATATCGGTTACGTAGTCGCCTTCTTTGTATGCAACTTTAAATCCGCTTCCAAAATCTAAAAATGTTAGCGAATCAAATTGCATAGCCACCGAATACACAACTTCTGCCGCACGAACAAAGGCATCCGCATTTTTAAAATCTGAACCGCTGTGCACGTGAACGCCGTTTACAACAATTTCATATTCATCTACCACTTCATAGATCTGATTTACCTGTTCAATAGAAATACCGAATTTAGATCCTTTGTGCCCAGTCATGATCTTCACATTTCCTCCGGCATCAATATGCGGATTAATGCGTATGCAGCAGGGTACACTGCTTCCATACTTTTTGCCAAATTCAATTAAAAACGGAATATTATCGATGTTGATCTGAACACCATGCTTAACAGCTTCTTCAATTTCTGAAAAATCAACGCAGTTTGGTGTGAACATAATATCCTTTGCAACGAAGCCTGCTTTCAATGCCAATTCCAATTCTTGAATTGAAACAACATCAACACCGGCACCGGCACCTTTTAATAATTTTAATATGGCTTGATTTGTCAATGCTTTCGCAGCATACTTAATACGCACATTCACTCCGGCAAATGCATCGTGCAAACGTTTATATTGTGAAAGAATTTTTTCACTGTTATAAACATACAATGGTGTACCATATTCGGTAGCCAGATCTGTCAGAGCAATTCCCTGAAATTCGTACGTGCTGTTTGTTGTTTGCATAAATGATTAGGTATTTAAGAATTACAAATATACTAAGCAGAATGCGGATTGTTAAAAGGTCTTGAAGAATAGTTTTATGCTATTGAATTCGTATAACAATTCTCCTTTCTTAATAGGATCTATCTTTCTTTTTTATTCTTCTGTTCTTTGTATTCGCCTCCGCAGTTAATCTCTACCGGAACTCTCCAAGGGTTTAAAACCCTTGGAGAGTTTTGAATCAGCAACAAAGGGTCGTTATTAAAATATCCTTGTCTTCATAGTTGCCGTGGTTGGTCAAAAGACACAACCTTTAGATTTACGCCGTAGTAAAATTCCAAGAAATAAGAATTCATATTTATCAAAGCGAAAGACGGTATCAACCGTCCTTCTGCAGTGATACGATTCTGTTTGGGTATATTTTTATTCTAAAGAATTCTAAATAAATTAATTAAAATAACCACCGGCAAAGGTGAACTATGGCGCAACTAGGTTAGACCTATCCGTGGATTTAGTCCTTTGCCGGCTTATTTGAACAGGCATCAAATAGAAATTTGAGTTCGCGGCTCAGTAGT
>NZ_KB903642.1 GCF_000379725.1 Cytophaga aurantiaca DSM 3654
ACCTTACTACTGAGCCGCGAACTCAAATTTCTATTTGATGCCTGTTCAAATAAGCCGGCAAAGGACTAAATCCACGGATAGGTCTAACCTAGTTGCGCCATAGTTCACCTTTGCCGGTGGTTATTTTAATTAATTTATTTAGAATTCTTTAGAATAAAAATATACCCAAACAGAATCGTATCACTGCAGAAGGACGGTTGATACCGTCTTTCGCTTTGATAAATATGAATTCTTATTTCTTGGAATTTTACTACGGCGTAAATCTAAAGGTTGTGTCTTTTCGACCAACCACGAGCAAGCAAGTGGTTGGTCGAAAAGACACAACCACGGCGTTGAAGGGCATTAAGCTTTCTGCGTTAGGCTTTCATAACATTGAAACCTGAAATTCGTTTAATCTCATAAATGGCAAAAAAAAGAGTCATACCCAAACCGAAAGCCCTCAAGAAACCTGCTGCTAAAAAAAGCAAAGGGTTTTCTGTAGCGCCTTCAACATGGGCATATGCAGGTGGTTTTTTGGTATTATTTTTTATCTGGTATGTTACCTTTTCTTCCAATACAGCTTTTCGATCTTCAGCCTATTACATCTACATTAGCAGAGGTACAGAAGTAGAAGAACTTGCGGATTCCCTTTCTGAAAACAAAGTAATTAAATCTGCAACTACGTTTAAATGGATGGCTTCTATGATGAACATAGAAACCTTCCGACCGGGTATGTACCGCATTGAAAAGGGCTGGGGAAATTATCAGGTCCTTTCTTTTGTAGACGATGCAGAGATACGGATGTCTCAATTGATTGATCTGGCCGAATACCGTTCGCGCAAACGAACCATCAAAGAGTTGTGTCAGTTGAGTAATGTAAATGAAAAAGAATTTGTAGAGTTGCTGGAAGATGCCGATGAAGTGGATGATCTGGGAGGATTTACAACAGAATCGGTTTATTGTATTTTCAGACCCGGAAGATATCGTGTATATAAAAACATGCAGCCCAAAGAGCTACTGGAATATATGGCATGTAAATACGTACAGCTATGGAATGAAGAGCGTAGAAGTGCAAGCAAGAGATTGGATCTCTCAGAAGATGAAGTTGTGATACTGGGTTCCATTGTGTATTCTGAAACCAAGCAGCGCAGCGAAATGTCGACCATTGCAGGTGTGTATATAAACAGACTGCACGACAATATGAAACTGCAGTCGGATCCTACAGTATTATTTGCGCATACAAGCATGGATTCGCGTCGTGTTTCGAATGAACATCTGAAAATAGATTCTGATTACAATACCTATCAACGGAAAGGACTACCTCCCGGACCCATTTGCATTGTACCAACGTTTGTGATTGATGAAGTGTTGAAATACGATTCACATGCCTATTATTATTTCTGCGCAAAAGGAGATAATTCAGGATGTCACAATTTTTCAACTACCTACGATCAGCACATGGTCAATGCCAAGAAGTACAGGAATGGGTTGGATAAGAAGAAAATCTATAAATAGATAGTGGTCAGTGAAAACAAGTGGTCTGACCACTTCAATAGTATATTGCGTTACTAATATGAATAAGAATGGGGTTAACTAGAAGAGTGGTCTGACCACTGAGCAAGAAACCACTGTTTACTGACCACTTGCTAAGTAAAGCACTGTTCTCAAAATACCATACTGCTACATGTTAAACATTGCTTTCCACCCCGCCTACAATCATCCCGTACCTGAAGGGCATCGTTTTCCGATGTTGAAGTACGACCTGATTGCGGAGCAGTTGTTGTATGAAGGAACCATTACAGAATCCAATTTATTTACGCCCTTAAAAATTTTACAGACAGATTTATTGCGCTCGCATGATGCATCATACGTGCATGCGTTAAATACCTTGAGTTTGTCTTCTTCTGCAATTCGAAAAACAGGTTTTGAATTAACACACGAACTTGTAACACGCGAAGAAATTATCATGCAGGGTACGATTGATGCTGCAGTATATGCAATGAATAATGGTATCGGAATGAACATTGCTGGGGGTACACATCATGCCTACAAAGCGCATGGAGAAGGCTTTTGTTTGTACAACGATATTATATTGGCTGCAGATTATTTACTGGCACATAAATTAGCGAAACAGGTATTGGTGGTAGACCTCGATGTACACCAGGGGAATGGTACTGCTAAAATGGCTGAGGGAAACGCTGCAATTTTTACATTCAGTATGCATGGCGCAAGCAATTATCCTGCACACAAAGAACAGTCGGATCTGGATGTTGCATTGCCGGATAAAACTGCGGATGAAGCATATTTGAAAATCTTAAAAGAAACATTGCCAAGATTGATTGATCAGGTTCAGCCGGATCACATCTTTTTTCAATCCGGCGTAGATGTGCTGGCTACGGATAAGTTAGGTAAATTGTCGCTAACGCGAGAAGGTTGTAAAGAGCGGGATCGCTATGTGCTAAATCAATGTAAACAGAATAAAATCCCCGTAACCATCTCGTTGGGTGGAGGATATTCAGAAAGCATCATTGATATTGTTGAAGCGCATTGCAATACCTTTCGTTTGGCTCAGGAACTTTATTATTAATTTTTCGGTCATAAATACACTTCCAATCCATTCGGGCGTTAGCTTTTACACAGAACTTCTTATATTTACTTGATTGTATATATACTCATGAAACATCTTGTTTTAGTTATTTTATTCAGTATTTCCTGTAGCGTTTTTGCGCACAATCATCAGGTTCAATATGACTCCTTGGTAGAAGTATATTACACTTCAGCTAAAAAGTTTATGGAAACCAAACAGTATGATTCTGCACATGCTCGATTCAAAGAACTTTTTAAGCTTAAAAGCATTATCCCTGATGAGGCAGCATATTATTACGGTTTGAATCAATTCTATCGCGCTAAATACAAGCCGGCACAACAGGGCTTTGAAAAATACATTCGTTTGCGTGGCGATAAGGGCGCTCTGTTTGATAGTTCAGTTTATTACATTGCCAGATCGCAATGTTATGAAAAGGGATATGTAGAAGAGAAGCAGGAATGTACTCTGTGCCATGGTACCAGTCATTCAAAAATTAAATGTTTAAAATGTAAAGGAGTTGGCAAGGAATATTGCTCTATATGTTCCGGTTCGGGAGTTATTATTTCCAGAGGAAACATGGGGGATAGTTATCAAAAATGTTACAAATGCGAAGGTACAGGTATCACACTTTGCAGCGTATGTAATGGCACTACTTTTCAGGATGGAGATTGTCCGCAGTGTAAGGGAAAAGGATTTGTATTGGTACGTAAAGAATGTAAATAAAAATAATGCAAGATTCAAATAAATCAATGATCAGCGAAGGCGTCCTAATCGCTATGCTCGCTGCAATCAATTTTACACACATCATGGATTTTGTGATCATGGCTCCGCTGAGTGCAACACTCAAGAGAGACATGGACATTACAACAAATCAGTTCGGCTATCTGGTATCCATCTATACGTTTGCTGCCGCGTTGGGAGCGATCATCGCTTTTTTCAAAATTGACAAATACGATAGAAGAACAACCATCCTCTTTGTTTATACAGGTTTTATAATTGCAAACATCTTGTGTGCGTTGGCACCGCAATATAAATTCTTTATGCTGGCGCGTTTATTTGCCGGCTTGTTCGGAGGTGTGTTAAACGTATTGATCATGTCGGTTATCGGAGATGTGATTCCTTTTGAACGAAGAGGTAAAGCAGTAGGGATGGTAATGGCCGCCTTTTCAGCCGCATCCGTGATTGGGATTCCAAGCGGGTTGATTTTGGCAGATATATTTAACGATTACCACGCACCATTCTGGCTGCTTTCAATATTAAGTATACTGGTTGGAGGAACGCTGTTGGTTAAATTTCCATCCATTAAAAATCATATGGAGTTTGAAGGTTCAAGAACTCCTCCAATGGAAATACTGAAAGAATTCGCGCAGGATACAAACATACGAAGAGCATTGCTGTTTATCTTTTTACTGATGATTGCAGGGTTTTCCGTTGTTCCTTTTATAAGTGATTATCTGGTGAACAATGTAGGTCTGGATTTGGATGAATTGAAATACGTGTATCTATGCGGCGGATTAGCGACTGTTGTAAGCAGTATATTTGTCGGTCGTTTGTCAGATAAACTAGGCAAAATAAAAACATTCATCATTGCTGCATTGGTATCAATTATTCCAATAGCAGCTGTAACGGTATTGCCTGTTATGCCTTTGGGATATGTGTTGACGTTTAACGTAGTGTTCTTTATGTGTTTTGGTGCGCGGTTTGTTCCGGCTATGACCATCATGACTGCCTGTGTTCAGCCAAAACGCCGCGGAAGCTTCTTAAGCATCAGCTCTGCGATACAGCAATTGGGTTCCGGTATTGCAGTATTGATCGCTTCAAATATTATTATAAATGGGGCAAAAGGTGAATTGTATAATTTTGGCTGGGTAGGTATTGTAGCCTCTGTGGCAACGCTACTTTGTATTTATGTTTCATTACAAATAAAAGAAGTTTCTTAAAACATGGCAGCTGTTTCGCATTGGATAAAAGCATTCCGCTTACGAACATTACCTCTTGCACTGTCCAGCATAGGTATGGCAGGCTTTCTGGCGTATGACCAACATAGATTTAATGCCTTCGTATTTGTTGGCTGTGTATTAACAACGTTGTTTTTACAGATCCTGTCAAATCTTGCAAACGATTACGGAGACTTTGTGAATGGCGCGGATAGCGCACATCGTGTTGGTCCGCAGCGTGCCGTGCAAAGCGGTATTATTTCAATTGCTGAAATGCGCAGTGCCATCATTGCCTTTTCAATATTGAGTTTGATTGCAGGAATCACGTTGTTGTATCAGGTAAGAGGTTTGTTGAGTGTGGAACTGCTGATTGGTTTTTTGGTTGTAGGGCTTCTGGCTATTGTGGCTGCTGTTACATATACATCCGGTAAAAGACCTTATGGTTACGCAGGTTTGGGAGATATCTCTGTATTTATTTTCTTTGGCTTTGTTGCGGTGTGCGGCACCTATTTTTTACAATCAGGAAACATTGCTGCCGATGTGATCTTACCGGCTGTCAGCTGTGGTTTGCTGTCTACCGGAGTATTGAATGTAAATAATCTACGCGATATTGACTCCGATAAATTGGCCGGCAAAAAGTCGATTCCGGTGCGTATTGGTCCGGTGTATGGTAGGTATTATCACGTGCTGCTTATTTCAATTGCCTGGCTCTGTGCGACTATCTATGTGATCTCGCATTATACGTCGATATTCAATTTTATGTATTTGCTAAGCTTGCCATTGTTTGTACGCCATATGATCTTGGTTTTTAAAACCAAAGAACCTCGTTTACTGGATCCATATTTAAAACAATTGGCTTTGAGCACTTTAGTTTTTGTTATAACTTACGGTGTTGGAATTACGTTTTTTTAATTATGATAGAATCTAAAGTTGTTGTATTGGTTCGTACCACACACTCGATTGCTAAAGCAGCCGCAGAGAAATTTTGCGACCAGGGCTATAGAGTTGTGTTGTGGGAAGACGCAGCTACACCTGTAGACGAGAGTATTTTAGAATCCTGCAAATTGCGCAAAGGCTCCTGTGTGATCGAACGTTTTGATTTTGCTCAGACAGACAATTTTGAAAAGGCTGCAGTACATGTTATAAAAAATTACGGACGTATAGATATCCTTGTAAACAATCCAAAGTTATCTCCGGTATCCAAAGTGCCCAATCTATCTACCGAAGCATGGCACGAAACCATTGATGCCAATCTTTCTGTTTTCCTTCATTCCATCAGTGTTGTTGCCCCCTTTATGCAGCAGCAAAAAATAGGCAGTATCATTAATTGTTGTTTGCCTTTACGTATACACGATAGCTTAACAGACAGACATTACGATGGTATACGCGAAGGTGTAAAAGGTATTACACAATTGTGGGCCAGAGAGCTGGGACAAAGTGGTATCAATGTAAATACAATTATACCGGGATACATAGAAGAAGACAATTTACCTTTGGCAGATTCCGCAGAGCTCACACAATTCAGATTAAAAATTCCGACACGTCGTTTTGCAAGAGCCATTGATATTGTAAACGCCTATTCATTTTTAGTAACCGACGAAGCATCGTACATCACGGGCACAGAGCTTGTGATTGATGGCGGGGTGAGGATATAAGGATCTATCATCAACATTCATTATATGAAACTACTTGTACTATTTTTTTATCTTTTTTTAAATAGCGCCAATTTACATTCTCAACAAAAGAGTGAAAATTTACATAAAAGAGTTGTTGGCTTTTATAAGATAGAAGAGAATACCAATCTATCAAAAGAAGAAAAAATTAATTTACTCAAATCGTATATACGTCCCGGAAATGATAATGAGCGTATGGCGTTATTTTTTTATGAAAGCTGGGCTAATTCAAAAAAAACTTCTAAAAAAATAAAAACGAAAATTCTTAATATTGAAATAATAGGAGAAGGTTCTAAAGCCCTTGTAACAACAGAAGATAAGATCACACTTACAACAGGTATACAAAATATTATTGTAAGTAAAGCAGAGTGGTTTAAAATAGACAATATTTGGTACAGAGGAACGGAGAAGTCGCAATTATATGTAAATGGCCAACGTGTTCGATAACAGTTGAAAGAAGATTTTCTATGTTCTTGTTGACATCTGTATCTGAGTTATTAACTAAGGCGAAATTTTTGATTTGTTAAACGAAATTTTTACATACGTATATCATGCAAGACAAACAAAGTTTTGATATTTCGGTTCATACAGAAGAACAGGTAGAACAAATATTTTCACAAATTGTGTCGTCATGTAATGAACTTCAAAACCATAGTGAAATTCAAAAAATAATCACTAAAAGTCTTGGAGGTGGAATAATCCTAATCTGGGAATTTCATTCGAAAAGTCATCCTCTTAAAATATATAGAGTTACTCCTATTAGTGATGCTGACTGGTTTCAAATTGATCAAAAATCTACATATAGTTATCCTCCTAAGCCTGAGATAGGGAGAGCTAATATAAAAGATGAACCTGTATTTTATGCTTCTTTAGATATTATTACAGCAATCAGAGAAATGAAAAACAAATTAACAGCAGGTAATTCATTCTTTGTGTCAGAGTGGAAGTTTATTCCTAAAAAAACTATTTATGCGCATTGCTTGATACTGAATTCAACCACCCAAAGTAGTGAAGATCAAATTTTGTATGAATTGGCTGATAATCATGCGTCTCAACTTGAAAAATTATTTAATGGAACTTCCAAGAGTATAAGCAAAGGTATGGCCCATGCCGTCAGAAAAATGGGAGATTTATTTACTATTCCTGGAAGTTCTAAATACAATATTACTTCTGCCTACGCCCACGGTATTATCTATGAAGCAAGAAAACAAAACGCATATATGCCAATATTAATTTATCCTTCAGTGGAAAATCATCATGAAGGAATTAATTTTGCTATTCATCCTGAATTAATACAAAATGAAAGCGTTGAATTACAAAGAGTATTTAAATTTTTTATTCCTTCCGAATGTGATTTATCACTTAAAGAGTTTGATAATCTTCAAATAACAGAGCGAGGAATATACAAAAAATCAATAATGGAATGGCAAATTTTAAGAGCAAGCTCTAAAATTGGGGATAAGGAAAATGTTTGTGTTAAAACGGAAAATGGAGAATTTATTAGAGGTGAAAATGTATTAAAATTTAAATTTATTAGTTCTGGAAATACCATAGATGATTTTATTCAACGAGAACTTAAAAGTGATACTCTAGCATCAATAATAGGTACACTTGCAGAAGAGCAAGAAATTGAAGACAGTATTAATTACCAAGAAAAAGAATCTGAAGAAATATTTATTATTAGATTACCTAATAAAACTATAGTTGAAACGGATTTAGGTCAGATTACAATAGTGCATATAGAAATGCCTGTAAGTTGGTCTCAAGCATATTGTAAGAAAAGTTAATAAAATTTCTGCCTTTGTTTTTAACTATATCTGATTTACTAATATCTCAAATTTAGTAATGAATTTTACAAATTAACTTTACTTTAGTAAAATATTATGGAAATAGAAAAGATTAAAAATGAATTAGAAAATTCAGTAAAAAACTATTGTATTAAAAATAAAATACCTGATTCTGCATTAGTTAAATTAGGACATTCCGGATTTGTAATGAATATATTAAGTAGTAAAATAGATGAGTTGGAGATTACACCTGATTTACTCGAACATGTTAAAAATATCGTAATTGATATTCATTATAGGTTTGTTAATACAGATGAATTCGAAAAATAATTACAAATTAATAGAGTTACGTATTAACATGAAATCCATCCTACCAAAGTTCAAATTCAAGGGCGAACCAACGGTAATAAATGCACCTGCAGATTTAAGTAAAGAGTTTATTGCAATGGGTTTTCCATCGGCTTTTGATAAAAAAGCAAAAAGCAAAGACACGCTTATTTTTGTCAATAATAAAAAAGAATACATCACTTTTATGAATAAGAATCTTGATAAGATTGAGTCCGATAGTGTACTGTGGTTTGCCTATCCTAAAGGTACTTCAGGAATTAAGACAGATGTCAATAGAGATTCGTTATGGGCAATGGGAGAGGAGTATGGTATTACTTCTGTATCTGCTATTTCTATAAATGATGTATGGAGTGCGCTGCGTTTCAGACCGATCGATCGGGTTGGAAAGAAGTAAGTATAATTCGATTCTTTGATTTTTAATGGCAAGGTTGTTGATTTATTTAGTTAGAACTATTCGTATATTCATGCAACTTTAAGAACAGCTAAAGTTCATCTTTGTATTTTAACTATTACCCCGAATGAAAACATACATTGCTGTATTATTTTTTATAGGTTGCTTATTTTCTGCAACTGCACAGGATAAAAATGATCTGTTGTACGAAGCGATCATTAAAAGCGATAAAGCTACTGTTGAATTCCAGCTTGCTGCCGGTGCCAGTCCCAATTATGTAAAAGAACTCTCTGCCTGGGCGCGCATAAGCATGCTCATTGCTGCAGTAGATCACAACAACATTGAAATTCTTAAAATGCTGTTGGATAAAAAAGCCAACGTGAGTTTCAGAGATGGATTTAATACAACAGCCATCATATATGCTGCGTCAAACGGAGAATTTGAGATGGTCAAATTGTTGGTAGAGTATGGCGCAAATGTAAATGATAACGATGGTCAGGGAAACAGCGTACTGTCTGCTGCAAAAGAAAGTCAGAATGCTGATTTGATTGCGTTTGTTATATCGAAAGGCGCGAAGTAAAATTAAAAATATTTCTCATTTCAACGCTCCAAGGGTTTTAAACCCTTGGAGCGTTTGTTTTAAGTCACGTTAGTGGTTCATTAGTCTAAACAAACAAGTCGTCGGACCACTGGAAAAAGTGGTCTGACGACTGTGGAGCAAAGTCCCCTTTAGGGGATTTAGGGGTACAAGAAAAGTTACTTCACATTTATATAATTCGCTTCGCCTTCTTCTGCAGTTAAAAATTCCTGGGTAGATGCATTGTATAAAATAGCATGGTATTTTATATGTAGTATTATTTTTTGACTGGAATCAATTACGCCTTGCAGATTATTTTCCGTTACTCTAAAAAGCGTTGGCGAAAATTCTTTTATGTTTTGATAACGCGGCGAAATGATTTCTTTCCCGTTTGCGTTTGCAATCCCTTTCAGTTTATTTTTTACCAATAAATAATTCCCACCTTTTGTTAGTGTGATGGAAGAATAGCCATCAGGGGTAAGAATTTTGCCGTTGCAATCCATTAAATAATGCACGCCCTTTTCACTTACTATACAGATCTTATTTCTAAATGTACTGATCGAATCGTAGTAAGGTTGTGCAACGAAGCTTTCATTTTTATCAATGATTCCCCACTTGCCATTCAATTGCACCACTGCTACTTCATTTTCAAACGGACGAATAACCTCATACTGCGGAGCAATACGGATCTTTCCCAGGTTGTCAATGCAGCCAAACCTTCCGTTAGCGTATTTCATAACAGCAAACTCATTGTAGAAGCCTTCTGTTGAAAGAATCTTCTTGTCTACGGAATATGTTGCTTTATTAACTTGTATAACCTTAATGATTTTGTCTTTTACAACACTAAATGTTTTAAGGCTATTGCCGATCTGTATATCTGAATAAATGGTTTGTAAAACCGTTTCGCCTCGTGTATTTATTAAACCGTATTTGTCGCCTTTTTTAATTTTTACAAACTCGGCATTGATCGGAATGATCTCAGTTTTTGAATCAATGTTGTAGGTATAGGTTTTGTCCTGATGCGCATTCAGTTTTAACAACCCAATCGAGAATAAATAAACATCCTGATGATTGAATACAACATCGCCGGATTTATTTATTACAAGCTGCTGCCCAGTCTTTTCAACTCTGCACAATCCATTTTCAAAATCATCAACCCAATTGTATGTAAACGGAATAACAGTTTCTCCTTTTGTATTGATGAAGCCCCAAAGATCGGATGTTGATTTTACAGCGATCAATCCATTTGAATACGCGTGATAGTCTGTTAACAGAGTTGGGTATAGCAACAGACCATTGAAATCGTAAAGCTTCCAATGCATCGCTTTTCCATTGCCGATTCTAAGACCTGCATGGATACACGTAGAATCAATGTCTATAACATCATACGAAGGATCAATAAGCCAGGCATCACTGTTTAATTTTTTTACACCCCAGCTGCCATCTTTTTTAACGGCAAATGCATCGCCTATAATGTCGTCGATGTCTTCGTAGGTGTTTTTTAAAACAATGATACCATCGGTAGTAATCAGGCCTTCCCAGCCGTTCATGCTGTAGTTTAACAAAGCAGACTTTGTAAACGATACCGAATCGTATTCGTATTGTTTTTTCACACTGCCATCCGATGTGTGTAATTTCCAGCTGTTGTAACGTGTTCCTTTGATTTGTTTAGATGCAATAGATTCGATCTGTTTAAAATCAAAAGGAGCAAGTTGTGTGTTTGCATGATCGATCATGCCCCACTTACCATTTTTTTGCACAAAAATATGTTTACCCTTATTGGTGAATTTAAAATTATCGTACAGACAAGGGACTGTTAGTTTTATATCACTTGCATAGAAGCCCCACAAGCCAGCTGTATTTTGAACAGGAGTTAAATTAAATTGTGACGGAAGAATTTTTTTGTAGATCGCGGAAATAAGCATCTTACCTTTCAAATCGATCGTGCCTTGAAGATTATTGAGAATTACAACTGCCTGTCCGGAGCTGAAAGGCTCTGCAATGCCATCAAAGCGAGCAGATATAATAACCTTTCCTGATTTGTCTTTGAATCCGAATTGAGACTTTCCGTTTATGTTTTCGCTATACGGAGTAAGCCCTTCATGGTACTGCTGTGTCTGAGCATGACCAATAAAAAAAATAGTAAGAAATAGAAATATGAATATAAAACGCAACATCATTAATCTTTATGAAGCATAAATAACAATCCCGACTGAGAAATGTATTTCAATAAATAACAATCGTTTTCTTTGTCGTATATGAATTGATCGTATGTCGGCTGACAAAGTATGGTTCGGTCTTTGGCAATCAGACCGTATAAGAATTCTTTTTGAAATACATATACATCTGAATTTGCATCCAGAAGGAATTCATACATAGGTGGGATAAGTTCTTTTCCGTTATTATCACATAAGCCAACTAAGCCTTTATTGTATACATACCATTTACCGCTTGATGTTTGTTGTATGCTGTCAAATGTGATGGAATTTAAATTCTTACCTTCTTTTGAGGTGAACATCCATCTTTTTCCATCATATACTGCAGCGGCACCGTTTACAAAAGGCATTGCAATGATGTAATAAGGTTGTACAGTAAGTTGTTCTCGTTTGGTTACATAACCCCACTTCTTTTTAAAGCGGATCGCAGCCATGCCATCATGCCACGCTGTTATCGTGTCGTATTGATGCGAAATCTTAACATTGCCAACGGTGTCACAGTATCCGTAGGCGCCGGCCTTTTTGTACATCAATAAATTATCGCTTTGATAATATGCAGAATCAAAATGCAGGAACGTTTTTAATGTATCGTACTTAAGACGAGTGATGTTTAGCTGAGTGGAATAATTTTCAGTTGCCAATACCGGCTTGCGTGAAGTATCTTTTGGTGTAAAGTTCCAACGATAGTAAGCACTGTCGTTTCGAAACAGGTTCCAACGACTGAATTCAGAAGAAGGTTTAATGGAATCGCAACGCAGACGACTGATAATTTTTTCTCCGGTATTTTTATAGATGTCCCATTCGTTATACAGCACTGCATTGTATGTCGAATCGTTTGATTGGATGAGTCGCTTAAAAGGACTTACAATAAAATCATTCGCCGACCTGTCGAACAGCATTTGTTCCGAAGCGCGGGAAGTAATAATAAATAAACTGTCGTAGTACGAATAGGTATCAAATGCCGGTGTTGTATGTCCGGTTTGGCTGTTGAAAAAAACGTGTGATTGACCTGTGCGGACCACATAGACATTGTTCCCAATGTAGTCAATTGCAGAGGCCTTAAAATCTATGCTGGTTTTACTTGAAGCTTGATAGATAAAATAATTGCATGCGTAGGTGCGACGGTTAACAATGTGTTTTCTGCAGATGAATTCATCGCGCGTGGTATAACGAATGGTATCGTATTCAAACGGTACAATAATTTTATTTGCCTGTAACACACCGCTTCTTTTTTTCGGAATACCTGCAACGGTATCAACAATTGAAACGATGGAATAATATGCCGTAAGTTTTTTTTCTTTTAACGCGCATTTAAAAAGCGAGTCAGATGTAAAATGAAAATAGTCGTAGTGGGGTGGAGGAACTTTAGATGAAGAACTAACAACGCGTACACGGCTTGTGTCTTGTTGAGCGAGAGAAACCTGAAACGCGGCAATGCATAAAAAAAATGTGAATATGAGCTTGCTCTTAATCACGAATCTGTTCGGGTTGTTTATCCAGATTAAACATGTCATTCAACACATCGATCAATGTTTCAGCTTCACCACGTTTGCATGCAGCTTTTAATTGCAGCACGGGCAGCTTAATGATCTTTTGCATGATGCTTTTTGTGATCTCATCAATTTTTTTCGCTTCGTCATCGTTCAATTGTTTTACAAAACGTGCCAGCTCTTCTTTACGAATCTGTTCAAGCGCATTTTTCAATTTGTTGATGGTTGGCGAAACTTCCATTTCTTTAGACCACTCATTGAATTCAACAATTGAATCCAGAATGATTTTACGAACATGCGGAATGGCATTCAATCTGTTTTCCAAGGCTTCGTTTGAACGATTCTGAATGTGATCGATGTCGTACACGATAACACCAGGCAATTCCTCAGCTTTTGGATCTACACTTCTTGGAACAGATAGATCAATAAAATATTTATGAGAAAGAATAGAAAGTTTTTCTATTTCTTCTTTTGTAAACAACGGTTCTTCTTTTGCAACAGAACTAATTACCAGATCTGCTTTGCTTACTGCATCCCAAAGCGTTTCAAACGGAACATGTTCAATGTTGCATTCTAGTGCCAGTGCTTCCGATTTAAGCGGACTGCGGTTGGTAAGCGTAATGTTTTTGAAAGAAGTATTTGATCTGAAATTGCGGCAAACGTCTGCGCCGATCTCACCCAAACCAACAATTAAGATATTTGCATTTGGTGTTGCGCTTAATAATTCTTCTGCCAACTCAACTGTAGCATACGATACCGATGCAGCTCCATCTCTGAAAGCTGTTTCCTGTACCACACGTTTGTTTGTAAAGAAGATGGTGTGCATTAAGCGGTGTAAAAAAGGACCTGCAAGATTCAAGTCTGCACTCCACTGATATGCGTATTTCACCTGATTCACGATCTGCATATCGCCAACAACCTGTGAATCCAGACCTATACCAACTTCAAACAAATGCAATACAGCATCTGCCTGCTCGTTGTATATTTCAAAATATTCTTTCTGATCAATTAAGGAAGCGATGTTTTTTTCTACCCCCAGCAACTTTATGATATCGTTGCTTAAATCTTCGTTGGAAGTGTAGTATATTTCGGTGCGGTTGCAAGTAGATAGAATCAGCAATTCAGTAGTCTCTGTAAAATCCCGGATCTTTTCCATCAGGCTTTTACATTCAGTTTCATTTAACGCTACACGCTCACGTATTTCGAGCGGGGCTTTTCTATATGTTAAACTAATGGATTTGAAATTCGAGATCATACGTACTGCTTCCTCAAAGGACTGTAAATTTACGCCTAAACACCGATTCTTAGAAGGTTCTTGTAATAAAATCAGTAATTTATAATCGTTACAAATAAGATATAGTTTTTGTTCCCATGGACATATATAAATTAAACTTCAGAATTAAGCTCTCCATTGTTTTATTGGGAATTCTGGTTGTAGTTGGTTCATTGATCTATACGGATTATCTGGCAAAACGTCTGGTTGAACGTGAGCGGAAACTGATCGATTTGTATGCCAAAGCATTAGAAACCGCTGCAACGCAAGAGCCTAATGCGAATATGGCTTTCTTGTCTGAAAAAATTATCAATGCAAACACTTCAGTGCCAGTTATTCTGGCAGATGAAAAGGGTGAACCTTTGAGTTCTAAAAACATTGATTTTCCTGCTTCTATGAAGGTGAAAGACCAAACAGCTTTTTTAGAATCGGAAATCGAAACCATGAAAGAACAGCACGAACCTATTCTGATCGAGTTTTATGGGATGAAGAACTTCATTTACTACAAAGATTCTCAAATCCTGACCATGTTGCGCTATTACCCTTATATTCAATTATCTGCTATTTTATTTTTGTCATTAGCAGGCTATGTGGCCTTTAATTACAGCAGAAAAGCGGAGCAAAGCCGGGTATGGGTTGGTTTGGCAAAAGAAACCGCGCATCAATTGGGTACACCCTTGTCTTCTTTATTCGCCATCCGGGATTATTTCAGAGAAGAAGCACCGTTTAAGGATGACCCGATGACGGAAGAGTTGGCAAAGGATATCGATCGATTGAATGTAATTACGGCGCGTTTTTCACAGATCGGATTGGAAGGGAAATTAAGCAGCGAAATTGTAGCCAATGTTATTGAAGAAAATATTGACTATTTAAAATCAAGAACATCTTCGTATGTAACCTATTCCATGAAGGACAATACAGACGGGGCTTCGGCAGTGATGAATATTTCATTGATGGGCTGGGTGATCGAAAATATTTGTAAAAATGCAATCGATGCCATGGATGGAAGAGGCAGCATTGCGATTGATATTTCTGCGGTGAAAAATAAAATCTGTATAGATATTAAAGACTCAGGGAAAGGTATTCCAAAAAATAAGATCAAATCCATTTTTAAACCTGGTTTTACTACAAAGAAACGTGGCTGGGGATTAGGATTGACACTTGTCAAACGGATTATTGAAGAATATCATGGAGGAGAAATATATGTACTTCAAAGTGGAATTGAAAAGGGAACAACCTTTAGGATTGAATTGAAGAAGGAAGTATAGAGTACTTAGTACTAAGTACAGAGTATGTGTCTATCCTTAGAGTTAGCGAAGCGCTCTAAGGATTAGGCATCTGACTCGTTTCCTAATCTCCGAAATCCGCCGTGGTTGTACCTTTTCGGCCAACCACATGTTGCTTTATGATGTTAAATTTTTCCATCCGTCACATTTATGTGACGGCAATGAAAGCTAAGCCTTTCTCACAAAAAGAGCGGCTTAGCTTTCATTGCCGTTGTGCTTTAGCCAACGGTTTAAATGCTTATAATACCTCTATTTTTCATAAATACCCTCTATTTTTTTCTGAAGCTTGAGTACTTTCAATGAATCATGTTTAGATAATTTCTTCTGATTTGATACTGGAGGAACGGGTAGAGTTTCATTTTCAATAGGAGTAGTTGTTAATGTATCGTAGCTAATGGTATAATCAACCGCTGGTTCTTCTTTTATTTCATGCAAATAAGCATCGACTTTTTGGATGCTTACAATTTCCCCATATACCCATTTGTTATTTACATAACCAACATCATAAATTTTTATTCTATAGAATTGAGATTTGTGTTTTAGTAAGATAAAGGAGTCCGTCAATTGATAATCAGGCCAGTTTTTTTTATTTGAAGCGAGTCTATAATCGATGTTTACATATTCTAACTTAGAAATATCGAGGCTATCATTCATTATCCATGTTTGGATTTGTTCGAAATTGCGTTTTAATCGAGCATCGCAATGACTGATGTTATTATTTATTCTTTGGTCATTTATTTCCAACTTTTCTTCTTCAGATAAATAAATATTCGCCCTTAATTTTGTGTAATACGAATCCCATTCTTGCCTGCTTAATGAATAGGTTTTAAGATATAATGGTTCATTATTTTGTTTTATAATTTCAACGAATTGCTTTCCAAATAATGTCGGATCTGGTATAGGCTCATTATAGATGAACGAAAAGCAAAACAATACTGAGCTCAGTAAGAAAATCAACGTTAATTTTAATGTCATAGAGATTAGAGTTATTTTGAAAGATAAGAAACCCATTTTTAACAAGCCAAAATACCATAAAAGTGGTATGAAAATCACTTAATTATGGTCTCCTGAAATATTAATAAAGTAATAATTGGATTGGTACTACTCAACTTATTTTAAAGTAGTTCAACCTGCTACAAATAATTCCTTTGAATTGAAAGGCAAAATTAAATTCCTGTTTTAGGTGTTTTTACGTAATTTCCATGCTGTTAAAAACTACGTAAATTAAATAGTGTTTCCATTCTGTTTAATCCTGTAAAAGTTCAAAAATTCATATTTACTACAGAAAGTTTTTCACGTTTCCCGAATATTATCTTTTACGACTTGGGTTTGAAAGAATAATACTCTATTTTTGCAGTCGCAAATTTTGAGATAATATCGTTTCTATAATACGCAATTCATGGCAAATATTGGTAAAATCACTCAGATTATTGGTCCTGTTGTAGACGTTGGATTTGAAGGAGGAAACACTCTTCCACAAATTTTGGATGCATTGGAAGTAACTCGTCCGGATGGACAAAAAATTATCCTTGAATGCCAACAGCATTTGGGACAAGATCGTGTACGTACAATCGCGATGGATTCAACAGACGGTTTGACAAGAGGGATGGAAGTAAAAACTTACGGAAATCCGATCTCAATGCCAGTTGGTGAAAACATTCGTGGTCGTTTATATAATGTTGTTGGAGATGCTATCGACGGTATTCCAGAAGAAAAACCAGATGGCCGTCTTTCAATTCACCGTTTAGCTCCCAAATTTGAAGATCTATCTACAAATACGGAAGTTTTATTTACAGGTATCAAAGTAATTGATTTGCTTGAGCCGTATGTAAAAGGTGGTAAAATTGGTCTTTTCGGTGGTGCGGGTGTTGGTAAAACCGTATTGATCATGGAATTGATCAATAACATCGCAAAAGCGTATGCAGGTCTTTCTGTATTTGCCGGTGTGGGTGAGCGTACACGTGAAGGAAATGACTTACTTCGTGAAATGATTGAATCAAACGTAATCCGTTACGGTGATGAATTCAAGCATGCAATGGAGAATGGCGAATGGGATCTATCTAAAGTAGATGCTACTGAATTATTAAAGTCTCAGGCTACATTGGTGTTCGGTCAGATGAACGAGCCACCAGGAGCAAGAGCAAGAGTTGCTTTGGCAGGTCTTACAGTAGCGGAATATTTCCGTGACGGAGATGGTCAGGGTCAAGGTCGTGATATCTTATTCTTTATCGATAACATTTTCAGATTTACACAAGCAGGTTCTGAAGTATCTGCCTTGTTAGGTCGTATGCCATCTGCGGTAGGTTACCAACCAACATTAGCAACAGAAATGGGTGCTATGCAGGAACGTATCACATCTACAAAAAGAGGTTCTATTACATCTGTACAAGCAGTTTACGTTCCGGCGGATGATTTAACGGATCCGGCTCCGGCAACAACATTTGCTCACTTAGATGCTACAACGGTGTTGAACCGTAAAATTTCTGAATTAGGAATTTATCCTGCGGTAGATCCATTGGATTCTACTTCACGTATCCTAAGCCCTGAGATTTTAGGTAGCGAACACTATGACTGTGCGCAACGTGTAAAAGAAATTTTACAGCGTTACAAAGAACTTCAGGATATCATCGCCATCCTTGGTATGGACGAACTTTCTGAAGAAGATAAGCAAGCAGTTCACCGTGCACGTAGAGTACAACGTTTCTTGTCTCAACCGTTCCACGTTGCTGAACAATTTACCGGTCTTAAAGGTGAATTGGTAAACATCAAAGATACAATCAGAGGGTTCAATATGATTATGGACGGTGCATTAGATCACTTGCCGGAAGCTGCATTCAACCTTGTAGGTGGTATCGAACAAGCAATCGCTAAAGGCGAAAAACTTGTTGCTGATTCAAAAAAATAATAATACGTATCCCTCATAAAAATCGGGTTGCTGCATAACATGCGGCAACCTGTTTTAAACAATCTGATACATGTATTTAGATATACTAACACCCGATCAAACAGTTTTCAGTGGAGAAATTAGCTCTGTACAAGTGCCTGGTACTGCCGGTCGCTTTGAAGTGTTAACAAATCACGCTCCGATCATTTCAACACTTGAAAAAGGTGATGTAACGATTCGTTTGGCAAAAGAAGAAAAGACGTTCAAGATCGATGGGGGAGTTGTTGAAGTATTACACGATAAAGTTATTGTGCTTGCTGAAGCGATCCTGTAATCGAACAGAATATCGTATAAATAAAAATCCCTTCATGATCATATCGTGAAGGGATTTTTATTTATACGTTTTATGGAAATTGAAGCTATGCGTTCAGGTTGTTTTTAGGATCGGTACTTTTCTTTTTTCCACTGAATCTGGAGAATGTTTTGCCCATCATTCCAAAGAAAAATTCTTTTTCGCCCAATGCAATTGAAAAGATCACCATAAAGAAATAATAAGCAGGTGTGATTAATACAAGCCACAGGAGAATGTACAACCACGTTGGTGTTTCTGCGCCGATCCCAAGGAATGGAAATATAAGTTTCCGAATCTGCACTGCGCACATCCCCGTTAAAGAGAAGATTAGAAGTATTTTGATAAAGCGCCAGTTGCTTGTAATGCCCCAGCGTGCTTTTAAGTTTTCGAAGAATGACATGATTGTAAAATTAAAGAAAAATACTGAATGAAATCTGTAATGTAACATAATAAGGAAATATTATTTGTAAATTCAGTTAAACCGGATAATGAACGGACCATTCATCCGTTCATTTAACATAAACCAAACATTGCAGTAATACGATCGAACGTGCAGCAGGAAAATGATATTTAAAAGAGTTATTGGAGAAGGGGGATTTTTTAATGCGTTTCATTTAGTAGGCACGTTATTATTTGTCGTATGCATTCAATTCTCAAGTCAGGCACAAGTAAAAAAAGTCAAGGTAAGCAAGCATCAATTTTTGTTACTATACGATACGGTCATTGTTCCGCAAAACGACACCATTGTTATATTGCCAAAAGGTACGAAGTATAAAAAACGGCGCGATTATAAAAGTTATCTGGAGAATAAGTATATCGGTTATTTATGGGGTCAGGTATATCGGGAGGAACCGCTAAATCTATGCACAGACGATTCTAGTACCGCATGCGAAAGTAAAAATCCGTATCTGGATCACGAAGGTAAATACATACGCAATATATACATATCAAAGCTTGATGTGTTTGGGAAGCATGTTGATGATACGGTGTATGTAAAAAAGAAAATGATTGACAAGTTTGGTGACGCATTGCATGAAAAAACAAAAACATTTGTTATTCGCGACAACTTATTTATCAAACACGATTCTATTGTAGATCAGAATCGATTGTCGGATAATGAACGTTTGCTTCGTACCCTAAACTACATGCATGATGCACGTATCTATGTAAGGGAGATTCCGTCTACAGCGGACAGTGTTGACATCGAAGTTATTGTTCAGGATATATGGACTCTTGGCGGATCAATCAATCCCAATTCCATAAATTATTATCAATGGAAAATATATGACCAGAATTTTTTAGGAATGGGTCAATCGCTCGAATATAAAGGGCAACTTAAATCTACATTAAGTCCCAATCTGGGTTCAGAGTTCACCTATTCAAAGAATAATTTATTTGGAACCTTCTTGAATCCATATTTTAGATACTCCCAGTTGAATGGTGGTGCCCATGTTGGCATGCAGAATGAAACAAGTATTACCGTAGGAATCAGCAGAGCCATATACATGCCAACAGCCCGATTGGCGGGTGGTTATGTGTTTTCAAATAATTGGTCGGTGAATACAAGTAAATTAAAAGATACCGCATTTTATGATTATGAGTATAATGTACATGATGTCTGGGGCGGCATAACATTCTCACGTTTTAAAAGAAAAGGGGATGAATACGATATCATCACACGACAAAACCGTGCACGTATTTTCTTTTCGATGCGTTATTATAACCGCGAATTTTTAAGAAGTGCAGATCAATATTATGCACGTACATCTTCTATATATAATGATCAGAGCTTTATATTGGGGCAGGCAACCTATTTTAAATACGACTACTATAAAACAAAATATGTTTATGGCTTTGGACGAACAGAAGATATACCGTATGGACATTCCTATCTGTTAAACACCGGAGTAGAAAAAAAAATGGATCAGGTACGCTATTATTTTGGAGCAAATGTATTCAAAATATGGGCCAGGCCAACCGGTCTGTTTTATTTTATAGACGTCAGTGCATCTAGTTTTTATAATACGGTATATAAATTTCAGGATATCTTTTTAAGAGGAACAGGGACACTGGTTACACGTATTTATAACACAGGGAGATGGAAGCACCGTTTTTATTTAGCAGCAAATTATACCAAGATTGTAAATCCTCAATTGAATGGTACCATAAATATCAATGGTGCAAATGGATTGTATGAATTCAATTCGCTTACGTTGGTAGGCTATCAGGCTTCTTCCATGTCTCTAACAGCCAATGTATTTCCACCATTCAAATTACTTGGTTTCAGGTTTGCATTTATCGCACTAGCCGAGGTTGCACAAATTGGCAGCAGTACAGAATTTCTTTATAACAACAAACCGTATTCAGGCTTTGCAGCGGGATTCAGAACGAAGAATGAAAACCTTGCATTAGATGAATTTGAACTTCGGGTGTATTGTTTTCCAAATGCACCGGCAGATGTTTCCATGTTTAAAATTGTAACACTAACGTCACCGCGTTTGCGCATTAACATTAAAGGGGTTGGGCAGCCTGGTATTATTGGGTTTTAAGGTCTCTGATTTTACATTTATCAGACTACTACTTGTATGAAACAATCCCGTAGGGATGGCATATCTGTAGAAAAATATACCTCACAAATAGTTGCGTACGGAGCTCCGTTCAGGAGCGACCAATAACAAGCGCACTGTTGCATCAGGAGTTTACAAATTCGCCAATATTTATCAGGCACATTTATCGGGTACAACGTGGATCTTTAATGCTGCAACTCAGGTAAAATCACCGGAAGGATTTGATATGTATATTCAGAGTCCAATATATTCAGGTAACCATCTATATTACATTGGCGCAGGTCATAACAGTGCTATTGGTAATGGCTTAGAACTGGAAGTCTGGAACTTGTATTATGAAAATGCATGTGCGCCAGCGTTACAACGTGTTGGCACAAACCAGGATGAAGTATCAAATACGGAAGTAGTGATTTATCCTAATCCATTCAATACGGAGTTTTCGATTGATTTATCGGTATATGCACAAGATGAGAATTCGACATCCGTTAGCGTTGAGGTCATAGATGCTGCAGGTAAGAACGTATACAAGAAAAATGTATTGTCTGAATTAACTTCTATTTCAACCGCTGATTGGGCATCAGGCATGTATATTATACGGATTATACATAATGGTGCGACTGTCAATAAAAAAGTAATTAAATATTAAGCGTAAAATTAAACAAAAGGCAATGCGTATCCTTATCTTAGTATAAGGATACGCATTGCCTTTTATATTATATGAAAATTAAATTAGCATTGATTGCTATAGTATTTATTTTTTCCAATATCGGTTTTGCTCAACACGAAACCGATAAACGGGTTATTGGTTTTAAATATATTTTAAAGTTTAATTCTAATGATCCCGATGTAACAATAAACAATACGAATTTATATAACCCTTTTAATACAAACTACAAAAGCATCATGAATACAATGTATGCAAATTCGATTTGCGACACGGTGGGTAATTTACTTTTTTATTATGATGGGGCTACGCTTTATGAAGCAAACGGACAAATAATGAATGGAGGTAATGTTCATGAATATAACTTTAGTAATCATTATACATCAAGCCTAATTGTTCCCATTGAAGAAAGCAATCGTAGGTATTATTATTTATTTGAAACACTGCCCCATGAAGAAAATTGGAATTATGTGCTGAATCAACCCTTAGAAACAACACCTAATTGTTATTATCCAAACGAATGCAGTAAGTTTTGGGACTTGTGTACATTAGAATATAGCATTATAGATATGCAGGCAAACAATGGCCGCGGGGCAGTTACTAAAAAAAATATTTTTGTGGCTGACTCAGTAGGACCTTCTTTAAGTGGTGTAAAGCATCAGAATAATATTGATACCTGGGTTACAGTTTTAAAATATCATACTAATAAGATTTTTAATTATAAAGTAAATTCCTGTAGCATAGATGCACCTGTAATAAGTCCAATCCCTGATTTTGAATATAAAAATAAGCCTCTGTATATATCTTATACAGCTTCTTATGGTTTGGGATTTCAATGCGTATATTCTACTAAAGGAGACTATGTAGCTTTTCCGGGATTTAAAATTTCCGATAATACGTCAACTTATTTATTTATTTCACATTTTGATAGTCAGTCCGGATTACTCGATTTTACTAGTTTACAAACTATTGCTGTTCCAAGTGGTTTTAATGCAAATTTATTTTCACATGACTCAAGGTATTTATACTATCACGATGCTGGTTTCTTTTCCTCTGTATGGACGTTTCAATACGATTTAAATACTCAAACATCTACACCTTTCTATTTTAATTTAGATAAAAATGTTTATGTAGGAACTGATTATGGTAAAGAGAATAATATTTTAATCCATAAGTTTAAAAGAGTTTCTATAAATCCTATTACCAGGAATTTTGTTGGCTACTTAGGTGAAATTAAAAACATTGATCAAACTTTTGTTCCGTCGAATTTAGTTGATTCTTTATTAATGCCTTCATATGAGGAACCACAAGATATTCCACAATTCAGCTATATAGCCCGCAACAACTACATCTACAACTTTTATCATCCCGATTATAAAAAGCCCGATGCATTTCCTGTAGCGCACGCACTTTCAAATACGGTAGCATCACCTTCGTGTTTTAATACTACTGTTACATTAAAAGGAAATACAAATATTCCTGTAGACAGCTTGTATTGGCTTGTTAAAAAAACAGGACAAAATACCCTGCAGCGTTTTGATGCAGATACATTTGATTTGTCTGTAACTCCTGGTGTGTATACTGCGAGTTTGGTATCATATAACTATTGTTTGGCAGACACTGCCACACAACAATTTACCATTGAAGATTATCCTGTCGTACATCTGGCAGAAGATACGGTGTATACCTGCGAATCAAAACCCTTAGAACTTCCTTCTAATACTACCTACACATATTACTGGGTCAATGAAAATAAAACAACTATTTCCAGTCCGGTTTCAGAAACAGGTCAATACAACATCGTTGTAAAAAACAGTTGTGGTACAAAAGAAGATAGTTTGTATCTTAAAAATAGTACAGTGGATGTGACTAATTTAATAACTGCAAACAACGACCATCAAAACGATTGTTTGATTGCCGGATCAAATAATGCAAATGAAATAATTCGCATGAGTATCTATAATTCCTGGGGCAGTCGTATTTTTTTAGATGAACAGTATAAAAACAATTGGTGTCCGTCTAATGAATTAACTGATGGTGTATATTATTACGAAGCCAATTATAATAACAATTGCAGCAAAAAAGGCTGGGTTGAAATTATTCATTGATTGTACTCTATCCGTAGAGCGCTTCGCTTACTCTAAGGATAGAGTAGTTTTCTATTCCCGTTATTTTTTTTCAGATGAAATTAAAACGCATACCCAATATTTATAAGCAATGGGGCAATCATATATGAACGAAAATCTTTTGTATTGCGCTCTGGTTTTTGCCATTCGTTTTGTACAGGAAGATTTTTATAACGCTCCCGTTGAAAAAAAGCGTATTGAATATTGTAATTTAAGTCAATAATAAATCTTTTTTTAACGAGCCACTGATATCCGATTCCCGGACCTGCATATACGCCGAATTGTTGTTTGATAATATTGTCTTCGTAATAATATCCGGGATGTAAACCGGGATTTAAATCAGAACTGTTTAACTGGATGTCTCCGGTTTGAGGATTGTATGAGCCGGAAGCATACGATTCTTCATAAAAAGCGGTGGCAGAAACTGAAATATAAAAACCCTGATTGTATCCCTTTTTCTTTTGTGTGTACCATCTGAGTTGCGGCATCAGTCCAATTGAATAATCAATAGGATGATCTTTTGAATAATATTGGTAATCACAAAAAGCAATTGTGTTAAAACTTATTCTTTTTGTTAATGCCTTCTCAAATTGCAAAACGAAGAATCCAATTGGAGCAGGTACTCCGATTTGAATGTTGTTTTTATGCGATTTAGAAATGACGTTTGAGCTATCAGTAGATTGCGCAAAACAGTATGAATGTAGAGCAATTGAAAGGGATATTAAAAATGCTTTTTTCATCTAAAAATAATGAATTAGAGATATTGATATGCAATTATAAGAAATAATTCGGGAATAAAGTTGTCAAGTATGCCTAGAGCGCTTAGCGTATTCTATCCGTAGAGTTCCGAAGGGCTCTACGGGTGTATAATGGAGGAGAGTCTTTGACTCGTTTCTAATCTATAGAACGCGTCAAAGACTCTATTTTATTGAAAGATCCTTAGAGCGCTTCGCTAACTCTAAGGATAGGTGGCTAATTTTAATTTCAAATTATACTTCATTCAATAAAATTTTATTTAACTTGTCTCATTAACTAAATAACCGCATCATAGAAAAAAGGATTATCATATCAGAAGAAGAACTTGTTGAGCGTTTGCGTGCTCAGGATGTAAAGGCTTTTGAGTATCTATATGATAATTATTCGGGGGCGGTTTATGGGATCATATTTAAGATCGTTCGTTCGGAAGAGTTCGCTCAGGAGTTATTGAATGATTGTTTTTTAAGGATCTGGAACAAGATCAACGATTACGATGCCTCAAAGGGCAAGCTATTTACCTGGATCTTGAATATTGCCCGCAACCTTGCTTTAGATAAACTACGGTCTAAAGAATATAAAGCGAAGATGAAAACCGATGATGTATCGGAGAACGTATCTATATCGGATTTGCAATACAGTCAGGCCAATAATCCTGAATTCATAGGAATTAAGGAAATGGTAGAAAAATTGCCAATCGAACAAAAAAAATTAATTGATCTCATGTATTTTCAAGGCTATTCTCAATCAGAGATAGCCGAAGAGTTAAATATGCCGCTGGGCACGGTTAAAACACGTGTACGTGCTGCTATGTCAACATTAAGAAAATTATTCTGATACATTGAATATAGAAGAATACATATCGTCAGGAGTTTTAGAACTATACGTTTTAGGTGCTTTAAGTAAAGCTGAAGCCGTAGACGTAGAAGTACATGCTGCCGCATATCCCGAAATTGCAGAAGAGTTACGCACACTTCAGGCAACACTGGAAGGATTTGCACAAGCGCATGCAATACAGCCTCCGGCCCATTTAAAACAACAAATTGTTTCTGAAATTGAAAAGACAGTAGCTCAAAACAAATCGGGAAAAACTGTTAAATCTATTTCAATTTCAAATACATCTTCCTTGTTTAATTGGCTCACGGCAGCTTCGATCATTGTGGCTATTGCTACGTCCGTACTTTCAGGTTATTTCTGGTCTAAATGGAAAAATGCTGAAGGCCACATTATTGCTTTGGAAAAGGAGAATGTGATCTTTGCACAAAACGCAAATTATCAGATCGATTCGACACAATTGATTATACAGGAAAAAAATCAATCCTTCTCATTCATAACAGATACAGCAACAACCAAAGTGGTGATGAAAGGTTTACCGATCTCACCTTCTTCGGTAGCACTGGTATTCTGGAACAAAAATACAAAAGAAGTATTTCTGGATGTGAAGAGTTTGCCGGTTCCTCCCGCAGGTATGCAATACCAATTGTGGGCGCTTGATAAAGGTGTACCGGTAGATGCAGGTGTATTTGATCTGGCAACCGCAGGTAATCTACAAAAATTAAAATCCATTAACAGTGCACAGGCATTTGCTGTAACATTGGAAAAAGCAGGAGGTAGCCCGACGCCGACGCTTGAACAGATTCATATATTAGGAACGATTTAAGTGAACAGTAGTCAGTAAATAGTAGCACGAACTTTAACACGCCTAAAAATAAAAAAGCATGTAACCTGAAAAGGATACATGCTTTTTTATTTTTAGGCGTGTTTTTCTTTGTATGTAACCTTTTCATCTCAGACATACTCTAATGTAATGTTGTTCAACTTTATTTATAAAAATGAAATCCAGTTGAACATACCATAGCGTATCTATGAAGCAAATCTATTTTAGGTTATTGAGTCGAGGGTAGATTTTTAAACAACTAGTATAAACCAACAACAAACAAATGAAAAAGGGAACAAACTTCAAAGCAGTATTTTTGCTGGCAGTATCATGTGCTGTACTAATTTTTACGGGATGTAAAAAGAAAGACGATCCGGCACCAATGGACGACATTAAAACATTAAAAACAGTTACATTATCGGGAGAAAATCAAGTACCATCGATCACAACTTCTGCTACAGGTACGTTTACGGGTACATACGATGCAACAACAAAAATCCTGTCGTATACGGTTACATACAGTGGAACAGTACCTACTGCTATGCATTTTCATAATAGTTTACCGGGTACAAACGGTGGTGTAGAATTTACATTGACAACACCTGTATCTTCACCTGCATCAGGTATGACAACTGCATTGTCGGCCACTCAGGAAGCAGATTTGTTAGCAGGTAAGTTTTATCTAAACATACACAGTGCTGCAGAACCGAATGGTGTTTTAAGAGCTCAGATTCTAACAGACAATCTTGAAATTATCAGAAATGTAAAATTGTCCGGTAACAAGGAAGTTCCTTCAAGCGGTTCTACTGCCACAGGTATATTCAATGGTATCTATAATAAAACGACAAAAAAATTAACGTACAATCTTGAGTATACAGGTGCTGCTACGCCAACGGCCATGCATATTCATGAGGCAAAAGCGGGTACAAACGGCAGTGTTATATTTACATTGACTACTCCAACTTCATCTCCGGCAACAGGCACAACAGACGTGTTTACAGATTGGAATGAAGCATCTTTATTAGCTGGTGATTATTATATCAACATGCATACAAGCAGCTATGCAAATGGTGAGATCAGAGGTCAGCTGGCAACAGATAACATTCTTGTGATTCAATCATCTATGACTGCTGATAATGAAGTTCCGGGGTCTGGCTCAACAGGTTCTGGTACATTCTATGTAACGTATAATAAAACAACTAAAATTTTAGCATACACAATTGTGTATTCAGGTTTAGGTGCGCCAACTTCTATGCACATACACAATGGAGCAGCAGGTGCAAATGGTGGCGTTGAATTCACATTAACTACACCAACTTCATCGCCATCTTCAGGAATGACAGTTGCGTTAACAGCTGCACAAGAAGCCGATTTGCTTGCAGGGAACTATTATGCAAATATTCATAGTGCAAATTTTGCAAATGGTGAGGTAAGAGGTCAATTAGTACCATAATTTATAGTACTTTAAATAAATAAATCTATTCTTTGGCAAAAGTCAAAGAATAGATTTATTTTTCGATTACGATAAATGAGAAATTCCATGTACAATTTTAAAAAAATGAATTTTTGTTTGCTTTCAATAGCCCTGTACATACTATTGAATGCTTGTACATACAACAAAGGAGAAACCCCTGTACCTGTTAATAGGGATGTACGTTATTCTGTAGATGTTAAACCGATCCTGGTTACCCATTGTTTTAAATGTCATTCCGATACTGCAACAAACCCGGATCGCCCGGGTTATGCATTCTTCAATCATTTTGATGAAATACAAGGAGAGGCATTAAAGGTGAGTACGGCAAACCCAAATTACACGGTATTGATTGCGCGTTTAAAACATATTGAATCACCAGGCATGCCTTTTCAGGAAACACCCCTTTCAGATTCGTTGATACAGGTTATTCAGGATTGGGTATTAATAGGTGCACCAAACAATTAAAAACTATCTTATGAAAAACGTATTATACAGCGTTCTTTTTGTGATGTGCGCATTGCCTGCATTGCATGCTCAGGTATTTGCAACTGGTACAGCAAAAACATCTTTTTATTCAACAGCACGACTGGAAAATATTGAAGCCACTTCAAAGAAAACAACTGCGGTTATAAATACAGCGACAAATCAAGTGTTGTTTAAAATACTGATCTCTTCATTTGTATTTAAAAACGGATTGATGCAGGAACATTTTAACGAAACGTACATGGAGAGCGACAAATATCCATATGCGCAGTTCGAGGGAAAGATCAATGAACACATTGATTATACTGTAGAAGGAGAATATCCCGTGACCGTAACGGGTACCTTGCTTGTTCATGGCGTAGAGGTTGTACGTACGATATCTGGCAAAGTAAAAGTAAGTGCGGGAAGTGTTACCTTAAGTGCAGACTTTGTTGTGAATGCTTCTGCTCATAAAATAGATATTCCTAAAGATAAAATTTCAAACATTGCTCAAGATATTAAAGTAAGTGTGTATGCTACCTGTATTCCTTATGTTGCTAAAAAATAAATTCACATTTCTAAGTGTATTGTTTTTTCTGATTCATACAGCTGTTTTTGCTCAGACAAATTTAGATAGTTTTATAGTTGAAGAAAAAGAACCGGCGTATGTGATTGCAAGCTTTAAAGCAACACGTATTGTAAATGCACATTCTATTGAAACGGTTAGAAAAGGAATTCTTGACTTTCGTATTACACATCATTTCGGAGATGTAGGAGGTAACTACGGCGGAGTACACACGCTGTATGGTTTTGATAATGCATCCGATATTCGCTTCGGTTTTGAATATGGCATTACAGATCGATTAACAGCAGGTTTCGGAAGAAGTAAAGTAGCTGAAAATTTAGATTTTTTTCTGAAGTATCGTTTGCTGCGACAAACCTTAGATAACAGCATGCCTGTTTCAGTTACAGTCTTTGCCGATCTTGCAATTACACCTCAAGAGAATGCTGCCGTATATTCTGAGTTTGCAAATCGAATGTCTTATGTGACTGAATTGTTGATTGCCCGGAAATTTACAAAGTCGTTAACACTTCAATTAATGCCGTTGTATCTGCATCGGAATTATGTTGCTAATCCGAATGACCACAACGATCTGTTTTCCCTGGGCCTCGGCGGACGCATGAAATTGACAAAACGTTTTTCAATTATTGGAGATGTATACTATAGTTTTTCAGATTACTTAACACCATCCAATTCATTTTACCTGCCTATCGGTGTTGGTGTAGAAATTGAAACAGGTGGTCACGTGTTTCAGATGTTCTTTACAAACAATGCAGCAATCATTGAGAACAGCTACATAGCCGGTACACGTTCTTCCTGGGGTAAAGGAGAATTTAAAATCGGTTTCACCATTTCAAGAGACTTCGCATTCAATAAAAAGAATAAGTAACCTCTAATTGCTTATGTATATAGGCATAAGTTGTTGTTCTATTCAAAAAAATGATTCAATAGTATGTATATTTAGTAGGTAGGATCTTATTTTTTCCTGCAACGATTCTCAATTTTATTCCGTTAATAAAAGCAGTTTTTCATTTTTAACAACTGTGGAATTTATGGGGATACGTTTTTTTGCAGATATGCATAGTCACCCTCAGGGGAGAGCTTTTAATTATTTTAGAAACAATCCGGAGCGTATAACGCAGGTAGAATCAGGGATACCGAAAGAATGGTCGCCTTGGGTATTACCGCCGCGGGATGGTGCTCCTAAAAACTGGAATCGTCAACTGGAAGGTAAACGTCCTGGCTGTTTTTCGCAATCGGATTTTAACCGGCTTGCCGCAAGTAATGTACGGCTTGTATTTGCATCACTCTATCCTTTAGAAGGTGGATTTGTTCGCGGTAAAGACCCAAAAGGTTTTGGAAAAATTATAAATACTATATTAAAGCCCATCTCACTTATTGCAGAGAACAATGATCTAAGAGCATTGGCGCAGTCGCTTCAGATGCGCTATTCGGTTGATCGCATACGTTTCTTTCAGGGTAGAACAAAAGAAGTGTTTGACTATTGGGAAGAAACAAAACTGGAATATTATTTTTTAGCAGCGCGGGATGGAATAAAACAAACGCATACATTCAATTACTATGCACAGGAATGTTTAAGTACAATGCTGGACGAAAATGGATTTCCTCAGGAACAATTGGATGAATATCAATTTAAGTTAGATCATCAATATGAGATCATTCAATCTAAAACACATCTGGCAGCATTGCTGGAAGCTCCCATTACTAAAACGATTGCTGTTGTTCTTACAATTGAAGGCGGTCACGTATTCAGCATGAATGGTGAGAATGTGATGCTGGATTGGGATATGATTAAATCCAGACTATTGGAATTGAAAAACTGGGGTAAAAAACAATCCGATCGCGTTGCATCATCTGCCGACCTGAAAGATGTTACAGCACTTAAAAAATGGATCGATCAGGCAACCGGACAAAAGACCGCACATCCGATTTTTATTATAAATCTATCGCATCATTTTAACAACTATCTTGCAGCGCACGCACGCAGCCTTCCGGATAAATTGCGATTGATCATGGATCAATCTCCGGGAATGATAAATGGTCCGGCTGTAACAGACATAGGAAGAAAAGTAATTGAGTTGTGTTTGGGTATTAAACGTGTAGTAGTAGATAATAAAATCACATTCGAAAAAACAAATTTCGGGAAACGGATTTTAATAGATGTAAAACATCTGAATCCAAGAGCCCGCGCTGTGTATTACGATGAATACATCATTCCATATAACAAACTATTCCCGGAAGATCGCATACCAGTTATTGCAACACATGTAGGTGTTGTAGGTTCAACGTATCTGACATTAGCTGATCTGAAGAAGCAGGAGATTGTTTCACTTGCCGAAGATCTGGTAAAAAGAAATACCTCTCGTGATGGGTTTACATTATGGGGTATTAACATGTGTCTGGAAGATATTAAGGTGATCTGTCAATCCAGAGGCATCATAGCACTTTCAATTGATCAGCGTATTTTAGGAAATCCCAGCGGCAAATCCAGCGCAGCAGATTTTGTGCGCAACCTGGTATACATTATTGAAGAGTCTCAAAAAAATAAATTCGCCACAGAAAAAACGAACGACTCTATTTGGGATTGTATCTCTGTAGCCTCCGATTTCGATGGCTTTATAGATCCTATTGATAGCTGTCCATCTGTAATGCATTATGGAGATTTGCTTGCAGATGTTAAAAATCTCTTGTGTTCATACCCCGAAGAATTTTTTGAACCATATACATTAGATCAATGCATAGAAAAACTATTTGGTTTGAATGCATATAATTTTGTTAAAACTCATTTCCCCGAATAAGTTATGACGCCCATTTTAGACTTTATTATTTCATTATCATTTATGTTTTTGCTGGTATCCTTAATT
The DNA here is from genome assembly GCF_000379725.1 of Cytophaga aurantiaca DSM 3654. Taxonomy (GTDB): domain Bacteria; phylum Bacteroidota; class Bacteroidia; order Cytophagales; family Cytophagaceae; genus Cytophaga; species Cytophaga aurantiaca. The sequence goes on from NZ_KB903642.1 coordinate 31,931, forward strand.
GTATCTGCATTAACAGAACTCGTTTCACAATGGCTGGACCTTAGAGGGCGCATGTTGTATTTTTCGATTGCTAAATTATTAGAGAATAAAGATGATTATAATTGGGGTGAAATGTTTTACAAACATCCATCCATCAAACAGATCAGACAGGACAAGCTGCCTATTAAGCTTGGCATTTTAGGTAATTTCAAAAAACGTTATCCAAGTTATATTGCACCTGCAACATTTTCTCAGGTGTTGATCGATAACATTCGTTTTTGGGATAATGTTAAATCTACGCATCAGCCTTTGACTGAAATAAGTGATGCAAAAATTAAAGAGCTTGTTGAAAGTCTGCCCGAAGGTGAAATGAAACGAAGTATTGTGAGTGCAGTTTCATTTGCATCCATGAAAGGTATATCAGCGCTAGTTGCGATTGAACAATGGTACAGCGATTACATGGATCGTGTATCCGGATGGTATACACGTAAGGTTGGTTTTATATCACTACTTCTTGGTTTTGGTGTGAGCATTGCTTTTAATATCAATACAATTAAAGTTGCCAGAGAACTTTGGATAAACAAAGAGCTGCGATCAGTATCTGCTGATATGGCATCCGGTTCCTATCAAAATTTTAATCCGGACAATTTCAAATCGAATGCATCCGGTGTTCAGACAAAAACAGATAGCACACGCATGATAGAAATTCAGCAGAAGATTTCTGAATTGAAATTGCTTCGTACTGAAATTGATAGTTTAACAACCATCGGATATCCAATAGGCTGGAGTAAATCCATATTTGAAAAAGTTAAAGCGAATGCTGCTTCAGAAAAAATACCTGTATTTAAAATGTATTGCAGCAAAGCACTGATATTATTTATCTGCGTGTTGGGCTGGCTCACAACAGCAGTAATGGCGTATATGGGTGCACCGTTTTGGTATGATGTATTGAATAAGATTGTGCCGCTTCGAAAAACAGGAGCTGTTCCTAAATAATAAGTGATCGTATTCATATCAACAAAAAAAGGTCTTTCGATATGTATCGAAAGACCTTTTTTTTGTTGATATGAAATTTTTATTATTTATTTTTTATCATTTTTCTTGATTCAACAATTCCTTTATTGCTGTAAAGGTTGCAGAAATAAATACCTGTCTTAAGTGAACTGATATCTAATGTTAGTGATGTGAAGCCTGTTTTGTTGCTCAAATCAATGTAAGCAACTTCATTTCCGATCATATCATAAATACGTATTGCTTTTATATCCTTATTTAAGTAACTGATGCGAAAGGTAACGTCGGTTTCAACCGGATTAGGAGAGATAAGAAAAGTCGTAGCTGTATCCGATTGAGCATTTGATGCAAAACCGATACCTAGGAAAAACAATATGACAGCTAATTTTTTCATGTATTATATCAAATATACGAGATTATACATGAAAATGTTAATAATCGTGCCAAAATCTTATTTTAAGAAAAGGTTACTTTTCAGGCATTTGATTGTAATAGTGGAGAGAAATGGGCGATTAATTCAGTTTAATTGGCTTTAATTTTATTAATTGACACTATTTCAGTGTATTACATTATTTTTTATTAATAATATTCAATTATTTATTATATTAGTACCATATAAACCCGAAATAATTTATGATTCAATTTTTACATAAGCATTCGTTTAAAAACCGTTGGTTCAATTTGTGTTCGGCGCTCATTACACTATTTGTAATATTGCCTGCTGATGCACAAACCTTGGTTACAAGTGTAGAAGCGGAGAGCGGCACACGTGCAGGAGGCCTGACGATAGCGAATTCCAATGCAGGTTATTCTGGAAGCGGATATGTAACCAATATGGTAAACACGGGAGATAATCTTACCATTCCGGTAACGGTTCCTTCTGCAGGTAATTATAAATTGGTAATTCGCTATAATGGTCCATATGGTGTGAAGGATCAGGACATTTATGTGAACGGTGTTTTTGTTTCAAGTTTGAATTTTCCGGCAACCACAGGTTATACAGATCTTACAGCAGGAAGTTTAACATTGAATGCAGGAAGTAATACCATTGGTATTTATAAGAATTGGGGCTATACAGATTTTGATAAAGTTACTTTATATACCGTACCGCTGCATGATTATACTACTGTTGCTGCTGCACCTATAGATCCGGCAGCTACTAAAGAAGCACTGGCACTTTATAATTATTTTAAATCGAGTTACGGACAGACAATTATTTCTGGACAAACATCCGATTATTACACGACTGTTTCTCCGAATGCTGCAAAGAAGCCTGTACTTAGAGCGTACGATTTTCAGCATTATACAGTAGGGTATTCGTATAAATGGAACACTACTACCAACAGTCAGGGATTTGGTTGGGATGATGATGGAACAACACAAGCTGCCATTGATTGGTACAACAGCACATGTCAAAAAGGTATTGTTGCTTTTCACTGGCATTGGCATTCACCATCCGGAGGGCAAGCGGGAACAAATACGTTCTATACAAACTCTACAACATTTGATGTAACAAAAGCGGTAACTGCTGGAACAGCTGAAAATACAGCTGTTATACGAGACATCGATTCGATTGCTACACAATTAAAAAAATTACAAGCAGCAGGTGTTCCTGTGATGTGGAGACCGTTGCACGAGGCAGGTGGTGCCTGGTTCTGGTGGGGAGCCAAAGGTTCGGCTGCTGCATTGGCGTTGTACGATATTGTTTACAACAGATTGGTAAATTATCATGGCATACATAATTTGATCTGGCAATGGTCAACTCCTGAACCTTCCTGGTATCCGGGAAATTCAAAAGTAGATATGCTTGGATACGATTCGTATCCGGGAGCATATAATTACGGCACACAAAAATTAATTTTCGATCAGTTGTATACTATTGTCAACGGACAGAAAATGGTGGCAATGACCGAGAATGGTCCGATCCCGGATCCCGATGCATGTTTTGCAAGTGATGCCAAGTGGGCGTATTTCATGTCGTGGAGCGATCTTGTAACGCAGCAGAATTCAGCAGCACAATTAAGTCTTGTGTATAATCACGCAAAAGTAACAACCTTAGATGAAGTTACTACGGCAACAAATACCGCTCAAATAACAGCAACCGGTCCGACTTCTTTTTGTACTGGCGGCAGTGTATTGTTAAAAGCAAACGTTGCAAAAGGGTATACTTATAAATGGTATTATAATGGCAATGTGATCACTAGTGCTACATCTTCCATGTATACAGCTGCGGCTGCCGGTTCTTATACTGTTGCTGTTACAGCTACCGGTTCATGTACAACAACTTCGGCACCTATAGTTGTTACGATGGGCGGACCAACAGCTACGATTACTGCGGCAACAGCAACAACATTCTGTCAGGGTGGAAGTGTTGTATTAAATGCAAGTACAGGCAGTGGGTATACCTATCAGTGGAATGTTGGAGGGAATCCGATATCGGGAGCGACAACTGCGTCATATACAGCAACTGCAACTGGGTTGTATTCAGTGAAAGTTAGTTTGTCAACATGCAATGCGACTTCTGTAGGAACTCAGGTAACGGTGAATGCATTGCCAACGATTACAGGTACACCAACTGTTTGTGTAAATGCAATCACACCGTTAACAGGTACAGGTACGCCGGATGCAACATCACCATGGACATCTGCAACACCAACGGTTGCAACAGTTAATTCAGCAGGTGTTGTAACAGGACTTGCACCAGGAACAAGTATCATTTCATATAAAAACAGTTTAGGATGTACGGCTACAACTCCAATAACGGTGTATGCATTGCCAACAGCAACAATCACGGCTGGTGGTACAACAACATTCTGTCAGGGTGGAAATGTAGTACTAACATCCAGTACAGGTACTTCTTATAAGTGGATGCTTGGCGGTTCTGCAATTAATGGTGCAACAAACGCAACGTATACAGCAACTGCAACAGGTTCTTATACGGTTGAAGTAACCAATACAAATAATTGCAAAGCTACATCTGCTGCAACAACTGTCGCTGTGAATGCCTTGCCAACAGCAACGATCACAGCAGGGGGCGCAACAACATTCTGTCAGGGTGGAAATGTAGTACTAACATCCAGTACAGGTACTTCTTATAAATGGATGCTTGGTGGAACTGCAATAAGTGGTGCAACAAGCGCAACGTATACAGCAACTTCAACAGGTTCTTATACGGTTGAAGTAACGAATGCAAATACTTGCAAAGCTACATCTGCTGCAACAACTGTCGCTGTGAATGCCTTGCCAACTGCAACGATTACTGCAGGTGGTACAACAACATTCTGTCAGGGTGGAAATGTAGTACTAACATC
>NZ_KB903643.1 GCF_000379725.1 Cytophaga aurantiaca DSM 3654
AAATATGATCCTTATCAAAATGCTGTTGCAGAACGCGTGAATGGTATACTTAAACAAGAATTCTTAGAGGGAATAAGCATTAAGGATTTACAGTTAATGCGTTTATTGGTTGCTGAGTCAATTGATATTTACAACACGGAAAGACCACATTATTCAAATTATTATGAAACGCCTCAACAGATGCATAATCAATCTAAAATCAAAATGAGAACATATAAAAGCAAAATAGCATCACAAAAATGTGATGCTATTTAATAAATTGGTATCCTTGTAAAACTGTATCGCTATTTCAGGACGACACAATGTGTAGTGTTATCTTATACAGAGAAACTTTCTCCGCAACCACAGGTTCTGCTTGCATTCGGATTTACAAAGTGAAATCCTTTGCCGTTTAAGCCATCTGTGAAATCAAGTGTCGTACCAAGAAGATATAAGAGACTTTTTTTGTCAACTAATATTTTGACACCTTTATCTTCAAATACCTGATCGGCTGCGTCTATTTTATTGTCAAAATCCAGGTCATACATCAAACCTGAACATCCGCCTCCTTTAACAGATACCCGAATGTTGTAATCATCTGTGTAACCTTCGCGTTGACGAAGATCAGCTACATGGTCTTTTGCTTTATCTGTAATTGAGATCATACGTTGAATTATTTCCTTTTAATTTAAACACGTCCTTGTCGCAAATCGTTCGGTTTAATAATGGAAATGTACGAAGTATTTTGGAGAAACGTTTCAATTGCTGGGAGAAGATAGTCGGGATGACTATTTTTTCCAGCTGCTGTTGTTCTTACGAACTTTTTTGTAGTCGTTCTTACAGCTCTTGCTTGCACGTACACAGCTCGCTCCGAGGAATAGGAGGATGCAAAGTGAAAGGATGATTTGTTTTGTTTTCATAATGAATGAGAGAGAAGATTATTATACCTTGAAGTTAGGATCTTTTTTTCTTCTTTTTTGAATTTTCTTTACGTTCTGACGACATGTCTTGCTAGAACGAACACATTCTGTAAACGTTCCCACTGCAAAAGCAAGTATAAGGAAGAGTGCAATTTTTTTCATAAATTTAAAGCTGTTAGTCGAGTTAATACCAGTAAAGTTATAAAAAGTAACCATATAATTCAAATTGAAATTCAAATCAATGAATAATACAAAACGTACAGAGTTGTCTGAAATTGGTGAATTTGGCCTTATTGACCGTTTAAAAGCATATTTGCCTGCAAAATCGGACAAAATAATTAAATCAATCGGCGATGATGCAGCCGTAATTAAGAATTCGGACGATTCGGTTCAGCTGATTTCTACCGATCTCTTGATGGAAGGAATTCACTTTGACTTAGCCTATACTCCCTTAAAACATTTGGGATATAAAGCGATTGCCGTGAATGTATCGGATATTGCTGCTATGTATGGTACGCCATCGCATGTAGTAGTTGGTTTGGCATTGAGCAATCGTTTTTCTGTAGAAGCAATTGAAGAATTGTATGCAGGTATGAAACTGGCGTGTGATACCTATTCGGTGGATTTAGTAGGCGGTGATACAACATCCAGCAGAAGTGGTTTAGGTATTTCTGTTACGGTTGTAGGTACGGCAAAAGCAGATGAGGTTGTATATAGAAGCGGTGCACAGGTAAATGATCTGATCTGTGTAACGGGCGATCTGGGTGCCGCATTTATGGGCTTGCAGCTGTTGGAACGTGAGAAGCAGGTGTATCTTGCCAATCCGGAGATGCAGCCAGAGCTAACAGATAAAGAATATATTATTGAATGTCAGTTGAAGCCTGAAGCACGGATGGATGTTGTGAAGAGCTTGAAATCGTTGGGTTTGAAACCTACATCGATGATTGATATCTCAGATGGATTGGCTTCTGAATTGATGCATATCTGCAAAGAATCCAATGTAGGAGCGTATATCTACGAAGATAAATTGCCAATTGATCAAATGGCATTTGATACAGCACGAGAGTTTGATATCAATCCGTTAACAATTATGTTGAATGGAGGAGAAGATTATGAATTGTTGTTTACGATTCCTCAAAGCGATTACGAAAAAATAAGAAATCACCCGGATATTTCTGTGATCGGTTACATCAAATCAGCAGAGGAAGGGGTACATGTATATACCAAAGGAGATAATCTGGTACCTGTGACAGCACAGGGCTGGAATCATTTTAAAAGTTCTAAGTAATATGTTTTAAGTTTTAAGAATGTAAATATCAAGACTTGCTCAATAAAATTACGTGTGAAGTTTTTCTTATTACTTAAAACTTCACACGTAAAACTTTTTAATCCTCCGGATACGGTATAAACAAAAAGTTTGTAAACTCTTTGTCGACTACAAACAGGCAGCAGAATTCTTCCGGGTCTTTATAGGTTTCCCCAAAAGAATCAAATTTTTCTTTGTCGATAAATCCCAGCTGTTGAAATTCGTCTGCTGTAGATGCATAATAATTCCACTGTGTGCTTACTTCATTCTTACCAAGTAACAACTGGCCAAAAGGCAAGTCTGCTTTACAAATAGGGAAGATCGGATAATCTGAAATGCCACGGGCTTTTATCTGATACGCGCCTTCTTTTAATGTATCACACACGTGTATAAAATCGGATGAAATTGTACCTAGAAATTTGCCATCAATATCTGCGTCGTTTGATTGGTCTGTCATAAATCGTATTGAAATTCTTGTTAACTATTTTTATCCCTGATCACCGTAGGGTTGTATGATGTACATGATGTTATTTGAATCCTGAGTTATTCCCTGATACCCGATTTCAGCTTCTTTTAATAATGTTTCAACTTCATCTTTTAGGGACCCACTTACTACAAATGAATCGTCGTATTTTAATGTGTCTTTTAAACGGTTTTCGTTTGCAAGTGTTCTTATTGAATCGATAGTTAGTTCCATAGCAATAACGTTTTATTTGGTTGTTACTGAATTTAACTATTTCTATTCAATAATCATAGTGCTTAGGAGGATGCTCTTTTCGTTAACAGTACTACATTTTCCACATGCGCCGTATGGGGAAACATATCTACCGGTTGTATTTTTGTTACTTCATAATCTGCATCCAGCAATGCCAGATCGCGCGCCTGTGTTGCCGGGTTACAGCTTACATATACAATTTTAGGAGCACCGATAAACAACAAGGTATTGATTACATCTTCGTGCATACCTGCACGCGGCGGATCCGTAATGATCACATCCGGACGTTGATGGCGTTCAATAAATTCTTTGTTCAATACATCTTTCATATCACCTGCATAAAACAAGGTATTATCGATGTTGTTGATCTTCGAATTCACTTTTGCATCTTCAATCGCATCTGCAACATATTCAATACCGATCACCTGTTTGGCTTGCTTCGCTATAAAGTTTGCAATGGTACCGGTTCCTGTATATAAATCATACACCACTTCGTTGCCGGTTAAACCTGCAAGATCGCGTGTTACTTTATACAACACATATGCCTGATCTGAATTTGTTTGATAAAAAGATTTTGGTCCAACGCGGAATGTTAAACCTTCCATTTCTTCCTGTATGTAAGGCGGACCGTGGAATGTGTGTACTTCCAGATCCGAATACGTATCGTTCTTTTTTGTATTGATGAAATAGACCAAAGAAGTTATTTGAGGAAATGTTTTTATCAAGTGACTTAACAGATCCTGAATAATTGTTTTATCATCGTAACCAAACTGCACCAATACCATCACTTCGTTTTTATTGGTAGTACGAATGATCAGGTTTCGTAAAAAACCTTCATGTGCACGTACGTTGTAAAATGTAAGTCCGTGTTTTAATGCGTATGCTTTTACTTCCAGACGAATGGAATTGGATGGTTCAGGCTGAAGATGACATTTTTCAATATCCAGAACGCGATCAAATTTTCCGGGCAAATGAAAGCCCAGTCCATACAACGTATCGTGTTCAAGACTCATCTCTTCATCTGTCAGCCAGCGTTTGTTAGAGAAGGTGAAGTCTAATTTATTCCGGTACTCATAAATTTTAGAAGAACCAATAATATCTTTTATCTCGGGAATAGCAATTTTGCCTAAACGTTCAAGATTATCCTTTACCTGTTTTTGTTTGAAATGCAGTTGAGTGGTATAATCAATATGTTGAAGTTTGCATCCGCCGCATAAACCAAAGTGCTGGCATTTTGCTTCGACTCTGTTTGGCGAAGGAGTGATGATTTTATCGATCTTTGCTTCACCGAATTTCTTCTTTTTAAAATGAGTTACTTTCAAATCAACAACATCACCTGGAACAGTTTTTTCTGAGAAAACAACAATGTTGTTGTATCTGCTAACACATTTACCTTCTGCCCCCAATTCTTCTATGGAAACCGATTCTAATATTTGACCTCTTTCTAACATAATTAATACAAAAGTACGCAATAATTTGGTTGAATAAACGGTTGTTGATTATTCTGAGTAATCATGAAAAAAATGTATATTTGATTAGGTTAACGGGTTCATTAGAAGTTATGAATAAGCAATTTTTAAGAAGTTTTATTTTTCTGGTTATCTGCTTTTTCATTCAAACGTTAAGTTATGCAACTCATATTGTTGGTGGTGAAATTGTACTGGAAAGGACCGGTAATGGAAACCGGTACAGGGTTATTTTGAATAAGTACATCAATGAGATCAGTGTTCGCCAACATGGTATATCAACGTCTACTGTAGCATACGTAGATATCTATGATAAAAATACGAATATCCTGTTAACAAGCCCTTCCATGCGTTTGGATCTGGTCACAAATGACTTGTTAAGCAATAATGGAAATTATTGCAGCAATCTAACAATTATTGAAACGAGTAAACAGGTATACATGGGTGAAATTGATCTGGGCGCCGCGATGTTCAGCCCAACAGGTAGTTATTATATTACCTGGTCTGACTGCTGCAGAAATCAGGAGATTGCTAATCTGAAAGCTCCAAAGAATGAAAATATAGCTTTGTATACAGAATTTAGAGGTTATGCAATACAAGATGATTCACCTAAGTTTGTGCCCGTTGGAAACGATTTTTTTTGCAGAAACAACGTAAATGTATTTGATCTGAGTGCAGTTGATCGGGATGGTGATGATTTGAAGTATAGCCTGGTTGCTCCAAGAAGTTCTGTTAATCCCAGTACAGATGTTGTATGGGATACTACGACCAATAAAAATAGTGGAGATAATCCTATACCGGGAAGTATGCCCTTTACGATTGATCCAACCACAGGTATAGCAACATTTAATCCTTCTGCGAATGGTGTTTATGTATTTGGAGTGAAGGTGGAGGAATTTAGAAACGGACAAAAAATAGGGGAAGTGCGAAGAGATTTTCAACTGAACGTTCAGGATTGTCCGGTGAATAATAAACCGGTCATTGCATTCCAAAACAGCGGGATCAAAGTGAGAGATACGTTGAGTGTTAAACTAAAAGGTGGAGGATGTTTTCCTATTTATATTACGGATGTAGATGCTACACACTTTATTTCAGAAACGATTTATATCAATACCCGATCAAATCTTCCTGCGGGCTCTACCAATACACCCTACCCGACATCCGGTTTTACAATACCTTCGCAAGTTCCACTAACAGGCTTTAGAGATACTACATGGTTTAATGCCTGCTTTGATCCATGTGCAGGCGGTTTACGCCTTGATGAAACAACTTATTATCCATTCAAAATTGTTATTAATGATAATCGCTGTCCGGCAAAATATGATACATTGATTTTTACAATTCGAATTGAGGTTGAAAAGAACACACAGCCGCAAATATTTATTGATCCTCCAGGCAATCCGAAAACAGTTAAAGTAGATGAGCAATTGAAATTTAACGTGTATGGTACGGATGCCGATGCAGGCGATCTCTTATCTCTGAAAATTGCAAATCCCCAGCGGGGCATGAGTTTCATGAATGTTCAAGACAGCAGTTCAACGATCAGTTCAATGTTTTCGTGGCGGCCTAATTGCAATGATCTGCATCCGGGAAATTATGATGTATATTTTATCATAAAAGATAATAGTTGTACGAATAATCCAAGAGACACGATACATCAAAGAATTCTTGTTCAGCAGGATGATGTATCTTTTGATGGTATGGAAGTCACAAACTTAATTACTCCCAATGGTGATGGGATGAACGATTACTATCACATTCCGGGTATACCCGTGGGCAATTGCGATAAGTATTTTAAAGGAATAGAAATATATAACCGCTGGGGTTCAAGAGTATTTTACAGTCAGGATCCCGGATTTAAGTGGTATCCGAATGTAAGTGATGGAGTGTATTATTTCTCTATCGATCTAAATTATGAAGTCCGGAAAGGCTGGCTCCAAATAACTCAATAGAGTAAATTCTACCAGTTTAAACTTTTGATAAAGCACGAATAAATTGAAATAATTCAATTTATTCGTGCTTTATTTATTTTATGGACAGCTGTTTAGGTTGGGTTTACTTTTTTTAAATAAATAAACTTAGGAAACTATTTGTATTTCAAAAGTTTTTATAGTTTTGTAGGCAGTAATATACAATGCCTATGGAAGATATTAAAAATAGAATTATTTCAGGAGCGGAATCCTTGTTTTTGGCTTATGGAGTAAAGTCTATTACCATGGATGAAGTTGCCAAAAAGCTAGGTGTTTCTAAGAAGACAATTTATCAGCATGTTTCCGATAAAGATGAATTGGTGACATTGGCTGTAAAGTCGAGCATGGAAAACCAGGAATCTCAGGTTGACCTGATACATGCAACAGCGAAAGATCCGATAGACGAAGTGTTGAGATTATCTGACTACATGCGATCCTTATTTGTCAACATGAATCCGTTTTTGCTGATGGAAATTCAGCGCTATTATCCGAAAGCGTATGAAAGTTATTTGAGTTTTAAAGAAGCATGCATCATTAATTCTCTGGCAGAAAATTTAAAATGGGGAATTGATATGGGTTATTACAGGCCAAATATCAACATAGATATTTTATCGCGCTTGCGTATGGAGCAGGTAGAATGGGGCTTTAACCCACGGATATTTAAAGAAGGTAAATACTTTTCGGATGTTCAGATACAGTTGCTCGATCATTTCTTATATGGTATCTGCACATTAAAAGGACACAAGCTGATAAACAAATACAAACAAATACAGGAAGAAGAATAAAACAACAACACACTACTTATACTATACTAAACTATGAAAAAACTATCCGTCTTATCGTTGCTCGTCACCTTGATTTTATATCATGGTGCGTATGCACAACAGGATTCCCTGTTCACACTTGACAAGTGTATTGATTACGCTTTCACCAATCAGGCAGATGTTAAAAATGCCATGATTGATCAACAGATCTCTCAATACAAAATAAATGAAACGCGTGCATACGGTTTGCCTCAGGTAAATTTTGAAGGGACAACGATGTATAACATCGAATTGCAACGTATGTTCGTAACAAATGCAGTTGCAGGTAACTTTGGTGCCCCTGTAGCACCTGGTGCTGATCCGAATGGTACGTATGCAATGCGAAATTTATTTCAGTTGAAGGCATCGAATACTGCAACGTTGAATGCTTCACAAATTCTGTTTGATGGTTCTTATTTACTTGGTTTGAAAGCTTCGAAAACGTATTCAGAGCTTGCTACGAAATCAATGACTCAAACGAAGATTGAAACAACAGATAAAATTACAAAAGCCTTTTATCTGGTGTTAATTAATCAGCAGCGTATTCAGTTACTGGATGCAAACATTGCACGTATCGATACGTCGTTGAAGCAATTGAAGCAGATCAATAAAGAAGGTTTTGCTGAAAGTTTAGAAGTGAATCGTTTGGAAGTAACATCAAATAATTTAAAGTCGGAGCGTGTAAATGTTGATAATCAACTTATCCTTACCTATGCCTTGTTGAAATATCAAATGGGTTACCCGGTGAATGTAGATTTAAAATTGAGCGGTACATTGGATGAATTGGTTACGCGTTTAAACACTGCAAGTAATCCGGATATGTCTTCTTTTGACTACAACAAACGAATCGAATATTCCATACTGAATACTCAAAAAAGACTGGAAGAATTGAATTACAAAAATACAAGAGCTATCAGTTATCCGAAGCTGGTTGCTTTTGGAACTGCAGGTGTGCTTAATGCTTCAAACACCTATTCCGACTTGTATTCAACCAAGTATTATGGTTATGGGTTTATAGGAGCAAAATTATCTGTTCCGCTTTTCACCGGATTGAATCACTATTATCAACAGCAGGGAGCGAAATTGAAAGTACAGAAGGTTCAAAACAGCATGGACCTGATGGAAGATGTAATCGATCTTCAGGTTCAGCAAACAAAATTGATCTTAGATAACAACGTTGCCAACATCAGATCTCAACGCCGCAATCTGGAATTATCTGAGCAGGTAATTAAACAAACAAAAATAAAGTACGATGAAGGTGTAGGTTCAAACATTGAAGTTGTTGACGCGGAGAATTCATTTAAAGAAGCACAAACGAATTATTATGATGCGGTTTACAATGCGCTTATTTCTTTAATTGATTATCAAAAAGCAACCGGTACACTTTATTCAGAATAATTATTTTAGAATATTTTACTCTTAAAAAAAACATTCGTTATGAAAAACAGAACATATACATATTTAGGTTTAGGCTTACTAGCACTAACGTTCGCTTGTAGCGCACCGGATAAAAAAGCCGAATTAGAAAAATTGAAATCGGAACAATCTTCTTTATCCGAAAAAATTAAAGCACTTGAAGAAGAAATTAAAAAAACAGATACAACCGATGCTACAAAATATATTGTAGTAGGTTTTGAAGCAGTAAAGAAAGCACCGTTTGTACATTATATTCAGGTTCAAGGAAAAATTGATTCGGACAAAAATGTTCAGATCAGTTCTACCATAGGAGGTTCTGTAGAAAAAATATATGTAGTGAAAGGTCAGTCGGTACAAAAAGGTGCCTTGCTTGCCAAAACAGATGGCGAGCAGATCCTGAAAGGGATTCAGGAGATCGATAAAGCGTTGGAGTTAGCCAATCAATTGTATGACAAACAAAAACGTTTATGGGATCAGCAAATTGGTACTGAAGTACAATACCTTCAGGCGAAGAATCAGAAGGAATCTTTAGAAAGCAGAAAAGCAACGTTGCAGGAACAATATTCTCAAACTTCTATTCGCGCACCATTTGCAGGGGTTATAGATGAAGTATATGCTAAAGAAGGACAAATGTTAGCTCCAGGATATCCTGCATTCAGACTGGTAAATGCAAATGATGTGAAATTGGTTGCAAATATTTCTGAATCGTATGTGAAAAATGTAAGAGTAGGACAGGAAGCAGTTGTAACCTTCCCGGATCTGAAGAAAGATGTTAAAACGCGTGTAACCGTTGTGGGAGATGTTATTGATCCTATAAATAGAACATTCCAGGTTGATCTGGGTTTAAAGCAGGATCAAAATTTATTAAAGGCAAACATGATCTCATACATTAAGATCAAAGATTACACAAACCCTTCTATTGTTGTGATTCCGATGAATCTTGTTCAGCGTAACAACGATAAAAATTATGTATACGTTGTAGATGGTACTGTTTCTGCAAAGCGCTTTATAACCCTTGGTCAACACTATGAAAACTCTGTAGAGGTTTTAGACGGATTAAAAGAAGGTGATAAATTAATCACAATCGGTTACCAGGATTTAGTAGAAGGTCAGCCGATTAAATTTGAATAGTTCTACAACTCATTAGATAAAGTTGTGTAATCGAAAGATTGCATGCAAACAAAAGCTTATATATATGAAAGAGTTTAAACTTAGTAGCTGGTCCATTGATAATAAGACAAGTGTTTATGTACTGACCGTACTCATATCGTTTTTCGGTTTGATGTCTTATTTCAGCATGCCCAAAGAGCAATTTCCTGAGATTGTATTTCCTCAGATGTACATTGCTACCATTTATCCCGGTACTTCACCAACGGATATGGAGAAGTTGGTTACCAAGCACATTGAAAAACAAGTAAAAGGTATTTCTGGTGTTAAAAAAATTACCAGTAATTCCATACAGGATTATTCAAGTGTATTGGTGGAATTCAATACAGACGTTGATGTTAACGTTGCAAAACAAAAAGTAAAAGATGCGGTAGATCAGGCTAAAAATGATTTGCCTACAGATTTACCGGATGATCCGCAGGTAATTGAAGTTGACGTTTCGCAAGTTCCGATTATGGGTATAAACCTTTCGGGAGATTATGAATTGAGCAAGCTGAAAAAATATGCGGATGATATGCAGGATCAGATCGAATCTATGAAAGAGATCCGTCGTGTAGATATCGTTGGTGCTCCTGAGCGTGAGATTCAGGTGAACGTGGATAAATATAAAATGGAAGCAGCTAACATTACATTTGCTGATGTAGAGCGCGCTATTCAAAGTCAAAACTTAACAATCTCCGGCGGTACCATTAAGATGGATGGTATCAAAAGAAATATTACTGTTACGGGTGAGTTTGACAAGATGGATCAAATTGATAATCTGCTGATCTTATCTCAGTCGGGTGCAAAGACTTATTTGAAAGACATTCTTGAAAAGGGTGGTGTAAAGGATACATACAAGGAAGCAGAAAGCTTTGCGCGTTTGAATGGTAAAAACGTAATTACACTGAACGTTATTAAACGTGGAGGGATGAACCTGATTGATGCCTCGGATAAAATTCAGGACTTGATTGAGCTGCAACAAAAAACAAAATTGCCTGATGGATTAAAAATAACGATCACAGGTGACCAGTCGGATGCTACACGTACAACGTTACATGATTTGATCAACACGATCATTATCGGTTTCATACTTGTTGTTATTATTCTGATGTTCTTTATGGGTACAACCAACGCCATCTTTGTTGGTTTGTCTGTGCCGCTTTCTATGGCCATTGCATTCCTTGTACTACCAACAATGGGTATTACATTAAACATGATTGTACTATTTGCATTCTTACTTGCTTTGGGTATTGTGGTGGATGATGCGATTGTTGTTATTGAAAACACACACCGTATCTATGAAAATGGAAAGGTGCCGATCAAACAAGCCGCTAAGCAGGCCACAGGTGAGGTGTTCATGCCGGTATTCTCCGGTACAATGACAACGCTTGCACCGTTCGTTCCATTATTATTCTGGAAAGGGATCATTGGTAAATTCATGTACTTCTTACCGGTTACCCTGATTGTTACCTTACTTGCATCTTTGCTGGTAGCATATATTATGAACCCGGTGTTCGCGGTAGATTTCATGAAACCACATGCACATGGTGAAAGTCATAAAAAGATAACAAGAGGTTATATTATTACAATGATCGTATTTGTGGTGATTGCTTTACTGGGTTATGCAGCCGGTTCATTCGGTTTCGGAAACTTTGTAATTGTATTGTCATTATTGTATTCATTAAACAAATTTGTACTGATCGATGTCATTCAGCATTTTCAGGATGATATCTGGCCTGGTGTACAAAATAAATATGAAAAAGTACTTGAATGGTGTCTGCAGGGTGCCCGTCCGTTTATATTACTTGGCGGCATTGTAGTATTATTCTTCTTCTCGATCTTCTTAACCTTCTTTATTGTTAAACCTAAAGTTGAATTCTTTCCTACAAGTGATCCCAATTTTATCTACGCGTATGTTAGTTTACCAATCGGTACAGATCAGTCGTATACCGATTCGATCTCACAGGTAGTTGAAAATCGTATATTTAAAGTAATCGGTCACGAGAATCCGATTGTATCCTCTGTAATTACCAATGTTGCCATTGGTGCAGGTGATGCGAATGAAATGGATTTAAGTACTGCCCCGCACAAAGCAAAAGTTACTGTTGCCTTTGTTGAGTTTGCACATCGTAATGGTGAATCAACGGTACCATACTTAAGTAAGATCCGTGATGCTGTGAAAGGAATTGCTGGAGCGCAGATCATTGTTGATCAGGAGAAAGGCGGACCACCAACGGGTAAGGAGATTAATATTGAACTTATTGGAGATGATTACGATGAATTGATCGAACTTTCTGAATCGTTGAAAAGACAAATTGATAATTCAGGTATTCAAGGAATTGAAGATTTGAAATCGGATGTAGTAAAAAACAAACCTGAGATTGTAATAGATATTGATAAAGAGAAAGCAAATGCCGAAGGTGTTTCTGTCGCGCAGATCGGTATGGAATTGCGTTATGCAGTGTTTGGTAAAGACGTTTCCAAATTCCGCGATAAGGATGATGAATATGATATTGAATTGAGATATACATTTGATCAGCGTACGAACATCGATGACATTATGAATTCAAAAATTACGTTCCGCGATATGAATATGGGCGGACAGATTCGTCAGATTCCATTGTCATCTATTGCCACTGCGCATTTTGGTAATTCATACGGTGGTGTAAAACGTAAAAATCAACGTCGTATCGTAACGTTATCTTCGAATGTATTGTCCGGAGCAAATGGCAATGAAATTAATGCAGAGATCAAAAAGCTGCTTCCGAATTTTAAGAAACCTTCCGAAGTACTTATTCAATTGACAGGTGCACAGGAAGAGCAGGCAGAAACAGGCGCCTTCTTAGGAATGGCAATGTTGATTTCATTTCTTATGATTTTCTTTATCCTTGTTACTCAATTTAACTCAATCAGTAAACCACTGTTGATTATTTCTGAGATCGGATTCAGTATTATCGGTGTATTTCTGGGTGTGTGTATCTTTGATATGTCGTTGGTTATTGTAATGACAGGTGTTGGTATCATTGCACTTGCAGGTATTGTGGTGCGGAATGGTATTATCCTGGTTGAATTTACAGATACAATTATGGAAGAAGGACACGATCTGAAGTATGCGATCGTACATGCTGGTAAAGTACGTATGACTCCCGTATTGCTTACTGCAACGGCAACCATTCTTGGTTTGATTCCATTGGCAGTTGGTTTGAACATCGACTTTGTACGTTTATTCGCTGAAGGTAATCCACACATTTTCTTCGGTGGTGACAGCGTTGCATTCTGGGGACCTCTTGCATGGACAATGATCCACGGTCTTGCGTTTGCAACATTCTTAACCTTAATCTTGGTGCCGGTTATGTACTACATCAATTACAAAGCAAGCCGTAAGATTAAAGGCTGGTTTGGAATTAAGGTAGAGAAACTGTCTTAAAGCCTAACGCGAAAAGCTTAAAACAAAAAGGTCGTCTCGTTAATTTAACGTGACGACCTTTTTGTTTTTATTCTTTGAAAGAAACTTTAACAATTAAAGACTGCTCTCAAGTATAGAGCTTTTAGCATTAGGCCTTAAGTTTTACTCGTCGTAATGGCAATTTTTTAAAACGTTTGGCACCGTGTATGTATCCTTTGCTGCTTTTTTTATAGCACATTTTCATGTATAGTCTGTTTCACTATTGTTCAGATAAAAATCCCAAATAGTCAACAGTAGATGTGAATACTTCATAAAAAGCTTTAAATAATTAATTCTTTGGACTGAAATTCAATTATCCCGGATTTTATTTAAGGAATTTTCCTTTTTAAATTTCTTAGAAAAAACTGCCTGGCGTACCTGTAAAAGAGATTTGATCAAGATTCGAAGTATTATTTTTCCCAAAGTTCGTTTGGACTGTTTACTTATGCGCTTATCAAGAGTATTATTTAACAGGCTATATAATCAGGAAATAATACAGATTAATAATAAAATTATACAAGTCAGCCTTATTCTCAGAGCTTCAGTTTGTGGGGTAAAATAAAATTTGCTCCGATTTTTAATAAGGTATTGAATATTAGAAGTTTATGGTGTAAGTACATTTATTTATGAATGGATTATATACCAATATGTTAGTGATTGAATCTTGCCGAAATAAAGCTTTTTAAGGCTGATATACTTTATATCTTATTTATAATGAGTTTATTAAAATTAATTGGCTTTGTGCATAGATCCTGCAATTTTACTTAATCTATTATGAAGAGAATTTTATTAATTATTACCTTCTTATTATTTAGTTGTGTTGAATCGTTTTCACAATGCCTTAATAGTGGGGCAGCCCCAACATTAAAACAAACATTTGGTAAGGGTAGCCCACAATTTAGCACAAATACACCTGCTGTGGAAGGCTTTACTACTTCATATAATCAAGTATTTGGTGGGGGATCAAATACGATAAATGATGGTCAGTTTGCTTTTATAAACAGCGTTCCTAATCCTTTTAATGTTTGGCATTTAGGTGCAAAAGATCATACAGGTGATCCGGGTGGTTATATGATGATGGTAAATGCTAGTTTTGCTCCCGATGAATTTTACAGACAAAATATTTCAGGTTTATGTGTTGGCGTAACATATAATTTTTCAGTTTGGTTAGCAAATGTTGATTTATATAATGCTACAAGAATAAAACCCAATGTTCGATTTGAAATTCGTAATAGCATAAATAATAATCTAATAACTTTTTATGAAACAGGTGATATTAACAATCAAAACACCTTTCAATGGATACAGCATTCCTTAACATTTACTACAACGACTAGTGATATAACACTACTTCTTTTAAATAATAATCCGGGAGGAGGGGGAAATGATTTAGCCTTGGATGATATTGAGTTTAAACCTTGCTTACCAAAGTATTCCATTAACATTTCAAATGGTATAAAAAAGCTTTGCTTAGGGAATGATTTACTTTTAAATGCATCAGTAATTGGGACGGATTATCTTACTCCAGAATATCAATGGCAACACAAAAATTCTGCTGGAATAATGATAGATATCGTTGGTGCAAATTCTAAAACGTTTACAAAAAACAATATTGCATTAGCTGATTCTGGTTGGTATCGATTGTTAATTTCTGAGAATGGAATAGCAAATTCAATTCAATGTCGTTCAATAGATTCCATTTTTATTGAAATATATCCAGAATTAAAACCTGGTAAAATAGGTTCGAATCAAAGCATCTGTTATAATTCAAAACCTGCAGTATTATCAAGCATTGCACTAGCTACAGGTGGTAATGGAAGTTTTACGTATTCATGGGAATATTCGGAAGATTTAACTACTTGGATTGATTTAAATTCAGCTACTAATTCTTTTACAGAAACACAAAAATTACTAAGGACTAGAAATTATCGTCGTAAGGTTAAAACAACTTGCTATGAAGGTTACTCCGATACGGTTACAGTAATCGTATCACCTGTAGTCATACCTGGTAAAATAGGTTCAAATCAAACCATCTGTTATAATTCAAAACCTGCAGTAGTATCAAGTAATGCCCTTGCTACAGGGGGGGATGGAAATTATACGTATTCGTGGGAATATTCAGAAGATTTAACTACTTGGATTGATTTAAATACAGCAACTAGTTCTTTTGCAGAAACACAAAAATTACTAAGCACTAGAAATTATCGTCGAAAGGTTATATCAGCTTGCTATGAAGGTTACTCCGATACGGTTACAGTAATCGTTTTACCTGCAGTCCTACCTGGTAAAATAGGCTCGGATCAAATTGTTTGTGATGGGGATGTTCCTAAAGAATTAAAAGAAGTTGCTGCGTCTTCAGGTGGTGATGGTAATTATACGTATTCATGGGAATTGTCAACCGATTTGAATTCCTGGCAACTTCAATCAAATTCGAATACAATGAATCATCTTCCTGTTATTACTATTAATTCTGATACTTGGTATAGAAGGAAAACTCAAGATGGTATATGTTCAGTAGTTTATAGTGATACAATAAAATTAACATATCAATTAACTACAATACCAACAGTTACTAATTTTAAATTTTGTAAAGATATCCAAACTGTTCCTTTTTCAATAACAGGTACAAATTTACTATGGTATCAAGATCTATCAGACGTTACTGGAGAATCAACTATTCCTTCACCAAATACACAACATGTAGGAACTTTTAATTATTTTGTAACACAAACGGTTAATACATGCGAGAGTAGTAAAGCAGAAATTCAAGTAGAGATTTTATCAAAACCAGAAATTGCTGTCAATAGTTTAGCTATTTGTGAAGGTGAAGAAGGGTTATTAACGGCAAGTGTCTTAGGTGGCACTGGAATGTTGGATTATGCTTGGACTCCTATTACAGGATTAAGTTTCGTATCAAATGCTAGTGCCAAAGTCCAACCAAGTATTACAACTGATTATCAAATTATAGTTACGGATAGTGAATTTTGTAAGGATACTGTAGTTTCTACCGTTACAATAAATCCCAAACCAATTGTTACAATAGATGGAAGTGATGTATGTAGTGGTTCACCTGTAACACTTAATGCATCGGTAACGAATTACACGGGAGTTTTGCATTATGATTGGTCGCCAACTTTGGGACTTTCTTCTCTTAATACTGCTACTGTTGTTGCTACGCCCTTAGTAACGACAGATTATAAACTTCAGGTAATTGATTCGAAAAATTGCAAAACAGAAATTACGAAAACAGTAGGTGTAACAACAAGACCTATTGCGAAAATTATTGGTAATGATACAATTTTATGTACAGGGGAATCTGTAGAATATCAATCATATCAAGACCCCTTAGAACACTATTCTTTTGTCTGGTATAAAAGTGATGATAATATTAATTTTTATCAAGTAAGTACGCAACCTAATTATACAACTTCCGAAAGAGGTTATTTTAGATTAAATGTATATAACAATGGAATTTGTGAAGCTCAATCACAAATAGTTCATGTGAAAACAGAAGATATTTCAATTAAGTTAGATGCCCAATCTTCAACAATTGAATGGAATGACCCAATAAACTTGTCTGTTGTTGGGGGGCTTAGTACTTACACATACACATGGAGGCCGAATCCACCTATTGTTCCAGTTAATAGTCCTACAGTATCATTTTATAACAATCAAAGTGCAATGTACTATGTAGTAGTTCAAGGTGATAAATGTTTTGCAGAAGATTCTATTTTTATAAAAGTGCTTCCGCCTATTAAAATTCCAAATGTAATTACACCCAATGGTGATAATGTAAATGATGCTTGGGAAATCGCTGGCTTATCTGAATATACATCTGCAGAAGTGATTATTTTCAATCGTTGGGGAACTATTGTTTATAATTATCCTAAAGGATACATAGAAAATTGGAGAGGGATTTCAAAAAATGGTGGTGACCTTCCTGATGGTACCTATTTCTATATTATAAATCTAAAGGATAGCCATAATAAATCATTTAATGGTTATGTTGAAATTATTCGATAACGTCGAACGAAGTGATCGTGCTACATAGTCAAACTTGAGTGTTCAAAGTCTAACGCTAAAAGCTTAAAGCAAAAAGGTCGTCCCGATAACTATCGGGACGACCTTTTTGCTTTAATAATTATTAGAAAGAAACTCTATGAATTTACTACTGCTCTTAAGCATTGACCTTTTTGCCATAGGCTTACCTAGTCTCCATCAATAAACCTCTTCTGTATCGGCGCATACGAATCGATGCGTCTGTCGCGAAGGAAAGGCCAGTGTGTACGGTAATAGTCTGTTTGCGACATATCAATTTCCTGTACGTGTATTTCTTCCGTTAAGTGCGGTGCCTGATATAACAAACGACCTTGTGCGTTTGATACAAATGATCCGCCCCAGAACTGCATGCCCGCTTCGATCCCTGTTCTATTAACAGATACTACCGGCGTGCCATTCGCAACCGAATGTGAGCGCTGGATTGTTTGCCATGCATTGTACTGATCGGTGTTTACTTCTTCTGTCTGGTGATCCGCCCAGCCGATAGCAGTCGGGTAGAAGAGAATGTCTGCACCCATCAACGATGTGATACGCGCTGCTTCCGGATACCATTGGTCCCAGCAGATAAGCACTCCTACCGTTGCAAATTTTGTTTTGAAAACTTTATATCCAAGATCACCTGGTGTGAAATAGAATTTTTCATAATAACCCGGATCATCCGGTATGTGCATCTTACGATACTTACCTAAATAACTTCCGTCTGCGTCAATCACAGCAGTAGTGTTGTGGTACAGACCTTCCGCACGTTTTTCAAATAGGGAAGCAATGATTACTACACCAAGCTCTTTTGCCAATGCTTGAAATGCATCGGTAGCAGGACCGGGGATAGCTTCTGCTAATTTAAAATTATCATAGTCTTCTACATCACAGAAGTAGAGCGACCCAAATAATTCCTGAAGACAAATGATCTGCGCACCTTTCGCTGCTGCTTCACGAATGCCTTTCACATTTTTATCAAAGTTGTCTTTCACATTGCTGCTGCAAGACAATTGAACCAAACCAACGTTTACTTTCTTACTCAATGTTTTATAAGATTAGTTTTAGAATTCAAAATTAACAGTATTTCAAGGGAAATAAAAGGAATGTGTAAGAGTTTAACCATTCCTTATTGTTCCTTGTTTGTCAGAATCTCAACAGCAACTCCCAGAATTGGCTTTTGTAAGAACTTAGGAGTGATGCTTTTACGCATTTCTATTTGCAGAATGATCTTACTTTGATAATCTAACGATAAAATCTGACCATTAAATTCCTTTACCAAACGCATCACTTCGCCTTGAAGAGCAGCTTCAAACGTAATTTCTAAGGTATCAGAAATATATTTTTCAAGGATGGTAGCTTTGTCCAGACATGCTTTTGCGGCTTCTTTATACGACTCTATTAACCCGCTTACGCCTAATTTCGTTCCACCAAAATAGCGCACTACCACAACTAATGTTTGAGTTAAATTCTTTGAACGGATCTGATTCAATATTGGCGTACCTGCGGTATGTGAAGGCTCTCCGTCGTCCTGTCCTTTCAGGATGCGATCTTCTGTGCCAATAATGTAGCCGTAACAGATATGACGGGCATCGTAATATTTTTTCTTCAGTTCATGAAGAATATCTTTTATTTCCTGTTCGCTGGAAACCGCATACGAAAAGGCCAGGAACCGACTTCCTTTTTCTTTGTATTCTGAAGTTGTAGATTCAGCGATCGTGAAATAAAAATCATCTTTCATAATGCAATATCGTTACTTACTATTAGAAACGCTCCCTTCTCCTTAAGGAGAAGGGTTGGGGATGAGGTTTTTTTGTTATTGGTGTTTATGCTTGTTCGATTAACATCGTTCGTCAGACCACTTTTTTGTGGTACGACGAATTGTAAATTATCTAAAGACATTAATTATGCTTTTATCAGATACAATAACAGAATAGATGAAGATGCGAGTATTAAGCCAATGCTAAGTCGTGTTGTAAATTTTTCTTTGAAAAAAAGAAACGATACAACTGCTGTAAACAGGATCACACAGAGGTTTAACATGGGGAAAACAAAAGAGCCATCATGCTGAAAATGGTTTAATGTTTTTAATAAATAATACACAGAAAAATAATTTGGTATACCCAATACAATTCCGCTTAAAATTGCTTTTGATTCAAACTGTATTTTCTTTGTAAGAATCAGAAAGATCAATGTGATCGAACCCCAGGAAGCTGCTGCTAAAAAAGTATGGATCGAAAATAAACCAACACTTTCAGGACTAGCAATGGTTTGGTTTATGTACAGTATCGCTAAGTCTAATAAACCTGCAGAAAGAAATACAAACCAGGGAAGATATCGATTGGATGCCGGAACATCTGCGATAGTTTCTGTTGAATTTTTTTGAGTAACTAAATAGATGGAAATAATCCCCAATAAAAACGCTGCAACCTGAAGCCATGCAAAGGGAGCAAGGCCGGCAACGATTGCAAAACCGGCAGGTATAACCATAGATAATTTATTAGCCATGGTAGTCGTTGTTAAGCCTGCTCGCTGAGTTGAAATGCCAATCAGGAAAAAGCATGGAAGAAAGCAGCTGCCCAGTATACTGGAGGCAATAACGGTATTGATGTGTTTATGATACAACGCTTCATTCAGTAAACTGTATTGTTGAATGAAGCCGGTAATGGAGCATACAACATAGTTCCATACAATACTTTGAAATATATCAATCTTTAGATTACTGTATACACGAAATAATATGAAGAGCGCTGACGTGCAAAGAATGGTTAAAACAAGATAGAACATGGACGGTTAATAAATCATAGTTGTTCGTTTACGACACTTTCGCGTAAATCAGTATATTTACCAAAGTTATAAAATTTCTATGTCGGAAAAACCATATCGGATACATTTTACAGGAATAGGCGATGAAGAAGTGGGTTATATTTCTGTTGCGCAAAGCAATAGTCATGTGCCCTTTGAGATCAAGCGTGTTTACTGGGTATACCATACGCCCGAACATATAGAACGTGGTAATCATGCGCATAAAGTGTGCAAGCAGGTATTGGTTGCGTTAAACGGTGCGATTGAAGTTGAACTGGAGAATAGACAGGGTGGAAAAGAATTATTCCGTTTAGATAAACCATCTATAGGTTTATTTGTTCCGGTATTGCATTGGCGTAAAATAAATCTGGCAAAGGATGCCGTGTTGCTGTGTCTTGCATCTGAAGAATTTGATGAATCGGATTACATCCGGAATCACGATGTATTTATTTCAACTAAATAAACGGCAGTGCTGATCTCATCTACGATAGCGAAAAGCATTCCTGCTCAATTTTTATTCAATCAATATTTTTATTTGCATGCACATCAAGCAACGGTACATTCGTTTGCTGATAAAACAATTGCTCCGGATATTTTATTGAATTGTGTAGAAATATCTGAAGGGAATTATGTGAGCGGTTATTGCGCTCCCTTTGCAGGCATTGAATGTACGATCTCTACGCATGTATCTGATTTTATTAAAGAACTGAAAACCGATCTTGCTGCAAGACGTGCAACATCATTGGTTATTAAACAAGCACCACAATGTTATCAGACAAACGTTTGGGAGGCAATACATCAAGCACTGCTTGCTAATGGTTTTAAGGAGGAGGTAAATGAAACCAATCAGTATATTGTCGTGAACACGGAACGTTTGTTTGTTGCAGACATTGATGCTCAAAAAAGAAGACGACTGAACAATGCAAAGAAGTTGGGAATGCGTGTAGAATTGTTTGATCGTGTAGAGACAGATGATTGGTACAATGTGTATTGCAATGCACGTATGGATAAAGGTTTTCCAATCACCATTTCCAAAGAAGATTATTATTCGCTTTCTGCCATTCCGGATGTATATACTTATGCTGGAGTATTTTTAAACGACAGATTGATTGCCAATACTGTTTTTGTTCGTGTGAATAAAGAGGTGTTGTATTATTTTATTGCAGCTTCTGATCCGGCTTATGCCGAATTAAGTCCAACGGTTTTGCTGATTGAAACCCTTTATGAAAAGGCGGTTCAGGAAAATTATACTCTTATTGATCTTGGAATCTCATCCGTAGATGGGGTGCTGAATGAAGGTCTGCATCAATTCAAAAAGCATGTAGGTGCAAAAGATTGCAGTAAAAGAACATATACCTTGTTGTTTTAGGGCGAATTAGATTATTTATTTTTGATCTGAATCCGTACATTTGCCTTGTTATGAATCAAATTCGCAGCAGTTTTTTTTCATTAGTCAGTATCTTCTTAAATGTAGGCTTTGGTTTTGTCTACAATAAAATCGTTTCGGTTTATTTTGGTCCGATTGGTTTAGCCCTATTAACACATTATCAAAATCTGGTTGCCTTCTTTATGCATATTCCGCAGGAAGGAATTCATAAAGCTTTCATCAACGAATTAACACAAGAGCAGGACAGTAAGGCACATACCGGAAGAATCATTACACATACCGTTGTCTGGAATGTATTCATATTTCTTATTCAATGGATCTGTCTGATTGTGTATATGTACTGGGCAGACTCACCCCTGGAAGAATTATTTCTGGATAAAGGTTCCTCTTTGCTGATTGGTGTTTCATTCTTTCTATTTGTATTGAATTTGCTTGCATCTTCGTGGATGGTCGCCCGACATAAACTGAAGCGCTATGCCGTATATACATTTTTATTGGGCATTACTTCTGTATTGGGAATGGGATGCTGTTTATACTTTGATATTACAGATTCTCTCTACTGGATCATATTGGCTGTAACGCTTTCTAATTTTCCGGTTTTTATTTACATGTTCTTTACCGTTTTTAGAAAGTTTCAATATTCATGGAAGGACGTTACATCGGTATTCAGCAGCAAAGATTATTTTATGCCATTGATCATTATGGGTGTGGTATCTTTGTTGTCGGGGAAATTTCTGGATTATGTAGTTCGTGAAATTGCCTTTGATCTGATCGGTCCCTATGAATCGGGATTGTGGCAATCGGCTGTTAAAATATCTCAGGCATTTGTTTTTTTATGTGGGGCATTTCTTTCAACTATTTTTTATCCGTATGCAGCTGAAAGTATTAAAGACAAACAGGCACTGCATGCTTTTGTTAAAAAGTTTATGCTCTTGTATGTTCCTGTAACATTCATAGGTGTGGCTTCAATGTTCGTATTGCGTGATTTGTTGTTTCAGATTTTATTTTCTAAAGAATTTATAAAGGCAGATAAATATTTTTTGCTGATCCTGATCGGCGATTGGTTGAGATGTGTGTCTTGGGTAGGAGCATATTTGTTGATGGCTTCTTCAGATACCAGAAGATTTATTGTGTATGAAATTATTTCCGGTGCGGCGTTTATACTGGTATTTATTTTTGGAACAGACTATTTTACATGGGAAGTTATGGCGATGGCAAACCTGATGCGCTACGTTGTATACAGTGTATTGGTGATCTTCTATTATAGAAATGTATGGATGGTAGAGAACAGCCGCTTGTAACGGTTATTGCACTAAGTTATAATCATGCTCCTTATATCAAAGAGGCTTTAGAGTCTGTTTATAACCAGACATATTCAAACATTGAACTGATCATTGTAGACGATGCAAGTACGGATGCTAGCGCAGCTGTTATCGAAGAATATATTCAAGGACGTTCAGTACAATTTTTTAAAAATGATATTAATGCGGGCAATTGCAGATCGTTTAATAATGCCTTTGCGTTAGCCAAAGGAGCATACATCATTGATTTTGCATTGGATGATCTCATGTATTCAACACGAATTGAAAAACAGGTAGCACTGTTTCAACAATCGGATAAGAAGACTGGTGTTGTATTTACTAATGTTGATCTCATTGATATAAATGGTAAGGTCTTGTCCCCACATTATCCTGCATTCCATCATAAAAGTCATCCAAGTAAGATTCCTGAAGGTAATGTATTTGATGCGGTATTAAGTCAGTACTACATCAACCCTGTTGGGATGATGGTGCGCAGAGAAGTGTTTGAGAAATTGAATGGGTACGATGAATCGCTGGCGTATGAAGATTTTGATTTTTGGATCCGTTCATCACGTATAGTTGAATACCGTTATATTCCGGAGATCCTTTCTGCGAAACGAAATGTTCCTGCTTCCTTATCTTCCGGATTTTATACTTCTCATAAAGAATTTATGTTTGATTCTACCTTACAGGTATGTAGAAAAGCCTGGTGGCTGTGTAGATCAGATAGTGAAAAACAGGCATTGGTAAAGCGCTGTAGGTATGAAGCACGACAAGCATATAGATACAACTACGTAGAGCTCGTTGAGGAATATCTGAATATATTAAAACTATACGATCCCGTTTATTGGCTGTATAAACCTTTTGTACAACTGTCTCTTTGGTTCAGAAAATAAAAAAGTCTTCCCTTAAATGAGAAGACTTTTTTTGTAATAGATGAACGCTATTTCTTAAAAGAAGTAATAAATACCTGTACCGATGCTGATTGTATTGAAGTTGAAAAACTGCAAACCGGTTGTTGTTGCCTTGGTTGTATTGCCGGTTGCATTGTCAGTTGTTTTAGAAGTACGTGAACTATATGCAATCACATTACCCAATGAAAATTCTAAACCGATTTTTTTGCCCGGCATAAATAACACACCCGGACTGATTCCGGTAGTCATATCCATGGTTTTTGTTTTGTTAGGGCCATACTCATTTGATCTTGTAACACTGGTTGCATTTCCAGCCCCATCATAATTAGTAAGTTCTTCATAGCCGGAAGTTTTTCCTGTACTGAAGGTATTGGAAAATCCTGCTTTGAGTAGAAAATTAAAATGATCACTTAATGGAAAATAATATTTTATGAAAGGTGAAACGTTTGTTCCATTCGAAGTGGTTTCGTCGTAGAAATAACTTTTTTGAGTCAATGGAATATCCGTATTTGTATTTTCATGTATATCTTTGTAACCGGCATATCCAACTGAAAGTCCGACTGCAAAACGGTTCGTAAGAAAATAACTAAGGGTTGGAGCTAGATTATACGATTTGTACGTGCGCGTATCATTGTAATGTGCTGGAGAAGAATTCGTTTCATTCACTGTTTTGTTGGAAGTGAATGCTGAAGTTAGTCCGATAGCGAACATGCCCTTTTCTAATTGGGCAAAAATGGTTTGCGAGCAAAATAGCAAACCAGCGACGAGCAATATTTTTTTCATATAGGGTAAAATTAGTTAGTTGTTTTATATTTAAAATTATTCGATTACTGCAGATTCGCAGATATGTGTTGGTACAATACCTGTAGATTTTATTTTTGTTTCAGCATCGTCAATACGTGTATTTCCTGTTAATACAAGTGCTGTATCCAACCCGAATTTATTACCACCTAAAATATCTGTATGTAAGGTGTCTCCAACCATTAAAATTTCACGTTTCGTAATGTCTGATTTTTGTCTGAGCATATCGTAGGCAAACATAAACATTTGAGAATCGGGTTTGCCAAAGCGAATGAATCGTCTGCCCAATATACTCTCAATCATTGTAGCAACACCACCAATAGCAATCGCTACATCATGTTTTGTAAGCGGGTAGGTGTTGTCGGTATTTGCTACAATTGCAGGTATGGTTCGCTTGCGTAATAAATTTACTGTTTTATTTAAATCATGAAACCAGTTGAACCCTTCGTCATCAAGTAATACAAGTGCATTCACCTCGCCAATATTACTGTCGTTGATAGCACTTACGGGCAGCAATTTTATTTCAGGAGTTTGCAAATAGTGTGCCGAGTTTTCGGTTCCTAAATAAGCTACAATACCGCCGTCCACTTTCAGATCGATGTATTCTTTTGTGATCATACCGGAAGATATGATACGATCCTCTGTAATGGCCATCAAACCAAGTTTATGATACGATTCAGCCAATTGCTTCGGACTACGGGATGCATCATTCGTAACAATATAATAATCCTGTCCTTGCTCTTTCAAATACGCAAAGGTATTTTCAATACCGGGTAATAAACCATTATAGTTTTTAAGAACACCAAAGGCATCGAAAAATATAGCTTTGTATTTTGGAAGAATGGATTTGAATGATTCGATTTGCATGTACGTTGGTTTTAGGGATTACATCTTACAGATGTATGCGCAAGGTTAGTTCGTATTAATTCAGTTTTAATGCTTCTAATATTTTACTTGCATCAAATTCTTTTTCAATAGATGGAAGGTATATTTCAAATGCTTCGGCTTGAAGTTTGGTTGCATACTTTTCATTGAAGAAGTAATTGCCGTCTTTCATCACATAGTTTAAAATGAAAAAACGATATCCTTCTTTTAAGAATAAGATCTCATTTTTTGTTAATGGATTCACCTTGTGATATTCTTCAAGGAACATAATGAAACGGTCTTCCATTAAAGGACCTATGAGATAACTAAATGCTGTGCGATCACCCACATCGGATACTACTCTGCTGAAAAAATAAAAATCCAGCATGCGGTAGCTCATTCTAAACCAGTCGTAATCCCAGCGGGAAAACAATTCGAACTTGTCGGTAACGGAAAAGTTTCCGATGTTCCAATCAATAAATATGGGCATGATATCAAATTGCTTCACGCCTAATTTATTTCGGTTCTTTAAAAATTGTTCGCAATGGTGTTTTAAATAATCCGAACGCTCGCGGGAGCCGAAAAGATTTTCGTTTGCATCCAATGCATCCAATAACTTATAAATATCGGTACGAAGTGTTTTAGAAGATTTTGGAATTACATTTCGCACTTTGGAGCAGGCTTTGTGAAACTTGCCCATTTGCTCTCCCAACTTACGGATATCGTTTTCGTCTAATCTGCGTGGAAGCCTGTTTTGTGTACGCACAGGGTTATAAAAAACAACCCATGCATCGATGTTGTTTTCCTGATATCGGAATGTATATACCTGATTGTTTTTAAGCAGTGATTTGCCTAATACATTTTCAAAAGGGTATAATAAATTATTTGAAAGTGCATGAATGATGCGATGGTCTTCTTTGAAATTTTCATATTGTCCAAAGAAAGATATTTTTGCAATTACAATATCATCGTCTACAAAGGTTACTCTGTGAACGTGGTTGGTAGATACTTTTGCACTTATATCTTCAATTTTTTTTATCTCTTTGCTATTATCAAACCCTTGCCAGGCTTTACTGATAATGGTTGAGAAATCCTTTAATTCCATTGACTGTGTATGTTCTGTGCGGTTATTTAAATGATTTCCATGTAGCGTTTTAATTCCCAATCGCTCACATGTTTTGAAAATTGTCTCCATTCCCATTCACGGGTTGCCGTGAAATGTTCTACAAATTCAGCACCAAATAATTCTTTTGCTATGTCAGACTTTTTCATGATCTGTGTGGCATCCATTAAATTGCCTGCAATACTGCCGTTTGATTTATTGCTGTATCCGTTTCCAGTTGTAGCTTGTACGTTCAATGACAGCTTATGTTTTATTCCATACAAGCCAGATGCTAATGAAGCTGCCATTGCCAGGTAAGGGTTTGTATCTGCACCCGAAACACGCTGTTCCAAACGGCATGCTTTATGCGAGTGATTTAACACACGCAGGGCAGTAGTACGGTTGTCAAATCCCCAGGTAATCGTTGTGGGCGCCCATGCACCTTCTACCAAACGTTTGTAGCTATTCACTGTTGGGGCCAGCATTGGAACGATATGCGGTAAACAATACAATTGACCTGCCAGATATTGATTGAACAATTCACTCATATTATGTTCTGCGTTTGCATCATAAAATAAGTTTTTTGTTTTATCGGTGTTCCATAAACTCTGGTGAATATGGCCGCTGCAGCCCGGAAGCTTTTCACTGATCTTAGCCATGAATGTAGCTATGATTCCGTGTTTGTTTGCTATCTCTTTTACAGATGTTTTAAGCAATGCTGCATTGTCGGCTGCTTTTAAAATTTCATCGTGAAAGTATGCTGCTTCATATACACCCGGACCTGTTTCCGTATGCAGTCCTTCGATCGGAATATTGAAGGCACATAATAAATCGAACAGATCGTTGTAGTATGCATCTTCTAGGGAAGTACGAAGTATGGAATAACCAAACATGCCCGGTGTAAGCGGAGTTAGCTGATGAAAGTTTTTTTCTTCTAAGCTTTGTGGCGTTTCTTTAAAATTGAACCATTCGAATTCCTGTGCAAACGATGGTACAAAGCCCATTGACTTGCATTCGGAAGCTATCTTTTTTAAAAGTGTTCTCGGACAAACAGCCAGATCTGTTAGATCATTTTTTTTATAATCCGCAAGAAAGAATGGCGTATTGTTGTCCCATGGAATAACGCGGAAGGTATCAAGATCTATGTGTGCAAGCTTATCGGGATAGCCGCTTTGCCAACCGGTTAGTTCAACATTATCGTAACAGGCATCTGCACTGTCCCAGCCAAAAACTACATCGCAAAAACCAATTCCATCTTTTAGACCTTCTAAAAATTTAGTAGTATGAATAAGTTTTCCTCTCAACACACCATCAATATCTGTAAAGGCAAATTTTATTTTATGAATTTCGTTGTTGTGTAAATAATCAACAATCTCTTTTTCAGTCATACATGCTAAAGTTAAAAGGTGCGTGTAACTATTGATTGATAAAATCTTTCATTCATACCCAATTTAGTATAAATTAAGGAAATTAAACACTATTTGGAGGGGCAAATTAGAACATAAAACAATTCGTCGGACCACAAAAAAGTGGTCTGACGAATGATGTTACTCAAGTGGTCAGACGGCTTTTTGTCCGTCCGACCACTTTGCAACTTATTTAATTATCGTAGATTTATGAAAGCACAAAATTACTCAAACCACACGCGTTATTATACTCCGCATCATTTCGTTTTTTATCCTGTCGTGCTTACCTGTGCAGGGGTATCCGCGTATTTGGTGTTTCAGCAGGCAGGTAGTGCGCTTATATGGTTGGCTATTATGGGTTTGTTTCTATTACTTGCGGCCTTATCTTTTATGATGCGCCAGCATTATGCATTGAACAATCAAAATAGGATTGTCCGGCTTGAAGTTTACTACAGGTATTTTGCCAGTACGAACAAACGATTGGATACGCTTGCAAAACCTTTGTCGTTTTCTCAGTTGGCGGCACTTCGTTTTGCTTCTGATGAAGAATTTGCAACACTCACGGATCGTGCCATACAGGAAGATTTATCCGCGGATGAGATTAAACGATCGATTAAAAATTGGAAGCCTGATTATATGCGGGCTTAATGTTGAGTTTTTGCCAGACGTTCTGCTTCTGTTTTAATTACCTCGTTTCGGTGTATTAAGAAGTTCCGCATGTATGTAGTCAGGAAGATTTGATTCACGAGTTTTCCTAAAATACCCAGAGGAGATTCAAACTGAAACACATCGATCATGCGCGTATAATTTTCTTCGACTTCAAAAATATGCTCGTGTTTCATCGAAGCAAACGCACCCTGAACCATTTCATCTACAAAATAAACAGGTGCATTAAATGCAGTAATTTTACTGGTGAATGTTTGCCAGACTCCCAGATGTTTAGCGCGCCAGGTAACAGATTCACCCATATCAATGAGTCCGCTCGTTTTGCCGGCAATAGCTGTTTCCCCCGTATGTTTGGTTGACTCCAAATGTATGTCAATGCTTCTTGAAACATCAAAACAAATTTCGATAGGGGCAAGGATGTTGGTTTCTAATCGAATGGTGGACATGACTTTTTATTTACGTGATAAACTATCGGCAAGCATCTGTGTATAGATTCTGCTTCCTATGTCGTTGGTATGAATCGGATCAGAAAAGCAGCGTGCTTCTTGCCATGTTTTTGAAGCAGTAAAATCAATGTATCGAGCACCGTATTGTTCTTCCAGAAAGTGTACATACCTTGTATGGTATGTTCTGTCGAACAATGCCATGCTGTAATACGGTGCTGATACCAAAATGATCTGTATGTTATTTTCCTTCGCCAATTTTAATGTAGCTAATAAATATTTTTCAGCACGTGGGCCAATATATATAATTCCGGGAGCAGCATATTTTTCACCCTTAAATGTGTGGTTTGTAATCAGCTGTTCTCCATTTGTTGTGTTGTATGGAATAGCTACCTGTTTATGTTCAGTAAAATAAGCAAGAGCAGAATCAACTTTAAAGTACTGATTAAATTCTGCGTAGCGGCTGAACGGCAGATAATCCCACAGATATAAATGCCAGCTGTCGGTGTAGTCTGCATATACATCACGCACATGTGCTTGTTGATAATACGGGAAAAAATCGAAGTGCTTCAATACAAGTGGTGTAAGTACTTCAATATCTTTTTTTGTATGTCTTCCTTTAAACAGATCCAAAGATAAGATCAATGATTTTGCGGTATTTCCATTTTTTAAATACTGCTGAAAAAGCAAATAGCTTTCTCCGTACGAAGAGCCTGATGTAGCAATATTCAGCGAAGAACTCTGCATGGATCGATCAAAATCCTGCATTGCAATCATGTTGGCCATTCTGGACGAACCTAGAAATAAATAATCGACATGTTTGTCTTTTAATTCCATTGCCCATCTGACTTTCGTGCGTGAGCCGTAATACTTTTGCTGATACATATTCAGTATAGAGTACATACCATAACTGATTAGAATCAGCATAGATACAAACAGACTTATTTTTATAACGAATGACTTCATAATTAAAATTGAAAGTAAATGAAATCACTGTTTTTATGAAAAGACATATTCATAAGTATGATAAAGGCAAGACAGATGTATACAGGCCAAGCTATCCATTGGCTGGGAAAATGGATGGGTTTAAATCCATCTTTTCTGAAATAGATCCATTCTATGTTCAGTAAGAATATCAGCGGCAGTAAGATGCTTATTGGAAATACAGTTAAATAAGAAGTTGTGATGAATGAATTGCCAAATAAATGTTTGATGTATGCCATTGCTTCTGTAAGGCTTGCTGCACGGAAAAAGATCCATGCAAAGCAAATGGCAACAAATACAAGAAACATCTGCAGGTAATCTGTTACAGAATAATTTTTTTCTTTCGAATCCATTTTTAAAAAAAGATACGGAATAAAATAAATGGCGTTCAATAATCCCCAGACGATGAATGTCCAGTTTGCGCCATGCCAAAAACCGGATACAAGAAAAATGATAAAGGTATTTCGTAAGGTAACAGCCATTCCTTTTTTATTTCCACCCAGTGGAATGTATACATAATCTTTGAACCACGTTGTAAGTGAAATGTGCCAGCGTCTCCAGAAGTCAGGAATGGAACGGGCAAAGTAAGGTGTTTTAAAATTGGTTGTTAATTCAATTCCAAATAATTTACTGATGCCTAATGCCATGTCGGTATACCCGCTGAAGTCGCCATAGATCTGGAATGCAAAAAACACAACACCTAATAGGAGTTGCAATCCCGAAAGTGCTTCGTAATGAGCGAATGCATTATTTGCATAGTGTGCACACGTGTCGGCGATCACAACTTTTTTAAACAACCCCCAAAGTAATTGCTGTAAGCCTGCTGTTGCTTGTGCGTAATTAAATATTCGTACGTGTTGAAACTGAGGAATGAGATCTTTAGCCCGTTGTATGGGGCCTGCAACCAACTGCGGAAAGTAGCTCATGAAAGAGAGATAGACGATCGGATCTTTTGTAGCCTGAATGTGTTTGCGGTATACATCAACAATATAGCTGATGTTGTGAAAGGTATAGAAGCTGATTCCGATCGGTAAGATCCAGTGAAGCGTTATAAAATCAGCCTCGAAGCCAAGCTTGTGTATGAGTGTTTCGGTTGAGTCTATAAAGAAGTTCAGGTATTTAAATGCTGCCAGAAACAATACATTAATAACTATGGAAAGCGTTAGCAAGCGCTTGCGGATGCGCTCTTCCGGCGTGCTATCCATCCACCAGCCAATACCGAAACCAAGTAACGAACTGAAGGAAATTAAAAACAAGAAACGCCAATCCCACCAACCGTAAAACACATAACTGCTTACAAAAACAAATGCATTTTGAAGACGGATATTTTTATTAAAGACAAACCAGTAGCCTATAAAAAAGAGTATTAAGAAAAAGGCAAACGGAATGGAATTAAAGAGCATAATAAGGAAAGGCTTTCGGGTGTGAAGATACAGAAATATCCTGCAAGGTGTAAGCCTGTTTTCAGGATTGAAAGTTGGGATATAATTCTTTAAAACAGCTTTATAGGAGAAAAACGAAAAAGGAGCGAAAATCAGGAATCTTAATTTTACAAATGACTGATAGTAAGTTGTTAATATATAGTGTATTACTTGTATTCTGAGAGAATTTATTTGCCAATCTCACTTTCTGTGAATACCTTTATAATCGCTTAAAAATTACAATATTAAAATTTATATATGGCTACTACTTCAGATATCTCAAAAGGATGTTTTTTCAAACAGGATGGTGAACTTCTAACAGTATTAAGTTACGATCACATTACGCCTGGAAAAGGCAATGCAATTTATTCTACAAAATGCCGCAATGTTAAAACCGGAAAACAAAGTGAAGTTCGTTTCAGATCTGGCGAGAAGGTTGACATCGTTCGTGTAACAGTTGTAGAGATGCAATATTTATATGAAGAAGGCGATTCGTTGGTTTGTATGAATCAGGAAACGTTCGAACAAATTTCAATTCCTAAAGTAGCTTTTGGTGATGCAATCAAATTTGTAAAAGAAGAAATGATCTTATCGATTCGCTTCGACGACGAAGAGCAGCCGTTAGATGGCTTGCTTCCTAAGCATGTTGAATTGGAAGTAACGTATACGGAAAAAGGAATCAAAGGAGATTCTACTTCTAAATCATTAAAACCTGCTGAAGTAGGAGATGGAGTAAAAGTTTCTGTTCCGTTATTTGTTGAAACGGGTGATAAAATCAGAATCAATACAGAGACGGGCGAATACGTTGAACGTGTGAAGTAATTCTTAAAAAATAAATAATAAAAAGAGAGGAGTGAAGTCGCTACGATTTCACTCCTCTCTTTTTTTAAGTAATATAAATGAAGTGATCCGCTCTGTTATAAATGCATAAAATAATCCATTAAACACTAGACCAGACAAAAACAGATACATGCGTCCATTTGTTATGAATTCCCATAAAAGCGTATGTGTGGGAAAACGTAAGATATAGAATAATTTAGCAAATATAATCCAAACAGGATTTGTTCCGATTGTGCCTTCATCTTCTGCAGCAGCTGCAATCAATGCTACAAAAATTAATATCCAGAAAAATAGTAACAGAAGAATAAATAAAACAACATTGAATTTTATATGTTTCATTTTTAATAATGAATTTTTTTTATTGCTTGACAAACTTTATTGTTTCCCGTTCTCTGTCTCCAAGGAGCATAAAATAAAAACCAGCTTGTAATTCACTAATATCAACTACAGTTGTTTCATCAGTTAATACGCCCGTTCTTAGCTCCGTTCCGGAAATGTTTGTAATGCGATAGGTTTCGCCGATAAGACTTGGTTGTGTATTGATCGTAACCTGATCGCTTGCCGGGTTGGGATAAAAATTAATTACAGCAGAATTGTTTGCCTGCGTAATTGCTGTTGTATTACCGCAATCGATTCCCAGGAAATAGGTAAACGTCGTATTGGTGTATTTTTTAAAACCCTTACCAGTGGTTGGTATGCCATCGGTGAAAGTCATTGTTTTGTAATAGATAACATTGTCGTTTAGTGTCTTTGAATACGTATGGCTACCATCTGCGCTGTATACCGCCATAATCCAGTAGTCTCCCACATCAAGAAAGGTAGGTGTAACGGCAAGAGAAATAATTCCTGATTTAACTGTTCCTGCAGCAGTTTCTGCAATGAGAGCTCCCACAGTATCAGCTTCACTTTTATACAAAGCCATTTTCACACTGCTTTGTGAATTTCTTCCAAGTAAATTTAAAGACTTTAGCGTACCTGCATTGGATAAAGTAAACTTAATACCCAATAAATAATTTTTATAAATAGGATCAGCCGGATTTGTATATCCTGTAGAACTTTCGTTTCCAATGTTGCAGTTTGTTGCAGCAAACGTAGAGATGGAAATTAAAAACAAGAATAAAAAGATACTGTTTTTCATTTTAAAAGGAGTTTACACACAAAGCTTAAATTGTGAAATTATATATAAATGTAGCAAACATTCATTGAAGTTTTAAGGATTAGAGAAATGTTATTGTCCGGTTAATAATTTCCTCATGCGGTCTTCTAAGTGCTCATTTTTGATTGCTAAGAAAAAACCAGATTGCCACGCTTGTGTTGCCAAAGCTTGCTTGCTGGTTGGTTGATCCCAGGGCGGATATACACGGATCCCCCGCTTTCCTGATGAACCCTTTCTGCTTACAATACCTTTATCTGCTAAAATGGGTATTGGGAAAATAAATTGACCAATGTTCTCATCGCTTCTGACAGTGATAATAATAAAATCTATTCCATCGGAAACATCAAAAGGAGCAGTAATACCTTCTGCATTCCGTTTCCAGATAGTAACAAACTGTCCGATTTTAGTTGGTGTAATTTTAGAGCAACGATGTTCAATTTTATTTCCATTTAATTCATAAGAACAGGCAGCATATTCTGTACTTTCCGTATGCTGCTGGAAATTTTTAAACTCCAAACCACAAACATCATAGATCAGTTCTTTTGCAAGGAGCAGGTCGCTGTGAAGGGAGTTGGGTGATGTCATGGTTGGAAAAATTTTATTCTTAACTTATTATTTTGCCTTTGCATAAGACTACCAATTTTTCTGTGCACTCTTTTACTTTATTATAATAAATCAATAATGCTATTATATAGCCGACTAGCGAAAACCCTCCATATACTTTCCATCCAAAAGGGAACATTGCGCAATCCATTAGCCAATTAGTGGTAGCTAGGATAATAATAAGAGTTATATTAATTATAAAAACACTCCACCAAAAAATACTCATTTCAGTCGAAAGATTGAAAGCCAGTTCTATTTCATTGAACTCATTTTTTTGAACAAGTATACCATTGATTTCTGGTCTCAATTGATTTTTCATTCCATAATCAAAGAGTTGATAAAGTCTGAATGAGTTTTCGGCAATGCTACCTTCGAATAAGGAAGAAGTGTTTTTTTCGTTATAAGGCTCTGTAACGTTGTGTAATCTTTTCCATATATCTTCTTTTGACATTTTAC
Organism: Cytophaga aurantiaca DSM 3654; assembly: GCF_000379725.1. GTDB lineage: Bacteria > Bacteroidota > Bacteroidia > Cytophagales > Cytophagaceae > Cytophaga > Cytophaga aurantiaca. Next base: position 34,354 of record NZ_KB903643.1, read on the forward strand.
TTTTTATAGTTATACGCTTTTTAAAATTCATGTTAAATAATTTTAAATGCCATATTATTTAATATTCACGCGTATGCCCTGTGAATGCGCATTAAACTCTGGTGCATACATGCATTGAATATTTGTGATACCGTTTGAGAAATTACCTGCATTGTTCACACGCAGACTGTATTCAAACACATAGGTTCCTCTTGGTAAATAACCAATAAAGAAATCGGTTGACGCATCACGTGTGCTTTCATAATAACCAAAACTTCCGTTCCATTTAGCACCTGATAAAACATTCAATGGCTCGAAGCCTGCTGCACGCATATCCTGTAAGTGTACATATTCCAGATCGCGGTCGGTACGAATGATGAGTTTTACTTTCACCAGATCTCCGGCTTTTAAAACAGTACTCGCCGTAACAGGCGTAAGTACTGTGCCGGTGTCTGTTTGTAAAACCAGCATCAATTCCTTCGTTAACTGAACCTGTGTATTTTTATGTGTCGTGATCTTATCAAGATCTTCGTAATACTGCCAGTGTAAAGCTCCCCAGGCAATGCCTTCGCCTTGCTTGCTCAGTGTTACTTTCGACATCTCCGGTTTTATTTCTGTAGTGTTCCATACTTTTGTCTTAGTCGGACTAAGTTCATTTTTCGGGAAATCTACTTTTGTATTTCCTAGGGTTACACTCAGAGTAGTGTCTTCATTTAGCCACGATGTTCCATTCAACAACAATGCGTAACATGCTTCGGTTGTTGCTTTGGTTGTCTTCCAGTGTGTAGTCTGTTTTTGTGTTAACAGCCAGAAGCGCATTAGATCAACGGATGCACGGTCTTTCGCAGTTTCTTCAAAGAATTCGATCAGTAAGGCCTGACGCTCGATCGGAGCCTGATACCAGTAATATCCTTCGTTTGCTTTCCAGTACATGCCTTTATCTTCGCTAATGATCGCACGTTCTTTAAAGGATTTATGCATCAATCCGGAAAGCTGTGTGTTGCCATCACGAAATGCGGCAAGGCCAATCAATCCTTGTTCATATAAACTGTATTCGGTCCAGTATTTACGCGACTGATCTTTGTAAAATTGCAGTGCTTTTGCAAGATCGCCTTCTGCAGTCCGTTGATAGAAGCTTCTTCCATATAAATAATGAACCTCCATAGAAGATGGTCGTACCTCTTCAAGAATAACTTCTTTGCGTTTCGCACGCGCCAATAATTCTTTGTAATCTTTTAATAACTCACCATCGCAATATGTCAATGCTTTTTCAGTCATGTCAGCGATCTGCTCATCGTTTCTACCCTGAATGCCTAAGTGTTTCAGATGGCCCAATCCGGTAAGAATATGCTGCGTAATGTAACGATCTTCGCGCATACCCGTGAACCATGGGAAAGCGCCGTTGCTTAACTGCATTTTTTCAAGCTTACTGATCGCACGATCTAATTCGCTGTTCATGCGGGTAAGATCAAACAACAGACCAATGCGTCGCTTTTGTTCTGTTTCATTTTCAGCATCGCGCAACCACGGTGTTTGTTCCAACAACAACATTTTCAGTTCCTGATTTTTTTCAAGATTTGAAAGCAAGGCATCCGGTTCCAGATCTTTCCAAAGATCAAACATGCGCTTTAACGCCGGACTGCTATTGGCAACAAAGCCTGCAAGTGAGTTGGCATAATAACGGCTAAAGGTTTGTTCCGCACATTCGTATGGATATTCTGCAAGATAAGACAAGGCCTGTACCGCATACCATACGGGGTTCGGAGTCAACTCGAGTGTTAATCGGTGATTAACCAGTGTAGTAGATTTATGTGTGGCAAGTTTTTCCAGATTGTATGTTTTCGTTTGACCTTTTGTAACAACCATCGGTACACTTTCTGTAACCAGCATGCGATTTGAGAATACAGGTATAACGTTCTCTTCTCCATCGCTGAAATTTCCTGCTGTTGCAACTACTCGATAGGTGATGGCCTGATAACCGCCCGGTACGTTGATCGACCAGTTCTTAACCTCACTTGGTGTGTTTGCTTCTCCAAAGAATTTTATAGCGTCTGTGTTGCCTAGCTCTTTATCGATCGGCTTCATCGTTGCCGCATCAAACAAGTATAAGGTTACGGTTCCTTTTAATGGTGCACCGCTTAGGTTCGTTACTTTTGCTGACAATACAAGTTGATCGCCTTCGCGTAAGAAACGCGGAGCATTCGGTACAACCATCAGATCTTTTTGTGTAACGACTTCCTGTTGGGTATAGCCATAACTCATGTCTGTTGTATGGGCTAGTCCCATCATCTTCCAGCGGGTAAGGGCTTCAGGCATGCTGAAGTTTAATACAACATTACCTGCGCTATCTGTTTTCAGATCCGGGAAGAAGAAGGCTGTTTCTCTGAAGTCCTTACGGATAGCAGGTTGCTGCACCTCTTCGGGTTTGGAGTCTGTTGTAAGTGGTTCAGGTTTTGCAAGCGGCCCATTCCCGGCACTACCCGAAGAAGAAAATTGGTATGTTACATTGCTGCTTGCCATAGGAGCAGCAGCAGCCATGTCCGCGGATACAGATAGTTCTGATTCTTCTTCTTTCGCTCCTCCAACAGACATAGATTTTTTTCTCATTTCTCTTCCACCATAACCTCCGTAATTTCTTCCGAACGTATAGTTGAACCAATTGAATTGATCATAGTATTTATATGAACCATAACCTGCATTTCTGTAATAATCCCAGATCGTAAAATCATCTGTGCCGAACGTAGGATTGCTGTAATTGTTCCAGCTTAGTCGATTGCTGTTTTCAGAATACAGATTAACAGGCCAGTAGTGCGGCTTGAATGCATCAAGCGAAGCATCGTACATGCCAGCTAATAATTCTGCTGCCATTTTTTCTCCGTTCGTTTTCTTAATGGTCAAACGCCATTGTTCCGCTTGTCCGGGTAAAAGCTTATTGCGGAACGTTTCCCAATGAATACTTAGTTCTTTGTTTGTGAACGGAACATAAATGCTGGATGTACCTGCATATACACGATTGTTATGAACAAACGCATAATGTACAGCCAGACCTCCGCGATCTTCTTCAGTGATCAGTTGTTCAATGCGCTTGATGTCGTTTTTAATAGATAGAAATTCTTTACGCAGAATAACTCCATTGCGCTCTATTTCACAGATCACATGTATGTCTGTAAAAGAAGAACCCAGTTCGAACACCGCTTTGTTTTGGGGCTCTGTAGAAGTTGGAGATACATTTGTCCACTCTGCCATTGCATACGGAAGCTTATCACTGTGCGGATCTGTTTTGGTGAAATTTGCCTGAGCAATGCTTTCAACTTTATCTGCATCCAGCGCAGATACTTTTACAACATACTGTCCGGTTTCCCAATTTTCCGGAAGGATTATTTCGCCTGCTTTGTCAACGGTTGTATGCAGCACCGTTTCGAGGATCAGTTTTTGCGGATAGTTTTCGATCTGTGTTTCGTTTTCGTATTCATCTTCCGGAAATAATTTGTGGAATGCAGCTTCGCTTAGCAGCGGTTTATCCGGAGTATCCCAAAGTCTTCTGCGCAATACTTTTTTCGGAGCTTCCAGTTTGAATACCTGAACACGAATGGTTGCGGATTCCGGTTGACCGGATTGATTGCTTGCCCGTACAGACAACGTTGTTGATTTTCCTTTTTCAATCGTTGCAGGGATTTGTATGCTTAAGTTTAAAGAAGAATATCCGATCGAAACAGAAAGTTCATCGCTGTGTGTTTCGCCATTGATATCAATTACATCTGCGTATACGGTATAAACAAAGGTAGGCTTGCTGTCCGGAGAAACGGATGCATCGGGTTGTGCTGCAAACGTTACCGTAAATGCACCATCGTTATCTGTAGTTGTTGATCCGGTTGCAATAACAGTTTCCTGATTGCTGAAACTACTCCAATATTTCGAATACCAGTATGGGATCTGTGCACGGCGAACCACACGATATGTAACTTCAGCACCATCAACGGCATTGCCTGCATACGCTTTGGCTATTGCTTTGACCTGCACCTGCTGATTGAGTTTATACTGTCCGGTTAACGGCTGCATGCGTACTTCAAACTTCGGACGTTTGTATTCTTCCACATTGAAATAGGCGTTTGCCATATCATCACCGCTTATGTGCATACTTCCTGTGAGCGAGCCTACAGGAGCGGTGAAGCTTCCTTGTACAGAACCGAACTCATTGGTTATAAGATCCAGATACGAAACTTCTTTGTAGTTGGCATCATATAGCGTAACACGGACCTGTGATTTTTTTGCAACGGCGAATGTGTTTCGTGCTTTAGAATCGTATACGATTCCTTTGAAATAGATCGTTTGTCCCGGTCGATAAATAGAGCGGTCTGTGAAGAGCATCATCGAACGTTCATAGAACCGATCGTTGTTGTATTCTTCGTCTTTGTATAAATAAAATCCGGATGATTTTCTGTTGTCGCAAACCAGACGATCGTTTTTTGTACTGATGTCAAAGTTTACATAACCCGAACGTTTGTTATCTGTAATTGATACTTCTACATATCCATTGGCATCACTGGTAAATTCTCCGATGATTTTTTTCTTGTTCTTGCGTGCTGTGTAATCGTATTCAAGTGAAAAGGCGCGTACTTTCGCATCCTTGATCGGCTTGCCTGTATCGCGACTCAATACATATACCTGCGTTTTTCCTTCGACCCCACGTGCAATGAACGAGATGTTTGAAACCGTGGTAAACGTATAACCCAGAATTGCTTTTTCTTTTTCAATTTTAGAAACATCTGATGCAACGATCAGATACATGCCAGTAGGAAGTGCTTCTGTAACAACTTCTGTTGTATGCTCACGTAGCTGTGGGTCTTTGATCAGATCAACCGACCATTTTTTAATCGCGGTACGTTCAATGTAAGGTTTAAAGAGATCAAACCGGTTTACATCGTATCTATAATTGAGATCACTTTGAAGTTTATCAACTTCTTCAGGAGTTATTGCAATGATCCGAAAAGATACAGTTGGTACGTTGTTGTAGGTTACACGTATGCGAAACGGCTGCATCGGAAGATTCACTTCTTCCATTGTCAGGTTCAGCGAAGGTTTCAGAATGGTGTTCTTCAGATTGTCGCAATTATGTGCTCCATCTGAATTCGGAAAGCGTGCCATTGCAGCATCGCAGATCTGGATGCTTTTAATATTTGCATCCGGATACATGTAGGCATTGTTTATTCCGGAATTGATCTTTGAACGTTCGTGCCAGATCACAGCAATCTCAAAACTTACGTCCGTTGATATCGGGAGCTTCAGAGAAGTCTGTTCAAGTTTGAGTAAAGTCGCAAGCTGAAGATCGGCTGCATTACTTAAGCCGGTATTTGCGGAAACAAATTTTAATCGTGCCAATACAAGATCAATTAATATCGTTTGATCTGCATCTTTCAAATGTACTTTTTCCAGATCCTGCATAAGCTGCATTGCATATAAATGAAGGCTTAAGGCATCATGACTCTGTATGTTCAGTACAATGAATTCCGGAGAATTTGAAAAATAATTTACATCATTCAGATTGAATTGCTCGGCCGGCCGGGAAACACTTGCTTCGCTTGATTTGAAAAAATCTAATGCTTTTTTACCAAGGAAATCATAGAGATTCGCAGTATGTACGTGATTTCCGCTTCTATAAATAAGCTGTTTGAAAACATCTGTATTGAATTTGAGTAACGCATCTTTATCTTTTAAGGAAGCCTTAAATGCTTTTATAGAAGCTTCAAGGATCGTCTTCTGATCCCAGGTTTGTATGTCGGTGTCATCTACATTTGTTGAAGCACTGATGTTTGAATTATATCTTCTGCGTTGAAAATATTGCCAGTACATTTCGCCCAGCATGGATTGTAGTATTGCGTTGGCAGGGAAGGAGGCTGTTTTAATTTCCTGACGAACAAATTCGATGTCTTTTTCAAAAGCATCTTCTTCAGACATATCGTTGCAGCGCATGATGTAGATCAAGGCTTTGATCTGATTGTCTGGATCATTTTTTTCTACAGCCTCTCTGTATAAAAGGTGAAGATCTGTTAAAGCAGATTTAGGTAAAGATTGGTTTAAGTATTCATCAATTTTGTCCCAGCGTTGTTTCATGCCATCAGTTTGTGCCATTGCAAGAGTAAGTGTAAAGAATGATAAAATGGTTACGATTAAAAATCTCATAAGATCTCAGATTAAGTCTACGGATTCGGTCTGTACAACTAACGTACAGATTGAATATAGGGTTAAGTTCAACATCCTGAAGCAGAAAAGCAAAAGATGTACCAATACCTTAACGTTAATAAAACAGAATAATGTATCTGGCTCATGCACAAATAGATTTGCTTAACCGTTGGCTAAAGCCAACGGCAATGAAAGCCGAGTATCTCTCTGAGTAAGAAATGCTCGGCTTTCATTGCCGTCACATTTATGTGACTGATGTTATCTAGATAATGGTATAATAAAAAAAGCGGCATACACAGGATTCGATTCCTTTGTATACCGCTTTCATATTATTGGCTTTACTCAATTATTCACATATACCATCCGTTGTGCAGGTAGGTCCTTCAGATACTTCGAACGGAGATGTTGGGTTTTCTTTGCGCCATTCAGAAAAAGATTTTTCCAGTGTTTCTAAAAACGCCTGCGGAGGTTGTGCACCCGAAACAGCGTACTTACGGTCAAATACAAAGAACGGAACACCCCGTACACCCAACTGCTGCGCTTCTTCAATATCTTGTCTTACTTTATAGGCATAGCTATCATCTGTCAGAGCTGTTTTAACTTCTGCTTCCGTTAAACCAATGTCTTTGCCTAATTCTATCAATACTTCTGCACTACCAAAGTTTTTTCCTTCTGTGAAATACGCATAGAACAAACGTTCTTCAGCCGCATCGCCCAGACCTTTTGTTTTTGCCAGCTGAATCATACGATGCGCATTGAATGAATTTGCGATCACCGCTTTGTCAAAGTTGTACTCCAGTCCGGCTTTTTTTGCTGTTGCCACAACACTCTCGTGCATCTGAACGGATTGTTCATAGCTCATGCCTTTCCGATCTGCCAGGTATTGATACACATTTTCTTCTACAGCTTGCGGAATGTTCGGATCAAGCTGAAAACTTTTCCAAACAATCTCTATGTTGCTGCTGTCAGCAAATTGCTTTAAACCAGTTTCATAATTTCGTTTTCCGATGTAGCAGAAGGGACACATAATGTCGCTCCATACTTCTACCTTCATTTTATTTGTTGTTGCCATGAAATTCTTTTTTATACTTTATTTAAGACAAAATTCAGGATAAATCAGTTCATTATAATTTATAATTGAAACAGATATCTTCGTTTTCAGTGAAGGCATCCGTTAATAAATAAAACGTCGTCGGGATTTAAAACCTCGACGACGTTATGAAAAGCTGTGTACAATCCAATAATCCTTTTAATCCAATAAATCCAAATCTCAGACAAGTTTTATCCATTCATCGGAATCTTCTTATTTTTCAGTGCGTCAACAAGTAGGATCAATAGCAATAGTACAGCCACCAACGAAACTTCTTCTGAATAAGGCATGTGAAACATGGCTAACGAGCGGCCAAATACTATGAGGAAGGTTAATGCAAATTTTAATAATTGAGGCCATTGTGTCCGTTTGTGTTTGATCATATGATACAGATAGATCAGTGGGATGCTTATATAACCCATAAACATGATCTCTTGTGCGTTCGACCAATGCATAAATCTCATGAGTAAACCAATGGTGAAAATAGAAATTCCCAATCGGGTGAACCGATACTCATCGGATTGTATGAATATTCCATTCTTGGCAAGAATATACGTCCCTGTGAATATAAAAAGAATGACACCTATCCGTAAAGGAGTATCATTATCTATATTCCCGATCGCAATCCCAATGCCACCAAAGATGCCTAAAGCCAAGGCAAAGGAGAGGATAATAAAAAGTATTTTATTGTTTACAGTAAGCATAGGAATCGGAGATTATTCTTGTTCAATTGTATCGCTAACTAGTTGTACCGTTTTTTTCTTATAGTTAACAATTATTTTAATTGTCAACTATACTATTTTTGATGCTATAGTATCTTGCGCATTACAAAAAGTGGTATGAAAATCGAAATGATTAAAAATAAAATGAATTTCAGATAGCTCATATTTTATTCTGAATGGTAAAATGTTGCAATAAGATACTGAAGAAATAAGAAACACAAAAGGTGGATTAACTAAAAAGTCGTCGGGATTTAAAACCTCGACGACGTTATGAAAAGCTGTGTACAATCCAATAATCCTTTTAATCCAATAAATCCAAATCTCAGACAGCTTCCTTCACCAACTTCAACAATTCTTTCGGAATCCGCGCAGAAATAATTTCCAGCAGATCCAATTTTTTCAGATCGTCTTTTTCTTCGATCTCATCTGCAAAAGGCGTAAGCCATTCTTCGCATGAAAGTAATAACGAATCCGTATCTACGTCAGGGAATTTAGCTAATGGATTTTGTTGCTGTGCCTCAAACATAGATGCTTGCCATTGCTCAAATTCCGGAGTGAAATTCAATAAATGTTGTCCTTCTTTTTTTACGATGTTACACAAAGCACGTGCTCGTTCCTCATCGCTAGGTTCATCCATAGGAGACGACTTCAATACAATATGGCCGATACGTAATTCCGTATGTACAATCAAATCGTTTGTAATTAAATCCCACTGCACCGATAGAACTGTTTTTACCATGCCTTTTAAATCTTTTGGATTTAAGGGTAAGGCACTGAATATTTTTCCGGTTCCTTCGCGTGCATCAATACGGCCGACCGATAACCACGATTCTCGCGACAACGAATCTTTGTGACTGAACTCTGCATACGTTCCATTCGCTAATTGAAATTGAGCCTTATTGCCAGGGCGTGCAAAAGCAACGCGTTCCGGATAGGCATAGGCTAATAATAAGCCAGACATGTAGGGGTCGAACGTTTCGTTTTCGACTTCGATCTCCATCAATTCCCGATACGATTTTGCAACACGTTCAATCAGACCGAAAGTTCTTCCTTTACCATCGTTGCGTCTGAACCTACGCAGAGCCTTGATACGCTCATTAATATCGATGCCGGCTTCTTTTGCATTAAGTGGGTCTTTTTCTTCGAGAGTTGCGGCAAGATCGGTTGCCAGGGCTTCCTGTTCCAATTCTTCCGCCATCAATAACATGTGTGCGATCCGTGGATTGCATGGTAACTGATGAATCTTTTTTCCGTGTGCAGTAACTTTATTACGATCCAATGCATTGATGTAATGCAAGGTTTCTCTCGCTTGCTTTACATGCGATTTTGGTGGCGGTGTAAGCCAAACCATATTAAATACATTGCTGATACCCCAGATAGCCATTTCCAATACTAAAGGCGATAAATCAGTAGTTTCAATTTCAGGTTGATGATGTTTCTGTAACGTTGCGTGTTGTGCTTCAGACCACATGCGGTAACAGGTACCGGCAGACAAACGTCCTGCGCGTCCTGCACGCTGATCTGCAGCGTCGATAGAAATGTTTATGGTTTCTAATCGGGATAATCCGGATTCAGGGTCAAACATAGATCGTTTGCCAAAGCCCGAATCCACAACCGTTGTAACACCTTCAATGGTTAAACTGGTTTCAGCAATGGATGTAGCCAATACTATTTTTCGTTTGCCGTCTTGATCAGGTAGGAGTGCTGCTTGTTGCTGTGCAAAAGGAAGCTGTCCGTAAAGTGTATGTATAACTGTATCCTTTAGTTTTCCTTCAAGCAATTCTTTACAGCCATTGATTTCTGCTTGTCCGGGTAAGAATACTAAAATATCTCCTTTATTGTCTTTGCTTGCTTTTTTTACCACACGTGCAGTAAGTTCGGGCAGCAGGTGCATGTCTGTTGCGCCCATGTAATGAATGGCTACCGGATATTGACGGCCTTCGCTTTCAATGATTTTGCAGGCTAGTTTTGCAGATAGCTCCGGTAGATCCATCGTTGCAGACATAATCAACAAACGCAAATCGTTACGTTTGGTAAGTTGTGCTTCTCTACACAAAGCAAGTGCAACGTCAGCGTGTATGCTGCGTTCATGGAACTCATCAAAGATTACCAAAGCAACGTCCTTTAATTCATTATCCGTTTGCAGCATACGGGTAAGAATACCTTCTGTAACTACTTCAATGCGTGTTTTATCACTCACCTTGGTTTCGAAGCGAATACGGTAACCAATGGTTTCTCCAACTTGCTCGCCCAGCAAATGACTCATACGGGTTGCAATTGTCTTTGCTGCCAGCCGTCGTGGTTCTAACACAATGATTTTTTTGTCAGTGAGCCACTGTTCATTTAAAAAAGTTAAAGGCAGTAAGGTACTTTTTCCTGCACCCGGCGGAGCCTTTACAATGAGAGTGATGTTATTTTTAAAGTGATCGGTAACCTGTGTAACAATTTCCTGTACAGGTAAGCTGGTTGTGGGAATGGTGTATTTCAATGCGTCTTTTTATTTGCGTCTACAAAAATACACAATAATGACGTGTAATGAAAAGGAATTCCGGTGTATGCTGCGAAACAATTAATACTAGCGCTAGCGTTTAGTATTCTTGCATGCTGAACTGCATTGGTAACAATGTGTTCTTTGTTATATCCTTGGGAATTTGTTGCCCCATCCATGGTTTTGTTCAAAATTGGAAAATAAAAAATCTTCCGGTTTGGGAATTGTATCTAAAGGGTATACGTTCATTATTTGAATTATTTTTACTGTTGGTTCATACGTTAAGATGCTATATTCTCCGCATCCAGCAGAAATATTTGAGTTAGCAATTATAGATAAATTCGCAAGAATGTCAGTTATATCTTTCGTCAAAGCTGAATAGAGTTCAAAAAAATCTTTCATTTGGCTTAAAGAAATATTGTCGTATCCGAATTCATACATTTTTTCAGGATTAACACTTACTGTTGGGTAGTCAGATAAAATGCAAAATGGATTTCTCGTTATAAAGAAGTCTTCTAGAGCACCTGGTTTATCTACGTTTGTAAATCTCCAAAAATCCTCAATGATTGAGTCGAGCAAGGAATTTTGAATATTGTGATATTGAACAATATTTTCTAAAGATTTTAGCCCGAAAGCGAATCGCCCTCTTATTGATATTTGTTTGAAAATTTCAGGATTCATATTGTACGACAGCTAGCAATTGAATTGTTTTAAATGATGGTCTATATGTTTATAATCCATGATCCCGGCTTGTTCTGCAGTAATTCTACCGAAGAAAGGGTGAACAAACCCAGCGTGTTGCTTCAATGTATATTCTTCAAGGAGGCTGATCCATTCTGTTTTTGCCGCAGCAACATCTCCGGTTCCGGTAGTTTTAAAGGATGGAACCGTTGGCAAATTGGGTTTTATAGGTGCATCTTTTAACATGTCCTTCAGTGCAAATTTTCCAAAAAAGCGACCAATAAAAGATTGTTTGTATTGTTTTTTCTCCAGAAACATTTCTTCCCATTGAATGCAATGTTTCAACATCTGATACACATTCATTTTACCCCACTGAGCAGAACTATTTTCAGTAAGTAATTGAATTCTGGTTATTAGTTCTTCTCGTGTTGTTTTGTCTAAGGTAGATTTCATGAAATGTGTTTTATAATGTTTATGTTATAATTTAAAAGTTAAAACCAGCGGATATTATTTCAGGTTATTGCAAAATACGATCTGATCATCGATCCAAAAAATATATGCATTATAGCAATAGGAGTATTCTCCATAAGCAATAAATGCGGTTTGATCCTTAGAATAAAAAACGGTCATACTCTTGATATTGTTTTCGAATTCAGAGATTTTTGGAGCTCCCATTTTAATTTTTTTCGAATACAATATTTTATCGTTTCGTTTGATGTGTAAAGTGAATATGTTGAATATTGCTTTATGTCCTTTTCTGTCTTGCCCACAGCCATAGACGCGACCTGTTTTTTGTTTTGTGTTTTTAAATTCAATTTGAAAAAAAGCATCAAATCGTGCTGAATAAGATTTTTCGGTAAGTCTATATTTGCTGAGAATCTGATCAAGCGTTACGGTATCCTTTGTAATAAGACTGCTTAAAAAATCAGAGTTGCCTTCTTTAAGTTTTATAATATGGTTGTTTGTAATCCAATAGTGATCGATCAATGAATCGCCTTTAAATATTTTATAAATAAAAACATGATCCTTTGTCGAATTAGGTAAATAGGTATACGTGGATGCAGTGAACGAAAAATACTTCTTATCCGATGAATAATAAGAAGGTATAGAATCTGCTTGAATAGTGCAATAACCGCTATATGCCCAAATGAATAGAAATATAGTTATTAGTGTTGTTTCTATATTTTTCATTAGAATAAAAATTATCTGTTATTTATTGATCAATTCTATGATCTCTTCTGGAGATGTTTGATTTGCAACGCTGATTTCTTCTATCGATTGTAGAGAATCTTTTACCTGAATGTGATTTTGGTTCAATATTGTTATGGCTTCGTTATAATCAATCTGTATTACTTTGAATGAAACGTTAACGGGAGATTTGATCAATTTTTCCAATAGTTCATTTTCCATGTTTCCTTCTAATTTTCCGAAAATAATTAATGCGATCGAAATAAACAGAATTGCAATGCTTGGGTAAACAAGCAAACTATTATTTGAATAGTTGATAATGCTTTTCCAATTGTTTATGATGTGTAGGATGGCGAAAAGAGCAAATCCTAATCCAAGGAATTCATGTACGGTGTTTGTATAATCATCTGCCAGATGGAAAAACATAAAGATGCCGGATAGCGCAACGACAAGGAAGATACATACCAGATAAGGTGTAACGATTTCTCTTTTGAATTTCATGTTTTTAGCTTAGGGTTATTTGTGTTGTAAAGAAATAGGTTGCGATGAAAATTAATCTATTCGTCGTGGCGTACTATGTAATGATAGATATCAGTCACTATTTCGCTAAGATTGACACCATCGAACATTCAATCAATAATTATTTCCGGATTAAAGATGATGTTTCTATTTGATACTATAGAATCAAATTCAATGCTGAGCGAAGTATCAATATGGAAATACTGTTCTTCGGAATGATAGATGTCAAGAATCATTGATTTTACTGAATCGCTTGGATGTGACAGGTATTCTTCACACAAGCAAATCGCTAATTTACGCTTAGCAGATTCATATTCCATTTCATTGGGTATGGAATGGCCTTCGTATAAAAAAAGCCCACCATTCTTATATACAGAATATTTTATAGCACAGCTGCTGAATGTTACTGTTTCGATTCGGTCTACACCATTATCTTTCTGGCAACTTGCTATTATCAAAGAGAGTAGAAGGTAAGGAAATATATTCAACTTCATAATTTCATTTTACTTTCAATGAATTCATAATTTCTTTCGCCGTAGGAACCCATTCTTTCATATCGCTTTTGGTACAGTTAAATGTGCAAATTAACAATTTTCCATCTACGTCTGTCAAGAACATAAGATTGTAAATTTCTGTATCAATACCGGGTGTTATGAATTCCAAATAACAAACTTGCCTTCCATTGATTTCAGTTACTCCATTGCTTTTCCATTTTAAAGATGGAGACATTTTCGATAATGTTTTTACAAGATAGTCTTTATAAGAAGGAAGGACATCCTGGCTTGCCTTACTGGATGTCAGGTTCATCGCAATATTGGTTCCTCCGCTTTCATCTGTGTATACTAAGGAAGGTGGATTTTCTTTGGGATATTTTATTGCGATACGCTCTGCAGACATGACTTTAAAATCCTTTGGAATCTTAAGTTCAATGCGATCATTTAATAATGATTTTGTTTCAAGTTCAATATCAACATGCGTTGCTGAAACAAAAAATAATGAAAATAGTATGAAATTAAATAGTTTGAGTTTGTGCATGCTGATTGGAATTTAATTGCTGAATATTTTGACTGTAGGGAATCAATAGGAAGTCAGTGATCTGAATCAATTAAACGGTTCAAAACAATCGTAATTTCTCTGTCTGTATATTTTCCCATCTTTGAATTGAAAGAACTGAGCAAAATAAGCAGTCATTTCACCACCAGCCGGAATATTTCCTAAAGGAATGGATAATGTGCCTTTCCAGATCGCTTCCAGTATTACATTGTCGTCGCTTGAATAGATATGCTGCACTTCATATACTTCTTTTATCAGGATTTTCTTTCCTCTTTCTGAAGCATCTTTTAAATCCTGTAAACTTCTGATTGCAGTATTTTTTACAATGGCATTCGGATACTCGATTTGCTGAACATCCTCATGATAAAATGTATTTAATTCTTCTGCAGATGTACGTTGCTCAACCATTTTAAGATAGTCGATTACGATCTGTTCATTTGGAGTAAGAGTTGTTGGCATAATGATATAATGATAGTAATTATTTTATAAAAATAATACTAAAAAAAAATTGAAAATGAGGTTCAACATGCTTTTACACAAAAAAGCTCCGGATTTATCCGAAGCTTTTTTACATCAATAAATTCTAAGGGGAGGAACTACTTGTATTATTTGAAGAAGTAAAATTCTTTGTTCATACTATTGAATATTCGTACATGTTGTTTATTTAACATAGTTTGGCGATACACAAGCTTCCCAATAACTAACAATTGTTTTAATGGTTTCTTTTAATTCGCCATAGCTTGAAGGTTTTACAAAAAAGCCTTGGATGGATTTGGAATATGCATCAATAACATGTTGTTGTTCTGCACTAGTAGAAAAAAATAAATATGGAATTGATTTTAATCTTAAATCTTCATTTTCATGAATTTTTTCACGCAATTGCATGCCGTTTAGTTTTGGCATGTTTATATCTGAAAAGATTATAAACGGTTCAATTTCTGTAGTTGTTAAATAGTCTAAGGCAAGCTCTCCGTCTGCAAAAAATAAAATTTTATTTTTACAATTGATTTCATTAAATACTTCCGTCAATATTTCCTGATCATCTAAATCATCTTCAATTATAATTATTGGACCGCCTTTGTTCATGTTCGTTTTTGCTAAATGTAACCTATTTAAACCAATAAGTAACTTTTATGCGTTTAGAGCGGTGTAAGGCATATTTTCGATGTGATAGGCTTGGTGCACAAATGCTTTCATATAATTAAGATCACTATTATTTTCAGTTCAGACAATAAAAAAAGTCTCCCTCGATAGCTATCGGGGGAGACTTTCGTATTTTAAATTCCAATAAAGGAAACTTATTTTGTTTTTGAAGAAGACAACTTCGCAGCGTAGAACTCTCTGTTCATACGGGCGATGTGTTCCTGACCGATTTCTTTCGGACATTCAGCAGAACATGCTTCCGTGTTTGTACAGTTACCAAAACCTTCTAATTCCATCTGGTCGATCATTGCTTCAACACGAGCAGCTCTTTCCGGATGACCTTGTGGTAACAATGCCAACTGAGAAACTTTAGCCGATAAGAATAATGTTGCAGAAGCATTTTTACAAGCAGCTACACAGGCACCGCAACCAATACATGTTGCAGCATCCATTGCATTATCTGCATGCTCTTTTGGAATTGCGATCGCATTTGCATCAATCGTCACACCAGTGTTTACAGAAACATAACCACCTGCCTGTATGATACGATCAAATGCAGAACGGTCAACAACTAAATCTTTTATGATAGGGAAGGCTTTCGCTCTCCATGGTTCGATCGTAATTGTTTCGCCATCCTTGAAGCTACGCATGTGCAACTGACACGTTGTGATGCCTTGTTTCGGTCCGTGCGCATGTCCGTTGATGTACATACTGCATGCACCACAGATACCTTCGCGGCAATCGTGATCAAAAGCGATTGGTTCAACACCTTTTTTAATCAGGCTCTCATTCACAACATCAATCATCTCTAGAAAAGACATATCCGGAGAAACATCTTTTGCTTCGTATGTTTCTAGTTTTCCAGCAGCTTTAGCATCTTTCTGACGCCAAACCTTTAACGTTAAATTCATGTGACCTGACATATTACTTATAACTTCTTTGAGTTAATTTAACACTTTCAAATTTCAATACTTCTTTGTGTAATACTTCCGGCTGATTATCGCCTGTGTATTCCCACGCTGCTACATAGCAGAAATCGTTATCGTTACGCAACGCTTCACCTTCTTCCGTTTGAGATTCTTCACGGAAGTGACCGCCGCAAGATTCAGAACGATTCAAGGCATCTACAACCATCAACTCACCAAGTTCTAAGAAGTCAGCTACACGTCCTGCACGTTCAAGTTGTTGATTCAACTCTTCGTTTGTACCTGTAACGTTTACGTTCTTCCAGAAGTCTGCACGCAATTCCTGAATCAATACCTGTGCTTTTCTCAAGCCTGCATCGTTACGGGCCATACCACAGTATTCCCACATGATGTGACCCAGTTCACGGTGGTATTCAGCAACCGTTTTCGTTCCTTTTATTGCTAATAGTTTTTTCGTCTGTGCTTCAACCTTCGCTTTTGCTTCAGCAAATGCAGGGTGTTTGGCATCGATTGCTTTTGGTCCGATTGTCGCTAAGTAATCACCAACAGTGTATGGTACTACGAAGTAACCATCTGCCAGACCTTGCATCAATGCAGACGCTCCCAAACGGTTTGCACCGTGATCAGAGAAGTTAGCTTCACCCAATGCATATAAACCAGGAATCGTAGTCATCAAATTGTAATCAACCCAAAGTCCGCCCATTGTATAGTGAACAGCAGGGTATATGCGCATTGGCTCTTTGTATGGATTCTCCCCCGTGATCTGTGCATACATGTCAAACAGGTTACCATATCTTGCACGTACAGTATCTTCACCCAAACGGCTGATCGATTCAGCAAAGTCAAGGTAAACAGCTAAGCCGCTTGTACCAACACCTTTACCTAAATCGCATTGTTCTTTTGCGTTACGTGATGCCACGTCACGAGGAACCAAGTTACCGAATGAAGGATATTTTCTTTCTAAGAAGTAGTCTCTTTCATCTTCAGGGATCTCACTTGCTTTACGCTTGTCGCCTTTTGCTTTTGGAACCCAAACACGACCATCGTTACGAAGAGATTCTGACATCAAGGTCAGTTTAGACTGATGATCACCTGAAACCGGAATACACGTAGGGTGGATCTGTGTGAAACATGGGTTAGCAAACAAAGCACCATGTTTGTGTGCTCTCCATGCTGCTGTTACATTCGAACCTTGAGCGTTTGTAGATAAGAAGAATACGTTACCGTAACCACCTGTACAAAGAAGTACAGCATGTGCAGCATGTGTATCGATTGCACCTGTTTCAAGGTTACGTGTTACAATACCTTTTGCTTGTCCATCGATCATTACAAGGTCAAGCATTTCTTCACGCGTGTGCATTTTTACTTTACCTGCATGGATCTGACGGCTCAATGCACTATATGCGCCTAATAATAATTGCTGTCCTGTCTGGCCACGTGCGTAGAACGTACGCGATACCTGAGAACCACCGAATGAACGGTTATCTAATAAGCCACCATATTCACGTGCGAAAGGAACACCTTGCGCTACGCATTGGTCAATAATATTTACAGAAACTTCCGCTAAAC
The DNA here is from genome assembly GCF_000379725.1 of Cytophaga aurantiaca DSM 3654. GTDB lineage: Bacteria > Bacteroidota > Bacteroidia > Cytophagales > Cytophagaceae > Cytophaga > Cytophaga aurantiaca. Next base: position 51,892 of record NZ_KB903643.1, read on the forward strand.
GGTGAACGTTTCCTTCACGTGCACGGTAGTCACCACCTTTTACTGTATCGTAGAACAGACGGTAAACAGAGTCACCATCATTCGGATAATTTTTTGCTGCATTGATACCGCCTTGTGCTGCAATAGAGTGCGCACGACGCGGGCTATCCTGAAAACAGAATGCCTGAACATTGTAACCCAACTCAGCTAATGAAGCAGCTGCAGAAGCACCTGCAAGACCTGTACCCACTACAATGATGTTGTACTTTCTTTTATTCGCCGGGTTTACCAACTTAAGATTGAACTTGTGTTTGGTCCACTTTTCAGCTAACGGTCCGTCTGGTATTTTCGAATCTAAAATCATAATGCTATAACAGAAGGTTTATTAATTTCTACAAAAGAAGATGATAAGAGGAATGATGGCAAAGCCAAGAGGAATAAGGCCCCAGAAAATAAAACCTGCAGATTTGATTACCGGAGTATATTTAGGATGTCTTAAGCCCAATGTCTGGAATGCGCTCTGGAAGCCATGATACAAGTGGAAACCTAATGCGATCATTGAAAGAACATAGATACCAACTACTACCGGCTCGTGAAATTCTTCAATTACTTCATCGTACATGTTTTTAACTTCTACCTGATCTCCGTTGTCTAATGTATAAGTAACAAGATCCAATTTGTGTGTAATTCCCAAATAAGCCATCTTGAAATCTTTTAAGTGTATGATTAAGAAGATCAAAATCATAGTACCTAAAACACCCATCCAGCGCGAAGAGAAAGAACTTGTTTTACCCGGATCATTGTAGGCATAGCCTGTAGGGCGAGCTTGTCTGTTTTTGTATGTGATGTATGCACCCCATACTACGTGCCCAAGGATGAAGGCAAAGTTTACATAAGAAATTGTTTTGATCAACGGATTTGAAGTCATAAATACTGTATACAGATTGAATGCTTTTCCGCCATCATTGTGCAGCAACTGGAAGTTACCTGCTAAATGCACTGCTAAGAATGTACATAAAAATAACCCTGTAAGGGCCATAATTACCTTTCTACCAACACTTGTAGAGAAAATTGTCTGTGTAAACCAACTCATTTTTTATCCTTTTATTTTTACCTGTTCGATAAATGTTTTTTATTATCTTGCCAAAGTTAACTTCAGACTTGAAATGATGCAACCTAAATTATTATTTGTATATATTCTAAATTAAGTCTTTATCGTTATACTTATAACAACAAACTGTCTCTCATTGTTTTATCACAGCATGGATATTTTCAATAAAATAAGAAAATTTACGTACGTAGTTATACTTGCTCTTTTTTTTAGTCAAACCAGTTATGCGACGCACATAAAAGCAGGGGAATTCTCTGCAAGAAGGATTTCAAATACTGCTCTGCAGTATGAAATTATCCTTACACTGTATTATAATTCTTTGAGTCCTGCGGCAGGTTCTCCGGGAGGTGATGATGTTAGTATTGACTTCGGAGATGGAACACAGCAGACAGTAACACGTGATCCACCTATAGATGTAGGAAATAATACTTCTAAAAATATTTTCCGTGTAAATCATACCTATAACGGATCAAGTACCTATCTGATTGGTATGCGTGAAGTAAACCGCAATGCAAATATCTGGAACATTCCAGGCTCTTCGGATAAAGCATTTTATGTGGAAATGGAATTGAAGATCAGTCCCTTGTATGGCTTGAACAGCAGCCCGGTTATGACTGTACCACCAATCGATTTTGGTGCGGTAGGCAAAATATTTACACACAACCCCGGTGCCTATGATCCGGATGGCGATAGTCTTTCATACGAATTGATTGCCGCACAGAGCGGAGTGAATCAACCGATTGTTGGTTACAACTTACCTAGTTCACCAATCTTTGGCGGAACTAGTACATTGGGCGGCCCAGCTTTTTTAACGCTTGATCCTGTAACCGGAGATATTGTTTGGAATACGCCAAATAAATATCAGACTGCTCCCTGGTATTACAACATTGTAATCAAAATAACGGAGTGGCGTTACGGTAGGCCCATCGGGTATATTGTGCGCGACATGCAGGTTGAAATAAAAGAAACAATAAACAATCCTCCTGTACTGGCTATGCCTAAAGATACGTGTATTGAAGCGGGAAGTTTATTGCACGCAACGATTAAGGCGAGCGACCCGGATGGGGATGTAGTGCGCTTGGAATCATACGGACAACCCTATCAGGTGCCTTCAAGCCCTGCTACCATAACATATACAGGACAATCAACAAAAACACCTTCAGGAAATTTCAATTGGCAGACAAACTGTACACACGTAAGAAATCAACCGTATCAAGCCGTATTTAAAGCGACCGATCAAAACCAGGTTCCCTTATTGGTTGATATTCAAACATGGCTGATCTCCGTGAAAGGCCCAAGAATAAAAGGGATCACAGCTACACCGGGTTTGAATTCGGTTACACTGAATTGGCCTTTATATACCTGCAGTGCCAAAGCAGAATTTATCAAAATATACAGAAGAGATTGCGATTCAGTTGCACCTAATCTGGATCCATGTAAAACCGGTGTGTTGCCGGGCTATACCTTAGTAGGTACGGTAGCTGCAACGGCTACTACGTTTTTAGACAACAATAATGGTATAGGCTTGAATAAAGGAAAAACCTATTGCTATATTTTGGTAGCAACCTATCCTGCTCCGGGTTACGGCGAAAGCTATCCGTCGGCACAGGTATGTGTTCAATTGAATAGAGATGTGGCGGTATTTTCATCTGTTGATGTTACAGAAACATCCACAACTACAGGCAAGGTATTTTTGAGTTGGTACAAACCTTCAGCAAGTTTTATAGCTGGTCCGTATACGTATGATGTAGAAAGAGGAGTAGGGCTTGCGCCTGCTTTGTATACAACTGTAGCAACAGCTGTTACCGATACATTTTATACAGACATCAATCTGGATACTAAAAATACCATTTACAGTTACCGCATTAAATTAGTGAATAATGGTTTGTATTCTACCGTAGTTCCGGTGTTTGATTTAACTACGGTTGCTGGCAATGCATCTGCAAATCTTTCCTGGACATACAAGACTCCATGGATCACAGATTCAGTAGAAGTATATCGAAAAATAAATTCTACAGGAACATTCAGTAAGCTTGTAAAGTTGGCTCCTACCGCAGTTTCATACAAAGACAATACGGTTGCAAATTGCGATACCGTTTATTATTACATCAAACAGTACGGACGTTACTGTGATAAAGAACTGTTGCAAATAGCTACGCAAACTTCAGCAATTGACTCGGTGCGGCCGATGAATGACAATCCTCCTGTAGCACCTGCACTTAGCGTGCGTGGATGTGATGGTGATTTAACGATATTCCAGAACGTATTGAACTGGACAGATTTAGTGGATGAAAAATGTAATACGATCGATCATTACAACGTGTATTTTGCTACACACAATACCGATCAGCTGAATAAAATATTTACTACGACAGACACTACGTATACATACATCAATCATCAGACAACTGCAGGCTGTTATCAGGTATCGGCAACCAATCTTGCCGGTGTGGAAGGTGCGCGTAGTACGAAGATCTGTGTGGATGATTGTATTTATTATGAACTTCCGAATTTACTGACCGTAAATAACGACGGACAAAATGATCTTGTGAAGCCTTTCCCTGTTCCAAGAGGGGCGTGCTTTGTACGTTATTATGTATACAACCGCTGGGGTTCACTGGTGTATTATAAAGATACCGATCCGAATGTTAACTGGGATGGTAAAGTTGAAAAAGGAGAACTATCTGATGGCGTATATTATTTCTTAGCTGAGGTACATTTTTGCGGACGTGTGAATCAAAAAGATGAAGTAAAAAATATCAAAGGATGGCTGCAGATCTTAACAACGAAATAAAACCCGGTCAATCACTGGTGTTGTTTGATGGCGTATGTCATTTCTGTAACAACTCTGTGAACTTCATTATTGACCGCGATCCAAAGAAAAAATTTGTCTTCGCACCACTTCAATCTGAATTGGCAAAGACAGTATTAAATAAATTTGGTGAAGACACGATAAAAATCGATACCATCATTCTTATTCAGAATAATAAAATATACAAACGTTCAAGAGCCGCATTGGAAATTGCAAAGCAGCTAAATGGCTTGTGGTCGCTGTGTTATGTGTTTATCATTGTGCCCGGTTTTATTCGGGATATGGTATACAATCTCATAGCAAAAAACAGATACAAGTGGTTCGGACAACTGGAAGCCTGCCGTATACCGACGCCGGAAATGAGAGAACGATTTTTGTAGTTCCCAGTTACGAGATACAAGTTACTAGACGAGAAAAGTATTAAGTACAGAGTACATAGTATTAAGTAGAGAAAATAAAAACAGCACAGCTTCTTAGAAGAGGCTGTGCTGTTTTTATATAAAATTTTAATTTATAGAACGATACGTTGATATTGCGTCGTCTTTGTACTCTGTACTTAGTACTCTATACTTCTTCTTTCGTCTAGTAACTAGAAACTAGCACCTAGTAACTAGTTTACTTGGATTTTCAGGATTAAAGGAATAGTTTTGTTCCCTTATACTTCGTTAAACATTAAGAAAATACTATGAAAGCATACGTTTTCCCTGGTCAGGGGTCTCAATTTTCAGGAATGGGTAAAGACCTTTTTGAAAATTCTGCGAAAGCAAAAGAATTATTTCTTCAAGCAAACGATATCCTTGGATTTGATATTACGAAAGTAATGTTTACAGGTACTGATGAAGAATTGAAACAAACGAATGTAACACAGCCTGCTATATTTATTCATTCTGTAATTCTTGCAAAGATCAGCGAAACCTTCGCACCGGAAATGGTTGCAGGGCACTCTTTGGGTGAGTTTTCAGCATTGGTTGCAAATGGTACCTTATCTTTTGCAGATGGATTGAAACTTGTTTCACAACGTGCCACAGCAATGCAGAAAGCATGTGAACTTGTACCGGGTACAATGGCTGCAGTATTGGCATTGGCAGATGAAAAAGTAGAAGAGATCTGCGCTTCTATTACAGACGAAGTTGTTGTTGCAGCAAACTATAACTGTCCTGGACAATTGGTTATTTCTGGCAGTGTAAAAGGAATTGAAAAAGCTTGCGAACTAATGAAAGCTGCTGGTGCGAAACGTGCATTGGTATTGCCTGTAGGCGGTGCATTCCACTCTCCATTGATGGAACCTGCACGTATTGAATTAGAAGAAGCAATTAAAAACACCTTATTCAGCAAACCAACGTGTGCGGTTTATCAAAACGTAAATGCTAAACCATCAACAGATGTTGAAGCAATTAAATTGAACCTGATCGCTCAATTAACTGCACCTGTGCGCTGGACACAGTCTGTACAGAATATGGTAAAAGACGGAGCTACAAATTTTGTAGAATGTGGTCCGGGTAAAGTATTACAAGGTCTTGTGAAAAAGATTGAAGCGGGTACAGAGGTAGCATCGATTTAAGAAATCTAAAAATCCAAAATACAAATATCAAATTCCAAACGGAGGTAATAGTTCTCTCTGTTTGGAATTTGTTTTTTGTTATTTGGAATTTAGTAAGGTTACTTGGAGTTCATCTGTGCAACGTTCCAACAACTGCTTCGATGAAAAGTTGAAAATGGGATGTACAAAATCCGGAAGCACTTCAACTAAGGGCACTAAGGTAAATCTACGGTCATGTAAAAATGGATGCGGAATTTTTAATTCAGGCGTTGCCATGATCTCGTTTCCGAAATACAGAATATCAATATCAATCGTGCGGCTGCCCCATTTTTCTTTGCGGTCACGACCTAAGTTTTTTTCAATCGACAAACACGTATTCAATACATCAATTGGCTTCTGCGCTGTTTCGCAAACCAGCACCTGATTCAGAAAATCCGGCTGTGTTTCATTTCCCCAGGCTTTCGTTTCGTAATACGAAGAAGACTTTATAATAGCGCCGACTTGAATAGATAATTCTTGTGCGGCTTGCTGCATAAATTCCTGACGAGAGCCAAGATTGCTTCCTAATAAAATAACTACGGTGTGTGATGTTACTTGCTTCATGAATGTTCAAATATACGGAAAATGTCTGAACCACTGATTAACCTGATTTATATGATTAAATGATCATGTGAATTATTTTGATTGTCTGAATATGTAACAATTTTCAACGGCCTCATTTCAAATTGCGTTAAGAAATTTTGGTTCATGGAGCTTTTTGAACGCTACAACTAGTCCTTTTCCCAGGACGATTTTGTAGCGTTCGCGGAATGAACCAAAATTTTAGCTTATTTGAAATCAGCCTTGATTTTTTTGGTTCTTTTGCATCAAAGCCTGTCCCGCCTTAGCGGGGGCAAAAGAACAGAAGAATAAAAAAGAAAGGTTGATGAGGATAAGCAAGAAAAACTATTTATAGAAGGGCCACGCAATATAATCGCCCTTCAACCGACTACATTAAAACAAACAATTAAACTAATCATAATAACTATTTAACTACCCGCTAGTTTTGTATATTTGATCAACTAATCATTACCCATATGAATTTTCTGAAAAATGTTTTGGCCGTTATTGTAGGCTTTATTTTATTGACAGTAATAGGTATTGTTATTCTTCTTGCAATATTCTCTTCCGGAAAAGATGAAGGAGCTGTAGCTTTGAAAGAGTCGTCTGTTTTAAAGATCACATTAGACAATCAGATCGTTGAACGCGAATCGGATAAATTATTTGATGGCTTGCTGGATCCGCGTGGAGCGTCTTCTCAAATTGGTTTGTTGGAATTGAAACAAGCAATCAAAGAAGCAGCGGGCAATGAAAAAATCAAAGGGATTTTAATCGAAATAAAATTTGCCAATGCCGGCATTGCAACCTGGAAAGAATTGCGCGACGAATTGAATGACTTCAAAAAATCCGGAAAGTTTGTTATAGCCTATGGTGAAATGTATAGCGAAGCGGCATACTATTTAGCATCTGTAGCAGATGAAATTTATTTGCCTGAATCAGGAATGCTTGAATTTAATGGTATTGGCGTAAACATGCTGTACTTTAAAAATCTGCTTAGCAAGATCGGTGTTAAAACGGAAGTGTTCCGTGTAGGAAAATACAAGAGTGCAATAGAGCCGCTTGTGAATGATCATATGAGCGATGAAGATCGTGAGCAGGTTCGTTTATATATCAACTCTCTGTACAGTGTAATGCTGGAAGACATTGCTGCAAGCAGAAACATTCAGGTAGAAACACTAAAGGTCATTTCAGATTCGATGCTGGTTCGCAATGCTGCTGATGCCAAGCGTTTCGGATTGGTTTCACATGTTGCCTATTACGATGAATTATTAACTTCATTGAGAGTAAAATTAAATATGGAAGTCGATAAGGAAATTAATTTTGTTTCGTATAAAAAGATCAATCAATTAACCGGAGATAAAAAAAAGCTTTCAACAGAACCGCATATTGCTGTATTGTTTGCGAATGGTGAGATACAGTCGGGCAGAGGCGATGGTGAAACGATCGGTTCAGAAACGATCTGTGCGGATCTTCGCAAATTAAGAGAAGATAAAAATGTGAAGGCAATTGTATTGCGCATCAATTCTCCGGGAGGTAGTGCTCTGGCTTCGGATGTGATCTGGAGAGAAATTGTGTTAACACGTAAAGTAAAACCTGTAATAGCATCTATGGCGAATGTAGCTGCTTCAGGCGGATACTATATTGCGATGGCGTGTGATACCATTGTTGCATCACCGGCTACTATTACAGGTTCTATTGGTGTATTTGGACTATTGATGAACTCAGAAGATCTGTTGAATAATAAATTAGGTATCAATACCGACTCTGAAAAAACAGGTTTGTATTCCGATATCGGTTCGTTAACAAGGCCGGTTACAGATGCTGAGCGTATGATCATTCAAAATGAAGTGAACTCCATCTATTCAACTTTTGTGCGCAAAGCTGCAGAAGGCAGACGTACTACCGTAGAGCATATTGAAGAAAATGCTTCGGGTAGAGTATGGGCAGGTAAAGATGCGATAAACAATAAATTGATTGACGTTTTTGGAGGCATGAACAAAGCAGTTGCTTTGGCTGCAAATGCAGCAAAGTTAGGTGAATCCTATAAATTGGTTTATTACCCTGAAAAGAAAAATCAGATCTGGATCGAGTTTTTTAATTCCTTATCCGGTGAAGAAGAAGCCAAAATGAAGACCTTCGGTGCCTATTATGAGCACTTTAAAACACTGCAATCCTTGCCTAAATATCAGGGTGTTCAGGCAAGGATTCCATATTTTATAGAGATAAAATAACGAAAAGTTAAAATATTATATCTTCATGCTGAATTACTTAGCTTTTGGCAGAGAACGTAAGGCATGAGAGTACGTATACAAAACTCAATAATTCGTATATTTGTTGATTAGCTACTTAGAAAAGAAATGACAGAAATTCGCAATAACTGGACAAAAGAAGAGATTTCAGCAATCTACAACAGCCCTATATTGGATTTAATGTATCGTGGTGCTACAGTGCATCGTGAATTTCATGATCCACAGGAAGTACAGGTTTGTACGTTGTTGTCTATCAAAACGGGCGGATGTCCTGAAGATTGTTCTTATTGTCCGCAGGCTGCCCGCTATCACACAGGTGTGAAAGTAGAGAAGTTGATGGATGTAAAAGAAGTGTTGAACTCTGCTTTGGAAGCAAAAGAATCCGGAAGTACACGTTTTTGTATGGGTGCTGCCTGGAGAGAAGTGAGAGACAACAAAGACTTCGATAAAGTAATTGATATGGTGAAAGGTGTAAGTACAATGGGTATGGAAGTTTGCTGTACACTTGGTATGTTAACACCTGAACAGGCAACAAAATTAAAAGATGCCGGTTTGTATGCATACAACCACAATCTGGATACAAGCGAAGAACATTACGATAAAGTAATTACGACAAGAACATACGACGATCGTTTAGAGACATTGGATAACGTGCGTAATGCAAAAATCTCTGTATGTTCAGGCGGTATCATCGGTATGGGCGAAAGCCATGGCGATCGAGTAGGTATGTTACATACTTTGGTAAACATGGCTGAGCATCCGGAATCTGTTCCGGTAAATGCATTGGTACCGGTTGAAGGTACGCCGTTAGAAGATCAACCACGTGTTTCTGTTTGGGAAATGGTGCGTATGATCGCAACAGCTCGTATCATCATGCCGAAAGCAATGGTCCGTTTGTCTGCAGGTCGCGTGCGCATGAATACAGAAGAGCAGGCATTGTGTTTCTTAGCAGGCGCTAACTCAATCTTCGCAGGTGACAAATTGCTTACTACTCCGAATCCGGAAGTAAATGCAGATAAAGAAATGTTCCAGGTGTTGAACCTTAAGCCGCGTCAGTCATTCAAAAACGGCGATGCTCCAAAGATCAAATTCGAACAGATCCCGAGTGCATTGGTTAAATAAATAATAAATCCTGCAAACATAGTTGATTCAAGATCTCTAAATATAAAAAGCCTTCCGTTATTAACGGAAGGCTTTTTTGTATATTACGTATAGTGGTAGAACTGAATAAATTTGTCTTATTTATATGAAAGCAAATCATGTTAAGATTTCAATGGTGTTATTCTTATCCATTATACTATGCTTATTTAATTGTATTGGAAAGAATGATTCATATGAAGCAAATCCAAAAGGATTGGTTTATAGTTCCGTACAGGGTGGGCCGGGTACCAGCAATAGTCAGGGTGCTTTAAAGGTAAACATTCGTTCAGATACGTATTGGTCAAATTATGAAAAGTATACGATCCATATTGATGGACTAGGAGATTATACACTTCCGGTCAATACCATTCAATTTAATAAATCGAATATTAACCCGGGTACATATACATTTCAGATAAATGTGGTTTGTGAAAATGGAAATAATAATAATTGCAGACAACGTTTTATAAAAGGACAATTTACGGTGCAAGCTTCATATACCACTGTAATCGATGCCGGCCTATAATTTATTTTTCGGAAAATTTAATGAGTAGGTCTTTCGTTTGTTGGGAGGATTTTTTTGTATGTTTTGAGAATCTGTTTTTTGAAATAATTTTTTTCGAAAGAAATTGATTTCAGATAAAAAAATACCTTAGATTGTTGATACAAATCCCCGGTGTTTTTTAGAACTACCCAAATGAAGCATTTTATTATTTTCCCTTACAAACCATTATTGTTGGTGTGTTTATTCGCATCTATACTCTTTGCATGCAAAACAAAAGAGAAACCAAGTCAGATCACCAATGCGATTTATGTATGGAATGAGCGATCGGGATATAATTATTTTTCCGATGAAGAATTAAATTTTATTAAAGTAAATAATATTCAACAGGTGTATTGCAAACTGGCGGATGTAAGCTGGGATGAAACGGATCATGCGTATCCGCACGACATCAATCAGCTGCCGGGGGATCGTGTATTGCAAACATTCATAAATATTGTTCCATGTATTTTTATGGAAAACTCTGTGATGCTGAAAAGCACAAAGCCTGAATTGGAATACATGGCTCAAAAAATTGCAGCACGTATTAAAAATTTTGACAAACATACAAAGATCTGCCAGGTCGATTGCGACTGGAGTGCAGCAAGCAAAGACAATTATTTTTTCTTTCTGGAAAAAATGAAACAGCACCTGGATTCAACAAAACTTTCGGTTACGCTACGATTGTATCAATATAAGTATCCTGAAAAAACAGGTGTGCCGCCTGCAGACCGTGTTACGTTGATGTTATATAATTTTAATTCACCTACCGTTTACCGTCAGGAGAATAGCATCTTTGATAAAGCAGAAGCAAGCAAATACATTACCGGTAAAAAATATGCGTTGCCGATGGATTTTGCCTTGCCGGCTTTTTCATGGAATGTGGTCTATGATCATGAGGATAAATTTGCGGGCTTTCTTAAACTCAGCGGAGATTTTGACAAAATCGAATATTTGAAATTAGTAAAGGATCATGTGTATGAGGTAACAGCAGATACAGTTATTGATGCATACTATTTAAGGAAAGGATATAAGCTAAAGTTTGAAGAGGTCAATCATAAAAAATTGAAAGAAGCATACAGTCTGATCGATAAATTTAAAAATACAGATACCTTTTCTGTTGCTTTATTTGATTTGAATTATGAAACATTGAAAAAAATAACTGAAGAAGATCATGCACCGCTATACAATTCGATTCTGGTTAAGTAGTATTATTCTACTGCTGCCGCTGATTCCATTGAAGCCCTGCGGCGATTATTATGCAAATGGAATACGTGTTACCAATTTCATGGATAACGTACTGCATTTTGATGAACTTACGAAATATGTTTTCACGACAGATTATTATAAATACGATTACGATATACCCACATATGAGTCGTACAAAGAAAATATTGAACAATGGTTTGTGTATTGCAATAATCAACATGTTAAACGAAAAGATATTTATGATTATTTATATATTCTATCAGATGAGGATTTTATAAAAAATGAACGCATCTTATTAGAAAAAAACACCTTTCTTTCTTCCTTAAAAAATAAAAAAGAAGCACTGAATTATGTCTTGTCACTAAAGCATACATCCGGCGGTAGCTTTGAAAAGACCTGGGATGATTTTGGAAATGAATATGGTTCATATTATAATGGAAGAGAAAAAGTATATGATATAAAAGCTTTAGATAGCTTACTTGCAAATACACAGGATGCTTTTTTGAAAAGACGTTATGCATATCAATTGTTGATCGCTTCTTTTTATTATGCGGATAGTATTCCTCATACGGTTGAAAATATCTTTGATCTGAATTTTAAAGAAGGTAAAAAAGATTGGATGTATTATTCAGCCTTGCATTATGTGGCGTATGTTGTACCGAATGAAAATGAAGTGCGTTTAGAGTGTATCATGTATGGTAGCGATAAGCAGTCTCGCAATATAGAATTGCTATATGCTTCACCTACATTTAACAGTTTTCTTGCAACTGAAAAAGATCCGGTAAAAAAATCATATTTGTTAGCTGTTAGATCGATGCGCAATATGGGGCCTTGTCTGGCTGATCTCAAAGAAATTTATCGTTTGAATCCGAAAAATAATTATCTGAATTTTTTACTGAATAGGGAAGTGAATAAAATTGAAGACTGGATCTTAACACCGGAGTTTACGTCATTCGCTCCATATGTTGGATATACAGAAGATATGGAATCACACGCTGCACGGAATTATAAAAAAGATCTGCTGTATACGAATACGTTGTTAGAGTTTACAAGCCAGTTGCAGGGTACAAACAATGTTATGTTTGTAACACTGATAAATTCTTACTTAAACTATATTTTACACAGACCTGAAAAAGCATTTGAAATCTTAAACACTATAACATATTCCGGAAATGAAACATTGAATCTCCAGGCACGGACGATTGCACTTCTAATAAAGCTTTCCGAAAAGAATGTAAATGCGGAAACTGAAAATGAATTGTGTGAATTGATTAAACGTTCTCCAAATTATGCCTTCCGCAATCAATTGATACGAAGCTGTGCGAGTTTATTATTTAAGGTTCCTGCTTATAGAGCGAAGGCATTTTTATTATTAAGTCAGAGCTGGTATCCGAAAGAATATTTCGGAAACGATCTTTATTACGATATTCACGATGATGCTTCAATCGATGAAATATATCAGATGATCGCTATTATCAATAAGCCTAAGAAATCTACACTGGAAACATTTATTGCTACAAACAACACAAGAACATATTCGTGGGAAGATGAAATCAATGAAGAACGTCAGGCATACGATACCTTGAAGATGAAAAACCTGATCGCAATGAAGTACATTCATGCAGATCAATTAGAACAGGCACTTGCCGTTTATAACACATTTCCGGAGTCGTATTGGGAAGATTCCTATTTCGATGATCCCTTTACTTTCAGCATTTTTGACGGACACAATCATGCAAAGACCGATAAGATCGGTTACACAAAAAAACAATTTCTGGAACAATTTATCGCCTATAAAAAAGATCTTTCCGCTAAGCCGAATGATCCGCTGTTAAATTATTACGTAGGAAATGCGTATCTGTCCCTTACTTGGTATGGGAAAAACTGGTACATGACGGATATCGGATGGAGTTCAATGGGATTGGGCTATAGAACAAAAGCATTATCTCAATTTGAAAAAAACTATTATTATTTTGCCAGAGCTTTGCCCTATATTAAAAAAACTGCTGCCAATAATTCAGATAAGATCCTGCAGACATTAGCAAAATTAAATCTGGCCTATTGTTACAGTAATATTAAAGAGGAGCAGCTTTCAGATTTGTTGGATGCACATACACGTGCATACTACGCTGAAATTAAATTGAACTGCGATGTCTATGAACAGTATTTAAATCATTACCGATTGGTTGATCACAATTATTCTCCGGTTGTTAAGCTCAAACGATTTGAACATTTTGAGGATCGTTGGTATTAAAATTTTGGACAAACAACCCGGCGCTGAATGCGTTTAGGTTGTTTGGTTTTAAAGCTATAGGATAAAGTAAGTTCATGAGCACCTCCGGATCTGCCTGAAAGTTTTGATATAGTATAATCGTAGCTGTATCCCATGGTTACATTTTTATAAATAAAACCAATTAAAAGAATGATTGCTTCGTTGTTCATTTTTTCGGGTTTAAATACTTTTACAGGTATGCCTCTATACCACATGCCGATTACAAGTATATTATATCTTCCGTAGAGCCCGATGTCCAGTTGGTCGGACTTGCCTTGCATCTTATAAAATGCAGTTGGAGTAATGCTTTTTTCTTCATCCGGATTCACATATCTTTTTTTCCATTCCGGAGTAAATGAAAATTTGTATCCACCGAAAAAAGAGATTCTCATTGGTAATTCACTTTGGCCATGAATAAAACTTTGTTCGGGAGTATTCATGTGATGTGTTGAGGCACCTATCCAGAATTTTTCTGAATATAAAATTCCACCGGCAGAAATATCAAGATAAGAAACTGTTGAAGCATTATACGGTTCATTGCTCGGACCGCCTGTGTATCCATTGTTTGTGTATTGCGAACCAAATGTTAGACTGTTAAAATTAAGGCTTCTATTTACATAGGACAATTGAAGTGCCGGTCTGAATACGATTTTTTTTGAGAGTTCGGCATGGAAAGCATAAATTCCGCCTATTTCATTTGAACGTAATTGTGCAGCGGTTGAAAAATCGGATGTTGCTATCAAACCTATTCCGCTTTTATACCGATCGATATAATGGTCTACCGAAAATGTATTTGAAATAAATGATGCATCTAAACCCGGCCATTGATAGCGCGTGGCAAAGATGGCTCGTGTATTTTCTTCTGCACCTGCAAACGCCGGGCATAAGTATAATGCATTGGCATACATTTGCGAATATTGCGGATCCTGGGCATAGATCTGCCTGCTGCAAAGGATTACGAATGTTAGTGTGAGTATAAACTTCATGTTCATTGAATTAACGTACCAATGTAATACTGCCCTTTATCACATGCTCCTTGTGTTCCGGATCAAGTGTACTTGTATAGCTAATGATCCATGGATAACTTCCCGAAGGCATTAATTCACCTCTGTATGTGCCGTCCCATCTTATATCTCTGTCTGTTGAAATGAAAACAATTTCTCCCCAGCGATTAAATATGGTGATTTTAAAATCGGTAAAATGTTTTCCGAAAATTTCTACATCATCATGCAGACCGTCATTATTAGGTGTAAATCCGGTTGGAACAAAAATCTTTGTTTCGCAAAATTCTGTTACGTTTATCTGTTCGGTATAAGAACATTGATTGATATCTGTAGCTGTTACACTATACGTACCAGCTTGTGTAATTTCAATGCTTTGAGTTGTTTCTTTTGATGGCATCCAAATGAAAGACTGAGCAGTATTGGCAGTAAGCGTTAAAACTCCTTCGTCAAAACAATATGCGGTATCGTGTACAGATATAACGTCAAATGGCTTCAGCACTGTAAGGTTCAATGTTACAATGCTGTCACACGTACTGGTTGAAAGTGTATCGCGGTAGATACCGGTTTGATTATAGGTATGTACACCAATCGTTATACTTTGACCTGTGCAAATAGATCGATTTATCGTAGTGCGCTTAATTGGAAGTACTATGAGATCTGTAACAATAACACTGTCGCATCCGAAGGAAGAACGCAATGTATCGGTATAAAATCCGGTTAGGGTGTACGTATGATCTGCTATTGAAAAATATGTTCCTTCGCATATAGCTGTTTGAATGGTATCTGGATATCCGTTCACTTCCAACTTTGTTACTGTTATCTCATAGCATCCATATGCATTCTGAATAGAATCTTTATATAATCCAGGTTGATTGTATGTATTCCCGCCCAAAATAATATGTTCTCCATTGCAGATACGAACATTCGCTGTATCTATTTTTTTAGGCAGCATGGTTAATGTAATGATACGAATGCTGTCACAACCTTCCTGATTTTGTAAGGTGTCGGTATACACGCCGGATGTTGTAAAAATCTTCGTTCCTATGGTTAAGGAATTTCCTTCACAAAATGTAATTGTTTGTCGGTAAACATCGGGTAGCTTAAGGTGGTAGCTTGATTGAAATGTATCTACACATCCGTTAATATTTACTCTTTTTTCAATTATATACAGTCCCGTATCTGCAGGAGAAAAAGCATTTATAATAAGAGAATCCCCGGTGTATATACTGCCATTCGGGCGCTTCCAATCGTATTCAAAAAAAGTAGAAGTAATTGCTTTTAAGACAATTCTATTTCCTCTGCAGGTTGCTCCAATTCTTAAGATGGGCGCAAATTTTGCTGAATCAACAGAAATTTGTTTTGCATTGCTATTGCCGCACGCATCTCTTATTCGAATAGAATATTCTCCATAGGTTGGTAGTTGAAACACATTTCTGCTTTGTAATGGAAATGTTGTTGGTCCGTTATTTATTTCATATTGGTATGGAGGAATTCCAAATGTGCTATCTGCATGGATCTCTACATAATTGATATTATTACATAAAATGGAAGTGTGGGATTGGAAATTTGAATTACTTGCTTTTTCTTTAATACGAATTGTATCTGTTAATACTGCGCAGCTGGTTGGACCATCGGTTATGCTTGCATTGGATGTTGTTCCATACGTAATTTTTAAAAGATATTTTCCGGCTTGTAAAGATGTGATGGAATCCGGGATCACCACACCTGCTCGTTTATAAAGATCCGTATTTGTAGAGACATTTGTAATAACAATTCCTGTAGCATTGGAGTTTGTTGCATTGAATTTTAGAACATTATTTCCTGCACATCCTTTTGTTAATGTATATGTATAAGACATGCTATTTAAATTTGAAGACGGTATGATAAATGAACCGTTTACAATTGTTCCGCAGGTATCAGTAACTTTATAGCTATATGTTCCGGCAGCCATATTTTTAATAGAATATCCATTGGCACTATTCGCAAAAAAAGTTTTAGGATAAGTAATTGGATAGGAAAAACGATAGCCCGGTTTTGTACTTTCAACTTTTGATGGACCTGATAGAATCTGTATAGTAACCGGTGCGCCAAAATTTTTAAGATTGAAATTTGCTACAGATGTTGAATCCAAACAACCCTTTCCAATTGAGACACCAACGCTTGCAGGATCAATGATGGGTGCAGGCCATTGAATATTCCGTTGAAATACTTGACCACAACCATCTGTAATTCGTAATATATACGTGTTACTGGTAATTCCATTTGAAAAATAAAGGGAACAAAAACTATTGTTACAACCTGCAGAATCAACTAAGGCATTTGTTGAAACATCGCGTAGTGTAACCGACAACGGAGAACGGAAAGCAGTGTTCATAAAGGGCTTTCCTGAAATGGAATTATATACTGCATGTCCGGTGAGATTATAACCACATGCAAAATAGCTTGTGTTGAATGCTACATCAAAATCAAAAGGGGCAATAGAATCTTTTGTTGCACAAATTTCATAACCGCAAACATCTTTGAGACATCCATGCAGGTAGTCATTGTAGGATATATTAAGTATTGTATCCCGGATTACATAAAGTGCAGGTTCATAATTTATTGTATCAACCGGTATAGGGTAAACGGTTTTTACTGTACTGCTGCCATCACCTCTGGTAAGTGTTAGTGTAAGGGGATATCTGGATCTGTCTTTTAATATTTTTACATCCATGTTATACAACATACTATCACACCCGATTTTAGTTATTGTAGGCACCCCATTATATGTATGTGATAAGCCTGTACCTCTGTCTAAAATAATAGCTGTCCGGGTTTGATAATTTCCACATGCATCGGTTAATTTAATGACATAGTTTCCTGCGGAAAGATTGTTAAATACATTCGTTGTTTGTGTGATGATGGAAGAAGCAGGTGAAGTTAAGTCCCAGGTAAAAGGAGCCTTTCCTTTTCCGGGTAAAACGCTGCCAACTATCTTTCCATTTGCACTACCCAAGCAAAAGGGGGCTGTGATTTGCAGATTGATATCAGGCAATTTATAATTTCCTGTAATCGTAAACTGTTGTTCTCTGTATACAAAATCTATATCATATATACGCACAGTATAGGTGCCGGGAAATAAGGATGAGAAAACAGGAACGGTTTGTATAGCCGCAGTAGTAGGACCTGAAACAATTTCATAAAATAAAGACGGATTGGGTTTGCTGCTTGTTGCAACGATTGTTGCTGTACCGTTATTACTACAGCTGCTTATTGTTGTTGCAATAGAATGAACGGTAATGGTTGCAGCTGCAACTTTTGCATTTAATAAAATAACAATACAAAAAATATATTTGAATACGTATTTTACTTCTAAAGTAAAAAATGATACGCGCATATTCTGAATCGATTTACATTCAGATAGTCTTTTGTATATGTTTGTATCTGTACTTTCCATTTGCTATTAAATAAAATGATCTATGGACCGTATTGCACAAGTCAATAAGATCCCTAGGCAATCAATTAAGCTAAAGCAGGGGAATAGATAAGATTAATAGCTGGTTAACCTCTTGGTAAACATAACATAAATTTCAACTAATGGAATTACATTATTTCCATTGAAATTCCATTGAATATATATGTTATAAAAAAATCGGTGTTTTATGTAACAACTGTGTTCAATTAAATGGTATGGTTTTCCTGTTTGATTTTTAAATGAATTAAAAATTCAGAACAATCCGAGTTGTCCTTTGTTGCTGCGAACAAACAGATCCGTACGCAGTTTAGGGAATTCTCTTCCTGCTAAATACTTTTTCTTGGATACCATAAACAGATCCCGTATGATCGTAGCGATGTTTCCTTCACCACGCATGCGTGTTCCGAATCTGCTGTCATTTAGTGTACCGCCATGGCACTCTTTAATCTGATTCAATATTTTATCAGCTCTGTCGGGATATGCTTTGCGCACCCAATCTTCAAAGACAATACCAATTGAACCATTCAAACGCACTATGGTATAGGCTGCAGAGGAGGCACCGGCATCTGCGATCTGTTTCATGATCTGCGGAATCTCATGATGATTGATACCGGGAATGATGGGAGCGATCATCACATTCACCGGAATATTTTCTTTCGCTAAAGCCTCTACTGTTTTTAAACGTTGTGAAATGGCTGAAGCTCGCGGTTCTAATTTTTGTCTGATCTCATCTCGGGCTGAAGTAATGGAAATGCTCACATGCGCCAGATGCTGTGCAGCAAGTTCTTTCAGAATATCAATATCACGTGTGATCAAATGATTTTTTGTGATCATGCTAATCGGATGTTTATAACGTGCCACTACCTGCAGCATGTTTCGCGTGATCTGCAGCTTGCGTTCGATCGGTTGATAACAATCTGTGTTGCCTGAAAACATAATGGGTAGCACTTCCCAATTTGGTTTCTCAAAAGTTTTAGCCAACACACTTGCTGCATTCCGTTTTACAATGATCTTCTTTTCAAAATCCATCCCAGCATTGTAACCCCAGTATTCATGGGAGTTTCGGGCATAGCAGTAAATGCAGCCATGCTCGCAGCCTTGATACGGATTCATAGAATACGCAGCACCTACATCTCCACTTTCAACCTTGTTTACGATCTGTTTTGCATTTTCATAAAAATACTGTGTTGGTGTATTGATGTCGGTATATTCATCAATCCCTTCAATATGATCCTGAACAATTTCCTGTGCATGAAAGCGGCTTTTGGCTTGCATTTGCGCACCACGGCCTTTGATGAAGTCGGAGTTTTCTTCCATAGAAATATTATGATGCTAATAAACCTCCAAGGTTTTTTAAGTTGTATCGCAGCTTAACAAATTAGCAGGAGGTAATTGAGATAAAACCTTGTAGGTTTCATTTCCTATTTAAAGTAGTTGTTGATTCAAAAATACTAAAAATAATAGTAAATACTAAAAATATTAGAAATATCTTTTTGCCTCACGAAGCCACTTCGGAGTCGCAAGAAGTAAAAAAACGGCAAGACAGATAAACGGGAGAAATATAAAAAAGAACATCAGGTGATATGTCCACATAAGCCACAAGCAACTAAACAGAATGCCGATCCCAAAAAGATAGAACACAAATGGGGCTAAAAGTAAAAGCGCTTTGGCCGGTTTAAAGTATTTGGATTGTTGAAATGCTTCTTTACGTTTTAAAAAATCCTGGAATGCTTTTTCTTCCAATTCCTCAATTTTTCTGCGTTCAATTTCTTTCCATTGTCCATAGGTTAAAAGATGTTCAGAATTTGAGATCATAGCCATGTCGTATAAATGGCGCTTGTTTGCATCGATCAAGATTTCGTAAGCCTGACGGAGAATTAAAAAATGCATGTGCGCATTTGATTGCCCACTCGTATCGGGGTGATATTGTTTTGCCTTTTTTCTATACGCTTTCCGAATCTGCTCGATAGTAGCATTCTGAGGTATCTCTAACAGATCGTAATAGGTGTTGATAGACATGTGTTGGTGATTTCTGTTGCAAGTACGAAGAACTGATGTGAAATTCCAAAAAGTTTTACGTTCTAAGTAATAAGTTTTAAGAAAAGGTACACTACTATTCATTTTCTTAAAACATAAAACATATTACATAAAACATTTAAAATGTCCACCGTACTTGCCAAGTACCTGAATAAATTGTTTTAGATACCGCAATATCCAGCTGTGCTAATGGTTTTGTTAAGCCGATTTTAAACCACAAATCCATATTGTTAAAGAGATTGTATTTGATGATGATGAATGGATGCATTGCTTTTCCATTATATGCCGGAATGTAGAAACTATAGGGAACATCGGGTTCATATGCATACTGTCGGGCATTGTAATCTTGTACATCGTAAAACATCCATCGGAAAGTGACTTGATATTTTCGTTGCTTGTAAATAATATCCTGCGCAACTAAGCTACCTGTTGTAATTTTATCATTGGTTTCATAACTGCCCCATTGGATGCGTGTACGTAAGGTGAGCGCAAAACCGATCTTATGTTCGAAATAAATAATATTTAATTTTTTAATTGCCGGTAACGTAAGAAAAGTACCGGTTATATCCCACGATTTTTGTTCGTATCGATATTGAAAATAGATACTTGTTTTCTTTGTTGGTTTGTATTCAACTTTAATAAAATATTCTTCACCGCTGCTGGGTGTGTGGATGCGATACTTCAGCCATGGAAAAACAAATACATCTGCGTAGGCATGTATGTTCCATTCTTTCTTCGGTCGTACTTTCAATCCAAGATAACAGCCCTTTTCATTAGATACCGCCGCCGACTCTCCAAAGGCTTGTGCAAACGGACTTACATATTCCTTTCCATAGTTGCGGTATAGAATGGAAAGATCTGCTTTGCGATGCAGTGCGATCATTGTACCAATTAATAGCGCTTTTCCGCCCGAAGCTGTCATTGCAGCTTCTCCGAATAAAAGCATATTTTGAAATTGCCATTGCATGTCTAGGGAGGCTCCTGAAAATTCTTTTCCCGATACATAAAACTGATTGTAATAATTCCGTTCAGGTTGTAGGTTAGCAGATAGAATGCGGTGTACATATGTTGTACCCATCGAAAAATTTCTGCGTTCGTAACGCACATGGAAACCCGCTACCTGAACGAGCAATGCTTTGCGTTTCGCTAACTCTACATCTGTGCGGTGATAACCTGTTTCGGAGATCGATTGAAATGTTTGTTCGAAACCGCTGGTATCAATACCGGCGTCCTGGTTTGTTCTGGAATAAAATCCGGTAATGGAAATTTTTTTTGTGAATTGATACGTTGAACTGATCCCGAACAAGCGGTTGTATTCGGTTGTACTTCCAATGGGTATGATAGCGCGGCCGGCCTTTCGAAGGGTTGTGATGGTTTCAGAACCTTTGCCTGCATAAAATCCTGCGCCCATCAATACGCCTTGTCCGAACTGCAGATTCTGTGTTCCGATGGTAAGCTGTTTCCATTTTTTTGATGGAATATAATGCAGGTAAAAATTGATGTTGTCAAATCCAAAGTAATTTTTTTTAGCGTTCCATGTTATTTGTTCTCCTGCATCTTTTTCAAGACTCAGACCGAAACGCATTTTGTTAGGTATACTTGTTTGAAAGCGTATCGAAGCTTTATCACCGCTGCCTTTCCATTCTTTTGGAACAACGGCTGGCGCAGCACCATAGCGGAGTAATACCATGCTTTGTTCTTTCCCGACCAGGTGATGCAGGAGATTTGTTTCAGTCGGCCCCGATGAAACTTTAAAGCAGGTGTTCAATAAGGAATACGTTTGCTCATTCATGGATGGTAGTGTCTGCAGCTCAAGTAAATTCAACAGTGGACCGTAGTCGTTCACGTAATCAGCAATCTCTTTGATCTGATTTTCTTTTAAAAAGCCAATACTTAATAAGGCAGAAGCATCTATTTTATTGATGTCCAGGGGATTTTTAGTTAAGATGGCGAGATTTTCAGCAGCCTCAGAATTGTTTTCAATAACATCTTCATTGGCTGTTAAATTTTCAACTATACCTGATTCTTCAAAACCATTTTGTGCAGAAAGGCTGAAAATAAACCAGAAGAAGAAAAAAAATAGAACCGGCTTCATGATCTTTTTGCAATCGTAAATCGTGCAGAAAGCTGATGCCTGTAGCCCAACGGCGACTGATAGCTAAGGCTGTAGTCGATTGAGATAAATTTGTTTGCAAAACCAACGCCGCCATTTAACCGCAGCGGCTTTAATTGCAGTCCGCTGCGAATATAAAAATGCGCATGTATTTTATATTCCAGTCCGGAATGCACACTTATACTACTGTTGCTTTGTTTCACAAGATCGGTGTAAAGCAGTACCTGATCCGAAAGTTTGTAGAACATGCCGCCCTGTATGGACAAAGGAAGTGTTTGCGTTTCATTTTGTGTATTGCTGCAATTACTGATATGCAATCCAAACTGAACGGATCTGTTCAACGACATGGTACCGCCAATATTGAAAAGCGGATAGAGTTGGTGATAGGTTTCACCTGCAACGCGTTGCCATAAGATAAAACTAGCGCCTAAGCTGTAAACACTGATCTTGTGCGCCACATGAATACCGATCTGCTGATCGTTGAACCATTTATAGCCTTGCTTCTGAAAAGTGATTCCTAAAATGAATTTTCGTTTAAACGGAACTAGTATCGCTGCGGAAAAACTTTTAATGTCCTGAATTCCGTAGAGCTGTTCATCACTGACTAATAAAGTGGAGCGTTTAATGCGTGTACAACCTGCCGGGTTTGCAAAAACCGACCAGGCATTTGTATCTGCTACGCAGGTGTTTCCTAATGCACGTGTACGCGCGCCAGCTGAAAAATCCTGAGCGAAAGTGTACTGTTGTTGAACCAGTAATAGAGAAACAACAAGGAATAATTGACTGAAAAATTTCATAATAGATTTAAAAATCCATCAAATAAAATCATAATTTTTCTGCTTCAATATTTCTCCGTATTTCTTTATCGAATGTTAAGAAGTGTGTTCATTATTAGGAATTTAGCAAGTTCTAATTAAAAGTGGGCGGAAGGACAAAAAAGCCGTCTGACCACTAGAGCACTATTCGTCAGACCACTTTTTTGTGGTCCGACGAATAACCCCAATTGTATAAAATATATTGCACGCTCCAAGGGTTTAAACCCTTGGAGCGTTTTGGTTAAGAGCTTTCGCTTTTTTGCAACTGAATTCACCTTCTATCTTGAATGAATTATCATGTATTTTTTGTACTTTACTAATGAATAACCGATCTAACTGTATCTATTATGTTTCGATATGTAAGTGCATTTCTAATTCTTCTTTCAAGTATGTATGCGTATGCTCAACAAACGAAAGAGTATTATGAGAATACAAAAGTTGTAAAGGCTGAAGGGAATTTAGTGAATGGCAAACGTGAAGGTTTGTGGAAGAGCTATTATTATTCAGGTACAGTAGAAGCAGAAGAAAATTTCAGCAACAATCTTTTTAATGGCGCGGTTGTAAATTATCACCCCAACGGTAAAATTTCATTGCAGGGGAATTTTGTAAATGGAAAAGAAGAAGGTGACTGGAAAGAATTCTATAACAACGGACAGCTCTCTGTACAGACTACCTTTACAGATGGGAAGCGCAATGGAGTTTACAAAGAATTCTATTCAAACGGAAAACCATCGATTGATGGATCGTATAAATTAGACGTAAAAGACGGGGTGTGGAAAGAATATTATCCATCCGGACAAATAAAGATCGACGGGGTATATGCTGTTGGTGAGCGTAAGGGGGCATGGAAAGAGTATTATGCGAATGGTACGTTGTATCATTCATCTGCTTATGTAGATGGAAAAATTGAAGGTACGGTTGTGTGGAACCATGCAAATGGTAAAACCAAGATCAGCGGACAGTACGTGCATGGCAATATGGATGGGGAATGGAAAGAATTTTTTACCTCAGGCAAAATACAATCGCTTTCACATTATGCAGACAGTTTAGAGAATGGATTGTTCGAAGAGTATTCAGGCAAAGCAATAAAGATCTTTTCTGGAAATTATAAAGCAGGGAAACCGGATGGTACCTGGACATACTTTTACGAAAATGAAACCGGTACAAAGAAAAGTGTAGAGATCTGGAGTGAAGGCAAATTGATGGAAGCTCCTGAATTTTATTCTGAAGCAGGTGTGGCTTTAAATGCAGGCACTCTGAAAGATGGAAAAGGTACACGCAATATTTATTATCCGAAAGGTGCCTTGCTGATGGACATTACTTTTGACAACGGAGTTGAAAATGGTTTGGCAACAAGTTATTATGAGAACGGATTTATAAAAGCCGAAATCTATTATGTGAATGGCGTGCAGGAAGCAATCATGCGCGAATACTACAACACAGGTACACTTGCAGCAACTACTTCCTATGAGAACGGCGTTGAAACAGGTGAGTACAAACAATTCACAAAAGATGGTGTTATATCTGTTTATGGATTTTATAAAAACGGAAAAGAAGACAGTGTTTGGTTTGAGTATCACGCCAACGGAAAAGTTTTCAGCGAAGGCTATTATGTGGATGGTCAGAAGGAAGGAGAGTGGCTGGAGCATTACGACAACGATACGCTTGCATCCAGAGGTGCGTATGTGAATGGTAAACCGGATGGGTTATGGGTCGATTATTATCCGACCGGAAAAGTTACAGCTCAAGGATATTATGTGGATGGTATGAAAGAAGGTTTATGGAAAAGTTATCACGACAATGGTAAAGTTTCTATGGAAGGAAATTTTGTACAAGGATATGAAGACGGTGCCTGGAAAATTTATTATGAAACGGGCAGAATAAATATGGAAGGCTCGTTTGTGATGGGTGAAGAGATTGGGTTGTGGAAAGAATATCATACAAATGGGAAGCTTGCTTCTGAAGGTGTCTATGTGAATGGACTGGAAGAAGGCAAGTGGAAAAATTACTGGAGCAATGGTATTCTTATGTCTGAAGAGACGTATGAGAAAGGACGTTTGGTATCTATAAGCGACATCACATCCATGCGTGGTTCTAAGTTGTCGAAAGGTTCTTTCAAAGATGGCAACGGTGTTTTGAAAAGTTACCATTCGAATGATAAGGTTGCAGCAGAAGGGAATTTTAAAGATGGTTTACCGGATGGTAAATGGAAATATTACCATAGTAATGGAATCTTATCCGGTGATGGAGAATATGTAGAAGGATTGCGTCAAGGGCACTGGCGTTTTTATACTGAAGCCGGGTTGCTTGAAGCAGAAGGAGAGTATACAGACGATGAGATTTCAGGCATCTGGAAATACTACGATCAAGGAAAACTCGTTCGTATTCAAAATATTGATGTAGACGAAGAAGAGGAATAATATGCAGGAGCAATTAAAATATCTAGTCATTTTTTGTAGTTTGTTTGTGCAGATCACTGTTTTTGCACAAATGAATGATTCCATGATCGAACGCTATCCCAATGGAAAAGTAAAAGCTGTGGGCGGTTTGAAAGATCATGAAAAAGATGGTGAGTGGAAATTTTATTATCCTACAGGTGCTCTTTCTGCAAAAGAAGAATATGATGAGGGTATTTTAAATGGCTTTGCACATTATTATGATACCTTGAATCATTTAGTTGCAAAGGAGCAATGGCAGAACGGTTTGGAGCAGGATAGTGCCTGGTACTATTATGAGAACGGGCAAGTAAAACGTACCGGAGTTTATTTTTATGGAATGTATAAAGGCATCTGGCATACCTATTATGAGAATGGAAAAATTAAAACCGTAGGCGGCTACACAAACGGTACACCAAATGGTCTGTGGAAGTTTTACTCAGCAAATGGGTTGCTTACAGAAGAATATACCTATGTGGATGGTGTGTTAAATGGCCCTGCAAAATTGTATGATAAGAAAGGCCTTTTATCTTCAACCGGAAATATGGAAAAAGATTTGCCTGTAGGAACGTGGCAGTATTACAATAAAAAAGGTAAGGTTAAAAAGACGAAAGTTTATTGATACATCAATGCATATTCCATTTTTACTTTAAAACTTTGATCCAAAGAAAATGTGAGAGTACGGCTGCTATTGTTCCAAAAAGCCAAAATGCAAGCGTAATACCAAGTATTGGCATGCCGCAATCTGCTCCATTCGGGTTGGGTTCAGGGTAGAAAAATTTAGGAAAAATAAATAGATGTCCAACCAATAGTATAATAAGAATTATATAAGAAGGAATTTTAATAGTATACCTATCTAATATATAATAGGAGATCACTTGAAGCATAGAAGCCGCTATAATAAAGAGTAAAATCATTTTATTTTAGTTTGTAATTATCACTTCCTATTTCAAATTTTTAAATATACTGTTCTCAAATTTCGAAGTGTCAAATTTTAGCTTTGCAATTTTATCTCGCTCATGTTTGATCAGATCATTCATTTGTAACCAATATTCTTTATTATTATTCCAGAACTTTGTTTCAATTGACAATACGTTTTTTAAGAGATCTCCTTCAAACAGGTCGCCTTCAGCAAATAAGTTGATCGATAATGTTTCAATGGATAATGGAATCAAATATGGTAGACTCATCTGCTGTCCAATCATAATTCTTAAATCTTCTGTAGTAAAAGTATTTAAAGGAATATCTCGTAATTGGTTTAGTCTTAGGATTAAGCGACTATCAAAGGAAGAATCGTTCCATTTCTGTTTTTCCAAATGAGACAATGTTTTTGTTTTCCAATTGTGTTCGAGTTTTATCATTGGCAATATGGTTAAACCACAACTATTTTTTCTTCTTATATTCCTCTAATAACTTTAATGTATGTTCTAAGGATTTTGTGCTTGTCCAATCCTGGTGGCCGGTAATGATGTATGTAGGATTTTTACAATTCTCCTGAATATTTCTGATTGTTGAAGGCCAGGCTTCAACATCTGCATCTGCTAAATTACCTAAGTCTATAGCTTCAATACTTTTTATTAAACAGCCTCCATATAATATTTTTTCTTTTGAAAACCAGATCACAATATTATCCGGTGTATGTCCGGGGCCTGCGTAATAGGTTTGAAAAGAATATTGACCAACTGTAAATACAGAATCATTCGTAATCGTGTATTGCGCCCGTGGCTCATTACGTTCTCTGCAGATCGAATCGGTTTGTTTTGTCGTGTAGGTTTTAATACCGATTTTTTTGTAGTAACTCAAACCGGCAGTTCGATCTTCATGAGAGTGTGTAGCAATGCAAACAATAATCTTTTTGTGATGTCTTGCATAGATGCTGTCAAGTAAAGGCTGAAACTGCGTCGTATCCCATGGTGTATCAAATAATACAACACCTTCTTTTGTTACCACATACATTCCGTTTGCAGACATTTTTTGTCCGTTGTATGATTGATAGGTAATATAGACGTAAAAATTACCGGTTATATGAGAGAGCTTTAACCGCTGGTTGGTCTCTTGTGCAAAAGAAGTTATACAGCTTATTCCAAGTAATATAAGTAGAGTGACGTAGCGCATGTTAACTTAATGATTTTAATATTGAATAAATTTTAAGACTTGATCGTTTTATAATCATCAAAGTTTACTTCAATTTTTTCAAAGCGTTTATCTGCAACCAGCAATTCATTGATCTTACTAATGCAATCCTGATTGTGGTCAGCCATGATAAATGCTAAGTTCCAGATGTCTTTGAATAATGTAAACTCACCTAATGCAGATCGCATGGAATACAGTACTTCATCATTCATCCATAGATCATTTAAATCTACTAATTCTGCTTTGATATGTTTTAGTGCATCAAACAGATCAAGCATGAATGTTTCCTCTTCCACACCGCTAATGAACTCGATCAGTAGTTTTTCAGAACCATATCCAGGACGTAAATAATACTTATATGATGCTGAATGTTTCATTATTTGATCCAATCTTTCTTCAAGATAACATATTCATAATGCAATACCTTTTGTCCGTAGTAATCAAAATCTACTTCAGTAACTTTCGTAGCTCCGATAGTTAAGATTGCTTTTTGTGAACGGATATTGTTTGCTCCGATATGAAAGTATACCTGATCTACATATTGAAACGCATAATCTAACAGAATTTTCTTGGATGTTTTATTGTATGCAGTTCCCCAATACGATCTATTTAAAAACGTATAACCAACGGCAATGCTTGATTGCTCTGGTTTGTAATCGTAATAGCGCGTAGACCCTATGAGTTTATCCGTTGCTTTATCAATGATCAGAAAAGCAGCTTTGCTGGCAATTGCTCCATCAAAGAAGAGTTGGAAGACTTCTTTTTTATATCGGTCTTTTGTTGGGTGTTGCTCCCAGATGAGCGGATCTGCAGCTACTTCAAACAAATTGTCAACGTCTGATTCGCGAAGTGGTACAAGTTTTACAAGATCGTTTTCGAGATGCGTGGGCTGCCAGTTGAGAGTGGTGGTCATAGCTGTATTTTGGGAAACATAAATTGTATTCTAAGCTACTATTATTTTTTCAGAATAATTTCTGCTTTTTTTATTTTAAGAGTAGGGTTGTCGGATGCTATCAATATTCCTTTGAATGTATAAGTCGCATCTTCGGGAATGGTAAACTCTGAATTTTTTCCGGTGAAGCTCCAGCTTGTTTTATTCATTAAGGATGTTTTTACTTCACCAATAGTGATATTTTTGTCCGTTGGATCAATTGTAAGAACACCTACATTTTCGTTGTTTTTTAGAATTTCTATTTTGAATCGCAGCGACACATTACCTTTATATTCCATGTCCATGTCAGACCAGAAGGCAATTTTTTCATCCTTTTTAAGTACTAAGGATGTGTCTTTAATGATCAGGTTATTGGTATCCTTGCTTATTTTATTTATTGTCAGTCTGCCTATTTCCTTACCTGTTATTGCCTCGCAGCCGGTTAAAAGAGCAAAAGAAATTGAAATAAGTAAAAGTAGTTGTGTTTTTTTCATGGGGGATTTATTTTTAATAATACAATATAGACTTGATGTTTTTTATTTTGGCTGTGCCATTTTGATCAGGAGGTCTTTTGTTTCCGGGTTCTCATAAAATTTTTCTAACATCGCATCAAATTTATTTCCTTTAACCAATGCATTAAAACCATATTTGCAGAGAACAAGTCTGCTGGTTGATTCACTATACGTGTATGAAAGCTTGTATTTTTTATTTGTAGGATCTACATTTATTGAATCTATTTCAACAATTTTGTTTGCATATATTTTAAAGTCGTTTACAGTCATTGTGGAAATGTCTTTGCCCTCTTTAATTTTTTCGATTTGTTGTTTTGTAAGGAACAGGATATATAATGGTTGTTTCTGAAATTGTGGTATTGCATTTTCAGCAGCAGCTATGTTTGAAAAAGCAACGTTCGTAGACTCTATATTCATATGGTTTTTTCCACTATTAGTGTCAACTATAAAACCAAATAAATAATAATTGGTAACGCTATCTGTAAAAGACGATACGATGTAATTCGTATGTACGATTTTCTCGATCCTAAATGCTCTATCTGCATAGCCATAGTCGCGCAGACTATCATAGCTGCATTTTCGGAATACAATGGAATCTGTTGAAATAATAACGTGTAGCAATTTATTCCGAAGTGGTGTATACCAATTTCCTTCAAGGGTTTGGGCCAACAGTGTCCTTGGAGTTGTGAAGCTAATTAAAATTAGAATTAAAAAAAGGAGACGTTTCATTTTATAACTATTTTAATGATTGAAAATTTTATCGCATCCAACCTTCGATCACGTAATTTTTTTCAAATACTTTTATTTCTTTTTCTTCTTCAGTATCTGATTTGAACCAGACTTCAAAGCGTGCTGCATAAGGATTTCCCCAGTCACCTTCATAAATGGCAAAGTGTTGTGAAGTTTTAAATTTTCTTAAATGACCTTCTGTGTTATAAATGCGTATGCTTGAACGTTCTTTTAATCTTTTTGCTGATAATTGAATTCCTTGTGTAATTTCAAACGCTTTAAGATAAATGTATCCATTTTTCTTAGAGGTCAACCAAATATCATATTCATACAATCCGGGTTGAAGAGAATTGTAAAGCTGAAAAGAGGCAGGATACGCATCCTTGATTTTATCGGATGTTTGTACATATGATCTTTCTTCAAATGGATAATTGAGTGGTACATTTTCAGGGAGTTTTAAATTAGACGCAAATCCATCGGTACTCGGACCGAATACAGATAGAACGAGTGAAATGTATGAAATGAAGATGATTGCGGCAACGCCTGAAAGCAATGTAAACAGTTGAAGTATTCCCCAGTACCATTTTCCATTTATAAATTGCCATACTGCTGCAAAAAAAAGTAAAAGTCCGAGAATTCTGAATAGAATAAATGAAACAGGAACAAGTTGTGAAATTTTATTAAAAGGTAAGAAGAAAAAACATGCATATAATAAAGAAGCTACAAAAAAAATGAGCATTGGCAGCCACCATTTAGTCAGTAGATATTTTTTAAGTAGTTCCTTCATCGTTTATTTAATTAAACATTTTAAATTTTTTCACCTGTCAACGGCTCAATTAAGATAGGTTGTTTTTTTGATATTTTTCTAAAATACCCATGAGCAACAACACCATGCCCCCAACAATCGCGTTCACTTTTTTCAGATATATTAATTCCTTTTTTACTAAAAGTAAAAGTTGTTATACAATCTTCATTTATATAGGTGACAATGTTGTTTATAAAATCTAATGTATCAACAAAGGAACCTGAATTATAACTGGGAGCGCCTTTGCATATAAAAAAGGTCATTACAATTTTCGTGTCACTTAATTTTTTCACTTGAATTGTTCCGAAGTAACCATATATGTCTCCATCTTTTTTTGTTGTCTTTCCTTGAAATTCGTATGTTCCTGTTTGGTCGAATGTTGTTTGCCCAAATGAGGAATTTACTGTCACTACGAATAGTGTGATTCCGAAAAATAAATGATTAAAAAGTTTGATTGCTTTCATGTTTTTTATATCATTTTGAAAGTATTCTTTTTATAAACCAGGCAATTGATAAACTAAACAATTGTATGGGTATCATAAGTATTAAGAATGGTCCGTCAAATACATATGGTTTTGTATTAAAGTCAATGATGAATGATGCAAACGGCCATCCCATATTTAATACTTCATCATTAGGATCACTGCCTGTATATCTGAAATGTGGACTTTCATATTCCGGATACAGATCCATTATAAGGAAGATAGCTAAGAGAGAATAAAATAATATAGCACCAACTTTTAAATTCTTCATTTGAAGTAGTTTTTATTTTACGGCAGTGCCCTCAAATGTTATTCTACTATCGTTTATATTTACCAGCTCATCTAATTCATAAATATTTTTATAACCATAACCATACAGATTAATATATGTTGGAATATTCAATGCAAGCATAATCGGTTTTCTATTCGATAAAATCTGATTTTGCATCATATTAGGTGTCATATTAGAATTGAGAGGTAATGCAACTTTAGATGCAAAATTTATTTGGTCTCCTTGAAAGTTGTTGTTGCAATAGATCAATATTTTAGTGGTTGTATCAGGGATTAATGTTCTGAGATTGTCTTGCGTGTAATCCGTGAAGTCTAAATGGATAGCCCCTTTTAAATGTTTTTTGTTAAAGCGAAAGTCAGAACGGCTATCTAAAATAACAACATTATTTTCTTTACTCATCTTTAAGAAAACATCTAAGTTGATCAGGCGTTCATTTCTATGTTTTTCAACTTCGGATACAAGATTTTTAAAATCATCGTAATCAACCAGTGCTTTGGGATACGTTTGTTCGCTCATAGTTTTTGTGTTATCTAACGTTTGTGAATAAACAATGTAACCTGTTAAACAAGCTATTGTTAAAAGTGTAATTACTATCTTTTTCATTCTCTACGTGATTTAAATTTTGTATTCATTCTTGGGCAGTAAAATTGTCGCCTTAGTTTTCAATTACTAAGTTTCCATTTTTATAAAAGGCACAAAACATTCCAGAGCTTATACTAGAATTGTTAGGTAAGGTTATTTTATGCTTCATCCAGTCTATCAAATTTGGTAAGACGTGTTCTGTAAAAAGTGTTTCTGCTTTCTTTCTATCGGAAGAGGGAACAACTCCTGTTCTAATATAGAAACGAGCGTAATCAACGTTTTGATTAGACAGCCAATATTCAGCTTCTATCAAGGAGCAATCTGTTTTGTTATCCCTTTGAGGTGTCCAATAGATTAAATGTACATTACAGTCAAGGTTGTTAGAAATAATCGCATCTTCAAGTACAGAAGATTTTAGAATATAACTCAGGCCTTTCCATGTTTTTGGTTTTTCAATATCAAACCTCATTTTCTATCCGGATATATCTTTAAAAATTACAGTCACGTATATAACGTTCTTGTAAATTACCTAGCGTATACTTGCCGTATGCGTCTCGCCCAATATGTATACCTTAGGTTTGATCAGGTAAGGGATCACACCTACAGCCACCATACCTGCACCCATTCCAAGATAGGCACCTGTAGAGCCGCCGCCATTGTCTGCCAGTGCACCGGAGCTTGCCATGGTATATGCACCACCCAAAATCAATAAGCCTCCAACAACTCGAGATACATTGTGTATTGTTGTTGCTTTCTGTATGCTTTTGATCTCGCTTAAGGGTACTTCTCTAACCGGACTGCTTTCATCTTCATCCGGCAAATAAAATACAATCGTTGTAGCTGTGATGTTTTGAATTTTCACTTTTTCAAAATCGGTATCTTCCAAACCTTTGTAACGGATCGTTTGTCCGATCTTAAATACTTTTACTTTTCCCGTAACAGTATCTTTTAATTCCAGTTGTTTCTGAGCGAAAGCAGAAAGGCAGAGGATGTTTAAAAGCAGAACTAAAATTGCAGTTGTTTTTTTCATAGATATAAAAGTAATACGTTCTAAGTAATAAGTTTTAAGAATGGTGATCGTTTACATTTAATGTTTAGTTAGCAGGCTTTAGTAGTTACATAATTCTATGTTTTATGAATAAAGACCGTTAGTACTTTCTTAAAACTTAAAACATATTACTTAAAACTTAAGCCTTCGGCTTAAGGAGTCTCATGAAGCTGTTTCAGATAAATGCTTTTGTAAATACCTTCAATCTGGATCAATTCGTCGTGCGAGCCGCTTTGAGCCACTTCTCCATCTTCTAAAACGATAATTTTGTCCGCAAGTTTCACAGACGAGACTCTGTGGGAAATAATAATGGTGCTGCGATCGCCCAATACCTCTTTCAGGTTCGTAAGAATGGTGTCTTCGGTTTTTGTATCCACGGCAGATAAACAATCGTCCAGTATAAACAAGCGCGGATTGCGTATGAAGGCACGCGCCAGTGACAAACGTTGTTTTTGTCCGCCCGATAAGGTAATGCCGCGTTCTCCCAAAATCGTATCCAGTCCCGCCGGGAAGCCCTCAATAGATGTATACAAATCTGCAAACTTCGCTGCTTCAATGATCTGTTCTTCACTTACGTCGTCAGAGCCAAAGGCAATGTTGTTGCGGATGGTATCCGAAAATAAGAACACATCCTGAGGTACAAAACCGATCTGGCTTCTTAAATGCTGCAGATTGTATTCCCGTATAGAAATACCATCGATGGTGATGTCGCCTGTTGTAGTGTCGTACAAACGACAGAGCAGAGAGGCTACTGTAGATTTTCCTGAACCGGTATTACCAATAATGGCAAGCGTTTGTCCGGGTGATACGCTAAAGTTTATATGTTTTGCAGCTTCAATGCCTGTATCCGGATAAATGAATGAAACATCTTTAAAATCAATTGCTCCCTGAATGGGAGAGGTTAATTCTTTGCCTTTTAATAAGGTGTTTTTTTCTTTTAAGAATTGGTTGATGCGTTCCTGAGATACTTCTGCACGTTTGATCATTACTGTGATCCAGCCCAGAGATGTTACAGGCCATGCTAATTTATTCAGATAGAAAATAAACTCTGCAATATTACCGGTAGTAATGCCTTCGTTGGCAATTGCTTTTGTACCGCCGATCCACACAATGAAGATGATAGAAGCACCGATCAGCGATACCATCAAAGGAAAGAATAAGGCATTGATCTGTGCCAGACGAACCGATTTTTCTTTGTAATCCGAACTTTGTTCATCAAACTGAGTACTCATGGATTCCTCTCTGCCAAAGGATTTCACCACGCGTATTCCTGAAAATGTTTCCTGTACCAGCGAGGATAAATTAGACATGCTGCGTTGAATTTCTTCGGAGTGTTTGGTGATCACATTCTGTACGGTATAAATACTGATCACAAGAAAGGGCAGTGGTATCAGGGTATACAGCGTCAATTCAACACTTACCGACAACATGATCGGTATGGTAACCATAAAGATGGCAACCAGGTTGATGCCGTACATAATGGCCGGTCCCAGATAATTTCGTACCTGATTCACATCTTCGGAAATGCGGTTCATGATATCTCCTGTATTGTTTCGTTTGTAGAAACTTACCGGAAGCTGTTGGTAGTGGTGGTAGATCTCATTTTTCAGGTCGAACTCAATGCGTCTGGATGTTCCGATAATGATCTTGCGTTGAAAATATAGAAATACACCACTAAATACAGTCAAACCAAGAATCTGCAATACTAAAAACGTTATTTGTTTGCTGAATTCAGACTGCAGGGCTTCTTTCTGAACGCCGCTGGCCGTTTTAAGCAAGGGTAGCGATTTTTCCAGATAATCAATCGTTTCCCGGATCACAGGTCCCTGATAACTGCCAAAGAAGTTGTTCAGAAAAACGAACAACAGGCCGGTCAGGAGGTAGTATTTGTATTGAAGAAGGTATTTATTTAAATGACTTAATGCCCAGCTTTTCACAATTATGTATGTTTCTGTAAAATATTCGATTGGAATTAATAACGTTTGGTGAGGTATCCGTCAAGTGGTTGGACGGCTGAAAAAGCCGTCTGACCACTGTTCTTTGCTAGAGCGCATTCGTCAGACCACTTTTTTGTGGTCCGACGAATTTTTAAAGCTATCGTGTACTTAACTAAACAATATTGGTTGGAATCTTTTCGTAAAAAGAGTACCTTTGTAATTCATCACAAAGTAAGAAATTTCTGTTTCTTTGTCTCACCAAACAGAAATACTTACATAATAATTCACAGAAATTGCTCTGTAAAACAAAAATGTTCTTTATAAGTTATGCTGAATAGAAGAATTCTACGGATTAAAGTAATGCAATCTTTATATGCATTATACCAAACGAAAGTCTCAAATTTCCACTTAGGTCTGGATGAAATCTCGGGTGTATTTGCCCCCGATCTGATGTCGCCAGATGTACAGGATGTTCCGGCCCTGGAAGCCAAAAAGAAAACAGCACACACTTTTTATGAATCGTTTTTTGATAAGAACGATAAAGCTTATTTAGAACAGGCACCAGATATCCGCAAAGCAATTACAGAAGCCATCAATCAATACGACAACGCACACATCAAAGACATTACGCATTTCAAAAACATGCTGCTTGAAGATGTAGCACGTGTTGAAAATATGTATAAACTTGTTCTGTTCAGTGCAACACGTTTTATGGCGATTGCTGAAGCAGATGCAACGGAAGGTATACACTCGGTTGTAAAAAGCGAAGTGCCTGAATATTTTTATAAACTTAAAAAGAATCCGGTTTTACTTTCTATTGAAAACAATAAATCATTGAAAAGTTTTGTTGAAAAACACAAACTGAATCCGCCGGTTGATCTGTTAAAGACCGTTTATAAGAAAAAGATCAAGCAGGATCCATTGTACATTGAATACCAAAAATTTCCGGAGTCTTCGTTCGAAAAAGACAAAGAAATTGTATTACATCTGATCAAAACTTATTTGTTCAAAAACGAACAATTGGATGCGTATTGGGAAGATCTGGATTACAACTGGACTGAAAACGACGAGGCGATCAGAAGTCTTACATTGAAGGCAGCTAAAGGCATTCAGGAAAATACCGATTCAACGTATGAGTTACCGTCTTTATCTCCGAACTGGGAAGAAGATCAGGCATTCATGCTGGAATTGTATAAAGCATCTTCAGAATTTGATGCGGAAGCTGAAAAGTTAATTACAGATAAAGTGCAGAACTGGGACATCGAACGTCTTGCCTTTACCGATCGCATTATATTAAAAATGGCACTTACAGAGATGGTGAAATTTCCGAACATCCCTGTAAAAGTTACTATTAATGAGTATATTGAAGTATCAAAATCATATAGTACCCCGAAAAGTAAGCAGTTCATCAATGGGTTGTTAGATACCATTTCTATTGACCTGCAGAAGAACGGTATGATTCTGAAAAGCGGAAGAGGTTTGATGGATAATAAATAGTTTCTTTAGTTACCAGTTTCTAGGTACTAGTTACTAGACAATGTTAAATTAGTGATCATATTTCAATTTGAATCGTCTAGTACCTAGAAACTAGCACCTAGTAACTAAAAACAAATATGGAAAGCAAAAATTCAAACGGCGGCAGCAGCGTAATTACTGCACTACTCCTGGGCTTAGCTGCAGGCGCAGTATTAGGTGTATTATTTGCACCGGATAAAGGTTCGAATACGCGTGCGCATTTGAAATTTAAACTTGCAAGTTATAAAGAACAACTGATGGCATTCTTAGAAGAGTTCGAAGCGCGTAAAGAATCCGTATTGCAATCAGACGAAGTTGCTGAATCTAAAAAAGCTGCTGAGAAATTAGTGTCTGAGATCGAAAGTTTAATTGAAAAAATACAATCAGGAAAAGCCTGAAATGAAAACACATATATTTCTATATCCTGGAGACGGCATAGGCCCGGAGCTGTTTGATTCGCTTCGGGCTTTTTTTAGTTTATTCGATGAAACAATTGAATATCATTATTTAAGTTCCTTTCAGGATTTGTCAGGTCTGAATAAGCCGTACTTTGTGCTTTGCGGGCCGTTTGTTTCTGAACAGGAACAAACAGAAACATTCAAATCGTTAAAGCCTCTGTATGCACATACGCAGATCCCTCACGAAACGAAAGGGTACACCAGTGTACTTGCAGTACCTGTTACAGAGAAGCAGATGCACACGGGTGCATTAAAAGATATGACGGTAATACATGCTTGTTTTAAAGAGGATCAAAAAGTCGTAATGGTGCAGCAATACCAGGAGCAGCCACAGGTGTGGGAAGACACCATGAAAGCCTGGACACGACTTGCCTTCTCCAACAATCACTGGCGCTTCGAAGATGCAAATGTATTGTCGTTCATTAAACACAGTCAATATAAAAATACCAATCAGGTTGTAAGCTCCATTGAAGGGGCAAATGTGTTGAAGGCCTTGTATGCTTCCATACACAATTCATTGAACCGTGCACATACCTTGATTGAAGTAGAGGATGGCTATATTGCTGCGGCGATGCACGGACATGCACCGGATATTGTAGGAATGGGAATTGCCAATCCATATGCGCTTATGATGGCATTCTGCAGATTATTATCGGTGGCTGGATTTGCAGACTTATCTCAACGTGTTGAAAATCAAATTGAAACATTCTTTTTTGAAAATAAAGAGCTAACCACGCCAGATCAGGGCGGAATCTTAACGACCGAAAAATATATGTCTAAAATAATAGAATATATAAATTTGTAAGATGGGAATTTCGGCCGTGGTTGTGTCTTTTCGACCAACCACTAGCCAGATGGTGGTTGGTCGAAAAGACACAACCACGGCAAACTGCAGAGGAAAATAGCTTAATCTTTTTTGATAACTTGATTAAACTGGATTAATTTTAATTAAATTCGTAGACTAAAATATATAACTTATGAAACGTATTGTTACTTATGCATTTTTACTTTCGTGTGCAGTAATGACTGTGTCTTGTGATGATAAAAAGAATGAAGAGGCAGCAGTTGCACAACTGGATTCAACAGGAGTTCCTGTTGTTCAGGAGTTAAAAACAACTTCAATTGCATTTAATGAAGCAGAACATGAATTTGGCGATGTAAAAGAAGGAGA
Organism: Cytophaga aurantiaca DSM 3654; assembly: GCF_000379725.1. Lineage (GTDB taxonomy): Bacteria > Bacteroidota > Bacteroidia > Cytophagales > Cytophagaceae > Cytophaga > Cytophaga aurantiaca. Next base: position 89,798 of record NZ_KB903643.1, read on the forward strand.
GTTCGCTAAACACGAATTCGTATTTAAAAATACCGGAACAGAACCTCTATATGTAAGAGATGCAAAAGCATCATGTGGCTGTACAACTCCGGAGTGGACAAAAGATACCATTGCACCTGGTGCAGAAGGAAAAATTCTGGTTCAATTTAACAGCGAAGGCCGTCCGGGCAATTTCACTAAAACAGTGACAGTACTTGCCAATACAGATCCGGAAGCAACAGTAATTACGATCAAAGGATTTGTAATCGCAAAGGCGAAAGACATTTCAGGTCCATACATTAAAGACGCGAATTAATTCCTTAATCAATAAATCAAAACTAAATTCAATAACAATGGCTAACGTTCAATTAATTTTATTACAAGCTTCAGGTACAAATAACTATTTCCAATTTGGTTTCATTGCATTGATGATTGGGGTATTCTATTTCTTCATGATCCGTCCTCAGCAAAAGAAAGCAAAAGAGCAGGAAACATTCCGTTCAAGTTTGAAACCTGGAGACAGCGTGCAAACAATTGGTGGCTTACATGCTAAAGTTGCAAGTGTTGAAAGCGATGGAACAGTGATCCTTATTGTTGATCGCATTCGTATGAAATTCGAAAAAAGCGCTATTCAAGGCTTATCTACTAAAGCTGAATAAGTTTTTTGAAATACTATTAAAACCTCCATTGACTGTATCACTACTTCATTGGAGGTTTTGTTTTAAAACAGGTTATTCGTTTTGTTAAGACTATTTAATGAGCTGTGATCCGACGGCTTTTTTGTCCGTCAGATCACTTTTATTAAATTCGTCGGACCACAAAAAAGTGGTCTGACGAATCTCTCTAACAATCACGAATACACAATTAACCCAACACGATTTTGAAAGCTATACTGAGACTATTTAATCGAAAATACGACTGGAAGGTAATGTTTGTCTGCCTTCTGGCAACAATATTTATCTGGTTGTTAAATTCAATGAATAGAGATCATTTAGCAGATGTATCGTATCCGATTGTTTTTAAATACGACAATCAGGCGCTGATGCACAAGAATGAAGACAATACAAAGATCACCTTTCACGCATACGGTTTGGGTTGGGATCTGTTGAAACTGAAATTAAATTGGTTTGTTGATCCCATTGAGATTGACATTACGAACAGAAAGAAATACAGATATGTATTGGCTTCGGAGATAAGACCTTATCTGGAGGATAAGTTACCGATCGTTGAGATCCGGTATTTTATATCTGATACCTTGTATACAGGCTTAGATAAAGTCAAAAAAGATAAGATGAAGATCTATGTAGATCGTGAGCCGACTTTTTTAGCAGACGACTATAAGATTGATGGCAATATCCGTATCAATCCCGAGTACATTGTGGTAACAGGCCCTGCATCTATTCTGGACACCATGTCTCATAAGATTGTAGTTAAAGTATCAGACAACAATATTGCAGATGCTTACAAAGAAGAGATCTCACTTCCGAAACCGTCGAACCCTCAGGTAAAATATGGTGCGGATAAAGTTGAAGTATCTTTTAATGTAACGAAATACAAGCGACCATTTACACAGTAAGCTATGTTTAAAGTAGGCATTACAGGAGGCATTGGCACTGGTAAATCAACGGTATGTCGTATTTTTTCGATTTTAGGTATTCCTGTTTACGATGCAGATTCCCGGGCAAAATGGCTCACTGAAAATCATCCGGATATCCGTAAAGGATTGATCGCTGCTTTTGGTTCAGAAGTTTTTAAAGACAATGTGTTAAACAGGCCGTATCTGGCTTCTGTAGCCTTTGCAGACGATAGCAAAACGGCTGCGTTGAATGCCATTACACATCCTGCAGTACGACGTGATTTCAACGATTGGGCAAACGCTCAATCCAATGCTCCCTATATCATCAAAGAAGCAGCCTTGTTTTACGAAGCCGATACCGCGAAAGAAATGAATGAGATGATCGTTGTGACTAGTCCAACGTCATTACGCATAGAACGTGTATTGCACAGAGATACACACCGCAATGAAAAACAGGTTAGGGATATCATGAACAGACAAATACCCGATGCTGAAAAGATCGAATTGGCCGATCATGTTATTTTTAACGACGAGGAACAACTGCTGATCCCGCAGATTTTAAGGCTGCACGAACATTTTATACTGCGGGCACTTTTATAGACCATTTTTTCTTAGTAGATTCAACTACGAAAAAATATCCCAATGTCATCTATACAAACAAGCAATGCTGTAATGCGCTTTGAATGTCATTCACCGGAAGAAACGATTTCTTTTTTAGGAGCATTGATTGATTTTGCGCAAGGTGAATTGATCTGGGTATTATACGGGGAGATGGGTGCAGGCAAAACTACCTTTGTGCGCCAATGCGGAGAATTTTTAGGATTTATTGAGTCGGTTAACAGCCCTACGTTTTCTATTGTAAATGAATACCGTTCAAACAACGGGAAAATATATTATCACTTTGATTTTTACAGAATAAATTCTGAGCGGGAAGCCTTTGAAATAGGCTGCGAAGATTATTTCTATTCAGGCAATATGTGCTTTATAGAATGGGCTTCACGCATACCGTCTTTACTGCCGGAAAAATATCTGCATATAAAAATTGATGCGATAAGCGAACAATCCAGAGTGTATACAATTACCCGATATGGTGCAGGAGCTAATTAATAGGAACGTGTTCTGCATTCAAATGAACTCCCTAGTCTCATGAAAAAGAAGTCTGAATTAGACGTATTGGTAAAAGAACAGATTCTTTATCCCAAAGAACAATTGATGAAGGTTCGGAAACAGCTTCCGCAATTGTGTATTGGTATTCCAAAAGAAATTGATGGTATTGAAAACAGGGTGTGCTTAACACCTGAAGCAGTGGCCCTGATCGTCAACAACGGGCATGTTGTGCAGGTTGAAACAGGTGCTGGTTTGAATGCAAAGTTTTCAGACAGAGAATACAGCGAAGCAGGTGCGAAGATTGTGTATTCAAAACAAGAAGTTTTTGACTCGGAGATTGTATTGAAGGTTGATCCGCCTACGATGGAAGAGATTGGTTACATGAAGCCCGGAAAGACCTTGATCTCTGCATTGCAGATGTCTACACTGGACGCGGCATACATTGCAGAAATAAATAAAAAACGCATTACCGGTTTGGCATATGAATTTATTGAAGACAAAGCAGGCGGCAAACCGGTTGTAAAATCAATGAGTGAAATTGCGGGCAGCGCGGTAATGTTGATCGCTGCGGAGTATCTTATTTCTAAAAACGGAATGGGCGTAATCCTGGGCGGCGTTACAGGTGTTCCATCTACCAAGGTATTGATCTTAGGTGCAGGTACCGTGGCAGAGTATGCAGCGCGTACTGCTATAGGGTTAGGTGCTGAAGTAAAAGTATTCGATAGTCATTTGTATCGTTTGCGCAGATTGAAATTGAATTTAGGGTTGCAATTATATACCTCTGTTATTGATACCGTGAATTTGCGTAAGGAATTACGCGAAGCAGATGTAGTCATAGGTTCGTTGAGGGCAGAAGAAGGAACATCCTGTCTGGTAACCGATGAAATGGTTGCAGAGATGAAACCGAATTCCATTATTGTGGATGTGAGTATCGATCAGGGCGGTTGTTTTGAAACGTCAGAAATAACGAATCACATGAGCCCGATTTTTAGAAAATACGATGTGATCCATTATTGCGTACCGAATATCCCATCACGGGTAGCGCGTACAGCAACCGTTTCCTTGAGTAATATTTTTGCACCGATCTTATTGCAGATCGCTGAAGCGGGTGGGGTAGAAGAAATGATTCACCACAAAGAATGGTTTATGAATGGGATCTACAGCTACAAAGGATATTTAACCAATTCCATTATGGCTAAAAAATATACCGTTTCGTATAAAGATATAAAGTTGTTAACGGCGAGTATGTTTTAATACGTTTTAAGTTTTAAGTAATAGGTTTTAAGAAGGAGATTACTTAATAGATAAGTTTACTAATAAATAGAAGGCATAAAAAAGTCCTAGGTAAATAGTTTACCTAGGACTTTTTTCTTAAAACCTAAAACGTAGTACTTAATACGTGTTTACTGTTTTACAATTTTTGTAGTAACAATGTCGGTGTTTGTAAGCACTGTTAACATGTACATGCCTTTCGCTAAGGTTTCACCAACTGTCTGGATCTGATTGATTGTGCCTGAGCCTTGCTCTACCAATTGTCCGTTAACACTGTAAAGCATGTAGGTATAAGTTGCAGCATCCGGTCCGCTTACTAAAAGCGTTGTATTGTTCTGGAACGGATTCGGGTATGTTGTTACCTCTATAAGACCTAGAGATGAGTATGGTTTCATTGCAGTAGACGAATGCTTTCCATCGTAGTCATATTGTATGACATAGTAATACGAAGTACCGGATAATGGTTCCGTATCTACATAATAATAATTGCTGGCAGCATCTCTATTGCCGGCTCCGGATAAAGTAGCAATCGTTTCGAAGTTAACTCCATCTGCCGAACGTGCGATCGCAAAATACGAATTGTTGGTTTCGTTTGCAGTACTCCAAACCAATTTGCAGCTGTTGTCATCCTGTGGAACAAGATAGAAAGAAGTCCATGTAACAGGAGTTACGCAGTTGTTGATTGCGCGAACAGGTATACGGTTACAAGCAGTTTGTGCTGATATTCCCCAATTGTACAAAATGTTATATCTATCCGTTTTTCCTGCTCCATATTCATATGAACCTGTTATACTTGTTACATTAGGAATTGATGAAAGAAAAGGAAATGGTGTAGGACTCAAACTTGTTCTTTGACCAATTTTAAATCTCCAAGTCGGATAATTAGTATTAATTTGGTCAATTTTAAGTGTTAGAGCACTTCCAACACCAGCTGACGAAGGATCAATAGTGAAATTACTGAATGTAAAGGTGTATAAAGCAAACGTAGCTGAGTTACCTGCAGGAATAACAATAGCTGCATTATTAGATGTTGCAGTGATTGTTGTTGCTGTACCATCTTGTTTGTACACTTTAAGTGCAATAGAAGTAATTGTCATGTCAACTGCGTCGGTTTGGCTTATCCTGATTGGTATTTGAACGGAGTTTATATTAAATGTTTGGTTTGCTGTAAAATCAATACCAAAACCTGTTCCTTGGGCATTTCCGGCATCCACATCTCCAAATGAACCAGTTGAAAGACTTGAAGTTGGTCCAACAGTACCAGTACTGACGGTTTCATCCTGTACATAATACGTTTGTGTACCAGTTGTGCCCATAGGTATGGATATGCCATAACTGGCTCCTGTATTAACTGCACTGCCGCCTGAGGATGCAGTATACCATTTAAAAGTTGCGCTGTTTGTTCCAGTGGCTCCTAATGTAACTGGTACTGCTCCAGCGGTAGCACAATAAACGGCATCTACAGGTGTTACGGGTGAAGTCGAAGTTACTACGGTAGTACCGCTGGTTGTAGTGGTACAACCAGGCAATTTAACATCGACTGTATAGTTACCAGGAGATATTGCTGAATAGGTTTTGTTGGTACTTGGTGCGGGTAAATTTACACCATTTAATTTCCATTGATACGTAATGCCCGTACCTGTCAATACAGCATCCAAAGGTACAGGGTTTGTTTTACAAAGATCACCATTGGCGCTTGTAGTAGGTGCTGAAGTTGCACTTGCACTTATTACTGTAGTACCACTTGATACGGTACCACAACCAGGTACCGTAACATCTACGGTATAATTACCTGCTGTTGTTGCTGTATAGGTTCTGTTTGTACTTGGCGCAGGCAGGTTGGAACCGTTCAATTTCCATTGGTAGGTTGCACCAATACCAGTAAATACAGCATCTAATGGTGCAGATGGATTACCGCAAAGGTTTGCATTAGGAGATGTTGTTGGCGTAAAGGTATTTGAAATAACAATAACATCTGACTTTACACAAGAACCATTGTCTGTAACACAAACAGAATATGTTCCAGGAGCAGTAATTACTCTTGAATAAAACGCAGGGTTGGATCCCATATTAGAAGTACCATCACTCCATGAAACCGTTGTTGTAGCCAACATCGGAACATTTGCATTTAAGGTGATCGATCCACCTGTACCACATAAAGATTTATCCGGTCCTAAGTCAGGTTGCGGACCAGGAGATCCATACGAACAACCCGGAATAAAGGCAATATCATCAAGAGCAAAATCTACTTCATTACCACAGTTAGCCGTATTTTGGTTTTCAATACTGATGACAACGTTTCCACTGGTTGCACCTGAATTCCATATAACTTCATATTTTTGCCATCCACCGCCGGGACTTCCTCCTCCCAGAGCAGGAGCAACAATATTAGACCCTATATTATTGCCTCCAATATCAAAGTTTAAGACGCCCGGATTGGTTGGGTTGTCTTTTAATGAATTGATCCACACAGAGAAATAATAATTGGTGTTTGGTGCTACATTTACTGTTTGAGTAAACAATTTTACACCCAATTTACAAACCCCATCCACCATCAGAAAATTTCCTGTGCCGGTTGTGTGATCACCAAATGTTTGAAAGCCTCCTGTATTGAACTGAACAGCAGGATTTGTTCCTACTAAAATATCGCCCGGTAAGGAATTCGCACCATGTATACGATATCCGTCAGCTTGTGGAGCCGGAGGGTTACCCGTCCATGGAATTGTTTGAGGGGTAAATGACCATCCTGTATATCCATTAGAAAAATCACCATTTACAACACTATTCTGCCCGTAATTGACATCTGTTGGACACTGTGCATACAATGTTATTGATGAAGTAAGAAACCAACCTAAAATAAAGATAGGTATGAATGTTTTAATCATCGGTTTTGCTTCCATAGACTTATTTATAGAATAAATATAAAAATACTAAACTTATTAAACGGGTAATATTATCTAAAGTTAAAGAAAAAAAAGGAAAAGTCTGAAGAAAATTCATTAAGTAATTAACATTCAATTTATTGAATGGAGTAAAAAAGTGACATTGTGTGGATAAGTCTGATATGTTATGTTTAAAGCCATATAGGAGGATTTTAACCCGATAATACCACAAGTAAGAAATCAACTTGATTAGATTTTAAACTGTTATTTACAATATGTTGTATTTTTAATACTGTTATTTTAGTAGAGAAAAAATAAAAAAGGTTTGGTTGTAAAGATCATCTTAGAATAAAAGTAGGGATAAATTCGTATAAAAATTACCGCTGTTACTACTTATTTCAGGAGCGATGCAGTTTTATATCTTATTGAAGAATGTAAATCTCTGCTCTGCGATTTTTTACACGTCCTTCAGGAGTATCATTTGTATCTACAGGGCGGGTTTCCCCAAACCCATTTGTACGTATTCTTTTTGCATCTATACCTTTAGAGATAAGATCGTTTTTAACAGCTTCTGCTCTTTGTTTGGATAGATCAAGATTCTTTTCGAAGGTATCTTCCGCATCGGTATATCCTTTGATATATAATTTATACGTTGGGTTTTGTTTTAGTTCTTTTGAGACCTCATTTAATAATTGAAAATAAACAGAATCAATTACAAAAGATCCTGTTTCAAATAATACATTATTGAATTGTTTAAGAACAGAAGTCTTTTTTTGTGGCTCACTTTTAACAGGTTTGAGTTCAATGTCATCAATTCCAAAATCTACTTCTGTCTCACACGTTTCGGTATTATTATTTTCAATACTTATTTGTATAGATCCACTAATAGAATCCGAAAACCATATTTTTTCATAATGAACCCATCCACCACCAGAACTGTCGGGTGTTGCTCCGCCTTTAAGTGGAGCAATAATGTCAGAACAAATGCTCTGTCCTCCAATATTACATAAAAGAATACCTGGATGTTTCAAATTATCTTTAAGAGATGAAACCCAAATAGAAAAGAGATAATACGTATTGGGCACTATAGTTACTGTTTGTTTCCAGATTTTGATATAATTCGAATTGCATTTACCATCTACCATTAAAAAATTTCCGTTGCCGGTAGTATGGTCGCCATAGGTATCAAAGCCACGTACACCGAAACTTCCTTTATTGAACATTGCAGGATTTGTTCCAACTTGTATATCGCTGGGATTTGAAACTCCATCATATCGTATATGATAACCGCCACTTCCTTTATCAAAATCCCATCCTGCATATTCGTTTGAAAAATCACCATTGATAATAATGTTCTTATCGTAAATGACAGATAAGGCGCTTGCTCCGAACATATCAAGCTTTGTTCCTGTTTGTCCGGAAACATTTCCCGCCAATAAAAATATAGTACAAATAATGATGAAAGAGTATTTAAACATAATGATTCAACGTGAAATATGTTTTACGTCTAGCGTATAAATTTCTTGTGTTGAACCTAGTTAACTAATTATTTTAAATAAAAAAAAGTCCCCCGATAGCTATCGGGGGACTTCCTTCAGAATCTAAATGATTTTTTTTTAAAAAACTATTGAAGAATATGCATTTCCACACGGCGGTTTTTCTTACGTCCTTCAGGCGTTTCATTTGTATCTACCGGTTTCATTTCACCAAAACCATCGGTACTTAATCGAGTACCGGCAACACCCTTAGAGATCAGATAGTTTTTCACTGAGATCGCTCTGCGTTTTGATAGATCTAAGTTTGCATCGTCATCACCTACATTATCGGTATGTCCTTCAATGTATAATTTGAAGCTTAAGTTGTTTCTCAACACTTTTGCCAAATCATCCAACGATTGGAAAGAAGAAGATACAATTACATCTGAACCTGATTCAAATAACAAGTTGTCGAATGCTTTTTGTAAGGCTGCTTTATCTGCAGGTTTCAATTCCGGACAACCTCTGTTTGTTTTAACTCCAGGTGTGCTTGGACATAAATCTGAGTAATCTTCAACACCATCACCATCAATATCGCTATATGGCGGCGGACAACCTTCGTATTTAACAATACCAGGTACAGTAGGACATTTATCCTTATTATCCGGAATACCATCACCGTCTGTGTCCGGGCAACCGTGGTATGTTTTTAAACCAGCTTTATCCGGACAGTCATCTACGTTATCCATAATGCCGTCGCCGTCTCTGTCACCCCACGGACAACCATGGTTTTCTCTTGGACCGGCTTCGTTTTTACATGAATCTTCGTAATCAAAAATACCATCAAAATCCACGTCATATGGGCAGCCAAATGTAGTTACAGGCTCACCTTTAGGCGTGTGTATACATTGATCTCTGCTATCCGGTACACCATCGTGATCCGCATCTGCATCATGATATACAGGGGTATATGGATCTTTCTTTTTCTTTTTAGCTGCTTTCGCTTTCTTTTTATACTTCTTGCTCTGTGCAGGATTTTGCGCTGAGACTTCAAAAGTACCTGCCGCAGATACAAGCAGCAATAAAATCAGTACACGTAGAAAATGTTTCATTCGATTAAGGATTAATAACAATTTAATTAAGCAACGATTTCTTTCAGAGCTTCCTCCAAAGATTTTATTTTTGAAAGCGCATCCTGTTGTTTTTGTCGTTCATTTTCGAGCACAGATGCTGCTGCGTTTTGTACGAATTTATCATTATTTAGTTTCTTTTCAACAGAAATTAAGAAACCTTTTGTGTATTCAAGCTCTTTTTCAATACGTTCCTTTTCAGCTTCAGAGTCCAGATTGTTTTCTTTTTCAATCTGAATCTGATATTTATTATTAATAGCATACGGATAGAAGTGTTGGAACAGAGGAACACCATCCTTCAATGTTTTTATGTCAAAATCACATTTAGACAATTTAATAATGTAGGGTAAGAATGAGTCCGCAGTGTTATGCTCTTCCGTAGTATTAGGAACTATGAAAAGACTGTTTAGTTTGCTCGTTCTTTTTAAATTATTTTTTTGAATGTGATTATTGATCGCAGTGATAGCTGGCTTAAGTGTATTTTCAACAAATGATAATGTAGAGATTTCATTGCTATTTAAATCAGATACCGTAGGCCATTGTGCAATAATCACACAATCTTTTGCATCACGTTCTTTAATGTCATGCCACAATTCTTCTGTGATAAATGGCATAAACGGATGAACAATTTTCAATATTTTTTCAAAAATGAGTAAAGTTTCCTGATATGTTTTTGCATCTATTGGTAAACTCTTATCTAATTCTCTATCATATTCAGGCTTGATCATTTCTAAATACCAGGAACATAAATCATCCCAAACCAGTTTATATACACTCATCAATGCATCAGACAAACGGTACTTGCTGAAGTGATCTTCAATTTCCACTAAGCTTGAATTAATTTTAGCATTCATCCACTCTACAGAAGCTGCATGTGTGTAAGGCAAGTTGCGATCAACTTCCCAGCCTTTTATTAAACGGAATGCATTCCAAAGTTTATTCGTGAAATTTCTACCTTGTTCACAGTACTTATCATCAAATAATAAATCATTTCCTGCAGGCGAACTTAATAACATACCGAAGCGAACACCGTCAGCACCATACTTCGTAATTAAGTCTAATGGATCAGGTGAGTTGCCCAAAGACTTCGACATCTTACGTCCTTGTTTGTCGCGCACAATACCGGTAAGGTATACATTGCTGAAAGGTTTCTCTCCTCTGAATGCGTAGCCCGCCATGATCATACGTGCAACCCAGAAGAATAAAATTTCAGGAGCCGTTACTAAATCGTTGGTAGGGTAGTAGTACTTGATGTCTTCGTTGTTCGGATCTTTAAATCCATCAAATACAGAGATTGGCCACAACCACGAAGAGAACCAGGTATCCAGTACATCTTCATCCTGTCTTAAATCTGAAAGTGTCAACGATGTATTTCCGCTTAGTGTTTTTGCTTTTGCCAACGCTTCTGTTTCATTCATCGCAACAACGTATTGCCCGTCGGATAAATACCATGCAGGTATACGTTGTCCCCACCACAATTGACGGGAGATACACCAGTCTTTGATATTATCGATCCAATGCTTGTATGTATTTTTGAATTTCGCAGGATGTAATTTTATTTCGTCGTTCATTACTGAACTCAATACTTCCGGATGTTTGTCCATGAAGCTGCGCATGTTCACAAACCATTGCAAGGATAGACGTGGTTCAACAACAGCGTTTGTACGTTCAGAATAACCAACGTTGTTTGTCAGGTTTTCCGTTTTCGTTAAATATCCTTTTTCTTCTAATTCTGCAGAAAGCTGTTTGCGAACTTTGAAGCGATCCAGGCCAACATAAAGCTGAGCTTTTTCATTGAAGGTACCATCGTCGTTCATGATGTCGATGATTTCCAGACCGTGTTTCTGACCCAACTGATAATCGTTTACATCGTGCGCCGGTGTTACTTTTAAACAGCCTGTACCAAATTCAAGATCAACATATTCATCTTCGATGATCGGGATCTCTTTATTGATCAAAGGAACAATTACTTTCTTGCCTTTTAAATGTTTCCAGCGATCATCTTTCGGGTGAATACAAACAGCTGTATCACCAAGAATGGTTTCCGGACGGGTAGTAGCTACCAATGCATAATCGTCTGAACCAACAACCTGGTACTTGATATAATATAATTTCGATTGAACTTCTTTGTGAATTACTTCTTCATCTGACAAAGCAGTCTTGCCTTCGGGATCCCAGTTTACCATGCGGAATCCGCGGTAGATCATACCATCCGTGTGCAATTTATTGAACACTTCGATTACCGCTTCTGAAAGATTGTCTTCCATGGTAAAACGTGTTCTTTCCCAATCACAGGATGCACCTAATTTTTTTAATTGTTCTAAAATAATGCCGCCATATTTTTCTTTCCAAACCCAGGCATGTTCTAAAAATTTATCGCGTGACAGATCACTTTTTTTAATTCCCTGTTCGCGTAACAAGGCAACAACTTTTGCCTCCGTAGCAATAGAAGCGTGGTCCGTGCCGGGTACCCAGCAGCTTTCCTGGCCTTCCATACGCGCTTTTCTGATCAATACATCCTGAATGGTATTGTTCAGCATATGTCCCATGTGCAATACTCCCGTAACATTTGGTGGAGGTATTACAATTGTATATGGTTTTTTATTCGCATTGGGTGCAGAATGAAAGAACTTATTTTCCAGCCAATAGGAATACCATTTACTTTCAACTTCAACGGGGGAATATGTTTTACGAATTTCAGACATAAGAATTTTTGATACTGTATTTATCAATAAATGAAGATGCAAGTTAGTTATTTCTTATAGCAAGGAAAAATGCTAAATTGCAGTATTATTGCATAAATATTCACAATCAACAAAAAAATACAATGAGAACATCAAATCCGGCATTAAACGACGCTACTTTTGATAACCATGCTCTTGCAGGTGAGGAAACGATGACCATTCAAGGGACGGTGAACAAAAGCTTTATTTTGATTGCACTGGTTTTTTCAACCGCATTATTGTCATGGGATTTTCTGACGCAACTGGAAAGCGGACTTATTTATGTAATTGCTTCAGCAATTATCGCATTGATCGTTGGTTTAGTTACTTCATTCAAACCAACCTGGGCGCCATATACTGCACCTGCGTATGCCTTATTTGAAGGTGTATTTCTTGGAGCACTTTCCGGTTTTGTAGATTCAATTTATCCGGGTATCGCTATTCAAGCGGTATTATTGACGTGCGGAACATTTCTTTGTTTGTTGATGGCATATCGTTCAGGTTTAATTAAGGCAACTGAGAATTTTAAATTGGGAATTGTTGCTGCAACAGGCGCAATCGGTTTGATCTATTTAGCATCTTTTATTCTGGGTTTCTTTGGAATTCAGATTCCATATATTCATGGTAATGGCATCGTAGGAATTATATTCAGTGTAGTAGTTGTTGCGATTGCGGCATTGAACCTGGTATTGGATTTTGATTTTATTGAACAAGGGGAGGCAAAAGGTGCACCTAAATACATGGAGTGGTATGCATCGTATGGCCTGCTTGTAACGCTGGTTTGGTTGTATATCGAAATTTTGAAATTACTTATGAAGTTAGCCAGCAGAGACTAATTCAAAAGGTAAAAAAGAGATATAAAAAAAGACCCCGCCAAATGTGCGGGGTCTTTTTTGTTCCGGGGAGAACGATTATAGTGTCTGTTCAAGAAGGTGTGGTAAAGTTATTTCATATCACGCGATTTGTTTTTAATAGATTAATGATCTCTTCTTTGTCCCTGATCTGTTCTTTCAGATACTCAATCTCACGCATCATGCTTTCCATTTTTTTTGCAGTCTCAAGCTCTTCATATGGACTTGAATTTAGATCCGACTGTTCCAATAACATTTGTCCATTGCCCATGTAGAGCCAGTGCGGACTGATGCTTGGCAGGGCCTTATATATAGCATTGAAAAACTCAATATTAGGAATGTTCTTTCCTTTTTTTGCATTTGAAAGCGTATTCTCTGGTAGACCAGCCTGCTTTGCTAATTGCTTTTGGTTTAAATTGAAATGTTTTAGGATCAATTCAATCCTAGCGTTTACGGGTACGTTCATGCCACTTTGAAATTTATTTATTCAACAAATTGAATTTGTCGTGACAGTTTTCTATATTTGGTTTCTGTAATAAACATAGAAAACTAACGTTTAACTTTCACTTAGAATTTCCTTACGATTCTAAGTGAGGGTTGTCGTTACTGTTGATCACGCTTCATAACACATTGTACGAGATGTTGATTAAATAAGTTATCTTTTTAGACAATTCTGTATTTTTTGTGTATTATAGAGGGATTTTAGATCACAATTAATTAAATTGTGTGAATACTTTAAGGCAAAGCATGACTTCAGTAGTGGATTGGGTATTGTTGGTTGACGACGATGAAATACAGAATTTCATTCATCAGCGCATTATTCGAAAATATGTACAGGAAAGTCAGATTCTTGTAGCCACAAACGGTCAAGAAGGGCTTAAAATATTACAGGAACTCATCGAGAGTAAAGCGAATTTACAGCGAGGGATTATTTTTCTTGATATAAATATGCCTATAATGAATGGTTTTCAATTTTTGGAATTATATCAATTAGAGTTTGCTGGCCAATTTAAAAACACCACACTTTATCCATTATCCAGTTCAGACGATATCAAAGACGTTATTCAGATGAATCAACTGGGTATTGAACATTATATTGTAAAGCCATTAACACACGAATTTGCTACAAGCTTATTTGCGTAATTAATACTAGGAAAGGGGATCAGGCCTCTTCTAAATAAAAAAACCTCCACGCCTAATTAAAGCGTGGAGGTTTTTTTATTTCAATTGCATTGCGATTATTTTACAATGGTCATTTCGTTTATTAAATGCGTTGCTCCTGCATATTGTTCGATCATAAACAATACGTAGCGTATATCTACACAGATGCAACGCTGCAAAGAAGGTTCATATATAATATCACCGCTCATTGCTTCCCAGTTGCCGTCAAATGCAACACCTATAAGCTCGCCGTTTGCATTCATCACCGGACTTCCTGAGTTCCCGCCTGTAATATCATTTGTAGTTATAAAACACACCGGAAGTTTACCTTCAGCATTTGCATACGCGCCGTATGATTTTGTATTATATAGATCCTTTAATTTTTTAGGAACAACGAACTCTTCGTTTGTTGAATCTTCTTTTTCAATGATGCCTTCCAATGTTGTGTAGTAGTTATAATACACAGCATCTCTTGGAACGTAATCCTGAACGGTACCATAAGTTAAACGCATGGTAAAGTTTGCATCCGGATACAATACTTCATTTGCACGCATTTCAAGAATACCTTTTAGGTACAACTGATTATTAGCTTCTAATCTACTGAATACGCTTCCTAATGAAGGTCCAACATCGTTTCTGAAGTCGCCTAGTATAGATGACATACAAGCAAAGCCCGGATCTTTCTCTAAGGCTGCAGCAGTAGGATTTGCCATAAATGCTTCAAATAGTTTTTGGTTGGCAAAAAGAGATTTTGAAAAGACCATTGCAGCGTACTTTTTAAAATCACCTTTGTATTTTTTTTCTATCACCTTGAAAATTGCAGGATGTAAATCCTTGTCAATATCCTTGTAATACATTTCTAATAAAGCAGCAAAAACTTTTTGGTCCGTGGCTTTATTATAATCTTTAAAATACTCAGTACCTATATTCTGAATATTGTCTTTTGCGGCAGCATCTGCTTTGCCTGCTTTTAGCAAACCGTAATATTTATTTGTCTTATAGGCAAACTCTAAGATCTCTGTTCCGAAAGCAGCCTCCACTAAGTATACATACGGAAGGTTTACTTTACTGTAACTCTCGAATATCTTTTTATAATCACTGACTACATTATTGTATTGGGAGCGGCTGCTGTCTTGTTTGATCCAGGCTTCAAATGCCGCTTCTTCAACCTGTTTGTCTTCAATTACGTGAAGTCTTTTTAAGCCTTGGTTCTGCCCAATAAAATATTTGTAGTAGTTACTTACCCGTGCATATTTAGATGCATATTGAATGCGTACTTCCGGATTTGCATCCATGTCTTCTTTCATTAAAGCAAGACGTTTTTCACGGATCTTAATTTTTGCTGGATTGCTTTGATTGTAATTCATTGCAACTTCAAACGAAGACATATAACGTTCTGTGCTTCCCGGATAACCCATTACCATAGAGAAGTCGTCTTTTTTAACACCAGCTGTAGATACAGATAAATGCTGACGCGGGTGAAAAGGAACATTGTCTTTAGAATATTCTGCAGGTTTGCCATCTTTGCTCATATATACACGGAACAAAGAGAAGTCTCCTGTTTGTCTTGGCCACATCCAGTTATCGGTATCGCCACCGAATTTTCCGACAGAAGAAGGAGGAGCACCTACGAGTCTAACGTCTTTAAATATTTGATATACAAAAAGAATTTTTTGATTGCCTGCATAGAAGTTTTCAATTTCTATTTCATAAGCATTTGCTTCGCCATATTCTTTTTCCAATTCCGCAGTGATCGCTTCCTGTTCTTCTTCGGTCTTGCCCGCCAAACGATCTGTAACATCTACCATACGGATCAGGAAGGTAACAGTAAGGCCCGGGTTGCTTAATTCCTTTGAACGATCCATTGCCCAGAAACCATCTGTTATGTAATCATGCTCAACAGAACTGTGTGATTGTACCGCGTCAAATCCGCAGTGGTGATTGGTAAGGATCAATCCGTCCTGAGAAATAACTTCGCCGGTACAGAAATTACCAAAGTTTACAACCGCATCTTTTAAACTGGAAGTATTGATCGAATAAATTTGTTCAGGAGTGATTTTCAATCCCAGTTTTTTCATCTGGTCGTAATTTTTTCCTAATAAAAATGGCAGCCACATACCTTCATCTGCACGAACATTTCCAAGACCAAGGGAAAGAAGAGTAATAAAAAGAATAAAACGTTTTAACATAAAGTAAATCTTTTGATTAAGAATGGATGAAAGTAACAAATATTTTTATTAGTTGCCAGTTACTAGGTTCTAGTTGCTAGATTAAAGATCATCTTTTTTAAAGTCTAGGAACTAGAACCTAGTAACTAGAAGCTATATCGTTGCCTTAAAGTTTACAAACACACCGCTTTGCAGGTCGCGGTTCACGGAATATTCAACCCGTAATACAAAATCGTAGTAGGTAACAAAATCCAAACCAAGGCCGCCGCCAGGTAGGTAGGTATTGGCATAGTGTACATTTCCCTGTGCATACATACTGGTTCGGTTATCCCATACATAGCCCATATCCATATAGGTTTTTAAGAATACTTTTAATGGAATTTTTGAAAAGCGTTCTTCTTTGAATTCATGCAGCTGGAAATTCCAATCGAAGAGTTGGAATTTCAAATTCACTTTCCCCAAAATATATTTTTGTCCGTCAATGACATATTGCTCATAACCGCTTACGATTTCTTTGTCATAGCCCAGACCGCGTTGGTTAAAATAAGGTTGGTTCACGGGTGTTGAATATTTCCCTTTTAAGGTTGTAGCTAAATATAATTTCCCTATAAGTTTATTGAAGATGCTGACTTCTCCTTTAAGCGATGTAAGTGAGATGTCTTTCGTCAGGCCTAATCCCATCTGCTCTACATCCATTCGCAGGTAAGAACCTGTAAGCGGGTAATAGCGGATATTTCGATGATCGCGGATCAGCGAATATTTCAAACTGATGTATTCCTGCCTAGAACTTGAGTCAGCAAAATAAGTCGGGTTAAGTGTGATCACCGTATCGCCGATGTGATTGTTGTAATACGTTGCACCCAACTGATGCTCTAGATAGAAAGAACCTCTGTAAGTAAAGGTAATTCCTGTGCCGAAACGTTCGCGAAGAAATTTATCGCCTTCGGTATAAAACAGTTTATTGTCGATGGTGTTGTATGCTACCTGTCTGTTCAGTATATAGCCGATGTAATAGATCATGCCCAGCTTGCGCGATTTTGTTAAGTAGGGAATGGTATAGGTAAATTCAATTTTTTTAGTAAACCCGAATTCACCTTTGATCTTCATGGATTCATTTTTTCCACGCATGTTTTTCTGTAAAAAATACACGCCCAGTTCTAATCGGTTCAGCTTGTGGTCACGCTGCACCCACCATTCATTAAAGTTACGGTCTGCCAATCCTATGATGGGTACGACGTAGGTATAAAAACGTTCTTTAACAGATACTTTTAAAATCTTATGCGTTGAATCAATCGGTACGAGTGAAGTAGTGGTTTCCAGAAACAGCCCTGTGTTGAATAGCCTGTTTTGCGTGCGTTGTATGCGAAGATCTCTTTTTTGAGTAGAGACCGTATCTCCGATTTTAAAATCCAGTTCCCGAAGAATAATAACATCTTTCGTTTTTTTATTCCCTTCGATGTGTATACTATCGATCACAATATAGGATGGAGCTGTGGATGGTTCTACTTGTGCATAGCTTAGATGACAGCATGCAAAAACGGGAACGAAAAAAAGAATATGTTTTAAAATTGAATACACGCAGTCATATTTATCTTTTAAATTTATATATTTAATTTGTATTTAACCGCTTTTTATACCCATGATAAAACCAATTCAGTCATTTGAAGAATATACGGCAACCTATGCTTCCAGTATTTCAGATCCGGAAGCGTATTGGGCATCGCAGGCAGATCAGTTTGTCTGGAAAAAGAAATGGACGAAAACTCTGGAATGGAATTTCACTGAACCGAGTGTGAAATGGTTTTTGAATGGTAAGTTAAATATCACAGAGAATATCTTAGACAGACATCTAAAAGTAAGTCCTGATAAGGTGGCGCTATACTGGGAAGCGAATAATCCCGACGAACAAGGTAAAGCAATAAGCTACAAAGAATTGTATGAGCAGGTTTGTTTGTTTGCAGGTGTATTAAGATCAAAAGGAATTAAAAAAGGAGATCGGGTGTGTATTTACATGCCGATGATCCCTGAATTGACAATAGCTGTTTTAGCATGTGCACGTATCGGAGCCATTCATTCGGTGATCTTTGCAGGCTTTTCAGCCAGTGCGGTAGCGGATCGGGTTAACGATGCGCAGGCAGTTGCTGTAATTACTTCGGATGGTTCGTATAGAGGAACGAAAAGCATTGGTGTGAAATCGTTGATCGATGAAGCGCTGCAAACGTGTGCCTCGGTAAAAACAGTTGTTGTGGCAAAGCGTACGGGAGATGCGGTGGAGATGCTTTCAGGCAGAGATTACTGGTGGGAAGAGGAAATAAAAAAAGCAACTCCCGTATACGAAGCAGAAGAAATGGATGCAGAAGATCCTCTGTTTATTTTATACACTTCCGGATCTACCGGTAAACCGAAAGGTGTAGTACATAGTATTGGTGGTTACATGGTGTACACCGCTTTTTCTTTTGCGAATGTATTTCAGTACAAAGAAGGTGATATTTATTTCTGTACAGCAGATATTGGCTGGATCACCGGACATAGTTATCTGGTTTATGGTCCCTTGTTACAAGGCGCTACACAGATCATGTTTGAAGGCGTACCAACCTTTCCGGATGCAGGCCGTTTCTGGAACATTATCGATAAATATAAGGTCACACATTTCTATACAGCACCAACAGCGATCCGTTCATTGATGTCGTTTGGTAATGAGGTGGTAGAAAAATATTCGTTGAAGAGTTTGAAAGTATTGGGTTCTGTAGGTGAACCGATCAATGAAGAAGCGTGGCATTGGTATAATGAATTCATCGGAAAGAAAAATTGTCCGATCGTTGATACCTGGTGGCAAACAGAAACAGGAGGGATTTTAATTTCTCCGCTTGCCGGTATTACGCCATTGATACCATCGTATGCAACCTTGCCGCTTCCGGGTGTACAGCCGGTATTGGTAGATGCTAACGGCATGGTATTGGAAGGAAATAATGTAGAAGGGAATTTATGCATGAAGTTTCCGTGGCCCTCTATTATACGAACAACCTATGGTGATCACGAACGTTGTAAGCAAACGTATTTTTCAACGTATCCGAACTTATACTTTACAGGTGATGGCTGTAAGCGCGACGAGAACGGTTATTACAGAATCATCGGCAGAGTAGATGATGTGATCAATGTATCTGGTCACCGTTTTGGAACAGCTGAAATTGAAAATGCGATCAACGAACAGGCTGATGTGATCGAGTCTGCCATTGTAGGTTATCCGCATGAAATTAAAGGGCAAGGTATTTATGCCTATGTGATCTGTGATAAAACAGATAAAAGCGAAGATCAGCTTCGAAAAGAGATCCTGGAAAGCGTTGTGAAGATGATTGGTCCGATTGCAAAGCCTGATAAGATACAGATCGTGCCTGGCTTACCGAAAACACGTTCAGGAAAAATCATGCGACGTATTTTGCGTAAGATCGCAGAAGGAGAATTGAATAGTTTGGGAGATACGTCTACGCTGCTGGATCCGGGCGTGGTGGAAGAGATCAAAAAGGGAGCGCTGTAGTTGACAGTAAACGGTGGTCAGTAGTCACACAAAAGTATAGAGTACGGATTACTTCGTATTAAGTATAAAAAAGAAGGATAAGGTTAATGTTTGTAGGATGAAAAAAAGTTGTCTGGTATTTTTATCATTTTTGATCTCGGCATTTTCATTGCATGTATTTGCCTCGGATTATGAGGAGCGTAAGCTGGGTTCGTTTCACAACATTACGGTTGAAGACGGTATCACAGTTGTTTTAATTCATTCGGATAAAAACAAAGCCTTTGTTAAAGTAGAGGATGTAGATTTGTCGGATGTAATCACAGACCTTTCTGTTTTTTCTCTTACAGTGAAAATGAAAAAGTATGTTGCAAATGCATCTGTTACCGTTGAGATCTATTATACCGACGCGCTGGATGAAATAACAACGGAGGCTGGTGTAAACCTTCTCTCCGAAGGCAAAGTGTATACAGACAAATTAACGATCAATGCTCGGTTTGGAGGAGAAATACGTATTGAAATTGATGCGAAAGAAATTGAGATACAAGCTGGCGGCGCAACCATTACGGTTACCGGTAAAGTAAAAGATCTGGAGATACATGCATTGAAAAATGCCTTGGTTGATTGTTCAAACTTAAACTATCAATCGAAAGATGTGTTTAATAGCGGCGGTGTTGTGAAGTTGAAGGAGTAGTTGAATTAGCTATTGTCTTTTCGATGACTTTTTATTTTGTTTGAAAAAATCCGAATATTTAACTTTTGCATTTGCTACTTCTGTCTCATCGTCCCAGTTGTATACGGGCAGACCTAAGGATGAAAAAATTGCTTTTGTTTTATCCAAATCTAAACCTGCCGCTGGTTGAGGATGTATAGCAAATACATTGCAATGAAAACATATTGCTAACCTTCCTTTAATAATTCCTTTTTTATAAAAGAAAATTCCATGATAGGGTTGAAAGCAATCAGCTCTTATAGAATCATAGTTTCGCGTTCTTCCGGATAAATATCCTGTGACTAAATTGATTTGATCGGTACTCAATTTTCGTCTGCTTGACAATCCATATAAGGTATCCATCCGCGCCACATTATATAATATTCTTAGTTCACCGTTTAAAATCACTGCTACGGCACTATCAAAATCAGATTTTTGCCAGATAGAGTGTACTTCGGAAACGTACTTCGTTGTTGTGTCTATGGATGTTGAATTTTCTTTTCTCGTAGTATCTGCAGATGGGAGAACAGTATCAATCACTTGCTTTTTATCTTCGCTGCAAGAAAGTAAAAGACAGAGGAATAAAATTGAAAATATTCTCATAAAAATAAATCCTATTGATAATGGTACTCTATACTTTTTGTCTAGCAACTAGTAGCTAATCACTCGAAACTATTAAGGTACCGGATCATACCCGCTGCCACCCCAGGGATTACAGCTGCAGATGCGTTTTGTTCCCAGCCAGATTCCTTTAAGTGGACCGTATTTTTCAATTGCCTGCACCGTGTATTCGGAACAGGTAGGAGTGTAACGGCAAGCTCCCGGTAGTAATGGTGAGATACTATATTGATAGATCTTCACAGGTATAATAAACACCTGTTTTATAATTCCTGTGAAGATCTTTTTATCACTCATTTATTTCGCCTGATTTTTTAAACGATATGCTCTGATCAATACAAGCACACCTGCAAGTATTAATGGGATGCTTAAGAGTTGTCCCATGTTCCATTGCATGCCTTCTTCAAATTGAGATTGATTTTCTTTGAAGTTTTCGTACACGAAACGCAATGAAAATAAAACTATTACGAACAAGCCGAACAATAAACCTTCCGGCGTGTCTTTGCCATATTTTTTATATAAGGCATACAGCAATCCGAATAATAGCAAAGAAGAAATTGCTTCAAACAACTGTGCCGGGTAACGCGGAATACCATATACCAATACATCAATCTCTTGGTTTTTCCCAACGTTTCTGCTGCCTAATACTAGGTTTTTATTCAAAGGTAATGCAATGTGTTCCGGATAGCCCGGTGCATTGTAGATCGCATTCCAAACTGCTGTGTTCACAAAGGCATCAACCGAATCAATGCGCTTCGTAGTTAAGGTCATTTTTAATTCTGTAACAGGAAATCCAAAATTTACAGAGTCTTTTCCCAATGAAGTAAATCGAACGTCTTTAATGGTTTTTTCTCCGAATACTTCTTGCAGACGTTCCTGTGTTGGATGTACAAATACAAACGACGTAGCAGATGCGGCAGGCTTACCGATAATTTCAGAGTTCATTAAGTTTCCCATACGTATACACGCACCGGCTAAGGCAACTACAATTACGATGCGGTCCAATACATATAAGAAACGTTGGTCTTTGTATTTTCTGGAGTACAACCAAACAGCGAAGATGATACCGAATGCAGCACCATGGCTCGCTAGACCTCTGAAGCCTGTGAATTTAAACTCAGGATCAAATTCAACCGGCAGGAATATTTCTAAAATATGATTTTGAAAATAAGCCCAATCGTAAAACAAACAATGTCCCAAACGTGCACCAATTAAGGTTGCCAGAAACATGTAGATGGCTAGTTTTTCAACTTCGGATTCAGGCCGACCTTCTGATTTATATATGGAAGTAAGAATTTTATATCCAAAAAAGAACCCTGCTGCAAACAAGAGACTATACCAATGCAATTCGAAATTTCCTATTTCAGCCACATAGGGAGCAACATTCCAGATAATATAATTCAGCATAATTTTATTGTAGTTGTAATTGGTTACAAAGTACGAAAAAAACCGACACGATTGCAGGATTAAACAGGATAACACGATTTCCATTCGGGATTAATAAATGGCTGTTTTGCAAGATTAAACAGTATTTAATTGGATGAGTGAGCGGATAATTATTTGTACGTCAATTGTTTTATCTTCAATATTAATTCAATAGGTTTGAGGGATCTTGATTTTTTAGAAAGAATAGCTATGGTACATTATCTTATTTTGAATGGAGTTCTTACACTTTTTGTAAGTGTTGTAGGAGGTTTTGCTTTTGCAAAGGCAATTAAATCTATACCTGAACGTGAAGTTGCCTGGCGTGTGGTGCATTCAGGAGGCAGCATGGCCGGTATTATGTTGATGGTTTTTGGTTGTATATGGCAGTACATAGCGCTTGGAAAATATGAATGCGCTGTAGGATGGTCGTTGATTGTTTCTACAGAATTGATGGTTGTAGGAATGTTCCTGGCTGCACTTACTGGCAAACGAGGACTTCGTTCGGATTCAACAGGTATAGAAAAAGTAATTTATTGGTTGTATCTGAGCGGAGGGATTTTATCTACGGTTGCATTGACAGGAATTCTAATTGGGCTAATTTTCTCGTCGTAGAGACGCAATTTATTGCGTCTACTATTACGCAATGAATTATAAAGACGCAATGAATTGCGCCTCTACGCGCAGGCACGTTTCAGTCTATCATTAATCGCAAGACCTAAACCTGTTGCGGGTACATATTCCGTTAGGATAACTTCTGCACCACAGGTATCCAATTCACGCATGGCTGCAAATAAATGCTGTGCAGCTTCGGTTGTATCGCCTTTGGCAGATAAGATATAGTTTTTGTAAACGGATGGATAGGCTTTTTGAAAAGACAGTACGGCAATTTTTTTTGACGCATGCTGAGTAATCAATTCTTCGATGTTGCCTTCTATCATCGGGATGCGTGGTGCATAATGACTTTTTAACATTCCTGGAGCAGCAGGATTGGAGCTGCTTACAGCCTGAATGTTTACAGGTCCGATCACGCGTTCAATTTCTTCGATCGATAAACCTCCTACACGCATAACTGTTGGAATATTATTTTCCCAGCCCACAATCGTTGATTCAACACCGATTGTACACGCGCCTCCATCTAAAATATATTCCACCTCATTACCCAATTGATCTGCTACATGCTGCGCAGTAGTAGGAGAGATGTAACCGAATGGATTTGCACTTGGCGCTGCCAGTGGAAAGTCCAGTGATTGCAATAACTCGAGTGTTAAGGGGTGATTGGGAATGCGGACAGCAACCCGATCCAGGCCACTGGTAACAAGATCGGGAATGTTATTTTTTTTAGGCAGAAGTAATGTGAGCGGACCGGGCCAGAACGCTTGTGCCAATTGCAAAGCCTGCTTCGGTATTTCTGTTACAAAGTTTTTTAATGCTTCAATGGAATGCGTATGAACGATCAAGGGATCAAAACTCGGTCTTTTTTTTACAGAAAAAATTTGTGCAACGGCAATTACATCCAACGCATTTCCTGCAAGTCCGTATACCGTTTCTGTAGGAATGGCCACAATCTTAGCCTGTTGTAATATTGTTTTTGCAGATGTAATGTTTTGTCCGATAGTTGACATTCTAAACGAGTTGTTCAAGTGGCTACAAATTTAGTCCAATTATTTTAGAATTGATCACGCTTTTGAAAATTGCGATTGTGGCCAGTTTGAGTTTTTTAGATTGAATTTTTAAAAAAATGGTACAGGAAGGCTTGTAAGAAGTGCTCAAATTATATGATTTAAGCATTTTAATATCAGTGTATTACCTGATTGTAATTTTTGAATGCAGAATGGAAAAAAAATTACGAAGAGAAGTTGTTGCTTTACATATATCAACAACAGCTATTTTTATGGAACAGATTACAAAAAATGATTACTCAATTTTTAGAAAGAATAACAGTATTTCTACTATTGAACGAATGATTGAAGCAATGCCTGGAGACATTATTATTCCCAGACCAAAGCCTAAGACCAACAATGAAGATGAAGAACTTTAAAGAGAATTAGATTGAGTCTTCTATCTAGGCTCAATCTAATTTATCCAACAGTTCTAATTCTCTTTTAAAACCTCCGCTCAGAATCGGAAAACGGCACCACGAACGTGGATCCACATTGAAGTCATCCATATGGAGAGACGGCGCTATGCGTTCACGTTTCCATTGGTTTATTGCCCAGAGTTTGTAAAATTTCTTTACCCAATATTTATATTCGTTGTGTGTGTGTGTCGAATCTTTAATTAATTCGGTATACACCTGTACCGGCGACCGACGCTCTTTAATTGCTTTACGCTCTATGCGTGCAAGTACGCTATATGGCATCAGATCACGTTCATCGGTTTGCACATAATCCGAAGGTCGGAGCTCGGCCGTAGGAGCAAGGCTATTTACAAGAGCCAAGCCCGTATGATTTCTGTTTTTTTCTGCCCAGCGCAGCCAGCTGCGAATGAAATCTTTGTCAACTCCGGCAATCGGTGCAATGCCGCCTGCCGTATCACCATCCATTGTTGCATAGCCCACATCGCCTTCACTTCTGTTGGATGTTGTAATCAGTAACGCCTGTTTTATATTTGTCAGCAGCCAGATGATCGGTGCACGGCCTCTTGCCTGAATATTTTGTAAGGCAAGATCGTCTGTTTCCCAGGCGAGCTTTCTTCCGATGATATGTTCAATCGTTGATTTGTAATTTTCTATTTCTTCGTTTACGCTCCAATTGTAAAACGTAGCACCGATTGACTCCGCCAGCACTTTGGCCGATGTAAGTGTTTCATCACCGGAGTTAACGGTGGATTGATAGGCTGTTGTAAGAAAAACAGAAGTGATCTTTTTAGCTTGTTCCTCAAAAGATAAAGAAGTCAGTGCAGGTATATCAAAGGATTTTTGCATTCCTGATTTTTCAAGGAAATATTCCGCCCCTAATTCTTTTAATCCTTTGCGGATCATCTCTGCAACCATAATGGCGCAGGCTGCAGAATCTGCACCGCCGCTTAAAGAGAGTACAAAACCTTTGCTGTGACTTTTACGCATGTAGTCAAAAAGTCCCAACGACGTAGCTTCCCAGAATTCAAATTCTTTTTGCAGATCGTCGTGCGTGAGATCAACTTCAGGTGCGATGTCCGAATCTATGTCGATATCGACATAGATAAGATTGACATCTTTAAAAGACAGACGATCGTTGCGCTGCACAAGTTTTCCTCTGTGTGCGATCAGTACTTCACCATCGTATATCATTCGGCCTGCCTCATTGCCCAATAGATTTGAGTAGATGTAGGTACAATTGAAGCGTTCCGAACCACCGATAACCAGATCGTAACGGATGCTTGATTTACCAAATGCAAAATGACTTGCACTTGGATTTAATATTAGAGTAGCTCCTTTTTCGTAATTGCGAATACCTACACGATCTACACGCCAGGCATCTTCACAGATCTCAAATCCGATGCGCGCACCTTTGACATTGTAGAGCACATCACCTAATGGATAGGGTGTGTCATTGTATTTGAAGGTAGTAATGTGATTGCGCATCCAGGCGGTAAACCACCGTGTTTCGTAGTGGACGCCTTCATTAGCCAGGAATTGTTTTGCAGTAAATCCTTTTACTTCGCCATCTTCGATCAGACAGGCGCAGTTGTAGGTATTGCCATTAAGTCGAACGGGTAAGCCGATGGAGACAATAATATCGCTGCATTCTTCAGCAATTTTAAAACAATAATGTAAAGCAGTTTCGCAGACCCAATCCGTTAAAAATAGATCTTCACATCCGTAGCCCGTAATACATAATTCAGGCAAACATAAAATTTCTACGTTCGCATTTTTAGCGTCCTGTATTGCCTGTAAGATATTCTTAACATTGTTATCCCAGTCGATCGGGGTTTGATTGACCGCTGCGCCACCTATCCGTATAGTACCCATAGTGATAAAAAGAAGTAATTGAAAGGTAAGAAAAAAAGTTCAAAGTTTAAAGTTCTGTATTTTATGAAGGTTTATACACTTTCCAATAAAAAGGTGACTAAAGCGACAAGCTTAGAGCTTTTGGCTTTCGGCGTTAAGCTTTTTGCCTTTCGTTTTTTTCAACTACATTTACAAGATGTTATCAGTGAAAAATTTAAGCATGCGTTATCAGGAAGCTACTTTTGATGCCGTGCACGACATATCTTTTGATCTTCCCAAAGGTTCGAAATTGGCCATCGTAGGAGAGAGCGGCAGTGGCAAAACAACCTTGTTAAAATTGCTGGCTGGTTTATTTGATCCAAGTGCAGGAGAGATCTCTCTAAATGAATCGCTGGTACTGGGGCCTTCTCATAATTTAGTGGCAGGTCACGAACACATTCGTATTGTGCTGCAGGATTACGGCTTGAAAAAAAATCAGTCGTTGAAAGAAAATCTGGAATATCCGTTGCGCTATTTTACACCGGAAGAACAGCAACAGAAAATTGCAGTTTTGGCAAAAACGTTTCACATACAGAATTTGCTAGATCGTAAATCGTATCAATTGTCGGGCGGACAGCAACAGCGCGCTGCCATTGCTACCTGCTTTGCAGCGAACCCTCAGGTGATGCTGATGGATGAACCATTCAGTAATCTGGATGTATTGCTTGCGGATCATATACGTATGCATATGATGAAGGAAGTGAAGAAAAATAAAACAAGTCTGATCTTTGTTACACACCAAACAGATGATGCGCTTGCATTGGCAGATACCATATTGGTGATGCGCAATGGCGAACGGGTGCAGCTTGGTACAGTTGAAGAAATTTACGATCAGCCGGTATCGCCGTATGTTGCCGCATTATTCTCGGATATTAATTTCTTCCGTTTTTCTAAATTAGAAGATTTGAAGTTGAAAGGATATAAGCCCTGTGAAAAGGAATTGGGTAATAATTTTGTTGCCGGTATCCGTTCACACGATATAGAAGTAATCACAAAAGGAAGAGGTTTGACAAAAGCAGTTGTGATCCGCAAAGAATTTCACGGAGATCAATATAAATTATTTTTGCGCTTACCAAATAAATTGCAGCTGAAAGCTTTTACAACGGACATATCCATACAGGATGGAGATGTTGTAAAATTGAATTTCACCTTTGATGATGTGTTGCTGTTCCCGAATCAAACGAGTCTGGATGTTTAATTAATCGTAGAACAGGTGTATGAATATTCGCTGGAAAAAACATCGGTTGGATTTTACATTTCAGGCAGGAACTTCAAGAGGTGTATTGACGCACAAAGATACGTGGATCCTGATCGGTTCTGAAGGTGGAAAAGAATTTTACGGAGAATGCGGGCCATTAAAAGGTTTGAGTATAGATGACCGTCCGGATTTTGAAGCCAAGCTGGATGCTGTATGTGCGCATGCCAACACACGTTCTATACATGCCTGGAATACGTTAGGGTTCATTGATTCATTGGTACCTGAATTGGGATTGATCGGCTTTCCTTCTATTGTAATGGGATTGGAAACCTTACAGGCTGATTTTTTAAATGGGAGCAAACAGGAGATTTTCGAAAGCAGTTTTTATAATTTTGAATCACCGATTGCAATCAATGGTCTGGTGTGGATGAATGAACCTGAACACATGCTGACGCAGGCATTGCAGAAAATTGAATCCGGGTTTTCCTGTATTAAGCTGAAAGTTGGCGCCATTGATTTTGAAAAAGAATGTTGGGTGCTTGAAAAAATAAGAGAGCAGCATCCGGAAGATAAAGTAGTATTACGCGTAGATGCGAACGGTGCATTTACCGAAGAGAATGTATGGCAAAGGCTGGAAGCGCTTTCTGCATACGGTCTTCATTCCATCGAGCAGCCCATCAAAACCAAGCAGATCGAGTTGATGCGTCAACTCTGTAAAGACTCCGGTATTGATATTGCATTGGATGAAGAATTGATTGGTATTCATACGTTGGAAGAAAAAGAAAATCTGCTGGAGGAAATTGATCCGCCGTTTATTATTCTGAAACCAACCTTATTGGGAGGTTTCAGAGAAACGGATGAATGGATCAAAGCTGCGGAGTACAGAGGTATTGAATGGTGGATGACATCAGCGCTTGAATCCAACATTGGTCTGAATGCGATCTGTCAGTTTACTTCTACATATTCAATTTATATGCCGCAAGGCTTGGGTACAGGCAGCTTGTATCACAACAATATCCCTTCGCCATTAACTGTTTATCGTGGAGGCATTCATTACGACAAAGATAAAAGCTGGGATTTTACTGTTCTTAAATAATAATCCCCTAAACCTCCAAGGATTTTCAAAATAAAGCCAAATAGTTTAATAGAAATAAATCCTTGGAGGTTTTAAAATAATTGATTCCAATGAATACACAACAACCCAATATAAGCTCTATAAACTTTTTTGCACTAGCATTGCAAGCAGCTTTTCTATTTTTGCTATATATAGGTTTTGACTATTCCGGTTCGGATGAATCAGCATTGTGGGCGGGAATGATATACTTAGTGCTTGCGTATGGTTTGCGTTACTTCGTACCCATTCATCATCGTAAAGGTTTACGCGAATTGAAGCAAGGGAATTATGAAGAAGCGCTCAAGCATTTTGAAAAAAGTTATGAATACTTTTCAGCACATCCCTGGATCGATTTTTTCAGAGTGTTTACAATGTTTAGTGCGTCGAAATTATCGTACCGTGAAATGGCTATGATGAATAAATATATTTGTTTAGAAGCGTTAGGTCGGGTAGAGGAATTTTATAAAGAGTTTTGACGATCTGCTATCTAGCAAGTCTTTTATTTTCGATGATTTCAAATCAAAAACTACCCTATCGCTGTTGTTGGTGTTTCCGCAAGAACTAAGTTATTTTAATGAGTAGAGAATAACGCGGATCACCAACAACCAACTGCTCTCAGTATTGTCTGCCTAGATTGTTGGTGATCTGCGCAAATGCGCTTCCTCTAACGTCACATGTGCTCAGGCAGAAACACCAACAATAGCCAAGAAGAATTTTATAAAGAGTTTTGACAGTTATTATAGTTCTAATCAACATAGCCGTTATATACTATTCGTGATAGAATATTATTTTTAAGGATCAACATAACATCCGTATTGCCTTCAAAATCTGTAACGGTTAACGTATCTCTACTTGATTGTGCATTCAATGTTTTTAATAATTCATCTCTGGAAATTCCCACTTTAATTCCTTTGGAAAGAGAAATTTCAGCATTACGAATATCTGAACTGATTAAAATGTTTTTATCAGGTGTGCGATAAATTGTTATGTTTGATTCTTTGAAACTTAAACGTTCAATTGTATCTATTTGTCCGGCTACGAACCTATTTGCTTCAGTTGTTTTTTCAGAACTGAAATTGAAATCAACATCCGTAGTAACCTTAATTAAATCATCAGACCACGTCAATAGCAACGAATCATCTTGCAGCCAACCATCAATATCATTATCTATTGTGTCGTTCAAATCATTTTCTGGTAACGTAGTTATCGTATCAATCAGTGCATTTTCTTCAACATGTTGTTTGGAACAGCTGCAAAGGAGTGCTATTAAAATTAAAGTGATAATTTTTTTCATGATTTTAAACAAGTTTATTGTTCGTTCATATTAAAAATCATAAACCATCTGGATGATTTGAAAGCCAATCTTTGTATTTGGTTTTATACAGATCACGGGTTTTAGTATCCGGTAATATTATGTCCATTCCTCCATCGTATGGAACAACAATAATATTTCTTATTGTATTTATGAACATTGCCCTTGTTTCGCCATCTGCAATTTTTATTAGTAATTCATTAAAATTTCCAGATTTCCAGATTTCGTTTTTTATACATACTTCATAATACATTGTGTAATCGCTATATTCTAACGGTCTGATTTGATGTAATGCTAAGGTATCTACTTTTATAAAATCATTTAAATTAAAATAAGAATAATCATCGTTCACTTGTGCTGATAGATCAGATTTAAATAATCCTAGGGTAATAATAAAATCATCCGTATGAAATAAGTCTGTAATTAATGTGTTTTGTCTGTTTAATATACATTCATACTCCGCTTTATTTTCGGCATATCTTTTTGAGTCTGGTAAATAATGAATGCGAAACCACCTATCTTTAAAATAGGTTTTTAATTCATAATCTATTGGATATGAATCGGGATAAATTGTATTCCAGTATTTTATAAAATTAGCCGATGTCATATTTACACAATTCCATTATCCGCCAACTGCTGAAACATCTCTGTAATGGATTCTTCAATCGGTCTGTAATGCACACCAAGTTCCTGTATACTTTTGCTGTTATCTACTTTCCATTCATGACCAACATTCCGACTGATCATCTTACGCTTAAATCCTGCCAGCGGTGCCAGCAACCATACAAGTGGCTTTGGTAAATAACGGCTTGGAAAAGGATATGCCGTACCGTATTTTTTCTTTAAGATGTTTGCTAACGGAAGCAAGCCTGTATTTTCTGCAGATGTAATGTAACGGCCTTTTGCCTGCGGAGTAAAGCCTGCTTTGAAATGTACTTCTGCCACATCGCGGACATCTACTACACCAATATAAAATTCCGGAATACCGAATTTCATACTGCCATCACCGATCTGCCGTACAATGTTGAAACTTTCGGATGTTGCAAACGCATTCAAACCCGGACCGATCACCAAAGATGGATTGATCGTTACCAGATCCCATCGATCCTGTTTTTTATTGATCTCCCAGGCCGCACGTTCTGCGACAACTTTAGAATAATTATACGGTTGATGCGTTACGCTTGAAGTCGTATTCCAATAGGCTTCTGTTGCCAGTCCATTTGGAAACGATTCGCAATCTATGGCATCGCCTATGATGGCTACACTGCTGCTGGTTAATACCACACGTTGTACAGAAGCTGTTCTGTTTACAGCATCCAATACATTCTTCGTTCCTATTAAGGCTGGATCTACTAAATCGCGCTGTGGGTCTTTTACTTTATTGATAAACGGAGAAGCTGTATGAAACACCAATTCACAGTCTTTCATCGCTTCATCAAATGATCCCGCTTCTAACAGATCCGCCTTGAAGAATTTTAATGTGCCGGGTGCTTGTGCAGCAATGTTCTGAAGGTATTTTAATTTATCTGTATTGTGTGGATCCCTTACGGTAGCATGCACGGTTAGCCCTTCGTTCAGTAATTTTTTTACGATCCAGCCCGCTACATACCCTGTTGCACCTGTTACTAATACCGGTTTTTCTTTATCAATGACCCTCATCTATACGGTTTGTTAATTGTTAAAAATTATAGTTATAAAAGATATACGAAAACAATGAAGAAGCCGATTTATTCTATCTCAGAAATTTCAGCTTTTGTTTTTTTAGGTAAAGCATTATACACTAAGTTGTATGAATCATCGATCCATTCTTTGATAAGAGATTCCCGTACACTTCCATCGCATATAATTGTATTCCAATGCTTTTTGCTCATGTGATATCCCGGTACTACGCAGGAGTATCTTTCTCTCAGTTCAACCGCTTTTTCCGGATCACTTTTAACATTGAATTGTACCGGAGAACCGGTTAACGAAAGCAGTAAAAATATCTTACCTCCAACTTTAAAAACGAGTGTCGTATCATCAAACGGAAAACTTTCCTCCACTGCTTTTTTACTGATGCAATAATTTCGTAATACCTCAACATCCATATGATTCAGGATTTTATTAGACGTGTTTTCTATGTTAAAGGTAGTAACAGTTCAATCAAAATAGTAACAAAAAAATAATTTTATAAAATAATTGCTGATCGGGTCCATATTGTTTGGTTCTACGCCAGATTTGAACTAGTTTAGTTTAGTATTTATATTCATTATATGTCAACAATTTTAGTTACTGGCGGGGCTGGTTATATTGGTTCGCATGCTGTAAGAGCACTTGCCAATTTGAATTACGAAGTAATTGTCTTAGATAATTTGGTTTACGGACATAAAGAATCCATTCTTAATAAAGAAGTCCGGTTTATCGAAGGAGATATCGCAAATAAATCTTTGGTTGCGGACATTCTGAAAACATATAAAGTAGATGCGGTCATGCACTTTGCTGCCTATGCCTATGTTGGAGAGTCGGTGACCGATCCTGCAAAATATTATTCGAACAATTTAACATCTTCGATTGCATTATTGGATGCGATGCGTGAAGCAGGTTGTAAAAACATTATATTCTCATCTACCTGTGCATCCTATGGTGCACCGAAATACATTCCCATTGATGAATCGCATCCGCAGGATCCGATCAATCCGTATGGCGCCAGTAAATGGATGCTGGAGCGTGTGATAAAAGATTACCATCATGCCTATGGGATCAATTATGCATTCCTGCGTTACTTCAATGCTTCCGGTTGTTCTGCAGATGGTTTGATCGGTGAAGATCACGATCCGGAACCGCACTTGATTCCGTTGATACTAAAAGCGGTAAAAGGTGAGCGTGCTGCGATCACGGTATTTGGTACAGATTACGAAACGCCGGACGGTACGTGTGTGCGGGATTACATTCACGTTGAAGATTTAGCAGATGCACACATCAAAGCGTTTGCCTATTTATCGAGTGGTAAAGGTCCTGTTATTTGCAACCTCGGTACAGGCATCGGATATTCGGTGAAAGAAATGATCGATGCTGCCGAACGTGTTACAGGCAAACCGGTTCCTGTTATCTACGGAGATCGCAGAGAAGGTGATCCATCTTTCCTTGTAGGAAATCCTGCGAAGGCCTTAGCAGAGCTAGGCTGGAAGGCAAAATATACCAGCATTGAAGATATTATTGCTACTGCCTGGAAGTGGGAGAACGGCGAGCGTAAGGGGCGCTACTAGACATTCTATTGGCCAAATTATTTCACATCGTTTTAGCGATGTGCTTTATATCATATTAAAAGAAGGAGTCACTACATTTTATTTCAGTAAAGTGTAGTGACTCCTTCTTTAATAACCAAAGTACTCTAGGAATAAAGTGGATGTATTATTTTTGAAACATCTCAAGCAATGCACCTGCGCCTAAATATGTGCAGTATGGTATTGCTGTTAAGTCAACTTTAAAATCTCCATTATGATTGTAGTAAGGAAACATTTTACCAGCTTTGTTAGCATTAGCTACATCAGTTGGATTCGCTATGCCCACTAAAAAATAATCATATACTTGTTTTTTTGCAGGAATAACTAAATGTTGAAAATCTTCAGAGCCCATTACTGGAGGCATTCCCAATATGTTTTTTCCTGGTCCTGCCATATCTTTAAGAGCGATATTTATTTTATCAACCATAAAGGTGTCATTCTTTAAAGGGATAACCAATTGCTTCATTTTTATTGTTGGATATAATTCTTTTGGTAGATTATTTGCAACAGCAATACCAGTATTGATTTGATTTATGCCATCAAGCATGAGTTTTCTATCAGTTTCATTAAACCAACGTAAGTTTAATTTTAATGTAGCTGAAGCAGGAATTACATTGTTGTCAGTACCAGCTTGTACTGCACCAACTGTAAGTACCGCCGCTGCCTGGGGATCGATGTTGCGGCTTATAATTGTTTGATATTGTAAAATTGCATTTGCAGCCATAACTATAGGGTCAATCGCTCCTTGTGGAGTTGAACCATGTCCACCTACACCATGGAAGGTAACATCTAATTGATCAGCACCAGCCATTCGATAGCCTGGAGAATTTAAGTAATAGCCAACAGGTAAAGGGGCTGTATGCATACCGAGTAAATAATCTGGTTCAGGGACACCTTTTTTATACATTTCTGCTGCCATAGCATTAGCGCCACCACCTGGTTCTTCTGCAGGTTGTGCTACCATAACTAGCGTTCCTTTCCATTCGTTTTTGAGCGTAACCATAATTTTAGCAATACCCAGCATCCATGTAGTGTGCGCATCATGACCACAGGCATGCATAACTGGAACTTCTATGCCTTCATCATTTTTTGCATTTTTTGTGCTAGCATAAGGAAGGCCTGTCGTTTCTTTTACAGCGTTACAGTCCATATCTGCACG
Source organism: Cytophaga aurantiaca DSM 3654 (assembly GCF_000379725.1). Lineage (GTDB taxonomy): Bacteria > Bacteroidota > Bacteroidia > Cytophagales > Cytophagaceae > Cytophaga > Cytophaga aurantiaca. Next base: position 124,401 of record NZ_KB903643.1, read on the forward strand.
ATACATTACAATCGGACCTTCACCATTTTTTAATATGCCCACAACACCTGTTTTCCCAATGCCTGTCATAACTTCATATCCTAATGCCTTCAATTCTTTAGCAACGATGGCTGAAGTTCTGAATTCCATAAAACCCAATTCAGGATTTTCATGGATGTCCTGAAATATTTTTACAAGCCTAGTAGAATCTGAATACGCTAATTGTTTGATTTTTCTAAAATCAATCTTGGAACTTTTAGATATATGAGAACTAGTTAAAAGTAGGGATATTAAAAGTAGAAATACAAAACGTATTGATGTATGTATCATAATACATAGTATATAGTGATGAAAAACTTGAGTAAAATATGAATGAATGAATGAATGAATTGATTTGGAATCAATAAATATAAATTATTTCTATGAAAAATGAAATATGATTATCGTCAATTGTTTTGTGAGATACTTTGTGTATATGAATGAATAATGTTAAGATTTATTAATGATGATTTTTTAAAAAGGTTTTAATTAAATAATGGAAATTTTAAAATATGATAATTATGATAAAAGTTAGTGGAAAGATGTAACAAGCTTAGTTTATATAAGCATACTTTTAGCATTGATATATAATTTATTCGAATTTCTTTTATTCTCTATTACATTTAAATATAGTACATATGCTAAACGGGATCATGATGCAATTTTTTCACTGGTATTCCTGGGAAGGTGGTAATTTGTGGAGTTATTTGAAAAATGAAGCACCACGGCTTGCAGACCTTGGTGTTACTGCAGTATGGCTCCCACCTGCATATAAGGGAACTGGCGGAGAAAATTCAAGAGGTTACGATGTATATGATTTATATGATTTGGGCGAGTTTGATCAGAAGGGTAGTGTTAAAACCCGCTTTGGGACGAAAGATGAATATTTAGATTGTATTAAAACCCTTCAAGAGCATGGTATAACTGCTATTGCAGACATTGTATTGAATCATAAAGGTGGTGGCGACGAAATTGAAAAGGTATGGGTTAAAAAAGTTAATCCCGAAAATCGAAATGAGTTTATAAGTGACCGTTATGAAATCGAAGCGTATACCAAGTTTACATTTCCAGGAAGAAATAAGCAGTATTCAGATTTTATCTGGACCTCACAATGTTTTTCAGGTGTAGATTATGATGCAGGAAATAAAGAGACTGCAATCTATAGCATTCAGAATGAATATGGCGATGGATGGGAAGAAGTGATTGATGTAGAAAAAGGAAACTTTGATTATTTGATGTGTTGCGATATTGAGTACAGAAATCAAGCAGTGCGTGATGAAATAAAAAACTGGGGTAAGTGGTATCTTGAAACAACTGGTTTTAATGGTATGCGCTTAGATGCAATCAAACATATCTCACCTAGATTTATTATTGAATTTATTGATTACATGCGTAGTCTTAAAAATGATTTGTTTGTTGTTGGTGAATATTGGGCTCCTGGAGATTTGCCTTTGTTGAAAAAATATATAGATGTTACTCAAGGTCGCATGACCATATTTGATGCATCCTTACATCATAATTTATACGCCGCTTCGGAACAAGGAAAGGCGTATAATATGTCAACTATTTTTAATGGAAGTTTGGTACAGGAAATTCCGGACCTGGCTGTAACCTTGATTGATAATCACGATACACAACCTTTGCAAGCGCTTGAAGCACCCGTAAATCCATGGTTTAAGGGGCTAGCGTACGCATTAATTTTGTTGAGAGAAAAAGGATATCCCTGTGTATTTTATCCAGACTTATATGGTTCATCTTATAAGGATAAAGGCAAAGATGGAAATGAGTATGAAATTTTTATGCCTAAGTGTGAACCTTTGGAAGGCTTGTTAAAAGCACGAAAAGAAATGGCTTACGGATACCAACGTGATTATTTTGATCACCCAAATTGTGTCGGCTGGACACGTGAAGGTAAACTGGACGACGATAAAACCGGCTGTGCTGTATTGATTTCGAATGGTGAAGATGGCTATAAACACATGGAGATCGGAAGCAGGCATGCAGGTAAAGCCTTCTATGATTATTTAGGAAACATTCAGGAAGAAGTTCATATCGCAGAAAATGGTTGGGCAGAATTCAAATGCAAAGGCGGAAGTGTTTCTGTTTGGGTGCAGAGAATGTAAAGGAATGGCTCTGTGTGATCAAGCTAAATACCGCTCTTTAATAATTTCGATGTGATGCACCTCATGACCGATCGTAGCTTTAAGAAAATCTTCTACCGTCATTTCAAATATCCATGCTTTTCCTGTAAGCTTTAATTGCTCCGAAGATAATGTATGAATAAAACTGATGCTGGCATTGCGTACATTTTCAAAGTCTGCAAGTAATTGTTTGTACGGCAGTTCATCAAAACGGCTGTTCTCCATAAAAACATTCTGATCATAACCGGGTAGGAGTGTAGGGTCTTTTTTGCTGAACCGTAAGATGCGGTATATCATGATGCGCTCGTGATCGGTGATGTGACCAAGGATCTGTTTAATGCTCCATTTACCGGGAGCATATCTGTACGTAGATTTTTCTTCGTTAATTGAATGGAGTAATTTCATGTTCTCTTTTGACAGGAAGAGATCCATGTAATTCTGATCGCCGGCGCATTCAATGTAATAGGGGAAGCCATCGTTAACGGAGTATTTCATCATACTTATGGTTTAATTTGAAAAATGATTACTAATCTTCAAGTGCAGCAAAGGGTTTGGGTATATCTTACAATAATGTATAATTGAATGCTTCAACTACATCTTTATCCAAATGCTGATTTATATATGCAATTTCCGTATCAGATAATTCAGTTCTCCAGTTTTCGTTTAGATAATAATCCTGATAAAATGAATGCGATTTGGCATCACTCTTTGTTGATTGGAAGAAGTTTTCAAAAGACTTCTGTTGATTCATCTTTAAAAAAATAAAAACTTTTTTTAATTCAGATTCATAATCTTCAAGTACTGCTTCGTACGTTAAGGTTAGTGTTTGATCGGGAAGCTCTTTTTTTAATTTTAAATACGAACGATTTTTTTCGTTCCATAAATGGATCGGATTTGTGTAAAAATCTTTACCACTCATATCTCTGCCTTGTGCTTGCCATTGCATCTTCAGGAAATCAATGAAGGTGTCCGGTTTTTCTTTTTTGTATTTATAATGATAGGGTCTTTTATATAACGAAAGTAAAAATGAGTAGGGGTTTTTGGAGATTGTTATAAAATGAATATCCGCTAAATGCCTATGATTTAATACGTGTTTCATTTTCACTTCTGCATGTTTCCATCCCAGGTTGTATCTGGCTGTAAAAAAGAAGAACAGATCTTTAGTAAATTCTGAAAACTTGAAAAGTTTGCGTCTGGGAACACCGCTTCGCATCCATTCGATCTTATCAGCAGCATTTATGGTTATTAATTTTGCTACGTAATTGGTGCCGGTATTTCTTTCTCCAAACAGTTTTATTTTATTCATTATTAAAAACAAATCAGTTCAATAAATGTACAAAAAAGCTTGTATCCTGTTTGCTTAAAGAGCAGGAAATTTTAGCTGAAAATACTGAAACAAAAAAAGGCCACGCGAATTCGCATGGCCTTTTAAAATCTATAAGAGTGTGTGTGAATTAACGATCACCTCTGCTGTTGCGTCCGTTTCCGCTTCCGCCGAAACCACGGCTGTTGCCGCCACCGCCACCGCCGTAACCACCGCCGCCACCATAGCCACCGCCACGGTTACCGCCGCCGTAGCCACCGCCACCGCTGTTTCCACCACCACTGAATCCACTTCTTCTTGGACCATCTTTTTTCTCTTCTGATTTGTTAACAACGATTGTACGTCCGTTAACTTCAGCACCGTTTAGTTCGTCGATTGCTTTTTGTGCTTTTGCATCATCCGGCATTTCAACAAAACCGAAGCCTTTGCTTCTTCCTGTGAATTTGTCAGAGATGATTTTCACTGAACTTACTTCACCATACTCTTCAAAAAATTCTCTTAATTCGTTTTCTTCTAAACTGAATGGAAGGCTTCCAACAAAGATGTTCATAATTATAAATTACCTAGTGTAAATTGATTGTACTTATTTATACAAAAATAACCTTATTTTATTCAAGTACTAGAAATTATACTTTTTAATTTTAATCCGCACCTCAAAATACGTCCAATAATATTAAAAATCTGATTCGGAGATTTGAAAAGAGGTATATTTAATTCTGATAGTGGGTATAAATGCCTTTTAATTAGCTTTTTATATTTTAAGAAATACCTGTTTAATCGGTACTTTTAGCAACCTTTTTGTTTTCTGAACTTTTGCTGACCAGATACACCCCCAGTAAAATAGCTACAGAACTGATCAATTTCTGTCCGTCCATTTTGTCTGACCCGAAATACAGGGCTACTAAAGTAGTAACGATGGGCTGTATATAGACATACATACTGGAAACTGCCGGACTCACATCTTTCAATACATCTACACCGATATAGTAATTTACGATCGTTGCAAACACCACGATAAAGCCCAATGAAAGCCATGCATACGTTGGGATGTGCAGCCAATCGGTATCGATATATCTTGAATAACAATAAGGGAAACTCAGGAAGGTTCCCATTAAAAAAATCCAGAAGATTACCGTAACGGAATCATAGGTCCGCATGAGCTGGCGCGCAAGAATTAAGAAGATGCCGTATGAAATTGCATTTACTAAAATAAATACATCGCCGATAAATAAACCTTCAAATTTCCCTTTCGAATCCAACAGCAGAATGACCGCGCCGGTTGCACTTAATAACAATCCCGCAACATTCCAGAAGGTCATTTTATCTTTCAGAAAAATAATAGACAATACAAATACCGTGATCGGTATACCTGCCATGATCAACGATGTATTAATGGGTGAAGTAAGATTCAATCCTTCAAAGAAAAAGATCTGATTGATGGTAATGCCAAAAACAGCACATAAAAAAAGTCGTAGATAATCCTTTTGTTCGATTTTAAAAGAACGTTTGCTCAGAAAAATAAACGCAAAAAAGAAAAGCGATGTACAACTCATCCGAATCCAGATGATGCTGGAAGGTTGAATGAACTCCGGCATTACTTTTTTTGCAATGGTATAATTGAAGCCTGAAATAATCGTAAGTATTGCTAAAAAAATATGTGCACGCAGTATTCGATTCATTGTTGATTTGTTGAAATATTGGGAATTCCCTAACTATTTAACCGTTGGCTTTAGCCAACGGCAATGAAAGCAAAACATCTCTTTGGGTAAGAGAAGTCCGGCTTTCATTGCCGACACATTTATGTGACGGATAAGTAATGATTATCTCTATTATTGATAGACAATTTTATGTAAATTTACTAAAGCTAGCTTGCAGTAGCTAAGAAAAGATTTAATTCCGGCTTTAATTCACAACACAACTATGCAATTGATTCCTTTGGCAGAACGCATGCGTCCTAAAAATATTGAGGATGTATATGGACAACAACACCTTATCGGTGAAGGTATGGTTTTCAGACGTTTTGTGGAAGAAGGGAAAATTCCATCGATGATCTTGTGGGGACCGCCCGGTGTGGGTAAAACCACGCTTGCACAATTGCTGGCTACAACGGTCGGACTACCATTCTATACACTTTCTGCCATCAGTTCGGGTGTGAAAGAAGTACGTGAAGTAATTGCCAATGCACAGCAGGAAGGTAAAGCTGTTCTTTTCATTGATGAAATTCACCGCTTCAGCAAATCGCAGCAGGACGCCTTGCTGGGTGCAGTTGAAAAAGGGATCATTCAGTTGATCGGTGCTACTACAGAGAATCCGTCCTTCGAAGTAATTCCCGCTTTGCTATCACGTTGTCAGGTGTATGTATTGCAGCCCTTGAGTGAAGAAGAGCTTGTAACTTTATTGCATCATGCATTGGCAACAGATGAATATTTAAAAACAAAAAAAGTTGCCATAAAAGAACACGAATCGCTGCTGCGTTTATCCGGTGGCGATGCACGAAAGCTCTTGAACTTACTGGAACTTGTGATCGATGCATCGGGCAAAGGAGACATAGTTATTACCGATGAATATGTACAGAAGATCGCGCAAAAGAAAGTAGCCTCTTACGATAAGAATGGAGAGATGCATTACGACATCATTTCGGCATTCATTAAATCCGTTCGCGGAAGTGATCCCAATGCAGCAGTATACTGGCTTGCACGTATGATCGAAGGGGGAGAAGAAGTGGAATTCATTGCACGCCGGTTGTTGATTTTAGCTTCCGAAGATATTGGTAATGCCAACCCTACAGCACTTGTGATGGCTACTACAGCCTTTGATGCCGTACGTTTTATCGGCTGGCCCGAATCCAGAATTATTTTATCTCAGGTTACAACATACCTTGCCTCTTCACCGAAAAGCAATGCCTCCTACATGGCCATCGGTGAAGCGCAGCAGTTGGTGCGATCTATGGGAGATCTTCCTGTGCCATTGCATCTACGCAATGCACCAACCAAACTCATGAAAAATCTGGATTACGGCAAAGAATATAAGTACGCACATTCCTACGATAATAATTTTGTAGAACAGGAATACATGCCCGACAAACTATCCGGCAAAAAAATCTACGAACCCGGCAACAACGCAAGAGAGCAGGAGCTGAGAACGTTTCTGCAAAAGAGATGGAAGGAGAAATACCGCTATTGAATTATGAGTTATGAATTCAATAATCTGCTAGCTATATTCTTGGGGCGATGCCCCAAGTTTTGTTATTACAGACTTACAGTCTGTGGCGACCAATAACGATCCGCTGTTTTGCGGGTAACATAATTCATATCATGACAAAATTTTTATAGTACAGATATAAAGTCATTGAATAATTTGTAACTGTATTTAAATAAAAATTGTCAGATTGTTTTTTCGTCGGATATAGGCTGTAAGCCTATCATATTATAACTTGGGGCATCGCCCCAAGGGTGACCGTGCGTAGGCTAGCGCAAGCATTCGCTTGTGCTTTTTATTGCACTTATCATTCCATAGTTTTCTAACTTTATATTTAACCGTTGGCTAAAGCCAACGGTAACGAAAGCCCAGCATCCCTTTGATTAAGAAATGCTAGGCTTTCGTTGCCGTCACATTTATGTGACGGTTTTATTTTATTTGCTTTAAGCAGTACGAATAACTAATTAACATTCCAGTTACTTTTTCGTTATATTTACCATATAAGTTTTAACTAGTATCTAACCGTAGCTGTGATAAAACGCCTGATTTTTCTTATTGGAATTCTTTGCATACAGTACCCTTCTTTCGCTCAAAAGAAAGGCAGGGGAGCAGACTATTATTCCTTTGGAGTAAATACCATGGGCACGTATTTTTTCGGAGATGTATCTTCCGGTATTCAGACAACCCGCTGGGGACTTGGCTTGCAGTACCTCAATAAACTTACCGCACACATTGCTTTTACTGCCGATATCAATTATATCCGTCTGGTTGCAGACGACGATCTGGTTGTTTCTCCCGGAGATAAATTGCATTCAAATGCCTATGTCCGCAATCTACACATGCGCAACGATGTGGTAGAACTGGGTGTGCACGGGCGCTATGAGTTTTTGCCTTGCAACGATTATTTTGCAAAACGCAAAAAGTTCAATGGCTTTGCAACATTTGGTGTGGGTTTGCTGTATTCCAATCCGCAGGCGAAAGACTCTGCCGGATATTGGCACAATCTTCAACCCATGCATACCGAAAACAAATCCTATTCATCCTTTACCGCATACATTCCGGTTTCGTTGGGGGTACAATATAAAATTAGCAACCACTTTGATGTTGAATTTGAATTGGGCTACCGGTTTACGTTTACCGATTATCTGGACGATGCCAAGGGAACCTATGTCGATCCTTCGACTTTGGAAAGCAAGGATGCTAAATACTTCTCAAACCGCTCTGCCGAAGCAACCGATTCATATACAGGGAAAAACAGAGACCTCAACTACATTCAAAACGAGCTCGGATATCCCATTTTAACCACTTCAGACGGGTATTCCTATGTTTCGTCCACTGCACCCGGTCAGCTTCGGGGAACCCGCTTCGGTCTGGATGGGTATTTTGTGGCCATGGTCCGGGTCGTCTATATTATCCCTAGAAGGCACTAAGTTGTCCACGAAAAGAAGATTCACAGTAATTTTAATCGGGTTCGGCTTTTTTTACCCCCAAAAAATTTTATTTTTGTAATACTTAATCCTTTAGCTATACAAAAAATGAGCGTTCTAGTTAATAAAAATTCAAAAGTTATCGTACAGGGTTTTACTGGTACGGAAGGAAGTTTCCATGCACAACAAATGATTGAGTATGGAACAAACTTAGTTGGTGGTGTGACTCCAGGTAAAGGCGGTTCTTTGCACTTAGATAAACCGGTATTCAATACAGTAGCAGATGCAGTTGCTAAAACAGGTGCAGATGTTTCGATCATCTTTGTTCCACCAGCTTTTGCTGCGGATGCAATCATGGAAGCAGCAGATGGCGGCATTAAAGTTATTATCTGTATCACGGAAGGTATTCCGGTGAGCGATATGATTGATGCAAAAGCATACGTTACAAAAAGAAAAGTAACATTGATCGGGCCAAACTGTCCGGGTGTTATTACTCCAGGCGAAGCGAAAGTTGGTATCATGCCGGGTTTCATTTTCAAGAAAGGCAGAATCGGTATCGTATCTAAATCAGGTACGTTGACATACGAAGCAGCAGATCAGATCGTGAAATCAGGTTACGGTATTTCTACTGCAATCGGTATTGGTGGTGATCCAATCATTGGTACTACTACGAAAGAAGCGGTTGAATTATTGATGAACGATCCGGAAACAGATGGTATCATCATGATCGGTGAAATTGGTGGTCAGTTGGAAGGCGACGCTGCGAAGTGGATCAAGGCACACGGTACAAAACCGGTAGTTGGTTTCATCGCAGGACAAACAGCTCCTCCGGGACGTCGTATGGGTCACGCAGGTGCAATCGTTGGTGGTGCAGACGATACAGCAGCAGCGAAGATGAAGATCATGGCTGAGTGCGGTATTCACGTTGTACAATCTCCGGCTGATATCGGTGAGACAATGGCAAACGTTATGAAGAAACAATTGGCGTAATTAGTAAACGCTTTTTAATATTAGAAACCCCGGTGTGTTAGAGCAGCGGGGTTTTTTGTTTTTAACATTGGTTGTTTATTTGGGGAAAGTTGGGGTATTTAGAGACTTAGAAATCATTATGAAGACATTAATAAAAAAATGCCCAACAAATAATTATAAAAATATTTTTGAATCATTAGAAATACTAAATGAACTGCGAAAAGATCATTACGTTTTTGCAGGAAAGCCCGATAGTCCATTAGATAAAGTTCTAGGTAACTTTTCAAAGGATAACAATAAAGGTTTTATTTTCTACTGTTGTTGGTGCTCCCCATTCTTACCTGAGCCACCACTCAACTCGTTGTTGTGCCTTTTCTGGCCAACAACCAACTGCTGTGTGATGTTAAGTCTTTTATTCAAATATTATTTAACTTTTGATAATTTGAATAAAATGAAGCAATAAGTAATTTTCTTATCCTATGGAAAAGATTATTTATTACCCAGTATTTTTTACTGCTACGGTTCGAGATTGGAAAAAATTATTAAAACCAGAAAAATATAAAGACATTGTTTTAGTACAATTAAAAGAGCAGGTAAACAAAAAACAATTGATTGTATACGCTTATTGTGTAATGGACAATCATATTCACATTATCTGGCAGGTGAAAGGAGATATTGATCCGTCAGAAGTTCAGAAACAATTTTTGGAAGGATGTAGCAAACAAATAAAAAGAGATTTAGAAATACATCATCCTAATGTATTATTAATTTTCAAATCTACTCAGAAGGACAGAGCATATCATTTTTGGAAACGGAATGGCAGGTCGATTGAATTGTATGATGATGTTATATTTCAACAAAAGTTAGATTATATCCATTTCAATCCAGTAAAAGCAGGTCTTTGTAACTTACCAGAAGAATATATATATATTCAAGCGCGATACATTATTTAGAGGATGATTTCAGTGATGATTTGTTAACTCATTATAGAGGATAGAGTAGTGGGCTGTTGGCCAGAAAAGGCACAACAGCGAGTTGATTTGTGGTTAGTTTAAAGTGATGGATACCATCAAGGAGTGAGAGTTAGTACAAACAGGGCGGAAATTAATACCTTGCAGTCGCTGGCCAAATGTTCACTCTCACACCAACAAATACGAAGTCGTAATATAAACGAGCTTTAAATCATAAAACATGAATAGATATTTCTTTATATGCATCGTATGTTTTCTTTCAATAAGTAGTTTAAAGGCGCAAACCGGAAAATATGTATATAAGGATAGTGCTGGATATATTAGCGGATGGATTGAACTCTTTGATAGCGGCAGGTTTGAAATAGTGTATGGTGATGCATGCTTTAATACCTGTACTTCGGCAGGTATGTATGAAATAATGAAAGATTCAGTTCAACTAAAATTCTTTCAGATATTTCCTTCACAAAAAGAAGTTATAGAGGAAAAAAAATCGGATAAAAAAGTACATGTGTCTGTACAAATATTTTGCCTTCAAGATAGTAGCATTGTTACATCGGCTACTATTTTTGCAAGAGATTCGTTAGGCAGAGCGTTTAAATTGGATCATAAGATTGATGCGGACGGTATGAAATCTTTAGCTATTCCAAAAGGAAAAACCATTCGATATGTCCGTGTATCTGCGCTGAATTATATAGATTGTGAGATAGTATTTCCAGAAAAATACGATACTGATTTTTCAATAAAAATTTATTTAAGTAAAAATCCTTTACTTGAAAAATCATATAGTGGTCCAATAGAAACTCAAGGTTGTCTGTATACAAATGGGACAAATGAAATACTATTTGGCGAAGCTTTATTGATAAAATATTAAATGATTCTTCGCCCTTTCCGCCGAGTTTGGTAACCATATCAGATTCCTTACCTCACAACCACGGCGAACTTAATGGGAAGTTTAGAGTTCGTACAAACAGGGCAGAAAATTATACAGGTAAGGCAGTTATTAGATAGGAAAAAATACTATTATATAAATTTTTGTGAATTTTGTGTTTATTGAAATAAAAATATATATTATTAGTTCACATACACTTTGTTCATTTATTCAAAGATTATAGTGGCATACTATTAATAACAACTGTTAAACCTGCAAAAAATGTTCGTTTATTTACCATCCAAGTCTTCTTTTTTTCTTTTTCTTTTTTCGCTTGTTACGTTATATTCTTTTGGACAAGGGTATATAAAAGACAATAAGAATAATTGTCAGGTTTATATGATGTCTGAACTTGATATCCGTACGTGTAGTTGGGATGGATCCTGTCAAGATGGATACGCAGAAGGCTCAGGAGAACTTGATGTGTATGAAAATGATACGCTAATTTTTCACTTTAAAGGGACACTACAAAAGGGGAAATATGTTAAAGAATGTGAATATTTTTATCCGAATGGTACTTACAGGAAATCATATTGTGATACTATTACACATAAGGCTGGAGCCACTTATATAAAGAATGAAGATGGCACTATTTTTATTGGAGAATTTGATGCCTGCATATCAGGCAATGGTGCATACACAATGATAGATACGGATGGTAATAAATATGAAGGATGGTTTGAGAAAAGTATTTTTGCTAATGTTAACAATCCCAGTATTATAAATTCAATCTATTATACAAACGGAACTATTTTTAAAGGCATTACTAAAAATGATGGATATTATTTTCTTCAATCAGGTGTAGTTTATTATCCAAATGGGGATTCTCTTGTTCTGGGAATGGTTGCCAATTCAATTGACAACATCAACAAAGGGACGTATTATTTTAAGAATGGGAATATGATTTCCTTTAATTCTAGGGATAAATATTATAACAATACTATCAGCGAATATTCAGGTATTGCGCAATTAAAAGATCGTTCTACGGTGATTGTTTTGGAGAAGAAGCAGGAGTTCTATTTTGGATGGAGAACATATCCGAATGGTACTAGGTATATAGGTTGTATGAAAAACTTGGAACCATTTTATTTGGGTATGATTATGAATCCAGATGGTACTTCTAAAATAGCATATTTTGATGGAATTAATAGCAGAAGTAACCTGCCGAATAAAATCTCAATTGCAGAGAAAGGATATATAAATGCAATCGATCATTTTGATTATTTGAAATTATTTCTGCAAATAATGAAAGAATCTAAGAATCCTTTTTTTGATGTGTTAATTACTCTTCAGAAAATAAAAGACGATAAAAAGTTTACGCATCAACTAGAAGATTCATTGGTTTCATTAACTACTCATTCGGGATTTGATTTTAATACTTATAAGAATTACTATTTTTTCAAATATCCTTTAGATACAACTGGATTTATACAGGCAATAGATTTTGAGTATTGCTTTGACGTTTATAAGAAACAAACGGAAGGTTACATTTTAGAATTAGTTTCTCAAAACAATAATCGTTTTTTTGAATTATTAATAGCTGCTCAAAAAGAAGGTTCTTCGAGTTGTCTGTTAGAATACTTGATTGGATTAACAGGAAAATCTAATTTTAGCATTTCGGATTTTGAACTATATTATAAATTAAAATATCCTACTAATACAACCGGATTCTCTAAGATATTGGCTAATCTGTATTTTAAAAATAAAGGTTTTTATAGTATGCATAAATATTATTATTTAAAAACTAAGGATAATGAAGTGAGGCATATTTTCAATAATCAGATAAGGGAGTATTTTTTTAATAATAAACTTCAAAATTCGAATTATTATTCAACACTTAATGATGATATTTTTTCTGATAGCATTTCTGGAATGTTAATCGATATGAGAAAGGATCTCAATAATATGAAAATGGATGGAATTCCAGAAAAAATTAATTTTGCCAAACAATTGACAACCAATTTTAAAGATCAAGATTTACGATTACAATACGACTACTTAATTCATATTTTCCATTCTGATTTCTATTTTGAAAATTATCAGTTTGAAGAATCAGAAAAATTATTGATTGAAATATATCCATTTAAAAATGATCATTTTATTATTGGAGGTAGGTTGTTACGAATCTATGCACTCATGAACATGTATGCTGCAGGTGATACTATTTTAACATCATTCAGAAAAACGTATTGGATTGATTTTAATGGAATACCTGAATTTATAGTGTTGCAAAATTTTGAATCATTATCGGGATTTATGTATTTTCTTAAACAGAAAGACCTTAGTTTTATTGGACTTGACCGTTATATTCTCTATCCAGAACCAACCAATGGAGAAATGACCACCAATTTTAATATATATACAATAAAAAATCTATTATTATCAATGGAACTTGATAACAATAGGAGAGATGATTCCAAATTTGTTCGACGCGTTTCGAATGTGTGTCAGGCAGAATTGGGCGTATATCATCCATTAAGTATTGTGGCGCTGGAAAATGTAATTTTTTACAACGGTGGAAATTATGCACCAGATGCTACTTATAGCCCAGAGGAGTGTCAGCAGCTTCTGGATACTACCTTGCAAATGCTACTTGATTATTATCCCATGTATTCTGAGCAACTGCAAAAATCGTTGTTTAAACGTGCCATGTATGCAAGTACTTCAGCTGAAACAAAAAAATGTTTTGATTTGTATTTTCAATCTAAACAAGCACAAATAGATAATGTATTTCCACATCTGAGTAGTTACTCGAAGCGGATGTATTTTTCGAAATATCAAAAACAAGCACAAGGATTTTATGCCAAGTGTTATACCTTTTCTCATGCCGGAAATAATCCCTATTCTTCTACATCTGAATATGAGGATCCGGAACCTATAAAAATAGATTTTCAATTTTTAGGAGATTTTTACAATGAAGTTATTCGCAATAAAGGTTTTTTACTTGGAAATGAAATTGCTTTAAAACGGAAAATAGTAGCGTCAAAAGATACTACTCTCATTTCTGATTACAAAAAACTTATTGCCCTTAAAAATGCATTTTCCAGGTATACACTATTTTCGCCTGAAGAGTTAACATTAAATAATATATCAATTGATCAGATTGAAAAAGAAATTAATGAAAAAGAACAACTGCTGGAACAGCATGTTGGAATGAATTCAATGTCTCCAATGATAAAAGCTACATGGAAAGACATTCAGAAAAAATTAAAAGGAGGACAGGCAGCGATTGAAATTGTTAAAGCAGATAGTGGTACAGATTTTTTATATTATGTATTGTATATGGATGCCAAAACCAAAGATCATCCTGTTGTACTTTATTTGAAAGATTCTATATATACGGAAAAGCATATATATGCTTTTTATAGAAATTCGATTACTGCGCGATTGAAAGATACCTTGAGTTATTCAATTATGTGGAATCGAATTGATAGTCTACTTACGAGTCGAAAAATAAAAACACTTTATTTTTCACCTGATGGAATTTATCATTTAATGAATGTACAGACCTTCCTTTCGAAGGATGCCTATATTGCAGATAAATACAAGGTTGTTTATCTGAATAATACAAAAGAAATTTTAGATTCGAAGCAGCAATCATCCAATACAAGGATTGCGTTATTTGGCAATCCAGATTATAGCGCTTTAGGTGAAGAAGTGATTCAGCAAAATTGGGAATCTGCACCAACAAGAAGTTTTCAAGGTGCATTACAAGATGCTACATTCACGCCACTTCCGGGTACTGCAGTTGAGATTAAAAATATTTGTGAAAATTTTCAATCACGAAATATTTCAGCCACAATTCTGGAGGAAGACTCCGCTACTGAATCAAACTTTAAGAAGACCACAAATGTATCTATTTTACATGTAGCAACACATGGATTCTTCATGCCTTCTACGAGCGGAAGTTTTGACGCTATGTTATATTCAGGTATTGCACTTGCAGGAGCAAATAATGCTTACAGAAATACCAATGGAGAAAATGGTATAGTGACAGCTTATGAGGTAAAAGATATGGATTTAGAAGGTACATCTATGGTAGTTTTATCAGCATGTGAAACTGGACTTGGAGAGAACGCTGGTTTTGAAGGTGTATATGGATTGAAACGTGCACTTCAAATAGCAGGTGCTCATTATGTAATATCTTCTCTATGGAAAGTAGATGATCATACCACTCAGTTGTTAATGTCGTATTTCTACAAAAATCTGGGGGAGGGCAAAACTATACATCAAGCATTCCTTCTTGCACAGAACATGGTTCGTAAAGAGTATCCTCATCCATATTATTGGGGAGCATTTGTAATTACAGGGTATTAACCTTTCTTGTTGTAATTTGTATTCATTGCGGTGAACTGTCAGCCGTTAGCGCAAGAGCAGATTGATTTGTTTAGAGGAAGGCCGCTCGGCAGCCCTGATATAAATCTATGAAGTTCTCCGTTATGTCTTTTCGGCCAACCACTATGTGCTCTATGATGTTGACATTTTTTGAATTAAGATTATTTAAATTTTGAAAAATAAATTATGAAGATATGTTACATATTTATGTACGTGCTTTATTGCAGCGGAACCTTTGCACAGACAGATAATGTCGTGAATAGTATTCGTAAGGCAGTGGAGCAAATAAATGCAGACAAATCGCTTACGACAAAGACTCTTGATAATGAGCAGTTTTTAGAACAAACAACTGATCGCGGCGGACAACTTACCGGATATTTTAAAAACGGCATTTTGGTTAAAATTGTTGAACGTATAGGTCTCTCAAGTTGCGTTGACATCAACGAATATTATATTCAAGACAATAAATTAATTTTCGTATACGCTCAGGGAAAAGAGTTTAAATATATTGACAGTTCCGCTACATTCAATTCAAGTTTTCAAACAGTGACAATGGAATGTCGGTTTTATTTTCAAGAGGATAAATTATTAAAATCTGTTTTAAGCGGTTCTACACGTTGTGAAGGAAAGCCATCAGAGAGTTGGTTCAAAAAATATCAGGATAAATATGTGCGCTATGTATTGTTGCTGACGAATGAATAAAAATTCAGATAAAAAGGATTTGTAAACCGCTTGAAGCATACTGTTGGCCGATGGCACAACAGCGGGTTGATTCGTGATTAGGTGAGAAATGTAAACACCAACGTAATTAAAAAACGATAATAGCTAGTAGACTTAAAGAATGAAAGGTACACTAAAATATGTATTTCTTGGACTTATAATGACAGGATTGTTTGTTTGGATGGTCATAGAACAGAAAAATATTTTTGCATGGTTTGGATTGATGTTGTTTGGTCTTATGTCTTTGGGATACCTGCTTAAACTTTTATTTCCCAATGCAACATTTCTAAAGGACTTAAAGACAACTTCAGTTGAGAACAAACCCTTTGATGAAATATATAACGACAATGGGTTTTTCGAATATAAGGAAAATGGTTTTAAACTTAATTCTGATGGCGGACAGGTGGAAATAAAGTGGGACGAGATACAAACCATTTTTGGTTACAAAGCTGATCTGTATACGACGGATTGTATATGCGCTGACATATTTTTAAGCAATGACAATAGTTTTAGAATAACTGAGGAAACAACAGGTTGGTTTCAGTTTCTAATTCACTTAAAGGAAAAATTTCCTGCTATTGATAGGTCCTGGGAAATCGAAATAATGTTGCCGGCATTTGACCCAAAGTTGACATTAGTTTACGATAGAGCAAACCGGACCTTAGATGAAGCAAGCAAACAGTACTACAAGGATTGATTAGATTAGAGAGGTAAGCTCCCAGATACGTTAAAATTTATAAATTCGTACAAAACAATATCAATTATGAAGCTATTTTTATACGCTATTTTATTTTTTATATTTTCAGGTTGTTGTTTAACCGAAAGTAAATGCAATAATGATTACACAACATTTAATTTAAAAATTGTGGATGCTACAAGTGGAAAGGATCTTGTATTTGGTTCAGCCAAAATCTATAATGCGGATTCAATTAAATTATTTTCTTTAATGGGTGTTGATACGATCAAATATTTTTGCCAGCCTACAATAGCCTCATATGGAACAGATAGTGCTTTATTTGTAGATGTTCATGTTCCGAGCAATTATCCTGTTTATTTACGTTTAAACAATTCTGATATAGATACGCTTCAAATTTTGTATTCAACGTATGATCAAGGAAGATGCTGTGCGGATTATAAAATAATGAATTCAATTATATACAACAATAACAATAGTCTGATTACGGGTAATGCTTTTGTGGTTATACCTAAAAATAATTAATATGAAGACTATTTACTTGCTGACTTGTATACTTATTGGGCTATACAGTTGTTCAAATGGACAAGCAAAAAATACAGACATTGATTCACCAGACTCTATTGTTAAAATTGAAATGAACCTGAGTGCATTTGGAGTGGAGTCTGACGACTTTCCTTCAATTGATGTGAAGATCGACTTTGTCAACGGTACAAGCACTTGTGTGAAGTCATTTTATGATCCTGCACATGAAGGTTCGACGTACTCCTTAACGAAAAGTGAAATGGATGCAATACTGAAATTGCTTAAGATTTCCGATCTTGAAAAACTTAAAAAAGAGTATACAACGAATAGGTCAGATCAGCCAAGATCAAAGACAAAGATTTATACTACTAAAAAAATATTTACTATTGACGATTACGGATTTGAAGGAGAGTATCCGTTACAGGAACTTTATAAAATTGTATATAGAATTGACTAATTACTAATTTAAAATACGTTAATTAAAATATGCTTTTAACTGAAAAACAAAAAAACAGAATTCATACAAACCTTGCATCCGGAAATTTTAATGTACCTGCTGAAGTTCAGCATTTGGTTGAACAAGGATTTTCTGAAGGTGAAGCAGCTCTGAAAATAAAAGAAGAAATAGGTGCGTACAGACAGAGACTTTTTGATCAAAAAATAGAAAAAGAAAAAGGAGAGGAATATGAAAAGCTTGCATATGCTCTTGTAGTAATGGTTGCAATTCTCGGTCCGATTATGGGCATTGGTTCTTTTGTGTGGTATTTAGCTGCGTGTGCCATTGCAGGTGGTATCGGCTATTGGGCGTTTAAAGATAAACCACTTGCCGGTTTGGCAGGATCTATATGTGCTGTTATTATGCTACCTCCAATTTATGAATGGTATGTGTCGGGTAGGGAAAGCATCATTAAAATAGAAATGTTAATCCCGGTTGGATTAGCATTAGTACCATCTTATTTGGTTGGTTACCTCGTTTATATAACTTTTTATTCAAATAAAAATTAAACAACACATGGCTACAAATCACATATTTAATGAAAAGCTTAAAAGATTCGAACCAATAGAAACCTCTTGTCAATTTTGTAATAAACGTTCTTCGGATAAAATGGACAGAAACTATTTTGTGCCCGTGTTTCGTGAAGAGGATCGGACAGATATCATCGTATACAGTTCGGTTAAGTTTAAAAAAGTTTTAATCGGAATTCCCAGATGTACCCAATGTTTTGTGATTCATCAAAAAAGTGTTTATAACAGCTGGATCATAAGCGTACTGACGGGTATTGTGTGTTCCGTTTTAGGGTTTGTATTTTTGGGTTTATATGGAGTTTTTGTTTTGATCCCGGCGTTTGTTTTGTCCATAGTAGCACCCATGCTTATAGATTCTGTATTGATTCGAAAGAAAGGCATATTGACACCGAAAGATGGCGCTATGAAAGATCCATTGGTTCAGGATTTGGTGATTTCAGGATGGTCCCTGAATCAGCCATCTCCGAGATAGAGTTGCATTTCCATGCACCCTTTTTCCTAAGCTCTGAAGTTCGCCGTGGTTATGCCTTTACGGCCAACCACCAATTATAATTCAAAAACATCGGACATGAAAAATAAAGTAGTATTCGTTCTTCTGATTCTCCCTCTGATCTTTAGCTCATGGACAACAGATACAAAAGATCATCTGAATGCGAATTCCTGGAACATCAGTATTGGTGAAAATGTATTGTTGGCTTCCTGGAAAAATAATAAGATGGGAGATGTTGCAATTTTTGATAAAACAAAATTTAAATCTACAGATACATTATTCGCAGGACGTTTTATCTGCGGTTCTCTTGGACAACCTACCGTGACAACAATGGAAATAAAAAATTATAAAAATGAAGTTATTAAAAAAGTTGTAAACAAGAATTATCGTCGCTGGGGAACAACAGCATATGTACCCCTGTCGCAGATTGTTAATTTAACTGACTTCAAATCCGGACAAACAATAAGCATCTTTTTAACAATTGATTTTCTGGACGGCGAAAGTGCTCAACCGATGTTGCTTGGGAGTCTGAAGGTAAAGTAAGCTTTATTTATAGTACTATGGGAGTTCAATCAGAAATAAATAATTAAAATGAAAATGTTGATTGAGAATTTCCTGAATGAGGATTCTGAATTGAAATAATTTTTGATAGTTAGTTGGTTAAGCGGTGTCAATCAGATTGAAAAATATAATACTATGAGATATTTATATACATTAATAATTATCATTTTAATTGGATGTGAAACGAAACAACAAGGATATTCGGACTTAGATTTATTATATTCGGATTTTGTGAAAGTGTTAAAATCAAATAACGAAGATGATTTGAAACAATATTGTTATAAGATTACTCCAGATGTAGGGACAATAGATTATATGAAAAAAAATAATTTTTCATATCGGGGTTTATTGGAACAAATAAATAATTCAAAAGATAGTATAGATAAAAAACAAGAAATATATTTCCAACAAATCTCTCAATACAAACAAAATCTAATACTTACGCATCAATTGAATGATCTAACATATATTGGTAGAGAAAGAGAAGATGAAGAAATGTTGTATAAAGATTTAAACATAATGATAACAGAAACATTTATAAAGATGCGTTCAGGAAATGATACAATACAATTTAAGTTAGGTGAAATGCTAAGGATTGATGGTGTTTGGAAAACTTTTACAGAACCTAGATAATGTTAATTATGTAATCAGCTCTTCGGAATTTGTAATTCCGAAGTCAGATATAAAGGATTTGTAATCCTGTTGCAGTGGGCTGTTGGCCGCTGGCACAACAGCGAGTTGAGTAGTGATTAGGGTAGATAGGTAATTACCAACATAAGTTAGAATTGTCATTAAGCACAGATAAACAATGGAAATAACATTACAGATCATTTTAAGTCTCGTTGCATTGATATGTTTCACAGTAGGTACAAACCAACTGCTAAAAGGTGCAGCAGGTTTTTTACCTGAAACTATTCCGCCTCAACCGGCTTTAGATAATCCATTTCGGTTTTTGAGTGCCATGTTTTTAAGTTTTTCTTTTTTATTGATCTGGGTTGTCATTCACATTCATGAAGTACACGATCTTATTTATTTTATAGGTATTGTTGTCAGTTTTGCCGGTTTAGGTAGATTGTATTCCAGAATAAAAATTGGTTCTGCAGGAACGTATTTGTATTATGTAATGTGGTTTGAAATTGTTCTGGGTATTGGTATTATGGTGCTGCAATATTTCAGATAAAGAATTGACTGTATATAATTGAAATATAAAATGAAAGACACAGATATTGAAAAAGTCATCCGTCAACTTATCAAAGCTCTAAACGCATTTGATGTAAAAACGGCACTTACATTATTCGCAGCAGATGCAGTGATTGATGACATTTCAGTAGGAGAAACATTTAGAAATAAATCCGGTGTGCGTCACTATCTCGAGAAGTTTTTTGTTGGTTACAATACGGTAACTAAATTGGAGTCTCTGGAAATTATTAGTAGTAAACAGGCCAATGCACAGGTTGATTTTACCGGCAATTTCGGACATGAGACCGGTGCCTTGAATGTACTCATTAATGCCGATGGACTTATTATAGGGATTGATGCACATTTAGATTAAGGCTAATGTATAACCTTTGAATATTATTGAACAACATATTAATAAATGAAACAATTATGAAAAAGTCAGCTTA
The DNA here is from genome assembly GCF_000379725.1 of Cytophaga aurantiaca DSM 3654. Classification (GTDB taxonomy): domain Bacteria; phylum Bacteroidota; class Bacteroidia; order Cytophagales; family Cytophagaceae; genus Cytophaga; species Cytophaga aurantiaca. The sequence continues at coordinate 145,353 of NZ_KB903643.1, forward strand.
TCTAATTGTATCTATTTCATTGCTCATTTTTATTTCTTCCTTTCAACAGAAAAAAGAAATCATTCAAGGCGATCTGTATTTTGGTTTTTTTCGATTTGGAAGTTTTTATAACCAGCCGGACAGTGTAGTGAATGCCTTTAAAATATATGCAGATACCGTTGACCGAACGAATATACGAGACTTGGATAAATTGGTATTAGAAATGTATGATACCTTAAAGAAGGAGAATTTATTATTCAATCCTTTTATTGAGTTGTATATGGGCAATGACTCAATCATCAAATTATATCTTGCTAAATCAGATTACGATAAAATAAAAATATATAAACGAAAAGAATTACAAGATCATAATAAAAAAGTCAGAATAGAAGCGGAAGCCAGATACCTGGGCAATGGCATGTTTGTGTGTGAAAAACTTATTTCAGTTAAGAAGGTTCATGGAGATACATTTCAGACTCAAAGTAAATTTAAAATAGAAGACTATTATTAAATCATAAGATAAACAATACGAATGGAATTCTTTCCTATAAAATCATTGCTTATGGACAACCCTATGGAACTATTTTAAGAAGTAATCTGGGTCAACAATCATAAAATTGCAATCAAAACAAGTACAAGAGAGGATAATAAAATCACTAAAAAGATGGATGAAAAGATTCGTTATGAAGTTGCTGAAATTCCTCTGAAATAATAAAAAGCTTAATATTAATGGCTTTCGTTGCTATACTATGTTATTGAATTATTAAGAAATAAATTGCCCTGAGAAGTCTTTCGGATTATTTTTTACATTTGATTATTGAGTTAAATGATTCTTCATACATCAAAATCTAAAATCATGAAAAGAATATTTTTAGTACTGTTTATTTGTGTATTTTTTTCCTGCAAAAAAGAGGACGTTAAAGTTAATGAAGAGTCTCCTTTAATAGGCCAATGGGATAGCTATTATTACATTTGGGGCAACCAAAGTACTGGCACGAGTTCTCCAGCATACAATGTGTTATTCAATTACGAACAAGGTTTTGAAATTTTTACGGATAAAACCTATGTATCTCGATATATTTCAGCACATACTGATTTAAATCCAGGCACATGGCAAAGTGTAGGAGACTCAATTACCTTTACACATATTAATATTGATGGCAATAAGGAAGCGCTTACTTTTGCTATTACTAAGGTTGATAAAAGTGAGCTGATTATGAAAAGAAAGGATGGTTTGTCTATCTATTTAAAAAAGAATTAATACTTACTGTACCGTGCGATTTACCTTGCATACATCGTGTATAAACGATAATTTTTCTACAACTTTTTCAGAGATCACAAATGGATAGAAGTCTGGGTGACCCATACTGCGATTCAGATTATTCACCATAAAAGTTAAGGGAACCCACAGATCAAATAATTTCTTGAAATCGGCAACTGTATAAGGATCTACATTAATTGAAGTTGTAGTATTTGCTGTATTTAATCCGGCACCAAATGAATAAGCTGTTTCAAGTGTATCCATGATGTGCATGTAATGCGCCCAGGATTCGGCCCAGTCTTCCCATGGATGTGCAGATGAATACACGCTGATGAATTGATCTTGCCAATTGTTGTTCGGAGTTGAATTGTAATACTGCTCTAGTGCCTGATCGTAATCGACTGTTTCGTCACCAAATATTCTTCGGAACTGATTCAGCAGCGGACTGTTTTTGATCAGTTGATCCCAATAGTAATGTCCGATCTCATGACGGAAATGCCCAAGCAGTGTCCGGTATTTTTCTCCAAGATCAAGTTTATGTTTGGTGCGTTGGGCTTCATCCGCTTCATCAATATTTAAAGTAATAACACCCAGATCATGGCCGGTCATTATTTTTTCTTCCGGATTGGAAGAAAGATCAACCATGAAATCGAATGCAATACCATCAATACTTTCATTTATTTTTTTTCGAATCGGTAAATTCAATCGCAGTAAAGCATACACAAGTCGATGTTTTGCAGATTCTATTTTATCCCAGCGTTCTTTATTTTCTGGATTAATCAAAGGCGGGATGGTTCTGTTTAAATCACACGCAATGCAATAGGTGAAAATGCTATTTGCCGGAAGGAGCCAGTTACAATTTCCTTGTTGCGCATTCAAACAATATTTATAGGTGTTGTTTGTTTTTATATTGACATGTATAGGGCCGGTTGGTTTTTTTTGAAGTGTAATCATAGATAATTGAAGACTATCAAAACCAACGGACTGACTGCATTTCAAGCAAACCGTATTTTCAAAGTATAATGCGTTGTTGCAATTGCTGCAAAAATATAGTTTCATAAGATGTACAAAGGATATAGTATACTCATATTCGGGGGATAATAGTATATATGCAAAGTAGCAGTAAAACAAGGAATTATGTTTTACACAAAAAGTAAAAATGATTATATATTTATAAGATTTGGTTTATAATAAAAAACCTCGGTGAGTGCCGAGGTTTTAAATTGTATAGCTGTTGTTTACAACGATTATTTTTTACCAAATAGAGATGATAGTATTCCAGGTGTCTTTGATTCGTTGGCTTGTGTACCTCCTTGTGTTTGTGATTGTATTTGCTTTTGCGGTGCTTGGATCGCTTCTTCGGCAGCCTTTTGAATCTGGTCTGCAGCAATGGTTGCTTTTTCTTTATCTGTAAGAGTACCATCTGTACTTTCATCAACCATACGATGCTTTTTACAGATCTTATGGATAAAGGAAAGTTTTTCTATAATCTCTTCTGAAATTACAAAAGGATAAAACTCCGGATGCCCCATACTTCTGCTGAGTGCATTTACAGCGAATCCCAAAGGTACCCACATATTAAAAATGTCAACGAATTTTTTTATTTCGTAAGGGTTTGAAATTTTAGGAGCAGTAATATTTCTACCTTGCAACGAATCTGTATCCAGCTGAATACCAAAATTAAATGCCGTTTCAATGGTATCCATCAAGTGCATATAATGCGCCCACGATTCCGCCCAATCTTCCCAAGGGTGAGAAGTTGCATAAATGCTGATATAATGATTGCTGGTATTTTTATTCGGATTGCTGTAATAAGCCCGAAGCGATTGCTCGTAACTTACCATTTCATTTCCGAAAAGTTCACGGAATTTTTTTAGCTGTTTTGGATTATTTTTAATCAACACATCCCAATAGTAGTGACCGATCTCATGTCTGAAATGTCCCAATAAGGTTCTGTATTTTTCGTTTAGATCGTATTTGTGTTTTGCACGTTCAGCCTCATCCGCTTCTTTGATATTGATTGTGATCAAGCCGGATTGATGCCCTGTCATTACGCTTTTCGCATGATTGTCGGCCGTAAAGTCAAATGCAATACCTTCAATACCATTGCCGATTTTCTTTTTAATGGGTAATTGAAGTTTTAACAACGAATAAACCAAACGGTGCTTTGCGATTTCGATTTTGTGCCAACGTTCTCTGTTCTGTGCAGTTGCAAGAGGAGGGATGGTTCTGTTCAATTCACAAGCCACGCAGAATGCTGGAGTATGTGTCGAAGGAATTAGCCAGTTGCATGTTGCCTCTTGTGCATTCTGACAATACTTGTAAGTTTTTTTTGTATGAATATCTGTATAAAATGCATCGCTTTTATTTTTTTGAAGTGTAAGCATGCTTAATTGTGTGCTATCAAAACCGATGGGATTCTGACAGCTCAGGCAAACACTATTTTCAAAGTACAAGGTGTTGTTGCAGTTTTTACAGATAAACAATTTCATCTTGTTACAATCAAATAAATAAAATCAGTACAGTTATCTCAGTTAAATTGAAAAATATGCATTATACATTCTTTAAAAGTACCTTAATTCAGGTAAAAAGAAAAGTCAGAAAGCCATAGAAGCTTACATAGGACTTATAAAACATATAATTTATTGAATATTTTTATAAAATAGGATTGTTGCATAGGCACAATCATATCTGGTAGGGGAATTATCCTATGCTGCCAGCAATCCGGTTATACATTTTAGTGAAATCAATTTCTCTGAATTCTCCCAGACGCATACGTTTAGCTGTTTTGAAAGGTACATATCCATGAATGTTCATATATGCTGTAGCGGTAGTATTATTTATCGGGAATGCAGCATTTTCTTTTGATTGCAATCGCAGATGCATTAATTCAACTCCGGCTTTTGATGTGTTTGCTACAATGACTCCTTCATGAAAATCGGGAATATAATATCCTTCTATACGTGCATGTGATACATATACAAACGCAGTTGAAAGATACTTTTCAAAATGAAAAAATCTGTCCTCACCTGAAACAGATTGATCCAATTGCTTGATCTGTTCATTGTAGGTTTTATTATAAGGAACAATGTTGGAAGAAGGAGCAAAGGAAGAATCTTTTGTAAAGTTATGATAAAACAGATATTCGGTTTCAGTTTCGAAGCCCAGCTTTTCATAGACGGGTTCGCCAAGAGCCGTTGCTACCAGATAAATGGTTTTACATATTCTCGGATCAATGCTTTCGATCAATGAGTCTGTAATATGTTTGCCGATGCCTCTGTTTCTGTAATCCGGATGGACAATGATGTGTGCGAGCCAGGCTACATCATCGTGTATTATGGTTGTACCAATACCTATGAGTTCATTTGAAATTGTTATTTTAATCGGGTAACAAAAAGACGATGTAGTATAAAATTTATAAACAGGAATAACATCCGGCCAGCCTTCGGGTTGAAGGAGCGTGAGAAAGGGAATATCGCTTGATGTGAAGGGCTGGATCTGCATCATTCATAAATATATGAAATTTAATTAAATGCAAATGTGTGAGGTAGATTGAAAATTATTATAAATCCCATCGTTCGAAACCTTTGGAAATATGCGCAAATATTCATTTGATTTGATGGGCGATGCATGTTATTTTTCCCATGGATGAATCTATGAGCTATGCAGATCGTTTGTTAATGGTTTGCATAGCCCACGGTTTTAACCGCGGGAATGATGAAGAGTTATTGAAATGTGTTTGTGTGTGGAATTTATAATTAAAAATATTGTTGTATACGTATAAAATGTTTAATTAAAATTTTATAGAATTTGAATGCTTCACAAGCAGTTCATCTACGATCTTTTTTGCAATGTTAAATTCCAGTTCCAATGCAGTAGTTAAATAGGATGCAATCTCTTTTTCTTTTTGAAGGAGTTTTCCATCAGCAAGCAGGAGCTTCATGATCAGTTCGAACAACAATGCTTTTTGTTCTTCTTTAATTAGTGGTACACTGCCATCGATGAGATTGTAACTGCCGACTTTTCTATTGGCAAGCAGGGCAGGCTGATAATAATCGGCAATGTTTTTTCTTTTGAATAAGGGCAATTTTCCAACTACATCAAACATTTTCTGTATTTCAGCATCTGCGATGTGGCCATCGATGTGCATGCTTGCATACATGATCGCGATCCATGCTTCCTGTTCGCTTTGAGGAGTATAGGTTTTAGCAGATGCCGGAGCACCGAATAATTTGTTTAATATTTTCATTCGCGTTCATCCGAAATTGTTTCAGAATACCATACATACGTATTGTCAAACAACTTCGGATTTATTAGGTTATAAAATGCTATATATTCCTTCTGAAACGGGTTCAATTTGAAATATAAGATGTACGATTCGTATACTTCAACGCTCTGTAAACTACATTCACGGAGCTTAGTTAACAATAATAAAATTCCCTTTGTTTTTAAGCAGCATAACATCCACTATTTTTTTAGCAAGCTCGTCGCTGAGCTCAAGTGCAATAGATAGATATTCTGCAATTTTCTTTTCATTGTCGCCCAGGATACCATCTGCCAATAAGATTTCCATTGTTAATGCAAACAGGGTAGGTTTATTTGATACATCGATCTTTGAAACACTGTTGTCGATGATCGATCTGCTGCCTGAAAGATTATGTGCTTTCATTACCGGCTCATAATAATCAGCAATTTCTTTATTATTGAATAGTTTTTTTACAATAAGTAACTCACACATTTTATCAATCTCCGTATCCGATATTTCACCATCTACCGCCATACACGCATACATAATAGCAACCCATGCTTCCTGTTCGCTTTGCGGAGTGTAAAGAATTGCAGAAGTGTCTGATTGAACGTTTGTGTCGAAAATACTCATTTGTTGCTGTGGTTTATAAGATCCTACTCATATGGCTTTTCGGCATCGCCCCGTTTGTGGTTACTGGTCTCCAGTAGCCCTGTACGGTAAATGGTATGACTAAGTTGTAGCAGAATACATTTAAAATAACAAACATCCGGTAATCATACCTACAGCTAGTTCTGTTTTTTAATAACTCATCTCTACGATTTTATAAACATCCTCCGGCGTAATATCTTTGCGTTCGCCCAGTGCCACCCATCCGCGGCTCTTTAAACGTTCTGCAGCAAAGGCTGCACAGCTTTTATAATCGTTGGTGTATTCCGAAAGTTTTGTTTTAATATTCAAGGAGTGGAAGAATTCTTCCGTCTTTGCAATTGCTTGTTCTGCTTTTTCTTCAATGGTTCCTGTCTTAATGTTCCAGATCCGTTCGGCGTATTGAGCAAGTTTTTCTTTTTTGCTGTTGAACTTATAACGGTATACACTCGGAGCAATAATAGCAAGCGTGCGTGCGTGATCGATGTTGTATAGGGCTGTTAACTCGTGACCGATGGCATGCACCGACCAATCCGTAGGCACACCTTTTTGTATCAGTCCGTTTAGTGCCATGGTACAGCTCCACATAAAATCACAGGCTGCATCGTAATTTGATTTGTCTTTTAAAATAACCGGTGCAATTTCGATCAGCGTCTGCATGATGCTTTCTGCAATGCGGTCCTGCAACAGCGCATGGGCAGGATAGGTCATGTATTGTTCAAGTACGTGTGTGAATGCATCGGTGATGCCATTCGCAATCTGCCGATCGGGGATGGAGTGGATCACCTGCGGATCTAAGATGGAGAACTGCGGGAACAATCCAGGTCCGCCCATACCCAATTTTTGTTGGGTGGAACGACGTGTTATTACAGCACCTGAATTCATTTCAGATCCTGTTGCAGGTAAGGTTAGCACTGTTGCGAAGGGCATGCCTTTTTCAGTGCGAATGGGCTTCGCTAAGATATCCCAGGGCTCGGCGCCCTCATACAGTGCAGCCGAAGATAAAAACTTTGTACCGTCGATCACAGAGCCTCCGCCAACGGCCAGCAGATAGGTGATCTTTTCTTTTTTGATGATAGCCAATGCATCCATCAGTATTTCATATTCAGGATTGGCAGGAATACCTCCAAACTCAATCACATCAAAAGATGCTAAGGCTGCTTTTACCTGTTCGTATACACCATTTGTTTTTATACTGCCTCCGCCATACAGCATGAGTACTTTCGCATTCACAGGAATCTCTTTGGCAAGCTGTGCGATCTGTCCTTTACCAAAAAGGACCTTTGTTGGATTTTTATAGTCGAAGTTTAACATACGTTAGTGGTCAGTAAACAGTGGTCAGTTGTCAGTAAGAAAATAATTATGAATTATGTTGTATTGTTTTTTTGGGGCGATGCCCCAAGTTTTAACATGATAGGCTTTCAGCATATGTTTGACTAAAAATAATCAATGCATCTAAATAAAACCAAAGGGATGTGATTTATAAAATGAATCTGCATTAGTCGGTGTAAAAGGCTGAAAGCCTTAAATACCAGAACTTGGGGCGATGCCCCAAGAAAAAGATATGAATGGGTACAAATAAAAAAGTCACGCTGTGAGGCGTGACTTTTAAAATGCTTAAATGATTGGTATATATTAAAACTAAACTAGTTTAACATTTACTGCATTTAGTCCTTTTTTTCCTTTTTCAAGTTCGAAAGTTACTTCGTCATTTTCTCTGATCTCGTCAACAAGACCTGAAACGTGTACAAAATATTCTTTTCCTGATTCTTTTTCGATGATAAAACCAAAACCTTTGGCGTTATTAAAGAATTTAACTGTTCCGTTATTCATTATTGTGATGTTATTAATTTGTTCAAAAATACAGAAATTATTCCTAATAATACTGAACCGCTATAACTTTTTTTTCTATAGGTGTCCGGTCTTGTAATATTCCGTGAAATAGTCCAGTATGTATCGTCTTATTTGTACTTTTCAATTAATTCATCTACAATTCGTAGCGCTCCCGTACTCGCTTTTTCAGCAATTAAAGTTAATAATGGATGTTTCTTAACTGCCGGCAAGTTCGGATCGATCACAATTACTTCTGTATCTGCACCAACATAATCAATCAGACTGGCAGCCGGATATACCTGCAGCGATGTTCCGATCACAATGAAGATGTCAGCCTTTGCAGCCAATGCAGCTGCGGGTTCCATCATGGGTACTGCTTCGCCAAACCAGACAATGTTGGGGCGGAGCTGTGAACCTCTCGGACATTTATCTCCCAGATTCAATTCCCATCCTTCGATCGGATAGATGTGGCGTGGATTTAAGGTGCTTCTGCTTTCAAATAATTTTCCGTGTAAGTGCAGTATATTTTCTGAGCCGGCACGTTCGTGCAGGTCGTCTACATTTTGTGTAATGATCTCCACATGGAAATACGTACTCAATTTCACTAAGGCTTTATGCGCGTCATTGGGCTCAGCCTTCAAAGCATCCTTTCTGCGCATGTTATAAAAATCGAGCACCAGCTGCGGATTCTTTCTCCAGCCTTCCGGCGAAGCCACTTCCATTACATCATGACCTTCCCATAAACCACCGCTGTCGCGGAATGTATTGATACCACTTTCGGCAGAGATGCCGGCACCTGTTAGGACTACTATGTTTTTCATATGAGCTTAAAGCTTAAAGCTGAATGCCTAAAGCTTTTGTAAAATTAAGATACGATAAAATATTTATTACGAATGTTTGCTAAACTTTTTTACGTTAGGCCTTAAGCGTTCCGCCTTAGGCTTTATAAAAAACAAAAGGAGAGTACGAGACTCTCCTTTAAGTAAATATTTGCAAGAGCAACAACTGTTACCAATCGTTTCCTACGTTTACTGGTTTATCTTCCGGATTGCCCATCACTACTTTCATGTTTGCGATCAGCTTCTCCATTTCGGCTGCAGTTAATTTTTTGATGTCGCCCCAACCTTGCATAGACAATACATACTTGTTACACGCAGGTATAGATTTTTCAAGTTCACCACCGTTGCCTTTATCAGATGAGTGTACAAAACCAGTGATCACATATTTGTAACGACCGTCTTTACAAGCGATCACTACAGTATAAGTAACAGTTCCGTTGTGCATTAAACCCGGCTGTGGTGCATGATATGTAACCGGGAACTGACCTTTATAACTGTAATATCCGTCCGCCGGTTTGTCTGCAAGAATACCGCTTCCGGATACATTCAAACTATGTGTACGTTTAAATAACACAGCTTGTGTTGCGCCATCTACGGTAACAACGCCACTATATGTAATTTTTTTAGTCGTTGTATCAATAGGAGGTAATGTTTGCGCTTGAGATGCAAAAGCCATTGCCAGGCCTATAATGAATGAGAAAACAATTTTCATAATACGGTTAATTTAAATGAATACTCAATTTGATTATACGTGCTTTCAAAATCGTGCCAACTATTTTTTAGCGGCTGCTTTCTTGGCCGCTTTTTTAACGGTAGCCTTTTTAACAATAAGTTTCTTCTCAGCCGGTTTCTTCGCCGCTGCTTTTTTAGCTGCAGGCTTCTTCGTTGCAGCTTTTTTCGCTGCCGGTTTTTTTGCCGATGCTTTCTTAGCTGCCGGCTTTTTAGCTGCGGCAGTTGTTTTCTTCGCTGCTGCTTTACCTTTTTTCGCTTTTGCCAAACCAGCATCTACCTCGGTAGGGTCGTGATCTAAGCCTGCAATAGCAAGACATTCCGCGTATGTTAAGGAAGCAGGTTCTTTGTCTTTCGGTAATTTGAAATTGTTTTTACCGATTGCTAAATAAGGACCCCATCTGCCTTTCAATACTTTTACGTATTCGCTTTCCGGATATTCTGCAATGAGTTTTTCAGCATCCGATACACGTTTTGCTAAGATCAATTCAATCGCACGGTCTGTATCGATGGTCATTACATCATCGATCTTCGGTATTGAAATGAATTTGCTATTGTGGCGGATATACGGACCGAATCGGCCAATTGCTGCAACCATTGGCTTCTCTTCAAACACACCAATTTCTCTTGGCAGTTTAAATAATTCCAATGCTTCTTCCAGCGTAATGTTTTCGATCAGCTGACCTTTGCGCAAACTTGCGTATTTCGGTTTTATGTCTTTCTCTTCATCTGCTTCACCGATCTGTACAAACGGACCGTAGCGGCCCAGACGTGTACTGATCTGTTCACCAGTTTCCGGATGCACACCTAAAACACGTGATGTATTTACACTTGAACGTTCAATGTTTTCTGTTTTCAAAACCTGCTTATGGAAATCTCCATAGAAGTCTTTCAACATGGTTTGCCATTTGATCTTACCTTCAGCAATGTCATCAAATTCTTTTTCTACCATAGCGGTAAAATTAAAATCTGTTACACGCGGAAAATGTTCAACAAGGAAATCGTTGGTGATCATGGCAAGATCGGTCGGGAATAATTTCGACTTTTCCTGTCCTGTATTTTCAGTGATAACAGCTGTTTGCACAGCATTATCTTTTAATGTTAATTGAGTAAGCTTACGCTCTCTGCCATCGCGGTCTTCCTTGATCACATAACCTCTTTTCTGAATGGTAGAAATTGTCGGTGCATACGTAGATGGTCTACCAATGCCCATTTCTTCTAACTTCTTAACCAAACTTGCTTCGGTGTATCTCGACGGTGGACGAGTATAACGTTCAACCGCTACAATCTGATTCAAGCCTAATTTCTGATCTACTTTCAACGGAGGCAATGTTGCTGTACCGCCCGTTTTTGCTTCGATCTCTTCGTCGTCTTCATCTTCGTCGTCTTTCGATTCAAGATACACTTTTAAGAAACCTTCAAACGTAATTACTTCGCCAGATGCAATGAAATTTTCTGTAGACTTATTATTACCGATTGTTACAACCGTACGTTCCAGACGTGCATCGGCCATCTGCGAAGCGATTGCGCGCTTCCAGATCAGGTCGTATAAACGTTGTTCGTTGCGGTCTGCACTTGCCTGCTGCACATTGAAATCCGTTGGACGGATTGCTTCGTGGGCTTCCTGTGCATTTTCGTTTTTGCTTTTATATTTTCGGGTGAAAGAATATTCAGCTCCGTAGTTATTAGTGATGGTTGTTTTTGCTGCGTCAATAGCGAAGTCCGATAGGTTTACCGAATCCGTTCTCATATACGAGATCTTACCTGCTTCGTACAAACGCTGTGCAACCGTCATGGTTTGTGCAACTGAAAAACTTAATTTTCTGGAAGCTTCCTGCTGCAAGGTAGACGTAGTAAATGGGGCCGAAGGAGATTTTTTTGCCGGCTTCTTCTCCAGATCGCGAACAAAGAAATCTGCACCGATCAGTTTTGTTAAAAAGGCCTGAGCTTCCGCTTCGGTATCAAATCTTGAAGGCAGTTCCGCTTTAATGCTTTTGCTGCCATCTTTAAATTCTGCTGTTACCTTATATAAAGCAGTAGGATGGAACTGCAATACTTCGCGTTCTCTGTCTACTACAATACGCACGGCTACTGATTGTACGCGACCGGCAGATAAACCAGCTTTGATCTTTTTCCAAAGTACCGGAGACATTTCAAAACCTACCAGACGATCCAGAATACGACGTGCCTGCTGTGCATTTACCAGGTCAATATCGATGCCTCTTGGAGTTTGTACGGCATTTAATATAGCGTTCTTGGTAATTTCTCTGAAAACAATTCGACGTGTTTTTGCATCGTCCAGATCCAAAGATTCCTTTAAATGCCATGAAATAGCTTCTCCTTCGCGGTCATCATCGGTTGCTAACCACACAACATCTGCTTCTTTTGCTAACTTTTTTAACTCCTTTACAACCTCTTTTTTATCGGGAGAGATCTCGTATGTGGGCTTAAAACTATTCTCTATATCGATGGCCTTATCGCCTTTCTGTAAGTCTCTTACGTGACCGTAGCTGGATTTAACCGTAAAATCTTTTCCGAGATAACCTTCAATGGTTTTTGCCTTTGCAGGGGACTCAACTATGACTAAATTCTTGGGCATTTGCCTGTTTATTTTATAAATGAAGAAGACAAAGATGAATATTTTTTTTTCTAAAATGCAAGGAATGCAATTCAATCAATTGAATTTAAATGGGATTTATCAAAGTATTAATATGAATTCAATATTTTGAATGATTAATTCCCGTTTATTTTGCGTAATATGCTTCTTTTAAGACGATATGGCCAAAACACTTATATTAATACGTCACGCGAAGTCGGATTGGTCTGAAAGCGGACAACGGGATTTCGACCGGGAGTTGAACCACCGCGGGCATTCTGATGCACCCAGAATGGGCGCTAAGCTTTTTGAAATGGACCTAAAACCCGATCTGATCGTTTCTAGTCCCGCCAGAAGAACCACTCTTACGGCAGAATACATCTGCGAGCAGATTCATTACCCATTTGAGCAGGTACACTTTGAAGATGATATTTACGAAGCTTCTGTGCGCACCTTATTAAAGGTAGTGAACGAATTAAACGACACTTATAATACAGTTATTATTGTAGGACACAATCCCGGGTTTTCCTATCTGGCAGAATACCTTACGGGCAGCGAAATAGGAAATATTCCTACTTGCGGGATCGTGGAATTAAACATCGAACTGGATAAATGGGCGATGGTTTCTCAGAATACGGCACACCTGAAAAGTTTTATTTACCCGAAAATGTTTTTTGGCGGTGGTGGAGAAAAAGTAGAACAAGAGTAGATAATTATGAGTTATAAATTATGAATGCATAATAAAAAAAGACCTGTCCCGATAGCTATCGGGACAGGTCTTTTTTTATGGAATGAATATTGATAACTTATCAATCATGAAAAAGTTTTTTATAATCGCATTTTTATTCATTTCAATCTATGCATCCGCACAGCCTGGTCCGTATGGAGGCACGCTTGAATTTCAATTTACAGATGCAAACGGGAAAACGTTAAAAAAGAAATCGGGCTTAACTGTTTGGCCGGAGTTCACAACAGATTCGGATACGCGGTACTATATGGAGGGCTATCCATTAAAAAAAATAATCTGGGAAAACGATAGTATACTTTCATATGATTCGGCACCAACTCCTTCAGGAGGATTTTTACCACCTAACTTTACTGTCGTAGCAGTATACAAAAAGGATACCATGCGTATCAAAGGATTCCCTGAACCCCACTACCGTTTTACACCCATTGCCAGAATCACGTTCTTAAAAGGAGCATTCACTATTCCGAAAGAATCTTATCCATATTTAACGATTAAGTGCAAACCGGAACAAATTCCTGCAGCACTGGAGTGGAAAAATTTTGAAGGAAATAAATCATACCATCCATCATCTGCTGTTTTAGAAGCAGTCACAGCTGCACCAGTTTCGGGTGTAATAGCAAATGGATCGTATAAAGTTTTTTGTAATACGAAAGGTGTAAGTGCAGTTGCACGTTATGCTGAAAACAGTAATACATGGGATACAATTCTTTCAGGTATTACTCAATATCCTGTGAGGGTTACTGCTGACAAAGAACAGGTAATTGTAACACTGGGAAGTTCTGCTTTCCTGTATTCAACAGTCCCATTAAAAAAGTGGGAGCTTGTTTTTTTAAAAGATGTGGTTAGGTATCCATATACCAGAGGTAATGAGCTGCGGATCGATTCTATCTGGTTAAAAGATAAATCTTTTTTTATAAGAGGGAAAAAGACGTATGCATTCATGTATAGTAATTATGAATGCAAAGAGTCCATTTTTAAGGTGCATATAAATCTTTCGGATACGTCATCGTTATATCGAAAAATAAAAGCGGATTCGGAAAAGCAGGTAGAAACAGCATTGAAAGAATGGACGGTCATTTATATAAAGAAACAGGCGAATGCATCCAGAACGTACAACAAGGAACATTATCCGGAACGCTTGTCTCAGTATTTGCAGAAGGGAACGTTTTATGATCCGGATGGTGGAAGATTAAACCATTTACTGTTAACATTAATGAAAGGTAGGTTTGCCTATACAGGTCGTAATCAGATTGACCTTAGTGATAAGGATTTTGCTGATTATAATTCAGAAGGAACATATACATACACGGATTCTACAATCACCTTTTGGGAAGGATCTCAATATGCGCAAACGGTTTTTAATAAATATGGAATTGATTTTGTTCCCCGAGGAACGTACTACTGGTATTTTCATGACAATCTGCTAATCTTAACGCAACACGAAATAGATGAAACAGAGATGTCGTACCATATGTATAGTGTTGGATTATGGATTGATAAAAAGTAATGCGCTTATAGAGCTAGTAGTTGTAGGATTCCATAAATCATAATTCAAATTTATTTCTCCGCGGCGAATCATCATTCAAAAAGGTTATATTTGTATCGAATTATCGGAACAGATGCGTAGCACATTTACAGCTCTTATTTTTATTATTACTTTGGGAATCACTGTCCGCTCGCATGCTCAGCTGCTTGTGCCATTGAAACCCCGCCAATATGCATTCACCTATACCAATGGATTCTATGGCAATGTACCGGTGTTTTCTGTCAGCGTAGCCCGTACATTTCATATACATATCGGTAAATTGATAAATGAACATGCAACCTTGTTTCTGGATTTTGCAGACCGCACAAACTTTCACGACAATACCTTTCAGTTTATTTACGGCGGACAAGGTTATTTATTCCGTGTGCATAGTTTTAAATTCATGTTCCGCAAAACATTTACCTTGAACCGGTATGTTTCGGATGAATTTAAGGGAACATTTCTCGGCGGCGAACTGGATCTTTGTCCGGGTTTTTATAAGAAAAAATATTTTGTAGCTGCTGATTTGTATTTTGGAGATAGCTTCACCGGGCACGTCGTTGCGGATCCCAATGTACAACATGTATTAAAAGATGTTGAATCCGGATGGATCACACCACATTTTGCAACACTTAAAACAGGCATTAATCTGGGCTATTACATCAAAGAAAAATTCCTGATCCAGGGGCATGTGGATTATACCGTACTTAAACCGGAAAAGCTGGTGTATACACCTAGCGTATACTGGACGATCGGTTTTACATACATCATCAACAGAAAAAATGCTGTTGAAAAAGCGAAGACGCCGGCAGTGTTTGAGGACGTAGATTGATAGTTTGTCTGAACCACTGATTTATCTGATGTATATGATGAAAAATGATTTTTTTACAATTACAGACTTGCGTATATATTTACTTGTGCTTAACCAACAGTTTAAATAGAAATAGATATAAAATGAAAAGACCTGTCCCGATCCCGATAGCTATCGGGATCGGGACAGGTCTTTTCATTTTATAATCATCTACATCAGATGAATCAGTGGTTCAGACAATTTACTTCTTCTTATTCTTCGACTTTACGTAGCTCTTTTTCTTCTTCGTCGTCTTTTTCTTCGCACCGCTCAAACGTTTTGCTGCACGTTTATCTGCTTGTTTACGGGTAATCTTGTTCTTTTTATCTTTCTCCTTTTTCGCCTTTGCCATTTTCTTTTGATAGGCTATGGCTTCCGGAGTCATTTGATTTTTTGTGCCTTCTGCGTTTTCAGCATCCAGATCGGCCTGAGTTTGTCCTTTTTTGCCTTTTGCCTTTTTGACCTTAGCAGGTTTACCGCCGCCGCCGCCGTTATCACCACCACCACCGCCATTATCTGCCGGTGCAGGTGTAGAACCACCGTCTGTTTGTGCATAAGAAGTCTGTTGTGATGCTACTAAGCACCCCAGACTCAGGAGTATAATAAATGCAAGTTTTCTCATAGTATTTCATGCACAATATGCTAAAAAAGTAGTGGGAAAAAAAATCTTAATTTACTTCTCTATCCACTCAGGAATAAACATTTTTGTTTAAATGAAAAACCGTTCCCGTATCGTCCTTCTTTTTATTCTGTTCACAGGCTTTCTTACCGAAGCCCAGGCGCAGAATAATTCCTTATTGTGGGAGATCACAGGCAAGGGTTTAAAAGATACCTCTTACTTATTTGGCACCATCCACATCCGCGACAAACGTGTATTTGATCTGGGCGATTCAACCTATTATGCGATCCATCGTACAAAGGCATTATTCGGTGAATTGAATCTGCAGGATAAAGCTGTCATGAAGCAGCATGCATCCGAATTGCTGATGCCGGCGGGTAGTACACTTCAATCGCTTATTTCGGCTGAAGATTATGAGCTGGTGAAAAAATACTGCAAAAAACACATCGGTATGTATGCCTTATTGATCAATAAGATCAAACCGATTTACATCTCCGCGATCGTTTCAGAGGATCTCTTAAAGAAAGAAAAAAAGAAACCGTTGGATCTTTATCTGCAGGATTATGCAGCGAAGAGAGGGAATAGCATCGGTGGGATAGAAACCTTTGAAGAACAGCTTGCGGTGATCAATTTGTTGAGTGTGCAGGAGCAGGCTGATATGCTTGTGGAACAGATCAAACATATTGATGAAGAAAAAAAGTTGATGGAGTATATGCTGCAGCTGTATCTGTCGGAATCGCTGGATAGTCTGGAAATACTTGTTCAGGAAGATACACTTTCACAGGAATTTAATGAAGCCATTTTAGATTCGCGCAACATGGTTATGGTGCAGCGCATGGAAATACAAATGAAAAAACAGTCTACTTTTTTTGCAGTAGGTGCCGCACATCTTCCCGGAACTAAGGGCTTGATCGCGTTGCTGCGGAAACAAGGATATACCGTACGACCAGTTAAAAGAAAATAATAATCAGTATACAAAATGAGTAAAGTGGAAATTTCTGTACTGCATGTACATGTAGTGGCGGCTGAATTAAAAATCAGTACCAAGCAAGTAGAAGCAACGATCGAGTTGCTGGATGAAGGCGCTACCGTTCCATTCATTTCCCGTTATCGTAAAGAGATCACCGGAAGTATGGATGAGGTGCAGGTTGCAGCGATACGCGATCGTTTTGAGCAGTTGCGCGAATTAGACAAACGCAGAGAAAGCATTCTGAAGTCCATTCACGAACAAGGCAAACTTACTCCGGAACTGGAAGAGAAAATTAAAGTAGCTGGTACCATGACCGAGCTGGAAGATCTTTACCTTCCGTACAAACAAAAACGCAAAACACGCGCAAGCATTGCAAAGGAAAAAGGACTGGAGCCATTGGCGCTGCTTATTCTGGAACAAAGCATTTCAGACGTGGATGGCGAAGCAAGCAAGTTCATCGATACGGAAAAAGGGGTTGCTACCTTTGAAGAAGCCTTGTCCGGTGCACGCGACATCATTGCTGAATTGATCAACGAAGATCAGCAGGCACGTGCTTCGGTACGTAAACTGTTCAACGAAAAAGGAACCATTAAATCGAAAGTATTTCCGGGTAAAGAAAACGAAGGACAGAAATACAGAGATTATTTTGAATGGGAAGAACCGATCGGTAAAACACCGTCGCACCGTTTGCTTGCGATGCGTAGAGGCGAGAAGGAAGGTTTCTTAATGTTAGACATTGCACCGCTGGAAGAAGATGCGGTTGATATTATAGAACAGCAGTTTGTGCAGGGTAGAGGCGCTGCTGCAGATCAGGTGAAGCTTGCTTCGAAAGATGCCTACAAACGTCTGTTAAAACCTTCCATGGAAACAGAAGTGCGTATGGGTACAAAGAACAAAGCCGACGAAGAAGCGATCCGTGTATTCTCCGACAACTTAAAACAATTGCTTCTTTCTTCTCCGCTTGGACAAAAGAATGTACTTGCGCTGGATCCGGGCTTCCGTTCAGGTTGTAAGCTTGTATGTTTAGACCGCCAGGGAAAATTACTGGAAGAAACGGTTGTGTATCCGCATGAGCCGCAACGTCAGACACAACAGTCTGCAGCAGTAATCATGGCCCTGTGTCAGAAGCATTCGATCGAAGCCATCTCTATCGGGAATGGTACTGCCGGTCGTGAGACAGAAGCATTCGTAAAAGGCTTAGGCTTACCAACAGAGATCCTGATCGTAATGGTGAACGAAAGTGGTGCATCTGTGTACTCCGCATCGGACGTAGCGCGCGAAGAGTTTCCGGAATACGATGTTACGGTTAGAGGTGCGGTCTCTATCGGCCGTCGTTTGATGGATCCATTGGCAGAGCTTGTTAAGATCGACCCGAAAGCAATTGGTGTTGGACAATATCAGCACGACGTAGACCAGACTGCTTTGAAGAAAAGTCTGGATGAAGTAGTGATCAGTTCGGTAAACTTAGTAGGTGTGGAAGTAAACACCGCAAGCAAGCAGCTGTTGACCTACGTTTCCGGACTTGGTCCGCAGTTGGCACAGAATATTATTGATTACCGCAATACAAACGGTCCGTTCAAATCCCGTTCAGATATCAAGAAAGTTGCACGTATGGGTGACAAAGCATTTGAACAGTCGGCAGGTTTCTTGCGTGTACGCGATGCAGAAAATCCATTGGACAGAAGTGCGGTGCACCCCGAAAGTTATCCGGTGGTAGAGCGCATGGCGAAAGACCTTGGCGCTTCGGTAACGGATATCATGAAGAGCAAAGAACTGCGTCAGAAAATTGTATTGAAGAATTACGTAAGCGAAACCGTTGGTTTACCAACCCTGCAGGATATCTTCCAGGAATTGGATAAGCCGGGCCGCGATCCACGTCAGACCTTTGAAGTGTTTGAGTTTGCTGAAGGTGTGAAGGAAATGAAAGACCTTCGTCCGGGTATGAAACTACCGGGTATCATCACCAACGTAACCAAGTTTGGTGTGTTTGTAGACATCGGTGTGCACCAGGATGGCTTGATCCACATCAGTCACTTAGCGGACCGCTTTATTTCAGATCCGTCTGAGGTAGTTAAGGTACAGCAGAAGGTTCAGGTAACCGTATTGGAAGTAGACGAAGCACGCAAGCGTATAAGTCTTTCTATGAAAGGCGATGCAGGCGGAGTAACGAAACCGAAAGCAGGAGGCGCCGGTGGTGCGAAGAAAGAAAAAGAAGTAGAAGGCGACATGCAATCGAAACTGAATATGTTGATGTCGAAGTTCAAGTAAAACACGATTTGAACACGATTGCCAGGATTAAATAAGAGATAACAGGAGATTACTTGCAACTCTTTGTCTGAACCGCTGATTCAACTGATTTAAATGATGGATCTGATTGGTAGCGGATCGGTATCTAATTGAATGATTAAATGAATAGAGAACTCGTCAGACCACTTTTTGTGGTCCGACGAGTTTTTGTTTTTTGTCATGTCAGCTTCTTGGGACGCTGCCCCAAGTTAAGATATGTCAGGCTTACAGCCTGAAAGTTTGTTACGTGACGATAAAGCCTGAAAGGCTTTAATACCATAGCTTGGGGCATCGCCCCAAGAATAATCCCGTATCGTCCTGAATATCATGAATAATCATATAAATCTCTAAAATCATACGAATCATAGTTCAGACCACCTTCATCATTCATAATTCATATTTTATAATTAACTTTACCTCATGAACATTGATTTTCAAAAAGGCAACGGCTTAGTGCCCGTGATCATACAAGACGCAACAACCAGAAATGTGTTGATGTTGGGTTATATGAACGAAGAAGCCTATACCAAGACAAAAGCAGAAGGTAAAGTAACGTTCTTCAGCAGAACGAAAAACCGCTTATGGACAAAAGGTGAAACTACTGGTAATTTTTTAAATGTTGTTGATATTAAACTCGACTGTGATCAGGATACTTTATTGATAAAAGTTACTCCGGATGGTCCGACGTGCCATAAAGGCGATGATACCTGTTGGGCAGAAGTGAACAATGGTAGAACCTTCTTCATTGAAAAGCTTGCAAGCGTTATTAAAGACCGTAAGAACAATCCTACGGACGCGTCTTACACAGCATCGTTGTTTCGTAAGGGAATTAACAAGGTAGCGCAGAAAGTAGGCGAGGAAGCAGTTGAAATTGTAATTGAAGCAAAAGACAACAACGACGATTTATTCAAAGGCGAAGCAGCCGATCTTTTATACCATTACCTGATTCTGTTGGAAGCGAAAAACATTCCGCTGGATGATGTGATCAAGGTGCTGGAGTCAAGACAGAAATAATTATAAATTATGAGTTATAAATTATGAATTCATAATCATTAAGAAAGGCTCGTAGAATTTCGATCATAAAAGCGTTTTGCATGAAAATGTGAAGCGCTTTTTTTATGGTGAAACATAATTGTAGTTTACAAAGTAAATAATTACCTTCCTCATGTTTTTTAGGCAAGCAAGCTAATGTATTCCATAGTATTACTTTTATGTTATTTATATTGCTATATCTCTGATGGAAGAATTGGTCGTCTCTTTAATTATCTACCGGCTTATGGTCAATGGAAAGGAATCGTAACGGTAGTATTATTTCTTTGCCTGCAATTAATATTATACATGCTTTTGCCATAGATCATGAATTATTATATTCACTACAGAACGATATTGAATTTCTGTTTTTATTGATTGTTTGTGAAGGCCACAAAAAATCAATAGTTTTATCGGAGGCAACTACTTTAACAATGAAACAAATTCATCTTTTAATAATTCTCCTGCTTTTTTCGTCTTCATGTACTGATAAGGAGGTATCGACTGAAAGTAATGCTCAAGTAGCAGATTCAATAAAATCAGCAAAAAACAAAAGCTCCAATAATCATACGATGTTTGCTTTCGATAAGGTTCAGGATTTTTTTATTCATTCAAACATAAAAAACATTGACAGTTTGAATGATTTTGATCCGACTGTATGCAGACGTATGACTGAAGAAGAATATTACTCCGCTTTTCAGGATGAATCAGATGGTGCATATGACGCGGACTATAACGGTGCCTATTATTATTCCAATCAGGGTGTTTGGGATGGATTCAGCAGGTTTATTTTTGTAAAGAAAGATGAAACATGCTGCACCATGTATCATTACAAGGTGTATGATTCAAATGGAAAGCTGACGGGTACCTTTGTGGCTGCCGCAGAAGGTGGAGATGGCGGCTGGGTAATCAATAAAGAACCGGTGTTTCTAAATGATTCAACAATAAAAACCATTACTGTTGAATGTGAATATGGTATAGATGAGACACAAAAAGAAACGGGCGATTGTGATTCAACCATTACGTTGTATCATCTGTTAAAGGATGGTTCGATCAAAGAAGTGAAACAATCTACATATAAGATTACGAAGTGATTTTATATGTCAATACAGAAATTATAAAAGCAAAGCGCGTTTTTGCTTACTCAATAATCAGGCTACTTTTAATTGAACCCGTTACTTTTGCACAACTGTGTAAGCCATACAATAAGAACAACAACGTCGAATCTATTCATTAAATATACATACATGTCAAAATCATTTTTATCTAAAATCGGCAAACGAATCATTCAAATCATCGTTGTGAATGTTATTCTTTATTTCATCGTTTGTTTCGTTCTTGTTTATTGGCCTGCGCCAGAGAAAAAAGAAATTAAAAATTACGATTTCAGTTCAATTGATACATCCGCACAAGAAACCGGAACAGCTGAAGAACATTGGATCAGCATGCGGGATGGTAAAAAACTATTTATGCGATTGTATCCCGGAAGCAGCAAGGAAGTTATGATTCTGATTCACGGATCAGGGACGGAAAGCCGGTATTTAAAAGAGTTAGCGCAGAACTTAGCTGATTCTCAAATGATCACTGTTATTACGCCCGATTTGCGCGGACACGGCGCGAGTGAAGGACAAAGAGGTGATATCGATTACATTGGTCAACTCGAAGATGATATTGAAGACATCATTGCTTACAGCAAAGAAAAACTAGGTGCAGAAAAAATTATATTAGCCGGACATTCTTCCGGTGGAGGTTTTGTTTTGAGATTTATTGGCAATTCGACAAATACAAAAATAGATAGAGCTATTCTGCTCGCTCCCTATCTGGGTTACAAAGCACCTACCGTTAAAGCCAACAGCGGCAATTGGGTAACAGTTGCTGTGAAACGATGGGTTGGGATATCGATGCTGAATCGTATTGGAATAAAAACATGTGATGCGTTACCGGTTTTATTTTTTAATCTTCCGAAGGCTTACAGCGACAGCCTGCAGGTATCGTCGTATTCCTATCGTATGGCAGTAAATTTGGCACCGGAAGATTATAAGAAAGATATCGAGCAAATAACGATTCCCTGTTTGGTATTGGTAGGTGGAAAAGATGAAAGCTTTTATCCGGATCAATTTAAGGTAGTGTTTGAACCAGCGAAGAATTTTGTCAAAACGGATGTTTTATCGGATGTGAACCATCTGAATATTGTAAAACAAACAGAAACCATGGATCAAATCCGAAGATGGTTAATAAAATGAATTATTGTTTTTTATTGATATTTTTAAATTCGAACATAGTCAACAATATAGAACTATGAGAAAGATTGGTGCAATCATTCTTTATTATACACGTGCGTAAATAAAAACTGATCGGGAAAATTTCGTAAACTCCTAACAATCGGGAATGTTTGCTGTTACCTAAAAAACACATATGAAATACATATTCAACTTTGTTTTTGTTTCAACACTCTTTATCTGGAATAGTAGTCAAGCCTATTCTCAGGATAACGAAAATATAACGTGTATAAGGGAACATAAAATTAAGGCCAGAAAAAGTTATTATCTGTCAGGTTCTGCAGATTCTATTACTGCATTATATGTTTTAACCTATATGGAAGAATACGATCAGCAAGGCAGACAAATACGTTGGAGACAATATGAATATGCTGATTCCAATAAATACTCAGATCGGAATTTTACATATAAAATTTCTGGCAGAAAGGGAGCGCACAAAAGATTATTAGATTCCGTGGGTATAGACAAGAATGGTTTTGTAAACTACAGGGTATTGCATAAACTTTATTCAGAAATAGAACTGGAAGCATCACTAAAAACTGAAATAGCTGACAAAAGCCAACCTATAAAAGTTTGTTTTCCGAATAATAATAAGTTTCAGGTATATATGGTATTTTTTTACAACGATAAAAATAACATCACAGAAAAAAGATTTTGTTTTGATAATGACTCAATCTTTGAGGCAACCTTCTATTCGTATTATGATGATGGAGCGATAAAGGAAATTAAAAAAATAAAAGGCACGAATACAATCGAGGAAATAAAACTATTCAGCAGCACTGGACTTTTGCTGGAAGAAATTCATTATAGCGAAGAAGCTGAAAACGAGATCAGCTATAAAACAGTATATTCCTATAACAGCGCAGGATATGAAATTGAAAACATAACCTCTACAATGGTCATAGGTATGTTAAGGCCTTCCAGAAGAGAGACCTCTGAATATGATGGATGTTTAAAATCAAAAACCATTATTTATTCCATAGATTCATTTTCCGGTCAGGAAGACAATTATACGATTGTGAAATACAGATACGAATATTTTAGTAAATGAATCTAATCAATGGAATGTTATTAATACATAGATACAGTTATGGAGAAAAATAAATTACTACGCATGGACAACGTCAGCATCGTTGTGGAATCTCTCGATGATGCAATTACTTTTTTCTTGGAGATTGGGTTAAAGCTTGAAGGGCGTGCTGTGATCGAAGGAGAATGGTCCGGGCGGGTTACAGGAGTGCACGGACAACGTGTTGAGATCGCGATGATGGTTACACCGGATGGACATAGTAGAATCGAACTTTCTAAGTTTCTGACACCACCTGTAGTTTCAGATCATCGCAATGCACCTGTAAATGCGCTTGGGTATTTGCGCGTCATGTTCACGGTTGCTGACATTGACGAGCTGGTAGCGAGGCTTATTGAAAAACATGGAGCTCAACTTGTAGGTGAAGTAGTTCAGTACGAAAACTCCTATAAGCTTTGTTACATACGCGGCACCGAAGGGCTTCTGATCGGACTTGCAGAAGAACTTGGTAAAAAATAAGCGGTATCTATGAATATGCGACTGCAACATATTGAGCCACATCCTATGCTTAAAGCGTACATAGAAAAAATGTGGCTTTTTGAAAGCAGCGGAAAAATGCCTGTTGAAGATTTGAAATTGGTAGTACCTAATGGCAACATCAAATTATCTGTAGCGTTCCGGAACGGCATTGTTGCTGCAGTCAACGGACGACCATTTATTTCCAAAGAACAGAATATCAGTCTGACCGGATTGGTTGATGTTCCGGTAATATTAGATGCAGAGGACAATGTTGCCACAGGAACAATTGTAGTTGAATTTAATCCGCAAGGTGCGTATCGTTTTTTTCGTTTATCCCTTAACGATATTAAAAATCAAATTCATTCCCTTACAGATATTTTGGGAACGGTTGCTAAACAATTAGAAGAACAGATTTCCAATAGCGAGCGTGTAGAAGCTAAGGTTGCTTTGCTGCAACAATTCTTGCTCAAACAATTTGCGCTGCAGTCAGAAGATGCTGTTTTTGAATATTGCGTAGCCCAGATCACGGCATCCAAAGGTAGAATGACTATTCAGGAATTGGAGAAGAAAACAGGATACAGCAGCCGATGGTTAAATATGAAATTTAAAGAGAAGCTTGGTGTCAGTCCGAAGAATTTATCAACCATTATCCGTTTCAATCAATATTATAATGCTGTTGCGAACAATAGTGAAATGGATTTTATGCAGAATGCCTTCTACGATTACTATTACGATCAGTCGCATTTTTTGAAAGAATTCAAACGCTTTACCGGAATTTCTCATGCGGGTTTTCAATACACTACCAACGATTTTGGAAAACTATTTTATAAAGAATAGTACTTCCGATTTTTACAATACAAACCGTAAAACTCTTCCGTCCTTTACAGAATAATTTAAAAAGACAAAAACATGGAAAAGGAAAATTATACAGCAACGATTGACGTTGCTCAATCAGCAAAAGAAGTTTTTAATGCAATCTGTAATGTTACACACTGGTGGAGCAAGGATTTTCAAGGTAATAGTAATAAACAGGATGATGAATTTGTCATTAACCATCCCGGTCAGCATTATTCAAAACAGAAATTGGTTGAAGTTATTCCCGATAAAAAAATCGTCTGGCTCATTACAGAAAGTGAACTTAATTGGCTCAAAGGAAATACGGAAGAATGGACAAATACCCGAATGATTTTTGAAATAGATTCATCAGATAATAAAACTACGCTTCATTTTACTCACGACGGACTGATACCTGAAAAAGAATGCTATGCCATGTGTGCGAAAGGCTGGGATATTGTTATAAAGGATTGGCTACTTCACCGGATCACTTTTGGTGAGCCTTCAGATGGAATGTCTAAAGCTGCAGAAATCCGAAATAAAAGTCTGGAAAATAATGCTAAAAATTATCACAGAACAATTGCCGTGAATGCTTCTCCGCAAGATGCAATGAAAAAGATCTGTCAGATTGATCGCTGGTGGAAGCACGATGTTGCAGGTAGTACCGAAAAAATCAATGACACGTTTTGCGTTCCTTTCGGAGATCTTAATGGAGAGAATTCTTTTGTAGATTTTGTTGTCAGCGAATTTGTTGCAGACAAAAAAATAGTATGGAAAGTTACCGATTGTAATTTGCCCTGGTTCAAAGACAAAAAAGAATGGAACAATACCGAAGTTGTTTTTGAAATCGCATCAGAAAAAGATAAAACAAAAATTGATTTCACACATATTGGATTGGTTCCCGGAATTGAATGTTACGATGCTTGCGAAAAGGGTTGGGATGGACATGTTACAAAAAGTTTGTTGAGCTTCATGAATGAAGGAATGGGAAATCCGCAATGATCCGCACTGCAAATATTTCCGCATTCTGCCACCTGTATTGTCGCATTCGCACCCTACAGGTATGGTATTTTTAACGACCTTTGTATCGAAACAACAACACAGCTATGAGAAAAATAATTGTTATCTCCATGATTACCATAGATGGTGTGATGCAGGCGCCGGGCGGACCGGAGGAAGATTCATCCGGCGATTTTAAATACGGAGGCTGGGTGGCACCGTTTGACGGCGATGAAACATATGGCAAGGCGATGCAGATAAACATGCAGCCTGCTGATATTTTATTAGGCAGAAAAACATTTGATATATTTGAATCCTACTGGCCCGCGCATGCAGATGGCTGGCCGGGCATCAATGAGGTTACGAAATATGTATTGTCTGCTACGCGTAAAACATCCGACTGGAAGAACACGGTGTTTCTCCAAAACGTGGAAGATATTAAAAAGCACAAAAACACGGAAGGTATGGATATTGTCGTCTGGGGAAGTGCCAGGCTTGTACAGCTCCTGCTGCAGCATGACCTTGTAGACGAACTCAGACTTATCATTCATCCTCTGACGCTGGGTAAAGGAAAGAAACTGTTTACAGACAGCGCCAGTGCTGCAGGCTTTGTGCTGACACAAAGTACCGTCACATCTTACGGTGTGATCCTTGTGAATTACAAACGCGGAGGAGAAGTCAAGACCGGTACGGTTGGGGAATAATGAGCATACTCTTTACATGTATTATAAAATAATTTAACTAAAAAAATAAAAACCATGGCACGTATCGATCCACACATCAACTTTAACGGCAATGCCGAAGAAGCATTTACATTTTACAAATCCGTATTTGGCGGCGAGTTTACAAGCCTTGTACGCATGAAAGATATATCCACTGCGGAGCATCCGGTAGCAGAAGAAGATATAGACAAGATCATGCACATTGCTTTGTCTATTGGGCCAAACCTGTTAATGGGCAATGATGTTCCGTCGTTTTTGGGAAAAACAAATGAAAATGAAAACAGGTCCAAGATCTCTGTGTTTGCAGAAAGCAAGCAAGAAGCCGACAAGATCTTTAACGGACTTTCAGCAGGCGGAAGCGTTGAATATCCGATTGGTGATAGTCCGTGGGGCTCGTATTTCGGGATGTTCCGTGATAAGTACGGAATTGAATGGATGGTAGATTTTAATCCCGCAGCGAAGGGTTGATAAGTATATAAAAGCCCCATCGGGCGACATATCTGTAGCAAATATTATTTAATCTAAATATAAAACGTACGGAGCTCCGATTAGGAGCGACTAGCAGAAACATTATGAAACGCCTTTGGCGTTGTGCGTGTTTATTTATTGGGTTAAATATTCTACAGATATGTCGCCCCGATGGGGCTTTTATATGGTTGATTAAAAAACATATGAATCTGACGACTGTCGCTTTCATTCTATCCCAACAAATCCAATCACCGTATTTTTGTTGAAACTAAAACATACCACACATGAATAAGACATTACTTAAAAGCATCGGAGCAATTCTTTCAGGATTTTTATTGGGAGCGATCCTTTCTATCGGAACAGATTTCCTGATGGAACGGTCCGGTATGATGTCACAGGAACATTTCAAAGAATCTCCGTTATACATCATTCTGCTGGTGATCGCGTATCGCTTTGTTTTCAATGTGACAGGCTGCTACCTTACCGCGCGCCTGGCACCGAATAAGCCTATGAAACACGTGATCATCATCGGGATTATTGGTACGGTGCTGAGTATACTGGGTGCAATTGCCATGTGGGAATACGCCATTCCACTTTATAATATCAGCATCATTCTTATATCGCTGCCAAGTGCATGGCTTGGCGGGAAGTTGTTTTTGAAGACGCAAAAGAATGGGGAAGTAAATGGTTAAACTATTTGCACAGTCGTCAGACCACTTTTTTGTGGTCCGACGACTTGTTTGAGTAAGCTCTACTAAAAAAAACAAAAAGCGCTTTACATGGAAATGTAAAGCGCTTTTTGTTTATAGAAAGAAAAGATTGATCTTTAGGTGTCGCCCAATTTTGAATACATGCAGGAACCAAACGAAAAACCGAAGAGCTCACAGAAGGATACATTGAAGATTCAGATGAACTCAACGGACAATCCGTATCCATCTACGGATCTTCAGGAAAAGCTGCTTCAGCCTCGCAGGCTGAGTTCGTATTTTATTGTATTGATCGATAGCGGATCCATCACCTATAAACTGGACTTGCAAGATATTACTGTTTCTGATGGAGACGTACTTTTTGCAATGCCCAATCAGATTTTTGTACCTCCTGTTAAGGCAGATAATCTGAAATACTTTAAAATACTCTTTGATGAAAATACATTGGCTTTGCTGCCACAACGTTTTGCATTTTTGGTGAACCCATTAAATGCACAAACGATCACGTTAGACAATGCTGCAAGGGAAAGAGTACGGAAAGTTTTTGAGATTCTGAATCAACTGCTTCATACAGACAAACAATCGACCGACTCAGAAATACTATTGGCTTACCTGAATTTACTTTTATCCGAATTGAATAGTGCGTATTTTAAAAATGAACCGGTTGATCTTGTAAACACGAACTTGTCAAAGTTTGTTGAGTTTAAATTAATGGTGGAAACACAACTTACAGAGCAACCATCTATACATACCATTGCCGAAAAAATGGCATTAACGACCAATAGCTTATACCGGCTGGTAAAAGAGCATTCAGGTACATCGCCAAAAGATTTTTTCACGAATCGTCTGATGCTGGAAGCTCAGCGAAAATTGCGTCATTCCAATATTTCTGTAAAAGAATTGGCCTACGAATTGGGATTTAATGATGCGGACTATTTTTCAAGGCTGTTCAAAAAAAGTACAGGCAAAAGCGTAAGTGATTTTTTAGACAATCAGGATTTGTCGGGCAAATAAATCGATTTGTCCATCTCTTCTATTTTTTTACGCTCTACTTTTGTTTCATGAATTTAACAGAGCAAAAGATGAAGACAGCATTGGTAACAGGAGCAAATAAGAGCATTGGTTTTGAAGTAGCAAAGCAACTTGCGCAACAAGGAATGTATGTGTATCTCGGCAGTCGCACATTGGAGAACGGTATAGAAGCCGTGAACAAATTGAAAGCGGAAGGAATAACGAATGTTGAAGCCATTCAACTGGATGTAACAAATGATGCATCGGTAAAGCAAGCCCGCAGTGCAATAGGGAAAAAGACAACATCATTGGATATCCTCATCAACAATGCAGGAATTTACGGTGGCTATCCGCAAGCTGCATTGGACGCAACAGCAGAACAATTTAAAGTAGCATTTGATGCCAATGTCTTCGGAGTGGCACGGGTTACGCAAGCATTCATTGATCTGTTGAAAAAATCTTCTGAACCCCGTATCATCAACGTAAGCTCAAGTCAGGGTTCCATTACCTTGCACAGCGATCCATCTTACAAGTATTACGACTATAAAGGTGCTGTGTATCTTTCTTCAAAAGCAGCCTTGAATATGTACACCGTTGTATTGGCGTATGAATTGAAAGACACGTTATTTAAAGTAAATGCAGTTTGTCCCGGTTACACTAAAACAGATTTTAACGAACACCGTGGACCCGGCACGGTTGAGGAGGCCGGAAAACGAATTGTGAAATATGCACTGATCGATAAAGATGGTCCAACAGGAAAATTTTTCAGTGAAGAAAACAATCCTGAAACAGGAGAGATTCCGTGGTAATTTGCACAGTCGTCAGGCCACTTTTTTGTGGTCCGACGAGTTGTTTGAGGAGCCTTCCTATTTTATTCTTTGAGCGTCCCGCATTTTACGGGACGCTTTGTCTTTATGCGTTGTTGAAAAGATTTTAATATAAATTGGATACAGTAAACCGCTGTTTAATTTGAAATAAGCAGAAAATTTTAATAATTAATGGTTTGAAGTGTATGTGCAAACAATTATTTTATAACTATTCCGATGTAAATATTTTTTATAGTTGGGATTTTATGGTATAATGAAAGGAAATTTTAAGAATCAGTAAAAACATTAAATTTTTTAACTATGTCTCCAGCTATCACAACAGAACAAGAAAAACTTCAAAATATTCTTATTAATGAAAATGCTTATATTTTTTGTAATTCAGAAAATATAAATATTTCGAGGAGTAAAATTGAACAAGTTTTTAGAGATGTATCTACAGGGAAATCCAGTAATTTTTTATTAAAACAAGTGAAACAAATAGTCACAATAAATAATGAGCAAGTATTATATTCAATTTGTGTTTTTAAATACATCTCTCAGCCAACTTTTCTTGAAGAATCAGTAGATAATTGGATTGAGACAAAGTTAGCATATCTTTTGATTGTTGAAATTGATGATTATATAATTATAAGTAGGAAAAATATTTCTAAAATACAAGATTTTATAAAGCTGTTCGACCCTATTGACTATAAAATATTATCTACTCTTTTCATTAAAGATGAAACTCAATTTGAAAAATTTCATCTTAAAAATCTTAATGTTTCAAATAAGGCAGTACGTGAAAAAAGTATAGAAGCTATAAATTTAAAAGAAAATTTTTCTGCTTTAGGTGCAAATAATTACATGTTAAATTCATTAAGATTAAAAAATGCCAACGAAAAAGTTTCATTGATTTTGAATTCTTCTAGAGTAAATAAGTTTGGAAGGAAAAATTCTATTGAAGAATTTTGTCATTGGGCAGAAAAATTGGTTACTCAAATTAAACATCATACTGAAAAAGAAACATTTCTATCTATTTTCGCTGAACCTCAGGATTATGAAAGTCATAAAGATACTTTAGTACCAATTTCGATTCTTTTTACATTTAGTGAATTGTATACAGATTTTGAAAACGGAGTAATAGCTAATTGTGTTATTCGCTTTTTAGACGAGGACTTAGTATTAGAGAAGAATATTGATATAATAAAATATTTGGAAAATTTTGAAAGATTGTCCAAAGTTGTATATGATGAGGATAATGAAGTATTCAAAGTAGAAAATACGATTGTTAATGATATCGAATTAAGGTTCAATGAAAAATCAATTACTCTTAGATCTTCGAAATTAAAACATATTGTTTTGATAAAGGATAATGGAACAGAAGTTTCTATTATAGATTACATAAGTGTTGCTAGTAGTTTTATAATTAATTTTGATAATATTGATTTAGCTTATACAAATCGTAAGTTATTTAAGGATAGTAAATTATTAGGCAACATAGATCATTTTATGAAAATTTTTGTTGCTCATGAAAATTTAAGTTTGTGCGTAAGCGAGAAGGGGAGATTAACTTCTCTTCAAACTCAATTTGATGATTTATCAGTTTTTAATTTTGTTGAGCAGGAATTTTTAAATGATGCTGAATATTTTATTTGTGATGATCTAGAAAAAGAATGGGCAGATCATATAGCAATATTTGAAAGTAAAATAATTTTCTATCATTCGAAACACGATAATGCCCAGTTTTCAGCTTCTGCTTTTCAAGAAATTGTTGGTCAAGCACAAAAAAATTTAGGTAATCTCAGCCCTCAAAATTATCAATTAATTGAAAAAAGAAATTTCTGGAATTCTACTTATAATAATGATGGAGTTCGGAGTAGTATTAGTAGAATAAGGAAAGGGAATAATATAGATGATATAATTAATCAATATCAATCTGCAATTAATAATCCTCATTATAAAGGGGAAGTTCATTTGGTAATTGATTTTATTTCAAAAAATCTTTTAGAAGAAAATTTAAATAAATTAAAAAATGGAGACGCTTTTGCTAGAAGGAGTGAAGCAATTCAAATTCTATGGTTTATATCCTCTTTGATATCAAGTTGTCAAGAGGCAAATACTGATGTTTATGTACATTGTAAAAGATAATTAAATACTTAATATTAAGTTGAACTGTCTGTTTAGTTAAATGAAAGATAAGATGGCAAATACAAAAAAAAATCAAGTAGAAATAGATTTTGAAAAATGTGCAGATATTTTTGGGGATTTGATTTATCCAGAAGAAAATAATCTTGATGGGTTAATGTGTAAAATTCATGATGCATTTGGCTCAAATAAATCAAAACATCATAATTGTCTTGGATGTAATTTAGATAGATCTACACATCAGATATTTATGTTTTTATATAGGAAAGATAAACACGATGATTTAGAGCTTTCTGCTACAACATATTTGTTATTAATGTATTTAGTTATCGAAAGACTCGAAACAATTTTTGAAATAATTGGTTTGCCTGATGCCTATAGAGATAAGCACTTTCATATTTTTAAAATGATTAATAAATGGGCAAATTTTATAAAACATCCTAAGGCATTTGTCCTTTGTCATCATCCGACATTTGTAACTGAAAATGATAAAAAAATAATAGAACTTAAAAGGCAATCAAAAATTATTATAGATACACAATTCGTGTTTAAATATTATTCAACAGATAATAATAAAAAAGAACTTTTTAAAGAACTAGCTAATAAAAGTGATGTATTAGTATTATATCCTGACTTTAAACAAATAACTAAAGATTTTTGTGATGGGCTTATAAAATTTGTTAGACTTATAGAGAATAATGAAGTATATAGAGAAATTTTAAGTGACAAGACAACTATTCAGGATTATTTTACAGAAGAACTTGAAAATAGTGAAAAGTAAAATATTTGTTTTTTCGAATCATATATTCTAAAGAGCTCGTAAATAATTACAATTTGTATTGAAATTTATTAAACCATATGATAGATATTTTAGATAAAAAAT
The DNA here is from genome assembly GCF_000379725.1 of Cytophaga aurantiaca DSM 3654. Classification (GTDB taxonomy): domain Bacteria; phylum Bacteroidota; class Bacteroidia; order Cytophagales; family Cytophagaceae; genus Cytophaga; species Cytophaga aurantiaca. Next base: position 177,911 of record NZ_KB903643.1, read on the forward strand.
GTTTTGTGATTATGCCAATAAGTGATCAATTAGGGTATAATGAAGGTCACTTTGATAGAGTTTATGAATACATTATTAAACCAGCTTGTTTAGCTGCAGGATTCAAACCAATACGTGCTGACGAGGTTATGACAACAAATCATATAGCTATTGATATAATTAGAAATATAATCAATTGTGAAATGGCTGTGTGCGATTTAAGTTCAAAAAACCCTAATGTTTTATATGAACTTGGGATAAGGCAAGCATTTAATTTACCTGTAACTCTATTAAAGGATCATAAAACTGAAAGAATTTTTGATATACAAGAATTTAGAGATGTAGGATATGATGAATCTTTAAGAATTGACAATGTACAAGATGCAATAGAAAATTTAACAGAAACAATTAAAAATACTTATAATAATAAGAACGAAGTAAATTCATTAGTATCATTACTTGGAATTGAATCTGCTAAAATTACTGAAAAGACTATAATAAGTGTTGATACTACTTTAATATTAAAGACCTTGGAAAGTCTTGATCAAAGGCTTTATAATATTGAAGGAAAAATTCCTGCTAGTCAAAACGTGATTATTACGAAGGAAATTTTACCAGCAAATCTTGGAGAATATATTAGGAAAGATGATGCAAAATCATTAAAAAAGGGTGATGAATTATATCATACTAAGTTTGGCATTGGTGTTGTAGATAAAATTCATATTAGAAATAACGGCGACGTTACTATAGAAATAGATTTTAGTGTTGGAAGAAAAACTTTAATTTTAGAATTTGCTAGACTTAGAAAAGTTATGCAATAATATTATTTTCAGTTCTTCTGGCTTTGTAATCCCCAAGCCCAAAAAAAGGAATTATAACCCTATATACAGGGATTATAAATAGCGAATCCAATTGCCTTCTAACATTTCCGCCGAGGTTGATAATACCTCTCTTTTATCCGCTCTTCGGGATTTGTAATCAGTATTATTATAAAGAGAATAAAAAGCCACAAATTCCACAGATGAAAAAAAGAAAAAACATAGTATTTACTTTGGGCGGATTGTTAACAATGCTTGTTGTTTATGTGATTGTTCGGCTTGTTATAAATGACAGTGAATATGTTGTTCGGGGTTGGCATACCACTATTTATCCACCAGAGATTATTTCGTTGGTTTTAACAATAATAATTATTGCGATATGCATTATGGTTTACTTTATTTTCAGAGGTGCCATAGAACTCTTGACATTACTATTGAAGAATAAATAATCTGCTCTAGCTGTTTGGGACTGCAAATCCCGAACGCTCAGAGCATACATATCCACCATCTTTTTCACAGCAACCAAAGCGAGAACAGGTTTTTAAAATCTACAAATAAAAAGATCATATGATAGTAGGAATCATTTTCGCCGTGTTGTTTTTTGGAGCAGCCATTTTTATATCCATTCACAAGCTATTGGAGATTCGTAAAATAGCCTCGATGCAGGGCTGGACAAAAATAAGCGGGAAGGTGCTTTCAAACGATTCGTCGCGGGAAACCGATGGGGATGGCGGAAGTAATCTCATGCAAACATTAACCTATAGCTATACCATCAAAACCCAGGATTATACAGGAGTGGTTACCTGGTGCGCAGACAATCATCCGGGCAATGAAAAGTTTACGAGGCATACAGCCGGACAACGTGTAGATGTGCTGTACAATCCGGTAAATACAAGTGAAAGTGTGCTTGGTAAATTCGATCAGAAAAAAGTTTTTAACAGCATGTGGTTTGCGGGATTTTTCCTTGTCATGGGAATCGTATTTTTGCTGTTTGATTTCTATGAAGTTTTATAAAAGATTTTATGGATTTGATTCCCAGTTCTTCCGAATGTATAATCAAAATTCGCACAGGTGCAACAAAAAACGTACATTGAAGTTCATACAAAGCAACTGAAACGGAATGTTTAGACATCAGGGGAAACGAAGAACCATCAAACATAACCTACGCATTGCAATGGTGCTGTCTTTTGTAGCAGGCATTGTAAATGTTGCCGGTTTTTTGTCCATCAAACAACTCACGACAAACGTAACCGGTCACTTCGCTTTATTCATCAATGATGTTGCTGATCTGGAATTTTGGAAAGGAACAATTTATTTTCTGTATATTCTTTCCTTTCTTGTAGGTTCGTTTTTGTCCGGCTTTTTGATTGAAAAATTCAGAGGCGAAGGCAAGCTGAATATTTTTGTGATTCCGATCATCATTGAAAGTCTGATTTTGTTATCCGTAGCACTGTTGGGAAACATTGTGGGCATCCAGTATCCGGACCTGATCGCCTGTTTATTGCTATTGGCAATGGGCATGCAAAATTCTTATGTAACCAAAATTTCAAATGCGGTAGTCCGTACCACGCACCTCACAGGGCTTTTTACGGATCTTGGAATTGATCTTTCTCAATTGCTGTTTCCGAAATTATATCCCGATAAAGCAACACTAAGGTCAACCATAAAATTAAGAAGCTCTATCATTCTGTTCTTTTTTTTCGGTGGACTGGCAGGCGGCTTTTTATATTCCAAACTGGATCTGAAATTAAACACGTTAATACTCGGTGCAGTGATCTTACTGACGAGTTTATTTTACGATGAAATCCGGTATCGCTTTATAAAAGCGAAAAGAAGAAGCAGCACGAAAAGGAGAACCGGTAACCAATCCGTATAAAGCGGGCACTGTTTTTTTTTTCTGCGTTCTAAAAAAAAAAACTATTTTTAGAAGGTGATACTTGCATCTCGAATTGCACTTATATAAAAAAGGATCGATATGACAGAAATTCTTGAAGCCCATTTCGTACAAGAGAAAGATGTTTTGTTAGGTGAAATCTATCAATCTGTTTTTCCACCGCTTTGTAAGTATATCAGCAAAAGAGGAGGTTCGTTGGAAGAAGCAAAAGACATCTTTCACGATGCGTTGATCATCTACGTTGAAAAGAATGTTACATCGATTGCTGTGAACGATGAAAAAGCCTATGTATTCGGAATTGCCAAACACCTTTGGAATAAAGAATTCAAAGAGAAACTGCGCTACGCAGCACTTGACTCCGATGCATTAACAATACCTTCCGAACGTACAGATACCATATCTTCCAGACTGCTGTTGTTTTTAAAACAAACGGGAAGTAAATGCATGGACATCTTGCAGGCCTTTTACTACGAGAACCAGAATGCTGAAAAGATTGCCGAACAGTTTGGCTATTCGAGTGTTCGCTCTGCTACCGTACAAAAATTCAAATGCCTGGAAAAAGTAAGAGACCTTGTAAAATCAAACGCACAGACCTATGAGGACTTCATTGAATAAGCTGTTTGAAACGGAACAATTCCTGAACAAGCAATTGGGTCCGGAAGACGAGCTGGTTTTTCAGGCCAGGCTGCTTGTTGAAGCCGATCTGAACGAACAGATGCTGTGGCAGCAACGAACGTATTCCGTAGTGCGTGCGTATGGACGTATGCAGCTCAGGGATAAACTTGAGCGCATGCACAATCAGTTCATGACAGCACCTGAACACACAAGTTTTAGAAATAACATTCTTCAATTCTTTTCCCGATAATCATATGATACCACAAGCACATGTTATTCCCATGGTGATCGATCAGAGCAGCCGTGGAGAGAGAGCCTATGATATTTATAGCCTGCTTCTGAAAGAACGTATTGTTTTTCTGGGTACAGCCATTGATGATCAAGTCGCTAATCTGATTGTGGCGCAGCTGCTCTATCTCAACAGCCAGAGTCCTACCAGTCAGATCGACTTATATATACAGAGTCCGGGTGGGAGTGTATATGCAGGACTGGCGATTTATGACGCCATCAACATGATCTCTGCTCCGGTGTCCACCGTTTGTGTAGGTTTCTCCGGAAGCATGGCTACTGCTTTATTAACCTGCGGACAAAAAGGAAAGCGCTATGCCTTGTCGCACGCTACGGTTCACATGCATCCTACCAGCAGCGGTTCTAAAGGGTATACAGAAGATGTACGCATTGCCACCCGAGAACAGGAGAGGATTCAAAGTCAATTGTTTCATATCATCGGTAAGAATACCGGACATAGCTGGAAGGAGATCGAAGAATTTTTCCTTCGCGACCGCTATCTGAATGCCGTGGAAGCAAAAGAATACGGACTGGTAGATGAAGTGTTGGGTGATACGACAGATCTGATCAAAGTAACGAATTTTGATCCTGAAATTTTATATCCTAATAAGTAAGAATTAACTGTTCGGGATTTTCAAATCCGGAAGAGCTCTAACGAACAACCACCTACAATATTTTCACTTTCCCACTCACATGTGAATCATGTAGTTCTTTTTAGAAAACGTGTAACCCTTCTACGACAATTCTTTTCCAATTTTGTTTTGTATTAAATGACACAGAACTGTTTTCTGATTCTATTACATCAAAACAAAAATGAAAATGAAAAAATATTTGATCATATTCGGCGCATTGGCACTTGTTGCCTGCAACAATACAAAACAAGCAGAAGAGCGTGGCCGTGAGGCTGCAAATCGTGAGAACGAGATTCGTGAGAGAGCAATCGATTCAATGGAAACGGTAAATGAAAATCGTCGTCAGCATCATGCTGCAAACACTTCTTACCAATCAACTGACAACAACAGTTCATCCAATAGCAATAACAATAATACCACTGAACCTGCTAAGAAAAAAGGAATGAATAATAAAACAAAAGGCGCCTTGATCGGAGCCGGATCCGGTATTGTAGGCGGAGCATTGACAGGTGCGGCCGTAAGTAAAGATAAAGACAAAGGAAAAGGAGCGTTGATCGGTGGTGCTGTTGGCGGAGCTGTGGGCACAGGCGTGGGTTATGGCATTGGCGCAAACGAAGATAAAAAGGCGAAAGCAAAACAGGATTCTATTAATAAAAGCAAGTAATTGTTTGGCTTTATGGCCGACATCATTCATCTTTCTTAAACACCAAACGGTTCGCTGTGATTGCATTTTGTCTAATCACAGCGAACCGTTTGATGTTTATTTTTTAGAATAGATTTTATAAGTACATGGATTTTTTTTGTAATATGCATTGTCATGTTGCTATTTGGAAAGACATACAATTTTCTGTCGATATAGATAAGACCAGGCCGTAGAAATACAAATTCCATATAATAATAATTTCACTACAAAAGCGTACACATTTATTAAAATAAGATAAATCATGTCAGAAAATGAATTCATAACCTATCAAAAATTTATAGATCTGGCAGAAGTGAAAGAGCTCTCAGATCTATTGAAGGAGCATAACATAGAATTCTTAGTTGAAGATGAATCTACAAGTTTAGATGCAACTTTTGGGAACAGTGCATTCAATAAAGAATACAGGATAAAATTAAAAAAAGAAGACTTTGAAAAAGTTAATAATCTGAAGTTACAGATTTCCGAAAATGAAATAGCAGCAATCGGTAAAGACTATTACTTATTTCAATTTACTGATTTGGAGCTTATCGAAGTAATTACACAAAATGATAAATGGAGCACCTTTGATTTTTTGTTGGCTCAACGAATTTTAAAAGAACGCGGGAAAGAAGTAAATGCAGAAGCACTGAATACGTTAAGAGCAGAACGGATAGAAGAACTTTCAAAACCTGAAAAAAATCAAACAGTTTGGATCGTTGTAGGTTATGTAACTGCTTTTCTGGGCGGGCTTCTTGGATTCTTTATTGGATGGCATTTATTGTCCTATAAAAAAACACTACCCAATGGAAATCGGGTTTCCGGGTATTCAGAAAAAGATCAAAAGCACGGATTACGGATTTTAATTATCGGAATAATCTCTGTTATTGTTACAACGATACGGTTTGTTGCATTCGATTAAATTGAAAATCATAAACTCTTCCGGATGATTAATATATTTGTGTCTGATATTCCGAAGAGCATCAACAGCAGCATCGAAGCAACAACCACGAGGGAAGTAGTTGTTACGAACCAAACATACACATGAAATACATCATTCTCTTATTTACCTGTTTTTTTCTTTCCTGCATGCATAGCAGATTGGATAAGGAAACAATTTCGAAGCATCTGAAAGATATAGGAAGTGATACTACTTATTCCTATTTGCCTGCAGCAGGATTTATAGCGAATGAAGATGCAGCCGTTGAGATTGCAGAACCCATTCTTTTCAATATTTATGGTGAAGATCATGTTACAGATCAAAAACCATATCAGGTAAATCTAATTGATTCGGTGTGGGTTGTTAATGGAACACTTCCGATAAATTATACTAATGGTGGTACATTTTTTATTGCATTAAATAAAAAAGACGGAAAAGTTTTACATATAAGTCACGGTAAATAAATTCAAGCTATGAACCCCACCGACACCCACAACGCACGCATGGCGAACATGACCTTTGCTTCCGTCTATCCACTATATCTTACAAAGGTAGAGAAGAAAGGCCGTACAAAAGAAGAACTGGATCAGGTGATCGAATGGCTTACAGGTTTTGATAAAAAGAAACAAGAACAATTGATCAAAGACAAGGTGACGTTTGAAACATTTTTTCAAAAAGCTACACTGCATCCCAATGCATCGCTCATTACCGGTATGATCTGTGGGTACCGCATTGAAGAGATCGAAAATCCGTTGACACAACAGGTGCGTTATCTGGATAAGCTGGTAGATGAGTTAGCGAAAGGGAAGAAGATGGAAAAGATATTGCGTACAACGTAAAACCTACGATTATGAAGCATGCATATCATAGTCCACCCAAAGAATTAAGCGCGTACATACGTACGGTTCTGACCTTAGAAGGTACAGGCGATGGAAGTATGAACGAGCTTCCCGCTTTCACAAACGGCATACCTGCTTTGTGTTGTAAAACTGAAAAAGATGCAAACGGATCAGAGCAGGTAGTTACAGCGGCGTTATTCGGAGGCAACATTCCTGCTGACTTCTGGAATGTGCAGGATGCAACGACAATCGTTGTATATTTTTTTAAGCCTTTTGCACTGACAAGTTTATTTCATGTTGAAGCAAACAAACTTGCCAAACATCCCATTGAATTGCGCAGCTGGAGTCCACATGTATACAATGCCTTACACACCCAACTGGTTTATGCCGGTACGCTTGTTCAGAAAACAGACATACTGGATAATCTACTTCTTCAGCAGCATCTGAAGAACCATGAAACGTTTGCGATCATTCAATATGCAACGGATGTGATGATGACTGATCCGTCGAATGATATTCTTGCTGAAATTTTAACGAAATTAAATCTGAGCGAACGAACGTTTCAGCGGATCTTTAAAAAATATGTAGGTGTTACTGCTACACAATACCGCCGGATCTGTCAGTTTCAGGGTTCCTTCGATCAATTGCGGTCCAAGCAATTTGATAAGATGTCGGATGTGGCTTTTGACAACGGCTTTTCAGACCAGAGTCATTTTATCCGTTCCTTCAAAGAATTTACGGATACTACACCAAACGATTATTTGAATAAGGGATTAAAGGGTAAAAAATAGAAATGTCGTTTTTGTTCTATGGAGCCAGGTTGTGCATCTCTATTTTTACTTCCATAAAATTAATTATACGCATATGAAAAAAAATATCACACCTTGTCTGTGGTTTAACAATCAGGCAAAAGAAGCGGCAGCAATGTATTGTTCCGTTTTCAAACAATCTAAAATTACAACGCAGTCGGCCATTGTAACCGAGATCGATGTTGCCGGACAGAAATTTATTCTGCTGGATGGAGGCCCTATGTTCCAACCAAACGCGTCCATATCTTTTTATTATATCTGCGAAGATGCACAGGAACTTGATCTGATCTGGAATACATTCAGCAATGAAGGTGTTGTTATGATGCCGCTGGATTCTTATCCGTGGAGCGAAAAGTATGGCTGGATCACAGATAAGTTCGGGATCTCCTGGCAGCTTGCTCTGGGCAAGATCAGCGATGTGGGACAGAAGATCACGCCTTGTCTTTTGTTTACCGGAAAGCAGTATGGCAGAGTTGACGAAGCGATCGCGCATTATGCATCGGTCTTTGAGCATACAACGGTAGATGGCATTCTGCGCTATGGTGTAAATGAATTGCCGGATGTGGAAGGCAAGGTAAAACATGCGCAGATTTCTTTAGACGGACAGAAGCTGATGCTGATGGAAAGTGCAGCAAGCGATTTTACGTTTACCGAAGGTGTATCGCTTACGGTGTATTGTGAAACACAGCAAGAGATCGATTACTACTGGTCTGCTTTTACAGCAAGCGGCGAAGAAAGTATGTGCGGATGGCTGAGAGATATGTTTGGCGTATCCTGGCAGATCATTCCGGTGATGTTGGGCAGCATCATGAGTGATCCGGCGAAAGCAGGTAAAGCAGCCAAGGCATTTATGTCGATGCGCAAGCTGAATATCGAACAGATTGTGCAAGCTTCTATTTCATGATTTTTCACTTCTTCGTTTGTAGTTTTCAAACGAAGAAGTTTTTTGACGAATTAAAATTAGTAATACATAATTTAGTTATTTAGAATTTGTATTTTCCGCGGGGAACGTAAGCCGGATAAAAAGTAAGCAAAGTTATAAAATGAGACTATTATCTTTTTTAAAAGCATTTTTTAAAAGCAATATCCAGGCAAATGCATCTACGCCTGTTTTTTGGGAAGATGATTATTGTCAAATTGAAATTGTTCCGTTTGAAAACCGTGACTTTATTTTAGCGCAATCAACCAAAATAAATACTGTAATTGAGCAATCAAAAATACAATTTGGTTTTACTGAAATTTTTGGTAGAGAATCTATGCCTGCCAATACTGTATCAAAGGAAATTAGAATTGATTATTTTGAAAATCTTTTAGTTGAATCCGGATTTCAAAAAAGTAGATATATACAATATGAAACAAGTAAAATGCTTGATAGCAACGTGAGCAAAACAAAAGCATATACCTGTTCAAATTTTATACTTTTTTTTGATGTTGAAGGTGAATTTATAAACAATATCTGGCTTACATTTGGACTTATTGTATCTGTAACACAATATAATTGTATAGAAACACTTTTACATTCTTTAGGAAATGAATGTGATATGATTCTTATAGATTGGAACTCTACCATGTTAATTGATTTAAAAGAAAAAAATCAAATTAATGAATATTTAATGAGATCTTGGAAATAGTAAAAACATACACTACAAATGACTCATACTTCAGACACCTCTTTTATTTTTCCCTATTCAGAAAACAAAGAAACAAAGCGTCAGCAAGTATGGAGCAATCTTGAAAAGGGAATTCTATTTGAAGATGCAAATCGTTTTATTCCCTGGACAATACCGTTTGCAGACCTTGATTCGTTTGCTGAAGAACGGAAAGGCAGCGGCGATCGTACCAATTGGTTCTTAGGAAAACATCAGATCCTTGATGGATATGAAAGTGCAATAGGTGTTATGAAATGGTCGTGGGTAAATGATACCAATTCTTTTTCTGAAATTGAAGAATGGCTTGGTTATGATGATGAGGGTAATAAAAAGTTTTTGTTATTAAAAGGTAAACTAACCGATTTACTTGGAGAACCGACTTTGCTTGAGTTAGAAAAATTCGGTGGTCTTGATTTAGGATCTATTGAATGGACAAATCAGAATGTTCGGATTGCATTGACAGGTATCGAACAATTTGCCTGTAAATACAGAATGTACATTGGACTGAAGGAAAATAAAAATCGTTGATTCTGTCATCAGCTCTTCGAAATTTTCAATTCTGAAGTCAGAAGGATTTGCAACGAGAATTCAGTTAATAAAAATTACAAATTTTTATTAACTGAATTCCGGATTATGAATATGCAATATAGATTCAGTATATTTATACCAGCACTTCAATAGGCACCTTCGATGCAGGAATTACAAAACATAACAGATAAAAAAATACACGAATTCAGCTATTCTGATTTTTGGATAGAAGATGAAATTTTGCATGGGACTTATAAAAAAGACAATTCCATTATATCGTTGGAGACAGCTAAAGAAATTGTTAAAAAAAGATTAGAGATTCAGCAAGGAAAACCGTATTTGGGGCTTGTGTTTCTTCATGATTCAATCGTAATGTCTGCAGAAGCCAGAAAATATATGGCAAATGAAGGTTATGCAGGAGTTATAAAAGCAGCGATTGTTATAAGTTCTTCATTAAAAGCAATTATGGCGAATGTCTTTATTATGGTAGATAGGCCTTTGAAACCAACCAAAATTTTTACAAGCTACGCAGATGCAATCAAATGGCTTAAATCATAAATCACGTTTTATAAAAACAGATAAATCTTGTTCCGAATAATATGATTGAAAAACAATTATACGAGTTTAATGCTGTCTCCGAGCAATCTCAAATGGCAGTATATAATCTTCAGGGAGAAAAAATGGGAGAATATTTTATTGAAGCAAAGAGGACTACTGTTGATTTAAGTAGTTTGCCTGCAGGAATGTTTAATCTGGTATTTTCAAGTCAGAATGTTTCTTACAGTCCGGTAAAATTTATAAAAGAGTAAAATCAGTCTGTTTTTTTTAAAAATTTTTCTAACGCCAGTCTTCAATTTGCAGGACTGGCGTTTATTAGTATAATCTTCTAAAATCAATTCATTTGGATTTACATTCTGTGAAATCTGATTTCTACTACATTATTTATGCAAAAACGGTTTGTATAAATGAATAGTTTTGCTGTATTTTAACTATGGTCAGATGTATTATAGTACTCATTGTAAGTATACTTTTTTTATCCTGTTCCGGTAATGATACAACAGGTGAATCTGTTACAGTTATAGGTCAGGATACAACCTCACAAGACACTGCCGCAACACATGCAGACTCTGCTTTAACATCTAAACAATACAACGGATCTGTAAAGCTACAGGAGTTTCAGATGCAATATAAAAGAATTGTCGGTCCGGTTACATTTTCTGAACATACACCTGTTTATAAAAGACCCGACACATCCAGTATCATTCTTAAGATGTATGATTTTAATACATCGGTACAGCCTATAGAAGATAGTTATATTGATGAATGGATGCAGGTAAAACTGAATTCAGATACGGTTTATCTGCGAACGGAAGATTTTGCAGTATATTCATTCACTTCACTTACCAATAAAAGTCTGAAATATTATATCGTTGAAAAAGGTGAATCTTCGCTGATCTATAAATACAACATCACCCAACATAAATGGATTGATACATTTGAAGTTCAATATTTCATAGCAGATCGTATCAGTCAGCTGGATGTATCGAAATGGCAGAATACAGATCTGCTTATTTGCATGAATTATAATGGAAACTGCTGTGGCTGTTCGGATAATCAGTATTATGTTATTGATGCAAACGGAAAATTTGAAATTCTGTTTAAAACTTTTCAAAGAATGGATGACGGAGATATAGAAGGAGGATATGAAGCTCATGTAAGTTTGCCTGCAGATCCTCAAACGGAAGATATCATTTACAGCGATTATGAATATGGTGCACTTCATAATAAACGCGGTGAAGTTATTGTAGATAGGAAAGGTGTTGTTCAGACCGGAACCTTAAAAGATGTTAAGATTCATTACAAGTGGGACGGACAACAATTGATTGAGCAAAAGAAATAAGAAAATGAAATGATTATATTAATAAACTATTATATAAAATTATGTTAAAAAAAATTGTTTTAGTAGTTGCAATATGTGTTGTTGGTTTGCTTGCTAAAGCCAGTAGTCCCATTTATGAGTTTGATTACAACCAGTCAATTATAGATGTTTATAAGCCAAGAGTTGTTGATATGGGAGCCAGGTATGAGTATAGACAATACATATCCAAACTTCAAACAGATATTGACAATAACGCTAGAACGTATACCAGGATTGCTCGGACGACAGAGAATTATAAAAAAATATTTGAAAGCATATTAAAGAGCCTTGCATTTGTAGATGCAAACTATGACTTTAAATTCACGGATCAAAGTGAGTTTGGGACACCTTTTTCTTCCATGACCTATATTCATCAATTGTATAAATATAAAATTCCAACGCATGTTATATATGAAATTCTATTGTATCGGTTTGCTTATTATACAAATACACATCATCCTACAGATTATTCGATAGATTCATCGCATTATGCAAGTCTGATAAAACCTACTTTTGATCGATTCACTTCATGCGTGTATGAATTAAAAGATGAACATCCCTTTTTAGTGAAACGATTGTATGAATATCAGCTGTATTTTAAAAATTTAACATTGATATCCGATATTGAAGTAAAGACTGTTATCAAAAAGTATATGCTGACAAATAAGAATAAAGATCTTGAAAAGATTTATACATTGTGGCTGTCAAACGGAGATTCGTATGCACAGGAGCAATTGTATTATGTTGCTTCTACGAAACAGCCTTTAAATACTTTTCCTGTAGATGAAGGAGCTGTTTATGGCAACGGATATCTTCTGAATTTTTATAAAATAACTTCAGAACAATGTCAGGATGCCATGCCTGTTGGAAATCTGTCTGTAGACATATTGAAATTTAATTATTATTCGACAGATAGTTTAGCACACAGTTTTAGCAACCTCTTGCATTATTCAACGGCTATAGATCAGCACTATGCTGCCTTGATCCTGTCTAAAGATAGTATTTATTTTGAAACGCTTCCATCTGCATCTGTACTTGAAAAGAAACAATATAGTTTTTATCGGAACGCCATAAAATTTCAGCAGACTGATACGTTATCGTATCATGTTTACTGGAGCAGCATTGATAAAGTTCTGCTTGAAAATAAGTGTACCAATGTAATGGTATGTCCGGATGGGATATATAATATTATTAATTTGAATACATTAGAAAGAACTCCCAAACATTATGTAGTAGATAAATACAACATAAGCAGGGTGATTAATTCCAAAGCATTGCTGCACCCTTTAGCAGTTACGAAGGTTAAAACAAATAAACAGCCTGTTATCTTAATGGGGTATCCCAATTATAATTTAGGTCAGGATCAATTTGTTGATTCTGCAACTGTTAAATCTTCATTGACACGTGATATTGAATTGAGTTTTAACGGAGGAACTATCCCCTTACTGCCTGCAACAAAAGAAGAGATAGAAACTACTTCGGGTATTCTAAAGAAATATAAAAAACATGTTTACCTGTATGACGATTCAAAAGAAAATCAATTGTACTCGATACAAAGTCCTTATCTGCTGCATATAGCAACGCATGGTTTTTTTCTGCCGGATGATAAAACAGATTCTATTGATAATCCTTTATCACGATGTGGTTTGCTGTTAGCCGGTTCAACTAAAACATTGCAGCAGGGCATACGTTACACAGACAGTCTTCAGGCAGATGGGATTTTACTTGCTTCTGAAATTATATATTTGAGTTTGTATAATACAAAGCTGGTTGTATTGTCTGCATGTGAAACCGGATTGGGTCAGATACAGGATGGTGAAGGTGTATATGGATTTCAGCGTGCCTTAGGTATTGCTGGAGCAGAATACATTGTAATGAGCCTCTGGAAAGTTGATGATGCCGCAACAAAAGATTTTATGATTATGTTCTATTCGAATTTAATTGCTACTCAATTTAATGTTGAATCAGCCTTTGAACAAACGCAAAAGACGATGATGCAGAAATATCCTCTGCCATTTTATTGGGGTGCATTTATTTTAGTGAGAAATTAATTGTTAGTCGCCGTAATTTGTAACACACAAAACACCTAAAAAACGAAGATATGAGAAAAATCGTTGCAGCAATCAATATGACACTCGATGGGTTTTGCGATCACACCGCAGGAATACCCGATGAAGAATTACACGACCATTATACAGAACTTGTACGTAATGGGGATGCAATGCTGTATGGTCGGATCACCTATGAACTGATGAAGTTCTGGAAGCCACTTCTAATAAATCTTTCCGGCGAAAAATCAATGGATGACTTTGCTATCGCTATAGATGCAATTCCGAAAATTGTTTTTTCAAATACACTGCAGCAAACAGATTGGGGTAGTGCAACATTGGCAACCCAACCAATCGAAGAAGTGGTTGCTGAATATAAAAAACAATCCGGCAAGGATATTTTAATTGGCAGTCGTAGTTTGATCTTACAGCTGCTGAATCTTAATTTAATTGATGAACTTCAGATCTGTATTCATCCGGTTGTTATAGGAAAAGGCTTGCCCTTATTTGATAAAATAAACGATCGGACAATTCTGAAGCTATTAAAGACTAAAACATTTGACTCCGGAGCGATCATACTGTATTACACCCGTGCTGATAAGGAGTAAAAGTAATTTTGATAGTGGTTGGTTGATCTACTGCTGCAGAGATACTGTCTCTGCGAGAAGACAAAGAATTATATTACAGGAAAAACAATAAGTAACATACATCTCATGAAAACAATAATTACTTTTTTAATTCTTCTTATTTTTACTTCCGCATACGGACAAACAGATACCTATCAGGCATTGGTGGATAGTGCCAAGGCCTTATTTAAACAAGACGGTCGGTTGAGTCAGGAGGAACTTGATGCGTTTGATTACAAAAAGGTCGTAGCGCTTTGGGAAGAAGTTGTTCGTCTGAATCCTAATAATGCAGAAGCCAGATATTTTTTAGGCTATGCGTACGACCGTTTAAATTCCAGAGACGGGCGCGGCATCATTGGCATGGATGTACAACTGGTTTTAAAAACAAGTGCGGAGTTTGAGAAGGTGATAGAACTCTCACCAAATTACACCGGTGAAAAAATTGTGCTCGATCCGTATTCTAAATTGACAGCTGTATGGGGAACGCTGGCAATGAAGTATATCTACTACAACAAATCAGATTCGGCTTTGTGGGCTTTCAGAGAAGGGAAGAAGCGTGGAGGATTCAGCGATGTGATCCTTGCATTGAACAGACTTCCCCTGGATCAATGCAGCCCGAATGCGATACTGATCTCTTCGGGAGATAATTTTACAGTTCCCTTATGGTACTTACAGTATGTTGAAGGATATCGCAAAGATGTTTCTATAGTAGATGTAAATATGCTGAATGCTGGCTGGTACCCACGTTTCGTTGCTGAAAAAAATAATGTGTCTTTTGATATGTCCCTTGTCGATCTGGATACCATAGAGTATATCCCATGGAAGTCAACAAGGGTAGACATCAAAGGATTTACGTGGTTTGTAGAACCCACTTGTTATGATCGATATTTATTGCGTGGTGATCGGATCTTATTGAGTTTGTTGAAACAGAATAAATTTAAACGCGATATTTTTTTCACGGTTAATTTTCCGGAAGAAGCACGCTTGAGTTTGAAGGAGTCGATCAGTTCGTATGTGTATGCAGATAAACTGACACCCAAAGGAAAACAAACACTGCCCTATCAGACTTATAAAAATACTATCACCAAGGTATTGTCGATGGCTCCTCAACTGAATTCAAACAGGCACGATGAAATGCGGATCTTTGAATATTATCGCTACGATCTGCTGTTGCAAGCCTTAGAGTTGTATGATGAACGAAGTACAGATTCGAAAGCGCATGCAAAAGAATTGCTTAGAATCTTAGACACCTATTGCAAGGAAGATAAAATTCCATATCAGAATAAAGAAGGGAAGGCCTTTGCCGATCAGATAAGAAACCGCGTTGAGGAGTAATAAATAAATCCTGTATAGCTTAGCCATAGAAGATTCAAATAAAAGAAAATATTTATTTATCTTAATGCATATCTTACTATGCTATGGAGAATAAAAAGCGAATTATTTTATTGGATGTATTGAGGGGTTTTGCCTTGGTATCCATTATGCTGTTGCACAGCATCGAACATTTTGATATTTATCATTTTCCGGAAACATTACCTGCATGGATGAAAGCATCGGATTCTGTTATATGGGATACGATGTTTTTTTTATTCGGAGGTAAATCCTATTCTATTTTTGCATTACTATTTGGTGTAACCTTCGCCATTCAACTTTCACGACAAGAAGAATTGGGGCAATCATTTGGTCCACGGTTTGCCTGGCGTATGTTATTGCTGCTGGGTTTTGGAATGATCAACTCCGCATTTTTTCAGGGAGATATCTTAAGCATCTATGCCGTGATTGCTTTGTTGCTGATTCCATTATCGAAATTGCCGGAGAAAGTACTATTCGGTATTGCTGTTTTTATGATGTTGCTGCCTTACGAATGGATTCATTTAGCGTATGCAATTCAGCATCCGGATGAAAAAATAAACGATCCGGTATCGTGGAGTTATTTTGGTAAAATGTTTGAATACATTGACAATCCTTCCTTGTGGAAGATCATGGTCGGAAATTTAACGAATGGGAAAGTGGCAGTATTGATCTGGAATTGGGAGAACGGTCGTTTCTTTTCCATACTTGGTTTGTTCTTATTTGGGTATTTAATGGCGAAACGCAATTTGTTTGAATGGAATGAAACAAGTGAACGTTTCTGGAAAAGAACCTTGATCATTGCTTCGATTGCATTCATTCCGCTCTATATTATTCAGATTCAAATGGAATCGATCATTACCAGTGCGATCATCCGCAGACCTGTATTAACCATGGAAACAGCCTGGACGAATTTCGCTTTTATGCTGATTCTTGTGTCAGGGTTGACATTGTTGTTCTACAAAACAAAAGCGCATAACGCGCTTCTGTATTTTTCCTCGTTTGGAAAAATGAGCTTGTCGAATTACCTTATTCAATCTGTTATAGGCGGAGCAATTTTTTATGGATGGGGTTTGTGTTTGTATAAGTATACTGGTGCTACATACGGCATATTAATCGGACTTGCAATGACTGTAGTGATGGGTATATTTTGCAAGTGGTGGGCGAAACATCATAAGCAAGGTCCGCTTGAAACGCTCTGGCATAAGGCTACCTGGTTTTAATCAAGGATTTTAAAACATAGTATGGCAACCGAATGAGATGCAGCCGAATTCGTTGAGAATTTTTGAAGACGTATGTTACCGGGAATGTAAATAGATTCGATGCAATCCACGAGGATAAGGATACAAGCACATTGATTTTTACTTAAAGAATGAATATCTTTAGATCGTTAATATTTTAAACATATATTTATGGCATGGTTTTTTGAAATTCCGGAGTGGTTATTTTTTACAATTGCGAATAGTATTTTTGTGGTTTTTTGTTTGATTGGTCCATTGTTGTTGGGTAAAAAAATCCGAACAAAATTTGGCTTAACGGATTCTCACAATGAAGCGATCGGAGTAATTGTTTCCATCAGCGGTGTGTTGTATGGCGTAACTCTGGGCTTGATTGCAATAGGAACGTATGATAATTTTAATCATATTGGAGAATCTGTAAACACCGAAGTTAGTGCGATCAATGCAACGTACCGTGACATAACATTCCTGGAAGGTGACGAAGAAAAAGAAATACTTAAGAATGATCTTCGCAACTATGTGATATATATTATTGAAAAGGCATGGCCATTGCAGCAGCAGGGGATTGTACCTACAGAAGGAGGAATTATAATTGATACGTTTGCACAACACATGAGTGCATATCAACCCAAAAATGAGCATGATTATGTGATCTATTCGGAATTGTTTGACCAGTTTAATGTGCTCATTGAAGCAAGAAGAGCGCGATTGAATACGATCGATTCGAACATGCCTTTTGCTGTATGGATGGTAGTGATCACAGGTGGATTGATTAACATTCTTCTGGTTTGGCTGCTGACTTTTGAAAATATGTTTTTGGAAATCGTTTCGAATGTGTTGATTGGAGTGCTGTTTGGGTCGGTCATCTTCCTGATCATTTCAATGGACTATGCCTACAGCGGTAAGTTTAGCGTAAGCTCTCAACCTTATAGTATGCTTTTGGAGACCGTCATGAAATAAAATCTGGTGATTCGTTATTTTGAAGCTCAGTCCTTCGGAAATAAAATTATCAAACGATGCAACCGGATTGCATTCGAATAAGCAGTATCTTTGTGTATGCCCTTAGCACGAATTCAATATCCTTCTCCCGGTTTTTCGCAGCACTGGAAAGAACCTGCAGGAAAAAATATGTTGAAGCGTGTCTCTTCGTTGCCAACCGTAGAAGAGATACAACAGTTTAATTCCTTATATCTGAAGTGTGATACACTGGCAGACAAAGTTGTAGTAGATCTCTTCGAAGGGCTTGGACATAAGCAGGGACATGCACTTCTCAATACATTACTGGAAAAAGGACTTGAAGCGGTGCCAGAAATTCCGGATTCATTAAGAAACGTATACACCCAATCATACAATCTTCCTTCCTGGCTGGATGATGATCTCATGCAGACAGGAGCTGAATTTTGTCAACGCGCAGGCTTGTTCAGCCTCGTTACACTGCGAAATTATTCACTGATGGGTGGGTATGAATCAGCTGCTATTAACAAACCGTTAATTTTTACCGGTGCTTTAAAAGCGGGGCCTGCAAAACGTTTGTCGGACACCCTTGCCTTTTGGGTGGATGCAACCGGCACGGGTGCTATGAAGCCCGGCGCTGTAGGTTTTAATGCTACAATAAAGATCCGTATTGTGCATGCACTGGCGCGTTACTACACACGCAAGTCGCCCGAGTGGAGCGACGATCAATGGGGCATCCCCGTGAATGAAGGAGATATGATCGCAACGTATCTTGGTTTTTCATTGGTGTTTTTAGAAGGCTTATACATGCAAGGCTTCCAGCCGTCTGAAGAAGAAGTGAAAGGTATTTTTCATTTGTGGAAATACATCGGATATATGTTGGGGATTCATGCAGATCTGCTGCCTGAAAATAAAGAACAGGCTATTCAGACTCTGTACAAGTGGACAATGACTCAACCGCCTGCTGATGGGGATACATTGGCATTGGCACATGCATTGATGACTGCTCCGCTTACGGTAACGTTTCCCGAAAAAAACTGGCAGAAAAAACTACTGGTTAAAATCTATCTGGGCTTTAATTATTTTTACCTGGGCAAACATGCCTGCAAACGCATGAAGCTTCCATTTACAGTGTTTGTATGCGTTCCGTATATAAGCGCATGTATAAACAGCATCAATGAATATAAAATCAAGTTGTTTCCAAAGCTGCGCCAGCGTGCTGTTCAGAAAGGAAGGGAAGCTCAGGTAAAAATTACCGATGCATTTTTGCTTTCAACGGGATATGGTAAGTGATTAAACATTGAGGAAATTAATTTGTTGACATTCTATCTAAATGATATGATAAAATACACATTCATAATCCTGATTTTTATCTCTGTATCTTCTTTTGCACAAACAGCAGAAGATTATTTGTATGTAAATAAGGTATTGAATAAACCAAGACGTACTAAACTTCCGTTTTTATTTGGAGGTGATTTATTATCGAAAGAATACAATGGTGAATTGTATAATGAAAATGAAGAAGAGGTATTAGAGCATTATGCATTTTCAATAAATGAATTGTTTGCAGATACGCTCAAACAGTATATCGGAGTAATTGATAAACAAAAAATAAAAAACTCATTTGTTGCCTGGGATAAAAAGCGTATAAATAGTAACACATTTACGGAAGATGTAAAGAAAGATTTTTGTTATATAACCAAGCCGATTGTATTAGATAATGGTTTGTTTGTAATCTTACAATTTGATGAATGTGCTATGGGAGGTATTACGGCATGCTTATATCAATACAATAAGGATAGCAAGTCGGTTAATATGATAAAGCTTCATACCATGAGATTATATGGATTTAGTAATGAATGGTAACTTTTAGAAATTGAATCCTCAATAAATTAATTTCAATGAAAAACTTAATCATACTCTTATGCGTATGCATAATTACTTCCTGTAACCGCAGATCAGATCCCGATGAGATATGGAAACACATGGATGAAGTGCGGGCCGACATGAAAGTAAGCACCGTTCCCGATGCTTTAGTATTTGACCAACAGGATTCTATTTCGTTTGTAATCAATTGTTCGTATAAAGATTCAGCGTTTTGTTGTGGTGGTACTGAAATTTATTTCGTGCTGGATTCAATACTTGATTTCGAACGGATCTATCAAGATTCTACGTATGATACTGAGTACTGTGGCTGCGGCGATACCATTTATCTGAAACATCTGACAGTTGGAGAACATTCTATAAACGGCAATCTGCAATGGAATGCAGGCGACTGGACCTACGGGAAAGATTGGAGAAAAAAACTAATCATAAAATAGGTCAATTGCTTATATTAAATAATTCAATGTAGTTTAGTTAACGATAAAAATAGGTTAAACTTAAATTCTTGTTGTGATTTAGTAGCGCACCCAACGGCCTCATTTCAAATTGCGTTAAGAAATTTTGGTTCATGGAGTTTTTTGAACGCTACAACTAGTCCTTTTCCCAGGACGGTTTTGTAGCGTTCGCGGAATGAACCAAAATTTTAGCTTATTTGAAATCAGTCTTGATTTTTTGGTTCTTTTGTATCAAGACAAAAGAACGGAAATATCAAAAAGAAAGATAATCACAGGTAAGTAAGGAAAACTGTTGTATCTAATTAAAGCTTAACTAAACGACACGTTTAATAATTTATAAAATTAGTTTATGAGACACGAGATCAGTGAAACAAGTCGTTTGTGGTTGACTAAAGATACAGTCACCTTGCAGATCCATTATTCCACGACTAAGATGCTTGTAGGTTGGTTTAGTATGACTGCTGGGATATCGGTTTTTATTATACGTCAGTTTTATGAACTCAGCATGTTTTATGTTGTACTGGCGGCTATCTTATTTTTGTACGGCATCATATCTTTTGGATACAAACAATTTGTTGTAATAGATGTAAAACGAAGAATGATCCAACGGAAATCAGATATTCTGAATGTGAATTTTTATAACACGTCTGTTTTTTTTGAAAAAAGTTCAAAATTTAAATACATCATTTCGTTTAATTCACTTGAACGCATTTCTTTTATTTCATTGGTCATTTATTCGGATGGTAAAGAAGAGCCTAGGTTCGTAATGGACTTTCCTGAAGAGAAAGCTTTTTTTGCATTTAAAAAAATAGTTAATAAGGCATTTCCTGATTATCAAATTACAGAAACGTACTTGTCAAAAAAAGAATTTGACGCAGCAGAAGTACATCGCAAGCAAATCAAAAGCAGTCACAATAGGGTGCTGCGTCACAAGGATCATTTGCTGTAAGCTTAACAAAAATATTTTTTCAGCTGCAGCATAAAGTACAAAATCACTGCTGATACTGTTAGCAGAACTGTAATCAAAATAAGAGATATTGCTTTAAGCAATGCAGGCGAACGAAACGTTCGTTCAATCTGCTGTTGCGCCTCTTTTTTGTATTCCGTTTTGTTGATCTTTCCGGTATAGGAAGCATCTACAGTAGAAGCGTATTCGATGTAATCCAGAATGGAATTGATTTCCTCATCCTCTAAAAAATCCATGCTGGTCATTACATGCCGGTCAAACTGTTGATATAAATTTTCTGCATATGGATCTCCTCCTTGAATTACTTTTTGAGAATTGTGAATGAAAGCAATGATCCATGCTCTATCATGCCTTTTGGTTACACTTCCAAGAGCAGGCGCAAAAGAACTTTCTTTATGAATAAAATGACAAGCAGAACAATGCTCAGTAAATTCGGACTTACCTTCAAGGATGCTGCTGTTATTTGTAGATACAGTGGTGGCATCATTTAAATGTGCACTTGGGTGGATCGATTCGTATTCCAGATAATATAAGATGGCTTTGATGTCTTTTTTACTCAACTTTTCAAACGTCGGCATTACCTGATTGTTGAATTTTTCGAATAAGGCCTTGGCATACGGATCGCCTGATTTAATAACCTGTTGAGAGTTTTGTATAAAAGAAATGAGCCAAGGCTCGGTTCTCTTTTTAGAGATGCTTCCAAGCATTGGCCCATAAATTTCCTGATGTGTACTGTGGCAGGAGCTGCAATACGTTCTGAACTGATTTTTTCCGGATGTGTAGATTAGAGAATCTTTCTGTGCAACACACAAAAAAGAATTCAATAAGCAATACAGAGAAAATAAGATTGTATGTGCATGTATTTTATGTGCATGTATTTTTAACATGCTGCTGCCCATTAAATGTCCCACACAACCGTTGATTTTGTATTGCGCTCATATTTGTTGACGTTCAAATGATCGTCTGTATTCATAGCACTTATAAAATCGAACAGGTGTTTATTGAATTCCAGAGGGTGTTCAAGATTGGATACATGCCCTGCGTGATTAATGATCCGTAGCGTTGATCCTTTAATAACCGAGTGCATATATTCCGATTGCTTCATTGGTATCACGGCATCTTCTCTGCCACAAATGATCAAGGTCGGAATGTTTACAGCCTGCAATGAAGAACATGCTTCTGAACGGTCTGCAAGTGCGCTTAAACCCATCTGTATACTTTTTTTAGAATTTGAGAAGATCATGCCGCGTACCGCTTCAACCGTTTCTTTTTTATTCAAGAATGAACCTTTATAAAAAATGCTGTTTACAAATTGTTCATTGAAAGGCGTTACACCGTTTGCATCTATATCTTCTATGGCCTTATATCGTTTTTCTTTTCCTTCTTTGGTATCCGCACTGCATTGAGTGTTGCATAAGATCAATCCGCTAAAGCGACTCGAAAAGCGTTGCACCGCATTTAAGGCAATATAACCACCCATGGATAACCCACAAATGATTGCTTTATCAATGCATAAAGCGTTCATGAATTTAATCAGATCGTCTGCAAATAAACCTATGCTAAGAGAAGTATCTTCATCTTTCGATGCGCCAAATCCCCGGATGTCAAGAGCGATCACACGGGTTATTGTTTGTAGCGAAAACAGCTGTGATTGCCACATGGTTTTGTTGAAGGGAAACCCGTGTAAGAAAATAACCGGTGTGGCGCCTTCTCCAAGATCATCGTATGATATGTTGAAATTGTTTACCGTGATGTTCTGATTATATCCTTTGGTTCTCATAGCTGGTTGTATTTAATTTTAAACGAATATTTATATAGGATTTAATACGTGTAAACATAATTATGCTGTTGCCCGAATGCCTTACATAATTTGAAGAATGCGTTGTAGAATTCACATGTTGATAAGTCTGCAATTAAATGGCAATCACTTTTGGTAGTCTTATCAAATGAGGCTATTTTGTATTATAATTAAAATTTCAACATCAAAAGATGAAGCAGAAACTTGCAACGGATGCTCCCTATATGAATAACCATGACTTACCAATCTGGATTGTACCAATCAGCGGGTGGGGAAGTGATGCGATGGAGGAGGCATATACACGTATGGAAATCTATAAAAATGTAGCCAAAGAACTGAACATTAACATTGAGTTTTCAAGTCGCTTAGGAACTTTTCAAAGCTATAAAAGAGCACCTGCTGTTGCTGCACAGATTGAGGAGCACAATGAAAAAACGTTTGCGGTGTATGAGGAAAATCTTGGTAAAGATTGGCGACAGAAATTTAGCGAAGAAGTGCAAAAACAATTAAAGAAATAAATATGAATAACGATTCCTGGACACAGCGGTGGAACGAACGCTATAGCAACGAAGCCTTTGCTTACGGAGAAGAGCCCAATGCATATCTGAAAGAACAACTGGAAAAATTAAATCCCGCAGTAATACTTTTTCCCGCTGAAGGTGAAGGGCGCAATGCGGTGTTTGCAGCGCGGTTGGGCTGGGATGTTTCCGCATTTGATATCAGCAACGAAGGGAAAAAGAAAGCGCTTCAGCTTGCCGAAAAAAATAAGGTGAAGATCGATTATAAAGTAGGGGAATTGTCGTCGTTGAATTATAATGCAGAACAGTTTGATGTTCTTGCTTTGATATACGCACATTTTCCTGCTGCTATTAAATCTGGATTGCATAAAGAACTCAGTACCTATCTCCGTAAAGGCGGCATTGTTATTTTTGAAGCTTTCAGCAAAAATAATTTGCAGTATGTTGCAAAGAATCCTAAGGTTGGTGGGCCCAAAGAAATGGATATGTTGTTTTCTATCGATGAAATCAAATCTGATTTTTTGGATTTTGAAATTATTGAATTAGAAGAAAAAATAATTGAATTGAACGAAGGCGAATTTCACAACGGGACTGGTTCGGTCATACGATTTGTTGGACGAAAAAAATAAATCGGTTTCTTATCTATTTAAAATGTTTGGTACCTTATTGCACCAAACATTTTAAGATCTCACCTTTATTGTTGCTTGCGTGTTCAATTTTATCCAATGTCTTTTTCCTGAAAGCCCACACTGTAGCTTCTCTCAAGTCGATCTCTAATGCAATTTGTTTAACCGAAATAGAATCGCGGTTGATCACCGTTGTTAAGCTTATATACAAAGCTTTTGTAAGCGGAAATTTTACTCCGTGAAATAAGGTATTTGCTGTAACGGATTCTTCATACTTACATTGATTACACTTGCGTGCATAGTATTGGGTTCCTTCAGACCAATCGGTTGATCCGCACTTTTTACAGATATACCCATCCTGCCATTTCAGATCGGCAATAAAACGAAGTGCATTTTTGTCTGCCGGAAATGTTTGAATAAATTCAGCAAAACTTATTTTTTTACCCCACATCAGTTTTATCCGGTCGCTCGATAGTTCCTGGTTCAGCGACCAATTTTGTTTGTCTAAACTGCTGCTGATCTCATTCAGACGAATGTTTAATTTCTCTAAGTCTTCATTCTTCTTTGCTAATTCCTGCGTGCGTTCCGCAATTTTTATTTCTAATTCTTTATTGATTTCTTTTTGTATGCGTTCTTTTTCTTTGACCTCGTTTATAAGTTTATCTTTTAAAACTGTAATTTCAGTAAGCGAAATAATTTCTGAAACCTGCAACTTGTTTTTTTCATCGCTTAAGAATTTGAAGCGTAAGGCCAATGCCAGCAAACCGATCAGCAATTCCAGTGAACCGCCCATGGCAAGTGAGTTGTAGGCCAAAAATCCACTTGGAATAATGTGGTAATATGCTAAAATAAAAATCAGGTACGACGATAATAATAAGCTAATGGAAGTAATAAACATCTTTCCATGGAGTGTTTGGAAGAGTTTTATTTTGAGCAATAAAAATAACAAATAAGAGAATGTGAAAAAGTCGAACATGAAATACCATTCAATAAAACCGGTATTGAAGATGGAAATTGTAAGGATCAGTATGCGCACCAGAATGACTCCGCGTATATACCAGTTGTTGATGGGAATTAAATTTTTAATGTAGGAGCGAAAGTAAATGAACTGCATACTTAACATCAAAAAAGAAGAATAGATGTAGGCATAACGATTCCAGATCGTTAAGTTTGGCCATATCCATTGAAAGCCAATTCCGGTATACGACCAATGAAAGATGCCTAATGAAATTGTATATAATGCATACCACAAAAACGTTTTGTCTCGCAGTATTGCAAAGAATAAAACATTCAATGAAAAGATGATCAGAACCATTCCTGAAAATATTCCATACCAGGAATATTCCTTGATGAAGCGGTTTAAAAATGCATCGATATTTCTGGCCCAGCAAATAACATACGCGGGATTGTGTGAAGAAAGTTTATAATACAATTTATAGGTTTCATTCGTATCGGGATGATGCAGGATCATTACCTGATTTTTTAAGAGCAATTGTGCATGATACCCATCGATGTCATTAAAGTTTAGATACGCACAGGTGTCGCCTTTGGAATTTGTAACATAAGCGTCAAGTTTTTCAATCTTGTTATCCGGCCATTCAAGTACCAGGCTTTTGTCTGATGCCGATTTGAAAAATGCTTTTCCCTCAAAAACAGTTAATGGCTTTAAGATCGTATTTTCGAAATGGATCGTGCGCCAAATTGTGTCTGGCTGATTGGAGGTTCTGAAAGATAAGTGCGGCTCATAGATCTGTGTGTGGTCGGCTCCATTTATGCGTAGTGTGTCTCTTCCCTGAACGGAAAAAGTTAATGCGTATAAAAAAAAGCAAACCAAGTATCGAACCATTACTTAATTATTTAACTATCAATGTATTACTGAAGCGTATAAAATGCTTATTTATAGGCTTTATTTTATATTTTTTTATACTAATTCTAGTTACACTTCTGCAAAGTTATCCATAATTAGGCCTAATTTTTCATTATATCTTTAAAAAATATAATTATTTCATTAGGAAAATGCGATTTAGCACAGAATCAGGATGCCTTTAAATGAAAATATGAAATTCATTTATAATAAAGAAAAGCAGCATATCTGCATCCCGATTCCGGCTCTTTTTCCAAGCGGAATTACTGATACGAATCCATACCGCATTTAATGAAATGAAATTTGATAAAGAGTAACTGGTATAACTAAACGATAAAAAAAATGAAACAACTGAAATTAATCCTCCAAGTTTTTATCATTCTATGTTTGTTTTACAATGAGACATGTGCCCAGACATTACCCTATACATTTCAAAACAGTTCGCGATATGCAGACAATGAAATTTATATAGGCTTGGTGGGGCAATTCCCGGGGATGGGGAATGTGTGGATGGATATGACGCAAAGCCAATTACAGGTAATGAGTTATAATAACAATACCGTTCCCGGTCCGGCATGGGGAAATACTCCGGATGGCAAAAATAAATATGCTGCGATGTTTTTTAAACTAAGTGATATTCCAAATAAAACCATTCAGATTCCACAAGGGCTTTTTGGTTGCCGGATTTTGATCTCGTTTAAATCGCCGATGTATATTTATTTTCATCAAACTGGCGGTTATGCAGGTGCGGATCTGCAAAACCCCACTGATCCCAACGATGGTATACGCTGGGAGTTAGTTGAATTGACATGGGGGAATGCCGGTTTATGGACGAACACCAGTAGAGTCGATTCCTATCAATATCCAATGGGGTTGGAGGTTACAGGTTATACAGGAGGTATCAGCGGTTCGTATTCGTCGTCGTATAATACCAGAGTACATGATGGTTCTGCACCGAATGTAAATAAGAAAATTGGTGAAGTTATTTCACATCAAAACATTTTAAATTCATGGACAACAAAAGTAGAAACCCCTTTCTATGGTTGTAAAGTTGTGAAAACACATTCCATGGATGGAGAAGCAATCATTGAACAGGCTTCTAAAATTCCTGACTTCAAATCAAATGGTGCGTATAAAGATTATTTTGCTGCTTACATCAACGATATCTGGAACACCTATAGCAGTAAAGATCTATTGCTCAACATTGGCGACAGAGGTACGTGGCGAGGTCGAGTTACAGGTAATCGATTTGATTTTTATGATCCGGCTGATAATTCTCAAGCTACAATTTATTGGAAACCTACTACACAAGATGCCATTGAAGGAGCAGGGGCTTTGGCAACAACATATGCAACTGCACCAAGCGCTAAGTACGATGAAGATTTAATGATCCAGGCGCAGGTATGCGCAGCTATCAACCGTCATGCGATCTATACGAACGCGGCTGTAGGTGAAGTACAATACAATTCGGATGCAACACGCTTTTTCAAAGTTGCTCCTTTTAATCAGTATGTAAATTTCTTTCATAGTACAGATATCAGTTATCAATCTCAAACCTATGCGTTCGCTTATGATGATGTAGGCGATCAGTCGTCTACCATTCAATGTACATTTCCAACCAATGTTAAAGTCATCATTGGCGGTTATGGCGAACGGGTAGCAGCGCCGATTCCTGTTCCTGGTATCATAGAGGCAGAAGCATTTAGTAATATGTTTGGTATACAAACTGAAACTACTTCCGATATTGGATTAGGTTCGAATGTGGGTTACATTGATACAAATGATTGGCTGGAATTTGATATCAATGCAACAAAAACAGCGTCCTATGATTTTTCATTCCGTTCAGCAAGTTTAGCAAACGGCGGTGTGTTATCATTATTAATTGATGGAGTACCTGTTTCTCAATCCTTGTCATTGCCTGTTACTGGTGGTTGGCAACAATGGATGAGTACTACGTTGCAATCCGTTCCATTAACACAAGGTGTTCACAAACTGAAAGTGCTTTTTGTGGATGGTGGATTCAATCTGAATTATATGAATGTAACAGAACATGTGAACAGCAATTTGGATTTTCTTCATACAAGTGGTAAAAATATTGTAAATAATGCTGGGAACTTTCAGATACGTGCTATCAACATTGGTAATTACATGGTGCAGGAAGGATACATGCTAAACTTAGGCGGAGGGTATCAACATGTGATGAAACAAAAGATTGCAGATGTGGTAGGTACTGTTAATATGGAAAAGTTTTATGATGATTATAAAACAAATTTTTTAACAAAAGCAGATATCGATAGTATTGCAAAATGGGGCTTTAATACAATCCGTTTGCCGCTGCATTATAATTTGTTCATCCAACAAGGAGCTTCCAATGTATTTATTGAAAAAGGATTTGAAACAGTTGACCAGATCATTGCCTGGTGCAAAGCAAATAATATCTATGTGATACTGGATCTGCATGCAGCACCTGGCGGACAAAACAGCGGTGATATCAGTGACTATGTAGCAGGCCAGTCTTCCTTGTGGGAAGATGCGGCAGGTAGCACATATACCAGTGCTCAAAACAGAGATCGGACTATTGCACTTTGGAAGGAACTTGCCAGACGTTATGCAAATGAAGAAACTGTTGGTGGCTATGATTTGATTAATGAGACAAACTGGACAATTCAGAATAATACATTATTACTAAATCTTATGAAGGATATTACTGCAGCTATCCGTTTGTTTGATCAGAATCATATTGTATTCATTGAAGGTAATAGTTATGCAAACGACTATTCAGGACTTACTCCGAAGTGGGATAATAATATGGTTTACAGTTTTCACAAATACTGGAATGATGTTACAGATGCTTCACTTGATTTTGTATTTCAAATTCGTGATGCGCAGAATGTGCCAATTTGGATGGGTGAATTTGGAGAGAATTCCAACCATTGGATACGCAATACAGTTGATTTGATGAACAAACATAATATTGGTTGGGCTGTTTGGCCGTATAAAAAAATGGCTAGTGTATCGGGAGCCGTTTCATTTAAAGAACCAACTAACTGGACCGCATTAGCTGACTATATCAACGGAGGTGCAAAACCTTCTGCAACCGTCGGGCAATCTATTTTGGATGAAATGGTAAACAATGTTAAGTTGGCTAATTGCTCCATTAATCAAGGCTATTTGTTTGCATTATTTGCAGCAGATGGAAATAGTACAAAACCGTTTCAGTCCATCACATTACCTTCAAAAATCAAGGCAACACAGTATGATGAAGGAAGAAATGGAATTGCATATAATGATGTAGTATTTGAAACAAAACAATACGGTGCAGCTGGTGGCAACTATACAGCATGGAATACAGGCTGGTATTTCCGTAACGACGGTGTAGACATTCAATATTCAAATGCCGAACAAACATCCATTGTAGGATGGGCAGATGATAATGAGTGGATGAATTATACGGTAAAAGCAGACGTAACTACAAACTATACTGTTGCGGCACGAGTAGCAGGACTTGGAGGTAAATTAACCGTGATGCTTGATGGTGTAACAGTTATTGATCGTGCAACAATACAATCTACGGGAGGTTGGGATACCTGGAGTACTGTAAATTTGGGTAATGTTACGGTAGCTGCAGGTTCACATGTAATTAAAGTTGTTATAAGCACGGGTGGTTACAACCTTAATTATTTAGATTTCAAGTTGGCATGTGTATCAACGATCACATCACCATCAACATCATTCTGTCAGGGTGGCAATGTAGTGCTTACATCAAGTGCGGGTTCTTCTTATAAATGGATGAACGGAACAACTCAGGTTGGTACAGGACAAACCTATACTGCAACAGCAGCGGGTTCGTATACGATAGAAGTTACAGACGCAGCAGGCTGTAAAGCAACATCACCTGCAAAAGTGATAACTGTAAATACTTTGCCAACAGCTACGATCACATCTCCATCAACTTCTTTCTGTCAGGGTGGAAATGTAGTTTTAACAGCGAGTACAGGTTCCTCGTATAAATGGATGAATGGAACAACGCAGGTTGGAACAGCACAAACCTATGCAGCAACAGCAGCGGGTTCGTATACAGTTGAAGTAACAAATGCAGCAGGTTGTAAAGCAACCTCTGCTGCTAAAGTAATAACTGTAGATGCATTACCGGCAGCAGCGATCACGTCTCCGTCCACATCATTTTGTCAGGGCGGAAGTGTAGTACTTACATCAAGTGCGGGTTCTTCTTATAAATGGATGAAGGGCACAGCGCAGGTTGGTACAGCACAAACCTATGCAGCAACAGCAGCGGGTTCGTATACGGTTGAAGTAACAAATGCAGCAGGTTGTAAAGCAACATCATCGTCAACGACAATAACAATGACTTCATCTGTTGTGTGGTATGCAGATTTGGATAACGATGGAAAAGGAGATGCAAATGTTACACAGTCTTCGTGTGTACAGCCAGCAGGTTATGTATCAATAGTAGGCGATGCATGTCCGCTCGATGCCAACAAAGTTGATCCGGGTAATTGCGGTTGTGGAAATACAGAACAAAGCTGCCTGGATTGTGCAGGTGTAGCAAATGGTACTGCATCCTTGGATGTATGCAACATCTGTTCGGGTGGTACTACAGGTATTACGCCCAAAGTAAATCTAAGCGAATGTACAGCTACTGCAGTAACGAATCCATCTGGAATCGAATTGGTTTCTGTTTATCCGAATCCATTTGAAAATAAGGTTACCATTGATACGAAAGGCGAATTGGTAAGCTTTTATATCTATGACGCAGCGGGTTCTTTAGTTGAAACAGTTTTGCTGGATAGCGAAACGCAAATAGGTGAAGAATTGAAGAGCGGAATTTATCTGGTGAGATATAAAATGAACGCTGACTGGTATCAGTTCAAAATAATAAAAATGTAGTAGTTCGTTCAGGCCAGCCGATTAGATTTCTATGAAATTGGATTGGCTGGTTAAATTGCTAAAAACACTGGAGTCATTTTAAACTAAAAATCCCCGCATTCAATCTTTTGTTGAATGCGGGGATTTTCAATTTTGATGTGTAGATGAATGCGTTTTTGCTGATGTATTCAAGTCATTATTTTTGAACTCAACCGGATAATCTCCCATGTTAGGGATCATTTCGTATACTTTTTGATCTTTTTTTGATGTGAAAAGTTAAAGCGTATATAAAAAGTTCAGTCGAGTCCTAAATAGTCATTTAACAGTTTAATATTCAGTGTGTTATTGAAGCGTATAAACATCCTTTAAATAGGGTTTATTTGATATTTTTTTTAACAATTTCAAGTCCTATTGTATCGATGGTGAATATATTAAGTTCTAATTTTGAATTATATGAACAAAAAATATAACTATTTCATTATGAAAAAGCGCCTAAAACTTGAAAAAACAACGGACTTTGTCGAATGTGTAAAATCTGTCTACCCAATAGACATTCTAATTTATTTATTAAAAATTGGAATTGTATTGTTATTTATTGTTTCATCTCATATGACTTTTGCTCAAGTCGTTTCTATGAACGGAGCTTTATCTGTTAGCGGAAATAAAATAGTGAATAAGAATGGTGTGCCGGTAAGTTTTGCGGGTAACAGCTTTTTTTGGTCGAATACAGGTTGGGGTGGAGAAAAGTATTACAATGCAAATGTAGTTTCCTGGTTAAAGAGCGATTGGAATTCTGCGATTGTTCGGGTTGCTATGGGTGTTGAAGATGGTGGTGGGTATTTAGATAATCCAAATGGAAATTATTCAAATCAGACCGGTAATAAAGCACGCATAAAAGCGGTGATCGATGCGGCTATTGCAAATAATATGTATGTGATCATTGATTGGCATACGCATCACGCAGAATGGAATACAACAGCAGCAATTGCTTTCTTCCAGGAAATGGCACAGACCTATGGTCATTTGCCGAATGTGATGTATGAAGTATACAATGAACCGTTGAGTGTATCGTGGAGCGGTGTTATCAAACCGTATGCGATTCAGGTGATCGATGCAATCCGCACAATTGATCCGGATAACATTATTATTGTTGGTACTCCTAGTTGGTCTGCCGATGTAGATCAGGCTGCAAATGATCCCATCAATAGAAGCAACGTTGCCTATACGGTACATTTTTATGCAGGTTCTCACGGACAGACAAACAGAGATAAATGTCAGTATGCGCTGGATAAAGGCTTAGCTGTTGTTATAACAGAATGGGGAACAGTGAATGCAGATGGTAATGGTGCAGTAAATGTAACTGAAACCAATGCATGGATTGATTTTATGAAGCGGAATAAACTTACTAACTGCAACTGGAGCATCAATGATAAAAATGAAGGAGCTTCTGCAGTAACGGGTGGTGCTAGTACTAGCGGCGGTTGGCCGTCGAACAATCTTACCTGGTCAGGTTCGGTAGTACGTGATTTTTTAAGATCGTATGATTATGGATCGTTAAAAGATGAAATTAATTTTGTGAATTCACCAAATCTTACAACATCTAAAAATACATATAGTGTTCAGGTGAATTATACGGTAACGCAGAAAAGAGATCTGGTAATTTCTTTCTGTGATAGTGTAAATACGGTGCTTCAAACCAAAACAGTTCAAGTAGAAACAGGTGAATCAGTAGACGTATCTTTCCCCATGAATGCATTGCCGGAAGTTGGTAAAAAATATGCATGGAAAGCAGAGTTAAGACCGGTAGGCGGAAATGCTTCAACCAATCTGGCCAGTCAGAAAAATGCAACAGTACTTATGTTACCACAGGCTCCGATTATTGTTCTTGAAGCAGAGTCTTACGATGCAATGTCGGGTGTACAGAAAGAAGCATGTAAAGAGAGTGGTGACAATGTCAGTTATATTGATGCCAATGATTGGTTGAGTTATGCAAGTATTACGATACCAACAGCAGGGAAATACAGAGTGTTTTTCAGAGTTGCGTCTATGAACAATACAGGTGTGATCTCATTGGAAAAAGATGCAGGTGCTACCAAGTTGGCAACATTTTCTGTACCGAATACGGGTGGCTGGCAAACCTGGACGACCATCTCTAAAGTGGTCGATCTGCCGCAAGGTACCTATTCTATTGGTCTGGGAATTCCAACGGGAGGTTTCAACATTAATTGGATTGCGGTCGCAAATGAAATATGTACAGCAACTGCAACGATCACTTCTTTAGCTAATTCATTTTGTCAGGGTGGAAACCTGTTATTGACAGCAAGTGCAGGCGCTTCGTATAAATGGATGAATGGTACCGCACAGGTTGGTACTGCGCAGACGTATACAGCAATAGTTGCGGGTTCGTATACCGTAGAAGTAACAAATGCTGCGGGCTGTAGAGCAACGTCTGAAGCGAAAGTAATTACCGTAGATGCTTTACCAACAGCAACGATCACTTCTTTGGCTAATTCATTTTGTCAGGGTGGAAGTGTAGTGCTTACATCAAGTGCGGGTTCTTTGTATAAATGGATGAACGGAACAGCACAGTTGGGTACTGCGCAGACGTATACAGCAACAGCTGCGGGTTCGTATACCGTAGAAGTAACAAATGCTGCGGGCTGTAAAGCAACGTCTGAAGCGAAAGTAATTACCGTAGATGCTTTACCAACAGCAACGATCACTTCTTTAGCTAATTCATTTTGTCAGGGTGGAAACCTTTTATTGACGGCAAGTACAGGTTCTTCTTATAAATGGATGAATGCTACCGCACAGGTTGGTACTGCACAAACGTATACAGCAACCGCAGCGGGTTCGTATACGGTTGAAGTAACAAATGCAGCGGGCTGTAAAGCAATGTCTGCTGTAAAAGTAATTGCCGTAGATGCTTTACCAACTGCAACGATCACTTCTTTAGGTAATTCATTTTGTCAGGGTGGAAGTGTAGTGCTTACATCAAGTGCGGGTTCTTCGTATAAATGGATGAACGGTACCACACAGGTGGGTACTGCGCAGACGTATACAGCAACAGCTGCGGGTTCGTATACGGTTGAAGTAACAAATGCAGCGGGCTGTAAAGCAATGTCTGCAGCGAAAGTAATTACCGTAGATGCTTTACCAACTGCAACGATCACTTCTTCGTCTACTTCATTTTGTCAGGGCGGAAGTCTTGAGTTAACAGCAAATGTAGGTTCTTCTTATAAATGGATGAACGGTACCACACAGGTGGGTACTGCGCAGACGTATACAGCAACCACTGCGGGTTCGTATACCGTTGAAGTAACAAATGCTTCAGGCTGTAAGGCTACATCGACTGCAAAAGTTATTACACAAACTTCTTCCATTATATGGTACGCAGATACCGACAGCGATGGCAAAGGTGATCCGTCTGTTACCCAGTCTGCATGTACCAAGCCATTGGGTTATGTATCGGTTGCAGGTGATGGCTGTCCGGCTGATGCAAATAAAACAGCACCGGGTAATTGCGGTTGCGGTAAGACAGAACAAAGCTGTGTGGATTGTGCGGGTGTTGCAAATGGAACTGCGTCACGCGATGTGTGCAACATCTGTTCAGGAGGTACAACAGGCATCACACCAAAACTTTATTTGAATGAATGTATATCAACAGGAATAAACGATCCTTCCGGAATCGAATATGTTTCCATCTATCCGAATCCATTTGAAAGTAATATTACGATAGATACCAAAGGCGCATCGATCCGTTTTTACATCTACGATGCATCTGGCGCCTTGGTCGAAACGATTACAGTAGATAGTGAAGCACAAATCGGAGAACAATTAAAAAGTGGTCTATACCTTGTTCGTTATAAAATGAATGAAGATTGGTATCAGTTTAAGATGATAAAAAAATAGTTGGTTTAATTTCTTTCAAGCCGGCAGATTGTTTTCTATGAAAGTGAGTCTGCCGGCTTTTTATTTATAAATAGATATTTTTTTGATTTTTTTCAACCATAGAGGAACCGGAATATTTTACTATCTTTCATAATCGTTGTTACATACATTTTGTAAAATTGATAAATAAATATTTTTATGAGAAGCGGTTATCTATTTATTATTTTTTGTTTTCTTAATTGCACGAATTCAACAGAAGAAAAGAATTCAATGGTTCTTACCGATTCAGTTCCGTCTCCGACAGAATATGCTGCAGACACATTAAAGGTGGAGGAGCGTCAGTTAACAGCAGATGATACAATTGCAGCATCAAAAGTTGTATATGTATCACCTGTAGATGGTGAATTCATGTATGAGTCAATGGATAAAACCATTGAGCCGCCAAATCGGGTAGATTTTTGCCAATATCTTGAAGTACTTACAGAATATCCGCAGTGGTATAAAGTGCGGAAAGGATATAGGTATGATGCTTCGGTTTTTTATATTCCTGTTTCGTCCACTTCATCTCAATTTCCGGCATCGTTTACACTGCAGTATCCTTCTTTCACTATTTGTTTGAAAGGGATTTTAGTAGATTTTGATGACGATTACAATTATGTTGGTACAGACGAAGAGATAGCTGTTAATCCTATTGTAAATGTCAA
Source organism: Cytophaga aurantiaca DSM 3654 (assembly GCF_000379725.1). Classification (GTDB taxonomy): domain Bacteria; phylum Bacteroidota; class Bacteroidia; order Cytophagales; family Cytophagaceae; genus Cytophaga; species Cytophaga aurantiaca. Next base: position 213,306 of record NZ_KB903643.1, read on the forward strand.
AAAAGATACGATTTTCATTTCCGAACAATTTGATTCATATCAATATCCTAAACTTATTCAGATCATCCCTAAAAATAAAAATGATCAGTTTAAAATTTCATATACGTATACACATAGCATCGTTGAAGCCCTTGATCATCGTTCAACGAAATTAACACAAGAGCGACAGAATAAATATGACTATGAACAGTTGTCGGATGTTTTGCCATATACTGCATTGTCAGATTCTTTACGTTATTATTTCAGATTGCCATTAGATTCAGATGTTTCAATAAGCGAAGACCAACTCAAAACATATAAGCAAATCATGAAAAAGAAGTATCAATTAAAAGATACGATTGTTAATATTCCTTATGAAAGTGAATATGGGGATGATACCATCTATATTCAATTCACCCGCAATTCAAAATTATTTCAATATGGTCTTAATGATACCAGATACATTCGTATTGATAGAATTGAACAAGGAAAAATAAAAGAGTCTAAATATTTTGTGATTTTAAATATAAATGGAGGATGTTGATCTATAATTAGTCACACGAAAATAATAATGTTATTACATTACTGTAGCATATTTCGATTTGTATTCCAGCGGGGACAAGCCTGTTATTTTTTTGAATACTTCTCTGAACGCTTTATCATCCGCATATCCAACATCCTGCATCACTTCAAAAATACTTTTACGTCCTTTTTCCAAGGTACCTTTTGCAACTTCAACTTTTACACGTTGCAGATATTCTACCGGAGTATTTCCTGTCGCCTTAATAAAACGTCTGTCGAAATTACGTCTGCTTGTTGCAAGTTTTGACGCCAGTTCTTCAAACGATATTTTTTCACTAAGGTGTTCTTCAATATAGGTTTGAGCCTTGCTGATCACCGCATCGCCGTGATTTTTCTGTACCTGAAAAATGGCAAAAGGAGATTGCGAAGTACGATCAATTTCAATCTGAAAAACTTTTGAACAATAGATGGCCGTTTGTCTGTCAAAATATTTTTCAACCAGAAAAAGTATGAGATTCAGAAACGAGTAGGCACCACCATTTGTATAGATGCCTTTTTCTGCGGCAATGAGTTTGTCAACCTGAAGATCAATGTTTGGAAACATACGTCTGAAATCGTTTGCAGCATTCCAATGTGTGGAACATGTTTTTCCATCCAGCAATCCGGTTGCAGCTACTAAAAAAGAACCCGTACAGATACTCGCGATTTCAGCACCGTTCTTATATTGTTCTTTGATCCACTGAATCAATTTTCCATTATCTTTTAACACGGTATCGTAATCGTAGGAAAGAGAAGGAATAACTATGATATCCGTTTTGATGATTGAATCGATCGGAACAGGATGAAGCGAAAAATATCCGACGCTTGTTTTTAACTCCGTTTCGAAACTTGCTATCTGTACGTCGAACAATGCTTTGTTTCCGATGCGTTGCCAATAGGCATTTGCGCGCGTCAGAATTTCATAAGAGCCTGTAATGCTGCTTAGGTTGATGTTACCTGTGGGAACTACGATTGTTACTTGCTTCATACGAGTGAATTTTTACAAAGGTAGTCAGTTGTGTTGTCCAAATCAACCCTGAATAATGTCCATTTGATGCCCTGTTTATCTTAAATTGAGACAGTATTTTTGTTGGATTCAACTAAGAATCAATTATTGTTCATATATTTTAATAAACTAAATAACAAACAGCATGGCAACGAAAGATTTAAGCTACACAATATCTGTAGACCAAACACCCAAAGAAGCATTCGATGCAATCAACAATGTGCGCGGCTGGTGGTCCGAAGAAATTGAAGGCAGTACCGATACATTGAATGAAACATTTGTGTATCAATACGAAGATATACATTATGCGCAGATCACCTTGATCGAAAGCATTCCGAACGAACGGGTTGTATGGTTTGTAAAGTACAATTATTTCAAAATGACAAAAGACAGAAGCGAGTGGACAGGTACAAAGATCAGTTTTGATATTTCTAAAAAAGGGGGCAAGACAGAGATCTGTTTTATACATCATGGTTTGGTGCCTGATTTTGAATGCTATGAGATCTGTTCAAATGCCTGGGCACAATACATTCAGCAAAGTTTAAAAGATTTGATTGCTACAGGAAAAGGAAATCCGAATGGCAAAGGCAAGCCTACCACTGCAGACGAAGAACGCCTTTCTTCTAAAAAATAAATAATGAGGTATTTGTACCCGCATAATTTTCTGCATCGGAAAATTGTGCGGGTACATATAGTTCGTACATAAACTTTTTAATGCAAATGAAAAATAAAGATTATTCAATAGAGCTTATAGTCGATAAACCCATTCATGAGGTATTCAATAGTATCAATACTGTTGCAGCATGGTGGACAGACGACATTAAAGGCAGTACAGAAAAACTAAACGATGTATTTACAGTTCAGTTTGCAGATATGCACATATCAACTCAGAAAATTATAGAACTTATTCCCGATAAGAAAATTGTTTGGCTTGTTACAGATAGTCATCTTAGTTTTCTCAAAGATAAAAGTGAATGGACAAACACTGAAATTCATTTTGAATTAAGTCGTTCGAACAATCAAACTCATATTCTATTCACACACGTTGGCCTGGTTCCAAACATTGAGTGTTATAAAGATTGTACAAAAGGCTGGGATTATTATGTAAAAGGAAGTTTGTATAAGTTTCTAACAGAAGGAAAAGGAACACCAGGTTTGTAGTGAACAACGTGGGGTATATTATATTTGAGAAGCATTGTGTTGCTTTAATTTCGGATGAATGATTTTTTGCTGAATTTTTTTGAATGCTGTTTTTTTCTCCGGATCTTCTGAAGCAAACAGGATCGCATATTTATTCCATTCCGGATTGCTTTCAATCAAAGCTTTTGCAATACCTAAGAACGGTACAAACAATACCATTCCGGAGACTCCCCAGATAATAGCGCCCAGCATTACAGCTGATAACACAAGAAAAGCATTGATCTCCATTTTATCTCCAACCAATTTGGGACGTAAAATATTTTCCTGAATCATATTAGAGAAGTATAAACAAACAGTTATATAAATAACTGTTGATCCGGATTCTTTTGTGATCCAGACAAAAGATAAGATACCAACGTAGGCAATTAAATTTCCGATGTAGGGAATGATATTTAAAACAGCAAGGAAGATACTGAAAAAGAGTGCTGATTTAATTCCAAACAGCATTAGAATAATATAGGTCATGACTGCAGTAACCAAAGTCAATATCATGGTTCCCCAGAGATAATTTTTAACGCTGGTTAAGGATTTTGTTATGAAGTTTTGTATGGTTTCAAGATCTTCTCCTTTATAATTTTTTTGGTAAAAATCTTTAATCAGACCTCGTAAATTTAAAATGAAAAATAAAAAAACGGGTGTAAGTGCAAGTGTTAAGATATTTGTACCAACGCTACTTAATTGCAGCGATAATAGACCAATGCCATTTTTAAGCATATTGGATAAACTTTCTTTTAAACTATTGGGTTCATAAAAATGCAAACCGCTTTTTGATTGCAAATATAAAATAGACGATTCGATTCCTTCTTTGATTTTATGCAATACATTATCATTTGTTTGTATGATCACCAAAGCCTGTGTAATTAAAAAATATAATGTAAAAAACATTAAAACGCAGAATAACATTGTAACAAGAATAGATGTGATTGTTCTGTTCAATCCCTTACGTTCCAGAAACGTACAGACTGGATATAATAAACAAGCAAATAAAAAAGCCCAGGATACCGGTATCAACCAGGTGCTGGCAAAAATCATCACGGCAATCAATATTACACCGATCAATAAATTCTGAAGTACTTTTGAATTGTGTATTTGTTCCATAAGGAGATAATTTTGTTAGTCAGCTTCCCTTATCCGTGCGAAATATGTGTTTTATGAATAGGTTGATTTTGTAATTCACCTTGAATGGAATCATCTAATGTTATCCCTGTTGCAGCGCCGATAAGTATTTTTATTCCTGCGATAAAATTGCCATGTTTTGTATCCCAGTAATATCCATGAGCTGGTATAAATTTTATAATTGAAATACGTGGATCATTTTGACCTTCTGTAAACCATGTTTTTAAAAATGGATTCCATAATTCTGCTATCATGCGCTTATCTTTTAAAACTTGTGCCTTTCCGGACAAGTGCATAAAATCTGAATGCTGGTTATTTTGAAAATATAAATAAATGAAACTATTTTCTTCGATTTCTTTATTTTGATTGCTGTCGCTTGCACTCAGAAACCAAATAGCACCTTCTTTATCTACCCGCTGAACAGTCATAGGTCTTGAACCTGCGGATGTACATAAAAAACATGTTTGTCCATCTGCTAATTCAATAATTTTTTTTATGGAAGCTGCATCTGTTAAATCCTGATGATTTTTTTCCCGTTGATTTTTGTCTATGCTGTTCATATGGCTAAAATTTGGTGAAAGATATATGCAAATAGGTCAAATGCAAATAAAAATTATTACACTAAAAATGCTAAAAATTACAATTTACACAGATACAGAATTTCGACCATTTATGTAAATGATATAATTTTATTCTGAAAATCTGTAAAACATCTTTATACATAATTATAGATTTTTGTTATACATAATAATTAATAAAATAAATATGCTTGAACAAGTCTTTTGGCTGTTTATTCTGGCAATTCCCATTGCATGTATTTCATGGACAGTAACACATGAAGAGGTGTTTAAAGAACCCCGTGAATATTGCATTCATAAAAGTAAAACATGTAAATCTTTATTGCATCGTAAGTTCTTTTACCTGTTTACCTGTGAATATTGTTTCAGTCATTATGTAACCTTATTTATTCTGTTCATTACAGAATATAAATTATTTTATTCGGATTGGCGTGGGTATTTGCTGGCAGGTTTTGCATTGGTTTGGATTGCGAATTTATATATGAGTCTTCACTTGTTGCTTCGCCAAGCAATCGTAAAAGAGAAGAGCGAAATTCAGGTATTAGAGAATAAAACAAACAATTGATCTTTCAATCAGCTGAATCTTTCAACGAGTTATGGAAATTAAAAGCTGTATTGTTCAACTGTCCAAATAAAATAATATGGCAAAGTATTCTAAAAAAGCACAGGAATATGTTGAGAGTGCGATGCATCGCATGCATGAAGGAAAGTTAAAATCCAGCAGTGGCGATAAAGTTGTAAATCCGAAACAAGCCATAGCTATAGGCTTATCGGAAGCAAAAGAAAAGGGAGCTAAAGTGCCTACGAAAAAAACTGTATCTAAAAAATCAACAACTAAAAAATAAAAAATATGAAAGACATTACTTTAGAAGAAGTTTACGAAGTGGATTTCTTGTTTATTTAAAATGAACTGTGGCAGTACAGATTCTAACGATCGATAAGAGTTAAATAGATAATTTTATGACGCTAGCGCAAACAGCAGTTTCGGAATTTATTATATCAAAAAGTAAGATTGCCAAATGTGTCAAAGATTACGAAGCAAGTGCAAAGCTTGCCAATTTGATATATGTAGGTGATAATGAAGAGGGGATTATCCGTAAAAAGAGAGGAACTGCATTTTCGTATTACTACAAAGATGAAAAAATTTCGGATAAAAAGATCCTGAAACGTATTAAGCAATTGGTTATTCCGCCTGCTTGGGAAAACGTATGGATTTGTTTGAAAGAATATGGACATATTCAGGCAACAGGAATTGATTCTAAAAAAAGAAAACAATACCGCTATCATCCCAATTGGTCCAATTTTAGAGATCAGACAAAATATTACCGATTAAAAGAATTTGCATCTGTATTGCCTGCAATACGATCTAAGATAAAAGAAGACCTTGCTCAGCGTGGATATCCGCGTACGAAGGTGTTGGCAGCAATCATCAGCATTATGGAATCAACCAGCATTCGTGTTGGTAATAATGTATACGAAAAGCTCTACGGTTCTTATGGCTTGTCAACGATGCAAGATAAGCATGTTAAGATCAAAGGAGATGAGGTACGCTTTCTGTTCAAAGGTAAAAAAGGCGTGTATCACAGAATTAGTCTGAAGAGCAGAAAGCTTGCTCATATTATTTCTCAATGTAAGGACATTCCCGGAAAAGAATTGTTTCAATATTTTGATGAAGCCGGCAACAACCACTGTATTGATTCAGGTGATGTAAATGCGTATATCCGTGAAATATCGGGAGGAGATTTTACAAGCAAAGATTTTCGCACCTGGACAGGAACAGTGAAATGTTTACAAGCCTTTAGAAATTTGGGTTACGGTGAAAATAAAACACATGTAAAACGGTTGATGAATGAAGCAATGGACATTGTTGCACATCAATTAGGAAATACCCGTAGTGTTTGTAAAAAGCATTATATACATCCCGGCATTTTAACAGATTATGAAAATGGAAAACTGGAGAAGTATATTAACAAAATTCTGGAGATGGAAACAAAGATGGAAACAAATAATAATTCAAGTCCTTTAATTACACCTACAGAACTGGTGTTGGTCGATTTTCTCAAAAAATAAAATATCCATATGAAAAATAAAATACTTTTAACAGCGATTTTGTATTGTGTTGGCATACTTGCTTTTGCTCAACGAACATCTATAGGTATAACTGTCGGTTCCGGGACAACATGGATGTCTAATAGCGGACAGCATGTTGTTCATAAAGAATCATGTAATGTTGGTGCTGCTTTTGTATATAGCACTCAAACTCATTGGGGTTTGGGTATTGATGTTAAATATTCACGAGAAGGTTATAAACATACTTATAATGGAACATTAGCTTATGAAGGAAAAAAGATGGATGAACGTGTAAGTAGTGATTTCATTCGGATACCTATTCGTGCGATTTATTTTTTTAATGACAATTCGCACAACGTAAGGCCAAATATTTCTTTAGGTCCCAGTTTTGGTTTTCTTACCGGAGGTAAAATCAGAAATGAAGATGATAATACCATTTATACAAAAACTCCGGTTAAAGATGCTTACAATTCATTTGATTTCGGAATACAAGGGACGATCGGCTTAAGCTTTAAATTAAGAGAAACGCTTTGGTTAAGTACGGATATAGCATATTATCATGGATTGATCGTACAAAATACATATGGTTCCAACAATATGATGAATAGGAATTTGGTTTTGAATTTGGGCTTACGAATTGGCATAAATAAATAATATTGAACTCATTAAATTCACTGCAAAAACAGACTTTTTTGCAGTGAATTTTTATTATATTCTATTGAATAATGTAAGTTCATTTCGAATCTCTTTGGCCAGTTCTTCTGTGAATGGGGCTTGGGAATGCAGCCTCCATTGCCAGTTTCCATGCAGGCTTCCTGGTCGATTCATTTTTGCTTCCGAACCTAAGTTTAATAAATCCTGTACGGGAAGTATTGCAAGTACTGCAACAGATGAAATTGCTTTTCGAATAAATTCTTTATTTACATTCGAATGATTTATTTCTTTGTTTAAATAGGTTGAAATGTTTTGTCGGGTTTCATCTGATATTTCTTCTGTATACCAGCCAAGCAACGTATTGTTATCGTGTGTTCCCGTATATACAACATTATTTTGTTTGTAATTATGCGGACTGTGAATACTGGTTGCAGTATGTTCGCTGAAAGCAAACTGTAATAATTTCATTCCCGGTAGTCTGAATTTTTCGATCAGATCAATTACTGGCTGATCAATTTCTCCAAGATCTTCCGCAATAAAAGGCAGATCGTTGAGCATTTTCTTTAGCGTATTAAAAAAAGAATTACCAGGCGTTTTTGTCCATTTTCCATTCACCGCCGTATGCTCGGAGGCAGGAATTTCGTAGTATGCAGAGAATGCACGGAAATGATCCAGGCGGATAATATCACACATAAGCAAGGTGTGTTTTACACGTTTAACCCACCAATCATATTGCGTTTTTTGTAAAGCACTCCAGTTGAATACGGGCATGCCCCATAGTTGTCCGGTTTCTGAAAACATATCTGGCGGAACGCCTGCAACTTTTGCCGGACTGCCGTCTTTCGATAATTTAAAATACTCCCGATGTTTCCATACATCACTGCTATCGTGGCTTACATAAAAAGGCATGTCGCCAATGAATTTTATGTTTTTGTAGTTGCAGTAATTTTTTAATGTATTTAATTGTTTGAAAAACTGATATTGAATAAACTTCTGTTTTTTAATATCATGCTCAAGCGTTTTTTTTATTTTGGTGATCGCACTTGCTTCTCTGTTTTTTAATTCCTTTGGCCATTCAAGCCACCAGGCACCTCCGTGAAAATTTTTAATAGAAAGAAATAAAGTAAAATCATCTAACCAATAAGCATGTTCGCTGCAAAAGGTATTAAATTCGGATGCATCCTTTTTTTCAAAACGTTCAAATGCTTTTGTAAGCAAGCCCATTTTATAAGCATATGCTTTATCAAATTCTACGTGGTGTTCTTCAAAGATAGGATTTGTGATGTCTTCCGGTAGTAGTAAATCTTCTTTTAATAAAATCTCAGGACTAATGAATAATGGATTTCCGGCAAAGGCGGATAAACAGCTATAAGGAGAAAATCCCCGTCCGCCGTCTGTATAGTTCAATGGCAGCGTTTGCCAATAAGTCATTCCGCAATTGGATAGATAGTCTGCAAAGGAATAGGCAGAAGGGCCAAAGTCGCCAATACCCGATGAATTATATAAAGAAGAAATATGCAAAAGTGCTCCACAGCTACGATTGATTTTCATATGTAATGCGTTTGAAATAAATAATTAAATTGCCCTTATTAAAGATAAGAAATATCAGGACTTTATGAAGTAAAAGATGAATTAAGTATATGCAACCAATGAATTGCTTAGGCAGCAGTGTATCACAATAGAATATGTTCTTGTAAGAATTTGATTTTTTTCCACACCATGCTTACTTTTTGCTCTTTTGAATGTCTTTATTATAAAGTTGGTGGTATGCCAACAGAAAAAGTGAACGATAAGGCTTCTTCAGGAATAAAAAATAAAGAGGAAGTGTGTTGATTAGACACCGCTTCCTCTTTATTGGGGGAGATTAAATGTTTGTTAACAGTCTAATTGAGGACATTCGTGTTTCTTTCTATGCTTTTGCTGCTTTTTAATGCGCTTTTCAGTGGACGACTTTTTCGGTTTGCCAGGACCGGAAGCAGAAGTACCGCCTAAGCAGCCAACAGAAATGAATCCGCTTAGTATAAATAAAATAATGAGTTTTCTCATAATGCAATAAATAATATGAATTCTTCAATTCAATATACAAAAAATAGATTAAATTAGAACTATAATTTTAATTCCTAAGAAATTGAAAATCATACATAAAAGGACTTTTTCGTATTTTTTATTATTGGTGGCATTTACATCAATCACTTTTGGTTGCTACAAAAGAGATTTTGATAAATTAAAAGTCGCCAATGCAACTCCAGAATATCTATATCCCTTGATTGATGCAGATTTATCATTGAAGGATATTGTTGATCCCAATAAAAAGCAACTGAATATTACGGAAGATATAAATGGCTTTTATACGTTCATTTATTATCAGGATTTATATACCCAGCTTATTACAGATCTTTTAAAGATTACAGATCTTGCTATTACGCAGTCTGTGGCGCTTACAACTACTGAAGTTGCAGGCTTACCAGGTTCCGGAAGTATTTCACATGCTTTTACGAAATCTGTTACGCTAACAACCACACATGGAGAAAGATTGAAAACGGTTCTTGTTAAATCAGGAACAGTACCACTAAAAATATCTTCCACTTTCAAACACAATGTGGACGCAACCATAACATTTCCCTACATCAAAAAGAACGGGGTTGCTTTAACAAAAACAATTTCGCTGACTTACAATGGAGCATCTCCGGTTGTTTCAACAACTTCCATTGATTTGACAGGTTACACATTGGATTGCAGTGAAGGCAATACAAAGTTTAATACAATTACCTATACAGGTAATTTAAAGGTGACATATAAAAGCGGCAATGCAATTACTACCGCACAGAATATTGCGATCACTACAGGCCTTACAGATATTCAATATTCGTATGTAGATGGATATATCGGTCAGTATGCACTTTCGGTACCAAAAGATTCTGTAGCAATTGATATTTTTGATAATGCATTCATAGGGACTGTATTTTTTACAGATCCCAAAGTACGCGCAATCATTACGAATTCAGTAGGAGCAGAGTCTACAGTAAAAATTAATAGTTTAATTGCACAATCAAAGATTACAGGAAATACTGCCATTACAGGTTCAATTATCAATACAAACATTCCGATCTTATATCCTTCACTTGCAGAGATTGGCCAATCAAAGTCAACAACCATACAGCTGGATAAAACGAATTCAAATGTTCAAACAGTTTTTAATCCAGCTCCCAATAAAATAATTTATCAAATGTCTGCTGCTATTAATCCATCCGGAGTATCGGCTAATTTTGCTACAGATAGCAGCTATGTAAAAATTCGTGGTGAAGTTGAAATTCCTATGGAAGGCAAAGTAACAAAGTTCGTTTTATTGGATACAATAGAAAATATTTCTTATCCGGATATTGTTGTTGGCGGTAAAGCAGTTACTATAACACGCGCTGCCTTTAATGTTGCATTGTCCAATGGTTTTCCGATGAATACAAGTATACAGATGTATTTTATGGATGATGCAAATGTGATCCTGGATTCGCTGTTTGCGGCACCACATGTAATACCATCGGGATCTATCGACGCATCAGGGAAAGTGACAACACCTACAGAAATCTTTATCAAGGAAGTGTATGACGAGGCTCGTTACAGCAGAATTACTGCATCAACGAAAGCCGTTATGTATGCATACTTCAGTACTGCAAACAATGGTACGGTCCCTGTTAAAATATATTCTTCTTATAAATTAAAATCTAACATTAGTATAGACGTTAAAGCCAATGTTAGTTTCTAAAAAAATACTCACCATTATTTATATTTTTTTGTTGGGCAGCGTTTCGGCTTTTGCTCAGCAGGAAATGACTTTGCAATTTTTGACCTGGGTACCTCAGGCAGGATACACTGATCTCACACTGCAGCCCGATCATTATAAGAAGAGCATTGGCGTGCCTTTCATTAGCTCTATTCAGTTATATTATTTAAACCCGGCATTCAAATATAATGGCCTCGTGCACGACAATGTAGTGCAACCAAATAATGTTATCCCAAAACTGAAAAAATACAACCAATTATATTCGGGCGGAAGTATTGATCTGTTTAGCATGCGTTTTAAAACTGAGAAGACTTATTTTCAGGTAAGTCTGCGCGATGTATGGTCACAACGTTTTGTATATACGAGCGATCTTGCAAACCTGGTCTGGAATGGGAATGCTTCTTTTGCAGGGAAGTCAGCTAATTTGAATAACATACGTGTGGCAATGAACTATTACAGAGAGTTGGCTTTCGGAGTAACAAAGTCAGTTAATGATCGTTTCATCATTGGTGTGCGTGGTAAATTTTTAATGGGCTTGACAAACGTTACAACTCAAGATTCGAAGAATACGTTGTATACCGCTCCCGATGGCCTTTCTTTAAGCGGCCATTCACAGTTTACATTACTTACTTCAGGTTTGATAAATGATGATCAGATCAAAGCCGGAGATTTATTCGGGTTTCAAAATCTGGGTGCAGCAGCGGATGTCGGAGGTAGATACAAATTCTCAGATAAATTTTCTATTGCAGCTAATGTAACCAATCTTGGTTTTATTAACTGGAAGAAGGATGTGAAGAATTACAGAGTGAATGGTGACTATACATATACCGGCTACATCATGCACGATAGCGCAGATATAGCAAATGCAGACTGGCAAAATATCGTAGATACACTTGAAACAATTTTCAAACCGAAAGAAGATAAGAAATCTTATAAATCATGGCTTACACCAACGGTTTATGTAAGTGGTAATTATCTGCTGCGTCCAGATTTGAATCTATATTCTTCTGTTGCCCTTGATATATATCATGGGGTACGACCAACATTTACATTGGGAGCTACACAATCATTCGGACAACGGATACAGGCTACACTAAGTTATTCGCTTACACCCAGCAGTTATTTTAATCTTGGCGGAGGATTTGTTGTGCGGGGCGGACCTGTACAGTTTTATATCGTAACGGATAACATTATTGGTGTGTTTGATCCCTATGCTGTTAAGTATGCTAATGTACGTGTAGGTATAAACCTTTTAATGGGTAAGGCTGAAACTGCCGATTAAAAAATATCGTTAAATTTGCATCTGGTTCTGCAGAAACAAAAAGCTTTTTGTATTTTTGAACCAAGCAAATAAAAACTATGATTCATACACTTTTAAAAATTGCATTTAGCGTTGCAGTTGTATTGGGCTGCACCTATTTGTTTTGGTTTGTAGAGGTAGAAAATGTGCGTTCAGCCATTCTCTTTGTAGCCGTGATCGGTTTACTGAATATCTTTGTTAAGCCCTTACTAACAATTCTTACGATTCCTATCACCATATTTACCCTGGGATTCTTTCTTTTAGTTATCAATACCATTATTGTACGCATTGCAGATTATTTCATTGATGGCTTTCATATCGAAACCTTCTGGCATACATTCCTGTTCAGCTTAGTATATTCGTTATCAAATGCAGTGTTTGAATCATTTTTTAAGGAAAAGAAAAAGGGGGATGCTTAAAGCGGAAGGCCTATAAGATATAACCAATAACGTTATTAGATAACTGAAAAAATAAACATTATTAAAATAACATAAAAAAGGTATTGTCGCATATGACAATACCTTTTTTATGTTATTAGATAAGATGAAATTATTTACAGTTGTATGTATAATGAACATCGCTTTGAGTAACACCAGAGATTAGTTCTTTCTTACGTGTAGTATAACCTTCTGAATTCGATTCATAAATATATGAAGTAGTAGTTGAACCTTCAGTTGTTGATGCTGGTAGTTTATCACTTACATCTCCATAAAGGTTTGCTACGATTGAACTTTCAGGAGCAAGGAATTCGCTTTTTGCATCATCAGAACCATAAGAATAAACAGTTGTTGTAGTTGTGCCGTTGTTTATTTTAACTTCTTTTTTTGTTAAATTTTCTCCTGTATATGTATACCATGTTGTGTCATATGTTGAAACAGGTAATACAACTACAGTAGTGTTTTTAGTAACCCTTCTTGTATTGTGTTTGCCTGAATCGTACGTATACCATGTAGTATCTGCCGAATTATAATCAACGCCATTTATAGAATATACAGAATAAGCTACATTGTTATTTGAATTCAAATGATAATCTACCTGAGATGTTAAAGCACTGCTGCCATCATAATTTTTCTCAACAATTTTACTTGAAGAATACGTATAAAGCGTGTATTCCTGAGAACTGCCGGCATTGTTAAATCTCTGTAGTTTGATGATGCGGTTGTCAGAATCATAGGTTGCTTGAGAAGAATCGGCACTTGTTGTTTGGTGATTTAACGTACAAGCTTGAGCAGGATGGACGGCATCGTCGGTGTCTTTTTTACAAGATGTTAAAGCTGTAAATCCGAATAATACTAGAGCTGATAAAAAGATTTGTGTTTTCATTGTAGTTAAGTTTTTTAATGTTAGTTGAATTTTAATAACATAAAACTACTTGCATACATGTTGTATTATTTTACATGAAAATATGAAATGCTTATATAAATCGTATAATGGAAATCGTGTAAAAATAAAATGAATGTGTGTATATCAAAATAAAAAATCTCTGCTATTTTCTAACAGAGATTTTTTAATAAATAATCCAATATGTTTATATATTACATAATTTCTTCACCGGGCTTTGTTTTAAAGCGGTCGTGCATCCATACCCATTGCGATGGATCTTTGCGGATGAAAGCATCAACAGCCTGATTCATGCGAAGCGTATTGTTTAATAGATCCTGTTCAGCATCCCCACTCTTAGTGACTTCTAATGCAGGCATACACGTAATGGTTTGGTTGTCGTGTTCATCCATCTGCACAATTACAGGAACAATGTCTGCACCGGATTTCAATGCGATCATTGTTGCGCCAACCGGAGTAGCTGCTGGGACACCCATAAATTCTACAAAACGGCTTTTTACTTTTGTGTCCTGATCAATTAAGATGATCATTACACGACCTTCTTTCAGACTGCGCATCAACTGCAAGGTGTTTTCACCACGATGTACATATTTGCTGCCACCTTTTGAACGCGAGCGTACAATCAGATCATCCAGACGTGGATCTTTTAATTTTGTACCCACCATGATGGATTTATAATTTAATCCGATAAAGGTACCAAGTATTTCAAATGCTCCGATGTGTGCAGTAAGAAGAACAACGCCTTTACCTTTAGCATAAGCTGCATCTAAATTTTCTTTACCAATGATTCGAACCTGCTTATAAAACTGATCCAGATTTTCCATCGGGAAAACGCGCAAAACTGTTGCTAAGTTTTTTCCCAGATTCATAAACATCTTTTTTGTAATGGCTTTGATCTCGTCTTCTGTTTTCTCATTGCCAAATACAACCGTTAAATTTTTAATGGCTCTGCGTCTGGGTTCACCAGCAAAATAATAGGCAAGTTTTCCCAGACCTCCATATACAAAGTATACCACAGGGCGCGGTAATTTCTCTGTTATGAAAATCAATGATTTTACAAGCCAGTATAGGAGGGTATATTTTAATCTTTTTAAGAAAGGACGGTTATCTACTTCTTTCATTCGGTTCAATGAATATTAGGTATGATGAAGCAATGCTTTACATTGGAGTTCAAAATTACAAAAAAAACAGAGGCTTTTCAAGCCTGCTAATTTTAATGATAGGATATTCAGAAGGTTACAGCAATAAAAAAGTCCCGCCATAAGCGGGACTCTCTATTTTTCGAATATGAAAGTTTTACAACAATTCGTTTGCAAGATTTGCCAGCTCTGAACGTTCGCCTTTTTCAAGGGTGATGTGTGCATATAGATCCTGATCCTTTAAACGGTCGATCAGATAGGAGAGACCATTCGATTCTGAATCTAAGTATGGCGTATCAATCTGGAAGATATCACCTGTAAAGATGATCTTGCAATTTTCACCCGCACGGGAGATAATTGTTTTTACTTCGTGCGGAGTAAGGTTTTGCGCTTCATCCACAATGAATACAATGTTGGATAAGCTTCGGCCCCTGATGTACGCAAGCGGTGTAATTACAAGCTTCTCTTTGTTCACCATATCGGTGATACGCTGATAATCCTGATCGGTTTCGTTGAATTGATTCTGAATGAATTTCAGGTTATCAAACAACGGCTCCATATATGGATTCAGTTTAGACTTTATATCACCCGGCAAGTAACCGATATCTTTGTTACTTAATGGAACAATCGGACGAGCAAGGAAGATCTGTTTGAAATCTTTTCTTTGCTCAAGTGTTGCTGCAAGAGCAATAAGCGTCTTACCTGTACCAGCCACACCTTGTATCGAAACCAGTTTAATGTGAGGATCCAATACCGCATGGATTGCAAATGCCTGTTCTGCATTACGAGGCTTGATGCCATATGCAGGGGTTTTGCCTACATGTTCCAGACGTTTGTCTACAGGATTGTAATAGGCAAGAGCCGAACTTTTTACACTTTTTAAAATGTAATAGTGGTTCTTGGAAACTTCCTCAGCGGGTATTGCATCGATGTCGCAATATCCTTTTTCGTATAATTCATTTATTTTTTCAGGTGCAACGTTTTCAATAGTCGTATGGCCTGTATACAATAGATCAATGTCTTTAACCTTGCCGGTATTGTAATCTTCCGAAGGAATATTCAGTGACTTGGCTTTTAAGCGCAGGTTGATATCCTTACTTACTAGGATTACTTTCTTATCCGGGTTCTCAGCTTGGACAGCAATGGCTGCATTTAAGATCTTGTGATCATTTTTGCGGTCGTCAAAAATCTTTTCCGCATCGGTTTCTTTTGTGCCATGGGTATTCATGACTACTTTAAGTTTGCCTTTGTTGTTTCCATCAAGTGGAATCCAGTCTTGAAGACTTACGCTATCGGCAGCCAGTTCATCCAGAAAACGGGTAAATTCGCGGGCTTCAAAGTTCTTGATGTCATTCCCTTTTTTAAAATTGTCCAGTTCTTCCAGTACAGTAATCGGGATGGCTAAATCATGTTCTTCAAAATTCTTAACCGCGTTGTGATCGTAAATGATCACCGATGTGTCCAACACGAAGATTTTCTTCTGTGTATCCTTGGTCTTTTTCTCCTTAGCCATAAAATCAAATTCGTTTGAACGATACGAAATCGTTTGTGAGTTTGTAAACTGTTAATAAATTGGACATGTATCTTTTACGTTTTGAATATACACGTTCCGCTGAAATTATGGATGGAGTATTACATGATTTTATCGTCTTGTTAATAAGTTTTCTAACGAGTATGCGATATCAAAGTTTTAAGATTTGCTAACAAATTTCAAATGCCTAACTTCGTTCTCACAATATTGTCTGATTCAGAATTAAATAGAAACGTATATGCCTTCATTTGATATAGTTAGTAAAGTTGATCCGCAAACGCTTGATAATGCACTTAATGTAGCCCGCAAAGAGATCACTACGCGTTATGATTTCCGCGATTCTAAAACAGAAATTGATCTGGATAAAAAAGCGTCGATCATCAAAGTTACCACAGAGAACAGCATGCGCATGAATGCAATCGTGGACATTATCATCACCCGTATGGCTAAGCAGGGCATTGATGCTAAGTCGCTTGACATGTCTAAGGAAGAGTATGCTTCCGGGCCGATGATCAAACGTGAGCTGCCTGTTAAAAACGGAATCGATAAGGAAAGCTGTAAAAAGATCATTAAGATTATTAAAGATTCGGGTTCGAAAGTTACACCTGCACAAATGGACGATCTGATCCGGGTTACGGGCAAGAAGATAGACGACCTTCAGGAAATTATAGGCTTGCTTCGCACCAAAGACGTTGGGGTAGCATTGCAATTTATTAATATGAAATAATTGCAGAATATTGCAATATGTGCAGGCTTTTTGCGACTTATAGTTATATTAGTACTTTAATAATCCAATGTCCGAAATTAGTTTAGATGATATAAAACATGTTGTGCAAGACGACATGAAGGACTTCGAAAAGAAGTTCCGTGATTCGATGAAGTCCAAAGTTATGCTTCTGGATAAGATCATGTCTTATATCGTTAAACGTAACGGCAAACAGATGCGCCCGATGTTTGTTTTTTTATCGGCTCATTTGGCAGGGGAAGTAAATGATTCTACACAGCGCGGTGCAGCCCTTATCGAATTACTGCATACCGCTACGCTTGTACACGATGATGTGGTAGATGATTCGGATTACCGTCGTGGTATGTTCTCCATCAATGCGCTCTGGAAAAATAAAATTGCTGTTTTGGTAGGCGATTATCTGCTGTCAAAAGGTTTGCTTTTATCGATTAACAACGGAGATTTTCATTTGCTGAAAATTGTATCCAATGCGGTGCGTGAAATGAGCGAAGGAGAGTTGCTGCAGATAGAGAAAGCCCGCAACCTGAATATCACCGAAGAAATTTATTTTGAGATTATACGCCAAAAAACAGCGTCCTTGATTGCGTCATGCTGTGCGGTTGGTGTGGCTTCTGTCAGTTCAGATGAGACACTGATTGAACGTGCGAAACTGTTCGGAGAAAAGATCGGGATGGCTTTTCAGGTGAAAGATGATCTGTTCGATTACGAAACATCTGAAATGATCGGCAAGCCGGTTGGTATTGATATCAAAGAACGCAAGATGACGCTTCCCCTGATTTATGCTTTGAATAAAACAAGCTGGCTGGAGAAGAAACGCATCATGTTCATCATAAAAAATCAAACACA
The DNA here is from genome assembly GCF_000379725.1 of Cytophaga aurantiaca DSM 3654. GTDB lineage: Bacteria > Bacteroidota > Bacteroidia > Cytophagales > Cytophagaceae > Cytophaga > Cytophaga aurantiaca. The sequence goes on from NZ_KB903643.1 coordinate 231,150, forward strand.
TAAATCTGCTAAAGTGCGCGAAGTGCTTCAGTTTGTGCGTGAGTCGGGTGGCATTGAATATACCCGTGCTGTGATGGAAAAATTCAGAACAGAAGCATATGCATTTTTAGATGAATTCCCGGATTCTATATACAAAAAAGCGTTACGCGATCTGGTTGATTATACCATTGCCCGTAAACACTAAGCCGCTTCGCGGAAATTTCAAAAAACAAAAAACAAATTTCAAAGATCGCTTAATAGTCTTCTGTGTAAATACATAGAAATAATAAGTGATTGCACTTTTAACTAATCAAAGACCGCGCTTCATTACCGTCCCTTTTAAGTGGCAAACTCATAAGAATAAAGAACAACATGATTAATTTTCTTATTCGTAATAAAAAGTCTTTAGGTGCTATGTGGGCGGTAACGACCATCGCTTTTACTGCAATGTTTTTTATTGCGATCCCTTTTTTAAATGGCCCACAACCAAGCGGTGATGAAAAACTTCTGTTAATTAGTATTACTGCAATCGGCCTGCCTTTATTTTTTTGTCTGATCATGTACATCAAGTCGGGTATATACAATTATAAGCTCAACAAAAACATAAGGTTCGAACCCTATACGGAATTTTTTAAACGAAACGGTTTTGTGCAGACATGGATTGATACAGACAGTTATTCAACCATTGCAGAAAAAGCGGTAGTTGGTAAACTACTTGATAAAAACATCATTTGTCGTATAGATGAAAAGCACATGGATCGTATGGATTTTGTGATATATGGACTAAACTCCGATAAAACAAAAGCAAATAGGAGTTATATACGCAATGTGTTTGATCTACAGGAACCCCGATTTTATGAAGGCATTATTTACAAAAGTTTCAACAAAACCAAAATATTAACTGCAGAATCAATTTCTTCAGAACTGGAAACATTGATCAAAAAGTACGAATAATTTCCAATGCCAAAGTGGGATTTGATGAGAAGAATTCTGCCCTTGAACTGTCGAAAGATTACATTCATTACGGTCATTTTTTAAGTAATAGACTGCTCATTTTTATAAATCAAAAGCCAATCATTCAAGTGGTAGCTTACTTATAATTAATTGTGTTTAGTTACCACTCACATATTCTGTGAAATTGTATAATCTATTAGTAATATGTGGTTTAATGGATTTATACGTATAAAGAACTGCAGAAAATTTATATTTTTCTTATATACCTTTAATTGATACCTTTTTCCCCGCCTGCTTCTTTGGCAAAACCTTAAAAAAGTTGTATTATTGAAAGATATTCCGTTGTTAAAACAACATGGAATACAATTCAACGCGTATTAAAATTTAACACATAAACGATGAAAAAAACAGTTTATCTTTTTGGTGTCCTTGTTTCGCTTTGGGCTTTTACTGCTTGTAATAAGACTGAAAAGAAAGAAACAGAGAGCACTGCTACGTCTGATAAAGACAAAGAAATTGATGCGAAAGTGGATGCACTTATAGCAAAAATGTCTGTTGAAGAAAAAGTGGGTCAAATGACTCAGGTAAATTTAAATACCATTCTTTACTCTGGCAACGGCAGCGGATACGATAACAACTATGGTATCATCAATCCTGCATTACTTGATACTGCTATCGGTACATACAAAGTTGGTTCGTTATTGAACGCGATCAACCGTGCGTACTCTCAGGATCAGTGGATTTCTATCCTTACTCAGATCCAGGATAAAGCTACCAAAACAGGTAATGGCATTCCGGTTATCTACGGTATTGATGCGATTCACGGTGTAACGTTTACATTGAATTCTACATTATTTCCGCACAATATTGGTTCTGCAGCATCATGGAATCCAGCGGTTCCGGCAGCTTGTGCTGAAGTTACTGCATTGGAAGCAAGAGCTTGCGGACTTCGTTGGAATTTTGATCCGGTTTTGGATCTAGGTCGTAACCCGCTTTGGCCTCGTTTCCCTGAAACATTCGGTGAAGATCCATTGATTGTTGAGCGCATGGGTGTTGCAGCAATTAAAGGATATGAAACTGCAGGTTTGAACAGCACAAAATCAGTGGCTTCTTGTATGAAGCACTTCATCGGTTACTCAGCTTCAAGAACAGGTCGTGATAGAACTCCTTCATTTATTCCTGAAATTGAATTGAGAGAATATTATTTACCTCAGTTCCAGGCAGCAGTTAAAGCAGGTGCTTCAACCATCATGATCAACTCTGGTGAATTAAATGGTGTACCTGTTCACGCAAGTAAATATTTGTTGACAGACATCCTTCGTAACGAATTAGGTTTCAAAGGCCTTGTAGTTACTGACTGGGAAGACATCAACCGTTTATACGAACGTCATAATACAAGTCCTTCATTGAAAGATGCTGTAAGAGTAGCTATTCTTGCAGGTATTGATATGAGCATGACGCCAAACGATTTCAAGTTTCCTAAATTATTAATTGAATTAGTAAAAGAAGGTTCAGTTCCTGAAGAGCGTATCAACGAATCAGTAAGAAGAATCTTACGTTTGAAATTTGCTTTAGGCTTATTCGAAAATCCGGTTGTTGAAAAAGATGCAATCGCTAACTTCGGTAAACCTGAGTTTGCTGAGAAAGCATTGTTTGCAGCAAGACAAACATTGACATTGTTGAAAAACGATAACAATGCTCTTCCATTGAAAAAATCTTTGAAGATTGTTGTTGCCGGTCCAAACGCAAACAACATTCCTTCATTACACGGATGCTGGTCATACACATGGCAAGGTGCTGATGCTACTGCTACACTTTCTAAAGCAGGAGATAAGCCATTCATTCCTGGATTTGATTTCGCTGAAGACAGCGTATTGTCATTATTCCCTGCATCTACTTTATCTATCAAACAAGCATTAGAAGCTAAGATCGGTGCAAACAAAGTTGTTTGTCAATCTGTATCAAACTACGAAGATCCTAAGAACTATACATTACCATCTGTTGCAGGTGCGGATGCGATCGTTCTTTGTTTAGGTGAAAATTCGTATGCTGAATCTCCGGGTTCTATCAGAGACTTAACATTAGATGCTCGTCAGTTAGCGTTAGCACAAGCTGCGATTAAAACAGGTAAGCCTGTTATCTTAGTATTGGTTGAAGGTCGTCCGCGTGTGATCTCTTCTATCGTTGATGGTATCCCTGCTGTAGTAGATGCATTCTGGCCAGGTAGCCAGGGCGCAAATGCAATTGCAGATGTATTGTTCGGTGATTACAACCCAGGTGGTAAATTGCCATTCTCTTATCCAAGAAGTACAGGTGATATGGTAATGTACGATCACAAATGGACAGAAGTAAATATCGAAACAACTCCGGGTGGTTTCGGTGATACGGGCTACTTGCCTCAATGGCCATTCGGTCACGGTTTGAGCTATACTACATTTGAATATTCTGACTTCAAACTTAGCACAGATACATTGGTTGGTGATGCGAAGTTGACTGTTTCAGTAACGGTGAAAAACACTGGTACTGTAGACGGCGACGAAGTAGTTCAATTGTACTCTCGTGATATGTTTGCTTCAGTAGTTCCAAACTTGAAAAGATTAAGAGGTTTTGAAAGAGTTTCAATCAAAGCGGGTGAATCTAAAACAGTAACGTTTGAAATTACTAAAGCAGATCTTTCATTCATTAAAGAAGATCAATCTGCACACACGTTTGAGCGTGTGACAGAAGAAGGTGACTTCAAATTGATGGTAGGTGGTTCATCTGCATTCGAATTGGTTGCTCCTGAGTTCCCATGGATGGCTTACCCATACAGAACGTACAAAGGTGCATTGAACTTTTACTACAAAAAATAATACCTATCTGAAAAGATAAATTGAAAAGAGTGGTGCTGAAAAGTGCCACTCTTTTTTTTGTATATTTAAAAAACAAAAGTACCCTATGATTAAAAGATATTTATTTTTAGTAATGATAACTTTTCTTTCTTGCACACAAAAGCAAGAGAATCCATACATTCCTTTGGTGGATACAGGATATGTTTATGTAGATGAAATTAAGTCGGGAAAAATAAAAGATTTAGATTCTCTTTTCATACCTTCTGAAATGCCTATAGATATTTTTTGTGATTTAGACGGTGATAAAAAGAATGATACGATTGGTTTAAGATTAGATACATTGACATTAAAGTATGGACTTGTTATTCAATATGCAGCTGGTAGATGTGATACCTTAGGGATGGGGAAAGATTTTTTGGATAGAGGTTTTAATGATTTTAATTGGGTAGGCATTATGGAAGTTGCTCCCAAAGGAAAGTTTTATTGGAATTATGTCAACTACGAACATAATATATCCATGGATCAGGTTAAGAGCGAAGATAAAATTACATTGGAACAGGATGGTATTTTTTTACATGAATCTGAAGCTTGTGGTGGTGGAGTTATTTACTTAACAGATAAAAATGAATATGCATGGATGCAGCAGGAGTAATTTCGAATTCAATATATAAAATATGATTTTAGAAAAGGCTGTATTAAACGTAAAACCTGAATTACAGAAAACATTTGAAGATGCATTCAGACAAGCGTCTGTTTATATTTCTTCTGTTAAAGGGTATGTGAATCACGAATTACACATCTGCCTGGAACAGGAAAATCAGTATCTATTACTGGTCACTTGGCAAACAGTAGAAGATCATACAATAGGCTTTAGGCAATCAGAAGCTTATAACGAATGGAAACGTTTGTTGCATCATTATTATGAGCCGTTTCCAATAGTTGAACATTATAAGAAAATAGAGTTATAGAATGAATATGAAAAATACATTCATCCACATCAGTACATTTCTTTTTGTATTTACTGCTACTTGTTTGGTCTCTGTTTCCCAAACTAAAATTGATACAATATATATCAAATATCTTTCATCTACTATTAGTACAACAAAGGATAGTGCATCTTACTATAGAGTCAGAACTTCCATTAATGGTATATTAAAAGCTTCCGATTATGATATAGAAGATGGCATGAAAGAATGTTCCGGTTATTACAAATCGTTTGACCCGGATGTGAAAAATGGATATTTTATTTATTATTTCAATGATTCGGTTATTAGTTCTGAAGGTAATTATGCAGAAGATAAAATGATGGGAACGTGGAAAGAATATTATTCAAGCGGCGAACTTTGGTATACCAAAACATTCGTTAACGGAATTACAAACGGCATGTTGAAAAGCTATTATAAAACAGGAGAAGTTAAACGCATCGAACAATATAAAAAAGGGAAACGGATAAAGGCACAATGTTATACCAGGAGCGGGAAAGATACCGCTTATTATGAAGTGCAAATTCTGCCTGCTTTCCCGGGAGGAGAAAAAGCGAAGATGGATTATTTTAAAAAAAATATAAAATATCCGGAACAAGCTAAAATAAATAACATAGAGGGGACAGTTTATGTGTCGTATAGTGTAAACAAAGATGGAAGTATCAGTGATGTTGAGGTTGTTAAAGGGAAAGGTGTTGATCCCTTGCTTGATCAGGCTGCTCTGGATTGTGTTAGGAATATGCCAAACTGGACACCGGGGTATAATGATGGAGATCCGGTAAAAGTGAGACTGACACAACGGATAAAGTTTACAATTTCTCCAAATGGAAAGTGAAGTTTGAATAAGAATCTGAAGAAGAAATATTAATGAAGAACATGAAGCAGATCGTTGGATATTTTATAACCCTGTTTTTAATAGGTTCATCTTATATGGGATTTTCCCAAACTAAAATTGATACCGTGTACGTAAAATATCATAACGCTGAAAATAATACTACGAAAGACAGCGCCTCTTTCTATAGAGTGAGAACAATAGCTGGTGGTGTATTAAAAGCAGAGGATTATAGTATTGAGGATAGCTCGCTAGAATCTTCAGCTCATTATAAATCCTTTGATCCATATGTGAAACAAGGGTACTGTATCTATTATTTAAATGACTCGGTTGTCTATTCCGAAGGAGATTATATGGAAGGTAAGAAGTCTGGTATATGGAAGAAATATTATTCCAGCGGCGAACTTTGGTATACAGAAACAGATGTTGAAGGAGATCGAAACGGTACATTAAAAGGGTATTATAAAACAGGTGAAATTAAGCGGATAGAAGAGTATAAAAATGATACGCTCGTAACAGGAAAATGTTATACAAAGTCAGGTAAGGATACGGCTTATTATGAAATGTATATTATGCCGGCTTTTCCCGGAGGCGAACAAGCAAAGATGAAATATATTCAGAATCATATAATATATCCTAAAAAAGCCATGCGTGAGCATATACAAGGGACGGTATATGTTTCCTATGTTGTAACTGCAGACGGGAGTATTGATGATGTGAAAATTTTAAAAGGAAAGGGAGTGGACGAATTGCTTGATGCTGAAGCTATACGATGCCTAAAAGCTATGCCAACCTGGACCCCTGGATATATTGAAGGCAGCCCGGAAAAAGTGAGAATGATACAACGGATAAAGTTTTCACTTACCCAATAACGATTTTATCAATATTGAGGAATCAATTCCAGGATCTGGATTTTATTTTAGATATATAATTATGCCGTTCATCTTCATAAATCGGCTGATGGTCTATTTTATTATTTTTTGAAATGAATAAGTTGAATATTGTATCAAATCAGCTACAGTACAGATAACCTACTATGAAATTATCAGCGCTTATAATACTTTTTCTCATCACCATTGTTACCTATGCTCAAAGCGTTACGGGCAAGGTGGTTGATCCGGGCACCGGAGAAGAAGTTATAGGAACAATTGTATTGCTGATGGACAAATCCGATACCACAAAGGTGCTTGATGCAGCAGCAGATGATCGGGGTGTTTTTAAATTTGATAATGTTAAAGCTGGCACCTATATTTTTAAAGCACTTTTTGTTGGGTATAAGATCAATCGCTTTGAAATCAAAGTTGCGGCTGAAGATGTTGATCTTGGAACAATAAAAATGGAAGAGGATATTGAGCTGACAAGTCAGGTTGAAATCAAGGCTACCATACTGATGCAGCGGGTAGAGCAGAAAGGGGATACAACCGTTATCAATGCAGATGCTTATAAAACCAATCCCGATGCTACCACCGAAGATCTGGTTACTAAAATGCCGGGCGTTACCGTGCAAAGCGGCGAAGTAAAAGTGAATGGAGAATCGGTAAAAAAAGTAACGGTAGATGGAGAAGAATTTTTTGGCAACGATGCCTTGCTTGTACTTCGTAATTTGCCTGCAGATGTAGTAGATAAAATTCAGATTTACGACAGACAAAGCGATCAGGCGAAGCTTACAGGTTTTGATGACGGCAATTCGCAGAAAACGATCAACATTGTAACCAAGGCAGAAAAGCGAAACGGTCAGTTTGGTAAAGTATATGCCGGCTATGGTACGAACGACCGATACAACGCGGGCTTAACGCTGAACTCGTTTAAAGACAAACAACGCATCTCTTTGATTGGTATAACAAATAATATTAACATTCAGAATTTTTCTGCACAGGATCTTACAGGCATGGGTTTATCTTCGGGCAGAGGTGGACCTGGCGGCACAAGTGGCAGCGGTGGTGGTCCACCGTCAAACCAATCAAGTAATTTTCTTGTCGGACAACAAAGTGGGATCAGTGCAACTAATTCAATCGGATTAAATTATACCGATACATGGTCGCCTAAATTAAAAGTGTCGTTAAACTATTTCTTCAACAATACCAACAACGATAACAGCAGTGTTATCAGCAGACAGTATTTTATAAATGATACAGCAAGTACCATTTACAATGAGAAGAATATAAGTACTACAAAGAATTATAATCACCGCATTTCCGGACGTATTGAATACATGATGGATTCATCGAATACATTCACGTATATTCCAAGCATCAGTTATCAGAAGAGAAATGTATATCAAAATTTGTTGGGTGAAAACCGCTATGTAACCGATACATTGTTAAGCACAACAAACAATGATAACAGCAACAAAAGCAACAACTATTCTATTTCAAACAATCTGGTATACATGCATAAGTTCCTTAAAAAAGGACGGACATTTTCTGCAGATCTCGGATCAACCATTAATGTAAACGATGTAAATACGACACTCTATTCAAACAATCAATATTCAGATGGACTTACCTCCACACGTTTGATCGATCAGCAAGCGATTAACAATACGCATTCCTATACGTATAAGGCGCGCCTCATGTATACAGAGCCTATATCTAAAACAGGTGTGCTGCAATTTAATTACAGTCCAACGTATGCAAAGAACGACGCAAACAAACGTACTGTAAACTACAATCCGTCAACAGGACAATATGATTCAACCGCTCTCTTCTTATCCAATCAGTTAGATAATTATACCTTAACACAAAAAGGAGGCGTTGGATACCGCTACAATAAAGGAAAGTTAAATTTTATGGCTGGTGCAGATTATCAGAATGTAAAACTATCCAGCTCTCAGATCTTTCCGTATTCCAACGAAATTGAAAAGCAATTCAATAATGTATTGCCTATGGCAATGATGCGACTAAAAATTTCAGACAGCAGCAATATTCGCATGTTCTACAGATCCAGTACATCCATTCCCGGAGTAAATCAATTGCAGAATGTAGTAGACAATTCAAATACCTTGTTGCTAACAGCGGGTAATCAAAATCTGAAACAGGAATTTACAATTTCGTTGATGGTAAATTACGGCAGGACAAGTTCGAAGAAAGGTACCAATTCAATGGTGTTTTTAAATGTAAGTCAAACCAATAATTACATTGCCAGCTCAAGTTTTATAGCTACAAAGGATACGGTTATTGATAATACCATTACGTTAAATGCCGGTTCTCAATTACGTCGTCCTGTTAATTTAAGCGGCTACTGGAATGCCAATACATTTTATACCTATGGCTTTCCTGTACCAAAAATTAAAAGCAATCTAAATCTGAATACAGGTATTACCTATGTTCGAACACCGGGGAATATCAATCAGGTGATCAATATATCAAATGCATACGGACTGAATGCAGGCGTGGGGATAGCAAGCAATATAAGTAAGAAGGTAGATTTTAATGTAACATACAATGCCTCGTATAACATTGTAGAAAATTCCATCCGACCGGAGTTGAACAATAATTATTTCTATCATTTAGCAGTAGCAAAAGTAAACGTAATGCCCTATAAAGGTTTGGTACTTTCAACGGATTTAAACGAACGTTTGTATTCGGGACTTTCTTCCTCTTTCAACCAGCAATTTTTATTGTGGAATGCTTCGATCGGATACAAATTGTTAAAAGATCAAGCGTTGGAAGTGCGAGTAAGTGTATTTGACTTGTTGAATCAGAACAGAAGTATTTCCCGGACAGTTACGGAAAGTTATATACAGGATACCTATACAACGGTATTGACACGCTATTTTATGTTTACCGTAACGTACAACATCAAGCACTTCAAAGCGAGTGAGTGAGGTTCCAAAATAGAATAATGAAAATATTGTTGTATTTTTCATTATTCTAAACAATTTCAGCCATGCTTGAACAAGATTATTCTATTGATACGTTGTCGGAAAAAATATACAGTCCAAAGACAAAATCTTATTTTAAAGAAGTACTTCAAACCTATTCATCCGGTTCTTATCGTTCATGTATTGTAACACTTTATACAGTAGTAATATGTGATTTGATTTTCAAACTTGAAGAACTCAGTGAAATATATAATGATGAAACTGCTACAAAAATTTTAAAAGAAATAGCTGAAAAACAAAAAGATAATCCTAAACTATCTGAATGGGAAACCAATATTATTGTTTTGATTAAAGAAAAAACATCTATTTTGGAATTATATGAAATCGAAGCTATATATCAACTTCAAAAATTAAGACATCTTTCTGCTCACCCTGTTTTAACAGAATCTTCAATTTTATTTACACCTAATAAAGAAACTATTACAGCACAGATAAAGAATATGCTTTCTTTTATCTTAACTAAACCATCATTTTTCTCTAAAAAACTTGCAACTAATATCATTATTGATATTTCAGAAAATAAAGATAGACTCCTTATTAAGGAAGATTTGAAAAGATATTTAGAAGCAAAATATTTTAAAAATGCAAAACAAGATTTGTTAAATCAGCTATTCAAAAAACTATGGAAATTTACTTTTAAGCTAAATAATCCAGACTGTGAATCAAATAGAGAAATTAATATCTCAACACTTAATATTATTTTAAACAAAGATTATGAATCAATATTACAATTAATAGGTTCAGAGCAGGCGTCATTTGATTTTATTAATGATGGTGAAGTAGTAGACTATTTTATTATATTTCTTTTTAAGTATCCTAAAATATATGCAAAATTAAACCAATCTACTAGAGTATTACTAGATGCTGAAATCTCTGCGAACCAAAATTATAAATTTTTATCATGGTACAAATACGATTCATTTGATGGACACTTTGAGGTTGTGACAGAATTAGTTAAACAGAGGTTTTGCCCACCTAAATTATATTTTGATTGTCTTTTAGAATTATTTACTCAATTTGATAAAAGAACAAAATATTTAGATTTATCAATAGATATGTTTGGTTATAGTAGTGATTTTAATTCTGCTGATAATAGATTCTTATATTTAATCGAGCCTTTTTTAAATGAATATACTGAAGATCAATTATTAAAAATTATTGTGAAAATTAATTCAAATTCACAAATTAGTAATAGAAATAGAGCTCGAGTTGATAATCGAAAAATTGTTGAATCAATTCAAAATCTCAATCCAGCAATAGATTTGTCTACCTATGATAGTTTTAGATATTGATCTTTATAAGTGCCGAATTTTAAATATCGGTAATATTAATATTTCAATCATATTAAATCCCTTAGCCCATAGTTTTTAAACATTTTTTATGGGTAACAAAGCGTATCAACTGGACTGTAAATTCCCCTAAAAATGCTCTTATAGATTCATAAATGCCCTTTTTTAATATAAATTCCTTTCCGTTCGCCGTAATATTGGAAACGATTTCACCTAAATCTTTCCAATATGAAAAAAATAACCGTATTGATTTCTATCTGGCTTAGTGCAGCAGCTTTCTACTCCTGTGATAAAAAAGCAACTGTCAAAAACCAACCTGAAGTATTCGATCAGGAAGTTCACGCCTTATTAAAAAAAATGTCACTGGAAGAAAAAGCCGGACAGATGACACAGATCGATATCCGTAATTTATTAACCAACGGATATGGAAATACTGATGAAAAATTAGATACCGCGCGATTAAAAGAAGCGATCAAAACCCATCATGTTGGTTCTATTTTAAATTGTATTCAGGCATACACCCCTCAGAAGTGGATCGAATTAATTTCTCAGATCCAGAACGAATCATTGCAATCTCCGAATAAGATTCCGGTGTTGTATGGAACCGATGCTGTACATGGCGTAGGTTTTATGAAGGGCGCAGTTATACTTCCCCATAACATTGGATTGGCAGCAACGCGCAACAATAAATTGGTTACGCAGTCGGCTACCGTAACTGCAACAGAAGCACGTGCGGTTGGCCTTACCTGGAATTTTGCTCCCGTGCTTGACGTAGGCAGAGAACCTTATTGGTCGCGCTTTGAAGAAACTTTTGGGGAAGATGTATATATCGCAACACAAATGGGACGTGCTGCTGTATTAGGTATGGAAGGCACCGATCTTACGTCTAAAAATACGGTAGCTTCTTGTATGAAACATTTTATTGGGTATTCAGCACCAAAGAATGGGATAGATAGAACGCCATCTCATATTCCGGAAATTATTTTACGTGAATATTATTTGCCGCCATTTAAAGAAGCGATTGAAGCCGGTGCATCTACAATCATGATAAACTCTGCTGAGATCAACGGGGTGCCTTGTCATGGAAACAAATGGTTGCTGACAGATCTGCTTCGTATAGAGCTAGGCTTTGAAGGACTGGTGTGTTCAGACTGGGAAGATGTGATCCGTTTGCATACGTGGCATAAAATTGCTGCAACGCCAAAAGAGGCTGTAATGATTGCAGTGAATGCAGGAGTAGATATGAGTATGGTTCCGAATGATTATTCATTCACGAAATTTTTGATTGAATTGGTTCATGAAGGGAAAGTTTCGATGGCGCGTATCGACGAAGCAGTGGGGCGTATCTTGACCTTAAAACTGAAATTAGGTTTGATGAAAAAACCATTACCATCCATTTCAGATATTGGTGTGGTAGGTTCGGACAAGCATCAGCAGATTGCATTGGATGCGGCGCGTGAGTCAATTACTTTATTAAAGAATGAAAATAATATTCTTCCTTTAGCGAAGAATAAAAAAATATTGCTGGTTGGTCCAACGGCAAATAGTTTGTCTGCGTTACACAGTTCCTGGTCGTATACATGGCAAGGAATCAATCAATCCGTGTATCCTGGAACAATCCAAACGATCAGACAAGCTTTAGGAATTGTAGCTGGTGCATCTAATATTATTAGCAATGCCACATTCACTTTTGAAGACGCTGCAAATTATGATCTTACATTCATTCAAAAAAATGCTGCCGCTTCGGATGTAATTGTAATCTGTATCGGTGAAGACGCCTATGCGGAACAGCCGGGTGTGATCAAAGATCTGAACTTGCCGGATGCACAAAAGCAGTTGATTGTTGCAGCAAAGAAAACTGGCAAGCCTGTTGTTGTGTGTTTGGTAGAGGGCAGGCCGCGATTGTTTCCGGTTGAAGAAGCATTGACCGATGCCGTTGTGATGTGCTACCGTCCAGGTAACAAAGGCGCACAAGCCATCACAGAAGTGTTGTATGGCGACGTAAATCCAAGTGGTAAATTGCCGTTCACGTATCCAAGATATAATGGCGACATCACCACATACGATCATAAATTCAAAGAAACAGAACAGCAATTGAAAATTGGTGTAAGTGAATTTAGTGCATTCAATCCGCAGTGGGAGTTTGGGTATGGTTTGAGCTATACTACGTTCACCTGTTCCAATTTGAAAGTGAATCAAACAAGTTTTACAAAATCAGATAGTATACTTGTTACGGTGGATATTGAAAATACTGGTGCACGCACAGGTAAAGTTGCAGTTGAATTGTATTCTCGCGATCATTATGCATCTATTACACCTTCAGAAAGACGCTTACGTAAATACACAAAGATTGAATTGAAAGCAGGAGAGAAGCAGACGGTTTCATTTACAATCAAAGCAGCTGACTTGCAATTCGTAAATAATGATTTGAAATCTGTTACTGAAGCAGGAAAATTTGATCTAATCATTGGTGATCTTCGTACAGAAATAACTTTTAATGAGTAACTTGTTGTAGATATTTTCGAGGCATATCTTCTGTATATCAGAAGATATGCTATTTTTAAAAACGCGGATCTGTTTTAACCGTATAACATTATATTAAAAAATAATAAAATTTAGTATGATTGAAGTAGATAGACATATCACATTTTATGAAAAATATGGTGATAAATTAGTCGGAGAAATTTTAATTAATGAAATCGAATTAAACGATCTTCTAAATTTAATTACAGAGTCGAAATATAAAGACGATCATTTACTTTATGATTGTTATTTGCTTAACAAAGAACAGCTGGATAAAATTGAATCGATTCTTAATAAAAAAATAGAATATGATTTAGGGAAATACGCATATTTTATTGAAGCATCATCTAAATAAGTGTTACAAATAGTTATAGACGATTTCATTACATGCTTAAAAGAATCTTCCAATTTCTTATTTGTCTTTTATCAGTACTTCAGGTGAGGGCACAGCTTGTTCTGGACGAACATGCGGGGGATATTTTTTTGACAGATAAAAATTCTTCTTTTGGTATTCATACGAACGATGCAAGTTATTATTGGATCGAAACAAAGATTGAAAAAACTACTTCTTCTGATTTTTTAATTGAGTGTCTGGCTCCGCAACTGAAAGAAGTAAAAGCGTATGTGTTAACTTCAACAGGGGATACCGCCCGTTCGTTTGTAACCGGTTCAGATTATCCGTTTACACAACGGTATCTGCATCATAAAAATTTTATTTTCCCATTGAATATGGAACCCGGTATGTATACCATTCGCATTGGTGTACGTGATATTCAGCCAGATGAATTATATTTTAAAATACGTTCCGATCATTTTTTTACAGAATATGCCATCTCTGAATATTTCTTTTTAGGCTGCTATTACGGGATACTGTTGATTGTACTCCTGTATAATTTATTTCTGTACATGAAAGGTGCTTTGCGTGTACATATTTTATATGTCTTATATATCATAGGTTGCATCGCATTATCTGTTCGGGAAGATGGAATGGCATATCAATATGTATTTCCTTATTTTCCTTCTTTTAATTTTGTCTTTAATAGTTATCTGGCAAAGCCGATATTCTTAAGTACGTTTATTGTTTATTCGGTTTCTTTTCTTGATATCAAAAAATATGTGCCAATAGTTAAAAAAATATTGTTAGGCTTATTGGGTGTATATGCGTTTTTATTGCTTGTCTCTATTATAGTTCCTGCTGCTGTAAGCTTTTTAGAATACATTTTCTTCTCCGTGTTCATTCTTGTGTATGTTACATCTTTTATCATTGCTAAAAAAGGAAACCATTTCGCTTATTATTTCTTTGCAGGTTTTTCCATGGTCATGTTAAGCGTACTGATCAATCTGCTGCGTTCCTTTAATATCATTCCATCAACAATACTAACGGTCTATAGTTTTAACTATGGAATTATTTTGGAAGTAATTATTTTCTCTGTTGCTTTGGCTGATAAGATCCGCATTATTCAAGAAGAAAGAGCGCAGCATAAAGAAGCCTTGATTGTTCAATTGAGTGAAAACGATGTGTTGCAACATCTTTTGATTGCTGAGTTGAAAGAAAAGAAAATATTACAGGAAAAAGTAAATCGTGAATTGGAAACAAAAGTCCGGGAGCGCACGATTGAACTTCAATCTGCCAACGAAAAGTTAGCAACATTTGCAAAAGAAACGGATCGGTTGAATTCAGAATTAGATCGTTTTAATTACGCATTGCAAAAAGAAATTAAAGAAGAGAAAGTTTCTCGTATTTATAATCAGGATGTTTCGTACGTAGAATTTTTAACGACCTATCCCGACGATGACAGCTGTTTGAAAGTGATACAGCAGTTGAAATGGCCGGAAGGGTTTGTATGCAGAAAATGCGGTAATGCCAAAGCCAGTGAAGCAGGAGTATGGTATCGTAAAAAATGCAGCAAATGCGGTACGATTGAATCCATAACTGCAAATACGTTATTTCATCATTTAAAATTTCCATTGAATAAAGCATTTTATTTAACCTATGTGAAATTTTCAAACTTGAAACAGACGGATGAATCCTTGTCTGATTTAATTGATCTGCGAAAGCCTACAATCTGGGCGTATCGTAAAAAGGTTGAAGAGCGTATGCTGGAAAAAAAATATGCAAAAGCTAGCAACTGGAAAGATATTGTGTTGGATCTACCTAGTTAAACCTATGAGGTTTTGTTAATTTTAAGCGTTGATGATTCGAATGAGTAAAGATGATCGTTGTAAAACCTCATAGGTTTCGGTCATAAATGTACTCAAATCTCTTCCACAATCCCGATCAGATAATTTGCCATTGCTTCACTGTATTTTTTTACTTCTGAAATTAATTTCTTGTCAGTATTGTTCTGTGATAAGCCAATGGCTGCTACTTTTGCGCGTATACACGCTCTGTAAGCCTTAAAATAATTGAATAGTAATTTTTCATTCTTGCCAAAATCGTAATTGGTTTTATTCAGATACGTAGTTAAGAAAGCATTACTGAGTTTTTTATGTCCCGAACATTCCAGATCCATACATAAAAAAGCAATTTCATTTAAAACATCGATCTCTCTGAATTCTTTTTTAAACTCAATGCAATCAAAAATAATCGGAGGAGAAGTCATAAAAATATTTTTACTGTGTAAATCACCATGACAGTCTTTGAAAAAACCATTTTGTACACGGACTTTTATGAAGTCTTGTAAAAGTAGAACTACTGCATCCGATAACTGAATGGATTGTTCGATCAGATTAAAATGATCCATGCCAACAATCTTTTTTATCGTTGGTTGAAAGCTTCGTATATCAGCAAATTCTCTTGAAAGAAAAAAGGGATCGTAATCCGGTTTGATCACTTTTTCTTTTAAATGAAATGCAGCAATCTGTGCGGCAATTTTTTGAATATGTTTTTTATCTACTCTGTTCTTTTTTAATTGCAGATCTAGTTGCAAAGAGGTGTCAATGCGCTTCATACGTACTGCGTAGTCGTGTGGGACGGCTGCTCTTTTTTTGATCTCCCACTGCTTACCCTTCTTTACGATAGGCAATACATCCAGGTATATTTCTTTTGCCAGACGCATGTTGAGCCTCAGCTCTTCGTAGCAATACTCTTTTCGTTTTTTGAGTGTTGAGAAATCAAGGAACGAAAGCTTGATATCTTTTTTAATTTTATATGCATATTTTCCTTTGAGAATAATAAAAGAAATAGGCGTTTCAATACAGGTTATTTTTGCTTCTTGATCATATGGAAATAATCCATGTTGTATCAGCTGTTCTATTTCATTTTTTTTCATGCAACAAAAAAGTTTGAGCTGTTGATAACAAAGAATCAATGTTGGTATTAGTAGATTGAAGTGTTAAAAAGGGTTTGTCTATTGGTTCAAAAAGATCTTTCAATTTTAAATAAACCGAATAATTGGCCTCGCTGTCTTCTCGGGTTTTTGAAGTGCGTTCTTTAACAAGCGACTCTTCTGCATTCAGATAAATAATTTCACAGGTACAATTCAATTGCTTGGCAAGTTTGTAAAATGGAATACGAAGATTATTCTTATAAAATGTGGCATCCAGTACAACAGAAGTATGATGGATCAGATTGGTTTCAGTACTGGCAAGCAATGCATCGTATACGCTTTGTTTTTCTTTTTCAGAGTAGGTTCTGTGATTGGGGTACAACTCTTTTCTATAAATATCGCTGTTTAAATAAGCTGCCTTTAGTTTTTCGCTCAGTTGTTTTGCGAAATAACTTTTTCCGGATCCGGGTAAACCACAAACGATTATAAGTCTTGTTATCATGGAAGTAGGGGTTGTTCCATGATTAAGTTAAAATACTTAAAGTGAAAAAGCAACGTATTGATAAATACCTTTAGCCTATTTGTTTAATAACTACGGATTTGCTTCAATTTTTGCTCAAAGTAGCTACAGAATCGGTTTTTATATTTGAGTTATACAAACAGTAATAGCTGTTGATGTACTTAAAATACACAGAATTATGAAAAAGATCGTATTTACAATTGCCTTACTCGCTTTATTGACTGCTGTATCCTATGCTTCAAATAATAAACAGCAATCTGCTGGTAAAACACATAACCATGTTCATCATACGCATATTGTAGTTCCGGTAGATCATTACAATATGTAATATCGACGGTCTAAAATAAAAATGGTCACGCATTGAAAACGTGACCATTTTTATTTTAGGAATCTTGTATAATTAAGATCCGCAACCTTCACAGAAATAATTGATAGAACCATATGGTTTTACACCATTTAAAATCATGGTCATATTATGGATTTTATCTTTTAATTCTAATTTTTCTCCAAAATCTGAAGTCTTAGCAACTGCTTCGTTCAATTTATCCAGTTCCAGTTGAACATGTTCTTTTTCTAAAAGTGTTAATTCTGCCATATGTTTAAATTTTATTTTAGTCTCCTTGGTAAAGTTAACAAAGTGCGTCAAAAAATAATTCCGTGTGGAAAAAACTTTTTTTAATGTTTAATCTATTCGCTTTAGGATCAATTCAGCAGAATGAATTATTGTTTTAAAAATGAAATCGAAACCGGTGGATTATTACTCAAAATAAAGAAATACATACCGGGAACAAATGCAGTTGTTGGCAATGAAGTTACAGTATGATCTAAGGTACCACTTGCCTGGACTCTTCCCAGTACATCTACAATAAGGTATGGAGTATGTAAATAGTTGTCAGAGATTTTTATTTGCAGAATATCGGTAGATGGGTTGGGGTAAAGTTGAATAGATGTTTTGTCTAGGGAAGATTTTTTTATCGAAGTAGTAGTTGTACAATTCCTAATTAAACAGATTCCTGTTGCACCATTTGTCAAGCCGTTATTAGTACCTGTAATAATATTTGTAGAACACACGATATTATGTGTGGCAGTACCTTTAGAGGAAGTTGTAGTGATCAAAATCCCGTATCCGGAACTGTTGACGCTAAGCATATTATTTGAGAATGTATTGTAATCTCCCCAGCCAGCTACGAGTATATGTGTTTGAAAACCATCGGCTATCGTATTACTCCCCGTGTTGCATTCAATAGTATAATAATTGCCTTTCACATCGATCCAGGAATCGGCTGAGTTTTGATTGTTTAACCCTGTTCCGTTAAAGGTATTAAAAGCAATGCGGCCACCTGTTGTACCTTCTTTAATATCTATGTTTTCCGAAGAGACATGGTTGCCAAATGAATTATTGGTAACTTCATTATAATTGCAGGTATCCGCGTTTCCTTTGGAATAGGTAGGCCAGTTGCTGACAGCAGAGCCTATGTAAATAGCTTCTCCAAAACCCGGAGATGTTTGTCCGGTTGAGTCAATAAAACAATTGTCAATAGTATTATAGGAACTGTAAGAGCGAAGGTGGATGCCTTCATCACCAATCCTGTTTACATGAATATTTTTAATGGTATTGTGATGACTGCTATCTAATACAATGCCTTTAGCTGACATGTAAATAGTAAATCCATCCAGGATCCAATAGGTATTTCCTCTCAGTCCTAAGCCATAGCCCGAATTTAAGTTATTCGAAGTTAGAATTGCCAGAGCGCTTCCTTTTAACGTAATTGGATTGCTGCTTGTACCGTTTATATTGGCAGGAATAATGAAGCCTCCCGACTTTGAATAAATTCCATCTGCAAGTACAATGGTTTGACCGGCTGTTGCAGTGTTTAATGCACTCTGCAATTGAATTGCAGTACTGACATTGATTGTTTGTGCTTGTAAAGCAACAATGTTGATTATAAAAAGGGAAATGAATACCGCGATTGATTTCATAAATAAAAGAAATATAGAATGAATTCAAATCCAATATATATCTTATTTATGAAATTCATTTGTATAAAATCTTCCAAATAATGTATTGAAAGATTTTATACTTCTACTTTATAATTCAGATCAAGTTCGTCGCCGCTTTTTCCTCGTATCCCCCAATTATGTTTCGGTGATTCAAATAATGTAATTTCAAGATCCATGTTTGAAATACCTACTTCAGTCTCAAAGCGATCAAATAACAATTGATACAATTTCTTTTTCGCTTCAACAGACCTCCCTTCAAATAGATTGATCTCAATAATGGTGTGTTTTCTTGTTCGTGTTTCAAAATAGAAATAGCTGTCTGCATCGATGTAAATGAAACGATGTGCTTTTTTCTCTTTCGGATATTGAAATGCTTCCATTATACATTCGTGTAGAATCGCAGAAAGTTTTTCTCGTATCGGATGCAGTTCTTCTTTTATTCCGAATATCTTGATTTGTCCCATAGTAATTGAGTTACGCTGTATCAAGTTAAGATATTGAATGGAAAAATGAAATAGTCAGGCTTTTAGATTGCGTTTCGCTTGTTCTATATGCCGTTCATTATGCGCAATAATAAATTGAAATACATCTCCCAGTTTTAACTTGATAAAAGGTGAAATAGAAATGGGAATTTTAATTCTGTTTAAATCCTGACTGTGAGCAATTCTTAAATACGACAGCAGTAGCTCTTGTTGATGAATGAATGTGGATACAACAGCTGCGGCATCTAAGTCAGATTCAGGTACATGTTTTTTAAAGGCCTTGTATTTTTTACCCGAGCCGGGAAGCATCATTTCTATAAAATACGAACCGATCCAACCGCTTCTAAAGCTTTTGGAATACATAGAGTTATCTTTCTTTAAAGCTGTTTGAATTTTGGGTAAATAAAAATCACCATAACTGTTTAAATGTTGCAGACATTGCGCAATGCTCCATCCACCAGTATTAGATCGTTTGAGTAAAACATCGGTAGAAAGGTTCTGAAATGTTTCTACCGCATTGCAAATCGATGTTTCTACACGTGTTTCAAGATCATGCAGAAGTCTTAAGGAATCAATTGTTTTCATAGGAATCAATTTTTATAAATCAAAATTGCATCTATGTTTAGTATTAAATATTGGTATTTACCAAGATTTTAAATTTTCACCTTATTTATCAATTTGCTGAAATTGGTTGGGTCTATACCCAGGTAGCTCGCCAGATATTTATGCGGAACCAATTGCAAGATATGCGGACTGCGTTGCAATAGCTTTTTAAAGCGTTCTTCAGAAGTAAATGACTGTACTTCAACCAATCGTTCCAACACACCGGAAAGTGCTTGTACAGTTCCTTTACGGATTAAAATTTCAATGCCAATGATTTCTTTGCTCAGCACTTCAATTTCAGAAAAAGATGCACGTAAAAAAGTAGAGGGGGTAAGTGTTTCGTAATAATATTTAGATGGCGACTCGTGTATCATAGAGTCTAATACACCTCCGAAGGATGGTGCATACGTAAATACCAATGTTGCTTCTCTATTTTGATCATCGAAGTAAAATACACGCTGCACGCCTTCAACTACAAAATATAAATATTTTTCTGTTTGTCCGGGTATGGTTAACTGCTCTTTTCGTTTTGCTTCAAAGGGTTTCCATAAAGAAGCAAAACGATTCCATTCCTTGTCTGTAAACGGATGAATGGAAGTTACAAGTTGACGTAATTGATCGATGGAAGAAATCATTTATTTCAATGGAATAATTTCACCGACACATACATATAAAATTTCTCCCGCTACATGTTGTTTTTCCTGTTCTTTCTTCAGCACGTGTATTGGGTCACCTAT
Organism: Cytophaga aurantiaca DSM 3654; assembly: GCF_000379725.1. GTDB lineage: Bacteria > Bacteroidota > Bacteroidia > Cytophagales > Cytophagaceae > Cytophaga > Cytophaga aurantiaca. The sequence goes on from NZ_KB903643.1 coordinate 252,036, forward strand.
AGGTTCGTCGGCTAGATCAAACGTGCCGTAATGCATGGGTATAAAGTTTTTGGCTTTTGTATCGTGGAATGCTTTGATGCCATCAATAGGCGAGAGGTGACTTTGTCCCATGAAGAATTCAGGCTTATATGCACCGATTCCGATCATTGCATAATCGACAACAGGAAAGATGTTGGCGATGTCTGTAAAGTGGCTTCCATAGCCGCTGTCGCCGCCAAAGTAAATGGTTTTCCCTGCAGCTTGAATAACAAAACCTCCCCAGAGCCGTACGTTGGTATCTGTTAAATATCTTCGGCCCCAGTGTCTGCTGGGAACATAGGTGATCTTGATTTCAGGTTTGGTCTTGTATTGCTGATACCATCCGGCTGCTTCAATCGAAGTACTTTTGGTTATTTTTTTAATGACAGTATCAACGTTTAAACCTGTAAGATAAATTGCATTTGGATTGTTTTTAGCAAGCAACTCCAGACTCTTTTTGTCGCAGTGATCACGATGATCGTGTGAGATGAGTATGTAATCCATATGTTTTAATTGATCTGGATCAATCGGTAGTTTGCTTTTACGTTTGATAAGCGATACATCAAAAAGTACCGGATCGATAAGCAACGTTATTCCCGCTATACGAATAAAAAAAGAAGCATGTCCAAGCCATACAATACAGTCTTCTGATGATGTTAGAAAGTTGCTGTCGGTGATGCAAGTTAATTTCCAGGTACTTTTTTTCTTTTCTTCTTTCTGAGGATTTTTGGTTGTTTGCCATTTCAATACTTCTCTGAAGGAATTAATGAATGCAAATTCATGATTTAAAAACCTTCCTTTGGAATCAAGCGGAGTTCCTTTCCATTCGAATGGTAAAGCTATTGTTGGTAAGTCCGGATTGGATGTATAATTACTCGGTACAGAATGTTTTGCTGTCATGCTATTAGTACTTCTTATAAAATAAAAAAGAGGGACTGAATTAGTCCCTCTTTAATACTACGAATTTTTTAAAACTTACTCAATAGTGAGCATGCGTTTTATTTTTTAGGCTCAACAGGAGTAACATCCTTCGGTGTATCTTCTCCTTTTAAATAGGTTGGTAAATTCAAACCAGCCATGTTAAACAGATCGTTCAATGGAGGTACTGTTTTCATCATACCGGAAACAAAGTTTGCAGTAGAGGAGTTGCCATTGTCTGAGCCGCCGTTACCTGAATCCCAAACAGTGATCTTGTCGATCTTGATGTTTTTAACAGCTTCAACTTGTGTACGAACCAATTCAGGAAGTTTTTCAAGTAACAATAACTGGAACGCTTTTGTTGGATCACCACCTGCAGCAGCAACTACATCTTTGTAACCTTCTGCTTGTTTTGTTAAGATTTCATACAAACCTTTTGCTTCCGCTTCCATTTTTGCATAGATCGCATCCGCTTCACCTTTTGCATTCTCTCTGATACGTTCTGCATCTGCTTGCGCTTCGATGATTGCACGTTGTTTAGCGATCTCTGCGGGGATTACAATGTTGGCAATCTGTGTAGAACGTTCTCTTTCAGAACGCGCCAATTCGGCCTTCTGTTCTGCAACATACGATTCTTCTAATGCCTTAGCCTGTTGAACTTTTTCAGCAGTAATCGCAATACGTAAAGATTCCGCTTCTTTTTCTCTTCTTAATGCTTCCGAATTTGCAATCGAAATTTTAGCTGCGTTTTCCCCTGTAATTGCAATCGCATTTGCTTCAGATGTTTTTACACGGGTATCACGTTGCGCTTCCGCTTTACCGATTGCTTCATCTTTAGCAGCAGCAGCAATACTGATCTCTCTGTCTTTTTGTGTGATTGCGATCTTAACATCACGGTCTCTGTGTGTTTCCGCAATCTGTGTATCTTTTTCTCTGTCGGCTAATGCTTTACCAGTTTCACCTATTTTCTCTTGCTCAGCAACACTCACTTTCGCTTCGTTGATCGCTTTTGCAGCCGCTTCTTTACCCAACGCTTCAATGTAACCTGATTCGTCTTTGATATCGGTTACGTTTACGTTGATTAATTTCAAACCGATTTTCTTTAATTCGCTATCAACGTTTTTAGAAATGTTGTCAAGGAATTTATCACGGTCGGAGTTGATCTCTTCAATAGTCATCGTTGCAATAACCAAACGCAACTGACCGAATAAAATATCTTTCGCCAACTCCTGAATGTTTTCATAAGAAAGACCAAGCAATCTTTCTGCAGCTGTATTCATTGTATCTGCTTCTGTAGAAATAGCAATTGTAAAGCGACAAGGTACATCCACACGAATGTTTTGTCTACTCAATGCATTTGTCAGATTTGCTTCAATCGACAATGGCTTTAAATCCAAGAACGCATAATCCTGAATTACCGGCCAGATGAAAGCACCACCACCGTGCACACACTTTGCAGAAGAGCCACCGGTGCGACCATAAATAACGAGGATTTTGTCCGAAGGACATCTTTTATATCGGGCTACTAAAGCTGATATGGTAACAAATACGACAATCGCCGCTACAACAATAATTAGAATTTGTGTCATGGTTGGGTTTTATTTGAATTAAAAAGTTAAAGTGTTTCTACTAATAGAATATTATCATGTTCAATGCGTACAACTTTTACAACAGAGCCTGTTGGTATTTTATCTTCATTATCAGTCATCGCGTCTAGTTCGCGCACAGAGCCTCTTACACTGATCAATATTTTACCTTTACCTGCTTTTTTACCTGGTATGGTTAAATATACATCCGCACTTTTATTTACGGTTTCTTCGTATGTAAAGCTATTGTCTTCAGCTAATTTTTGTAATTCTCTGATAATTACAAAGAACATGTAAATGAACAACGAACCTACAGCAATAGAAACGACAACTAGCAATGCGTTTGGTATTCTGTTAAAGAACGAGATACCTGTCCAGCTAAAACCCAATAGAAAGTTTATTAAGTTTCTGAATGAGAAGAGTTGAAAATGCGAATCTCCATGTTCAAGATCGCCATCAAAGTCTGCATCTATGCCATCAGCGCCATCCGCTCCGATAAAAGTCATGATTGTTTGAATCAGAAAAATAATACTGGTTGGTATGGCAATATACCACAATGTCCTTAAAAAAGGGTCCAGATTTTCGAGTAATTCCATGGTTGTAATTTAGTTAAATTTTAATGAATACAGGCGGTATTCGTTATTGAAAAAGTAATAGTTATAATGGGGAAAATTATATCCTTGCAATCGTTTTTACTCTTATGCCTTTCTATGGATATATACGATAAAAATTATGCCAATGTTGATTGTTGTTGAAAAGATATTTTTATAAAATTTCGTCAGACCATCTTTTATGGCCTGACGAATAATGACTTCTGTCAATTTTAAAATTAAAAAATGAATACAATTAAAACGTAGGAGTGAAGGTTGCTTTTGATGAACCTTTTCCCAGTTTATAGGCAAAGCCAACCAGCAGACTTGTAGCATTGCTTCGGAATGCATAATTACTGTTTGTGCTAGTACTAATATTTGTGAGTCCCAAATTATCTCTGATTTCAAAAGACAAAGAGAATTTTTCTTTAATAGGTAAGGCTACACCAATACCGCCTGTAATACCGAAATTTAATGTTTGATAATAATCAGTACGATTGGTTTTTCTGTCAGGTGTCCAATCTGAAATAACGCTTTGGTTTAATAAAAAACTGAAACTTGGACCTACATTCAAAAAATACTTTAACTTGTTTCCAATGCTAGCTCTCACTAAAACAGGTATTGTAATATAATCATAATGAAAATGCGTTGTGCCTGGGCCAATCATATTGTCATTTTGATTCGTATACGTTATTTTATCTGTCTTATCAGCCAGCCGTTCAAAGGCTGGATCGATTCTTAATGCAAAGGTATTGTTGATATTGTATTGAACGAAAAGCCCGGCAATTCCGGCAACTTGCGGATACCTATTTGCTTGAAGCATATCAGATGCATACCGCATGGCTGTTAGATTGGGTCCGGCTTGTAAACCGATTTCAAATTTTGAATCCTGGGCAATAACAGAATAAGATAAAAGAATAGCGGTAAATAAAATTGAAAGAGTTTTCATGATTGTTTAATGTGAAATATTTAAAAAAGGTGAATAAGGGTTCAATATAGTCATTTTACAAAAGTATAAATGAAATTTGATAGGGAAAAAGAATACCTAAAAGTAGTGATAAAGAATATTTCATAAGAATAAAAGTTACTGGTTAATGATAAAATACATGAATTGATTAACCCTAATGGGTTTTCAATTACCTACAGTAAACTAATTTTTAAATCTATTATTTTTCTGTAGCTTTCTTCCATGATTTCAATGAACGAAATTTATAATGTATTGCTTTTAGAATTTCCATATTTTAAAAAGATAAACGAAGAAAAAAGGCAGCTGCTTTGTAAGCGCACGCAGCAATTTATTGATGGGACAGATTTTATTCCCCGTAAAGGAATGATGTTGACCAATCGCATGCAGATCCTGATTGCAGCGTGTTCCCAACAACTTACACTTGGTTTTTCCCGTCATTACAATTATGCATACTTTGAAAAAATTATCGTGTATCCTGAAAAATATTTATCTACCTATACAGATAAATATCACACCGGAGAAATGAATACAGCAGGTATCATTGTCCTTTCATGGGAAGATTTTTATAAAGGAATTTCAATAGATAACGATACACATAATGTAGGATTGCATGAGTTTGCCCATGCATTGGAGTTTATGGACATTGCAAATAAGGATGTAGATGAAATATTTTCAGCATGTTTAGATAAGTTTACAGCACTTGCAGATCATTACTTACTGCATCAACCCGATAAGCCTTTGTTTCGATCGTATGCTACAACAAATCTTTCAGAGTTTTTTGCGGTTGCTACAGAGTATTATTTTGAAGCACCAAAAGAATTTGCAGAAAGAGAGCCGGAGTTGTTTGATATTTTACGGAAGGCCTATCAACAAAATACTGCATCTGGTATTTCTGTAGCCAAAAAAATAAATACCACAGGTAAGAGTTATTTATCCGACAATGTATCATCTTCAAAATATTCAGCTGTCCTTTTTTATCTTATTATTGGCGCAATGTCTCTAACGATAACCTATAATGGTAGCATCATTGGAGCATTGGGTTTGGTGTGTTTCATATTGGTTATGGATATTTTTGGAACACCACGGAGTATATTTTCATTATATGAAGATTATGTACATGTTAAACTAGGTCAAATACGAGTAAAACGATTGATTCAATATTTTTTTCCGGCTAAAAATAGGTATAACCCCATTGTTCCATATTCCGAAGTGTTATATGTGAATGCACGGTATCATCAGGATGATGAAGGTGGCGGTGAATTTTATTCGTATGTATTATGTTACCTTCAACAGAATACTTTAGTAGAAGTAAATTGCGTAACAACAGATTTAAATTACGAGCGGGTGTTACGGTTTTTATATTTAGAGAAAAAGGTGGGTACGCGTTTAGATGGAAAATATAAAAAATATAAATAAGCTATCTTCAATAGATATTAAAAAAAGAGATGAAAATTACCCGTCTCTTTTTTTAATATCTTATTTCTTAACGGTTCCTTATTTAATTAAGTTTGCGGAAAGTGTAATCTCAACTGCCGACAATGCCTGACTTACAGGGCAGTTCTTTTTTGCAACATCAGCTAATTCTTTAAATTTTTCTTCACTGATATTGGGAACGGTACCTTCTAAATGAAGATGTATTGATTTAAATTTAAATCCCCCATTTTCCTGAACCATTGTAATGCTGGCTTCTGTAGATAATTTTGTAGGAGGGAAGTTAGCGCCTGTTAGCTGAAAGCTCAGTGCCATGCTAAAGCATCCTGCATGTGCCGCCGCAATTAATTCTTCCGGATTAGTTCCTGACTTACCATCTTCATTTTCAAAACGTGTTTTAAAAGAATAAGGAGTTTCATTCAAAACAGTACTTGGAGAAGTAAGAGTGCCTTTTCCTTCTAATCCCGTTCCTTGCCATACGGCGTTTGCTTTACGAATCATATACGTAGTTGATTAAAGTTGAAAAGATTTCAAATTCTATTTATTTAATAAGATAAATAAAAATTAGTAAACTGTATACTGAAATTGATTTTAATAACAAAGAAATAATCTTCCGCATCTGTTGATTGGCCTATTTTTAATTGGCTTATGAAAGTTTTAATTTCTTTTAACATAATTTTTTCTATATTAATAGTAGAGCGATTCATTTTAGTTTTATTAATTTATCCGTATGCCAATTTTAGTTATTGTTCGTCACGGTCAATCCGAGTGGAATCTTAAAAATCTTTTTACAGGCTGGGCGGATGTAGAGCTTACACCTACCGGTGAACACGAAGCAGAGTACGCAGGCATTGTATTGCGTCCATATAATTTTGATCTTGCTTATACATCGGTTTTAAAGCGTGCTATTCACACCCTTCACATCATTCTGGATGAAATCGGTGTATCCATTCCCATCATTGAAAATAAAGCCTTGAACGAGCGAAATTACGGAGAACTTCAAGGTTTGAATAAAGCTGAAGTAGGGCAGAAGTATGGTGCGCAGCAATTGATCGCCTGGCGCAGAAGTTTTACAGAAGTACCACCCGGCGGAGAAAGTTTAGAGAATACCTATCAGCGTGTAATCCCATATTTTCAGTCGGATATAGAACCTCAGCTGCGTGCAGGAAAAAATATATTGATTGTTGCACACGGGAATAGTTTACGTGCCTTGATGATGTTTTTAGAAAAGGTCACGCCCGAAGACATTGCACATATTGATCTGGCAACTGGTGCGCCAAGATTGTATGAATTTTCAAGCAACTTAGATTTAAATTCTGTATCTTATGTAAAGCTTCCTGAAACATCTTCGGATGGTTCAACGCTTTTGTAAATCGAAAATAATAAAACAGCTATGTCTTCAAAAACAGTTTCCGATCAGCTTGTGACCATGTTGGTGCAGGCCGGTGTCAAAAGAGTTTATGCCGTAACAGGTGATAGTTTGAATTTTGTCAATGATGCCATCCGCAGAGATGGACAGATCGAATGGATACATGTACGCAATGAAGAAACAGGTGCTTTTGCTGCGGGGGCTGAAGCACAATTGAATGGCATTGCATGTTGCGCTGGCAGCAGCGGTCCCGGGCATGTGCATTTGCTGAATGGTTTATACGACGCACACAAATCAAACGCTTCCGTAATTGCCATTGCCTCCACATGTCATTCTACAGAATTCGGCACAGATTCTTTTCAAGAAACCAATACCATAAAATTATTCGACGACTGTAGCTGTTACAATCAGATTGCGGTTACTCCTCAGCAATTTCCACGCATGTTTCAGGCTACCATTCAACATGCGATCCATAAGAAAGGAGTTGCTGTGCTAGGCTTACCCGGAGATATAACGGACATGCATGCGGTAGAAAGTCCTACCGCGATGCAAATCTATCATACCAATCCGGTCATCCAACCTTCTAACGACGAACTGCAGGCATTGGCGGATCTGTTACAAGAACATTCAAAGATTACTATTTTCTGCGGTATTGGTGCAGCACATGCGCATGATGAAGTAGTACAGCTCTCTAAATTGCTGCATGCACCCGTTGGGTATTCGTTTAAAGGGAAGATGGGGATTCAATACGACAATCCCAACGAAATCGGAATGACGGGCTTGCTGGGCTTGCCTAGTGCCTTTCAGAGCATGCATGAATCCGATCTGGTTCTATTATTGGGCACAGATTTCCCGTATTCGGATTTTATGCCGGTGAAAAATAAAATTGTTCAGATCGATACAGCTCCTGAAAAATTGGGCAGAAGAGCGAAGCTGGATATGGGCTTATGCGGAAATATTAAAGATACCCTGATTGCATTACTTCCTTTGCTTTCTCAACAGCCCGATGGTTTCTTTTTAAAGAAACAATTGGATGGGTATGCGGAAGTAAAAGAACATTTAAAAAGTTATGTGAATGATCCGGGTAAAAAAGATCTTATTCATCCTGAATATCTGGCATCACGAATCGATGCACTTTCTGCAAACGATGCGATTTATACAGTTGATACAGGTATGACCTGTGTATGGGCCGCACGTTACTTAAATGCTACTGGGGAACGTACGCTGTTGGGTTCATTCAATCATGGGTCGATGGCAAATGCAATGCCTCAGGCGATTGGTGCTGCCTTGGCTTGTCCCGATCGACAAGTAATTGCGATGTGTGGAGATGGAGGGATCTCGATGATGCTGGGCGATATCATGACCATCGTTCAATATAAACTACCGGTGAAATTAATTGTGTTTAACAACCACAGTTTGGGAATGGTAAAATTGGAAATGGAAGTTTCAGGTTTGCCCGATTGGCAGACCGATATGGTGAATCCGGATTTTGCTAAGATCGCAGAAGCAATGGGTATGCGTGCGCTTACCGTAAATGATCCGGCAAACGTGGATGAAGCTCTTAGCGAAGCCTTCGCGTACAACGGACCTATGCTGTTGAATGTGATCACCGATCCGAATGCATTAGCAATGCCTCCTAAAATTACGTTTGAACAAATGAAAGGAATGGCTACATCCATGACCAAGCTTATGCTAAGCGGACGGATGGATGATGTCTGGAAAACAATTGAATCAAATAAAAAGCATTTGAAAGAGTTGCTATAGTCTTTCAAAAACGAGCTATCTTATTTTACCGCAAGGAACGCAAAGGTTTTTCGCAAAGAACGCAAGGAAAAAAACTTTGGTACGACCCACTATGCAGATTTCCCATTTCTATATTGATTGAAATTTTATTGCTTTAAATATGAGTATATGATTATGTCAGAAATTTTACCCTTGCGTTCTTTGCGAAAAAGCTTTGCGCCCTTTGCGGTAAAAATCAGTTCTTTTTATTGAAGCTCAACAATACGATCGTAATCAATATACATACTGTCCCCACCCAATCGCTCCATAAAAAAGAAACATTCAGCCATAAGACTGCAAGAAAAACTGCTGCAAGAGGTTCTGTACAAGCAAGGATACTTGCCATTTGCGCACCGATTTCTTTAACCGCACTGATGTACATATAAAAGGCTACGAGACTTCCTAACAGTATAATGAATGCAACAGCCAGCAGTGCGTCTGTATCCCATGTACCGCTTATGTTCCATGGTGCTGCTACAAAGCTCGACGCAATTCCTCCAATCAAAAAAGCCCAGCCGATAACGGAAAGTGTTGAATATTTTTTTAATAAGGGAATGGGCAATAAGGAGTAAAGCATAGCAGCGATTGCTGATGCGATGCCCCAGAAGAAGGCTTCAGCTGAAATAGATAGACTGGAAATATTTCCTTGTGTAACCAAAAAGAAAACTCCCGTAAACGCTAATAGAATAGCGAACACTTCAAGAGCTACAGGTAATTTTTTATTTTGTATTGAAAAATAAATGGCAATGAATACCGGACCTGTATACTGCAGTACGGTAGCTGTTGCTGCGTTGGATGCTACGATGGCTGCAAAGTACGTATACTGAATGGCATACATACCCAAGACTCCGGCTAATACAAGCTGCAAGACATCACGTTTGTTGCACCAGATTGCTAAAACGTCTTTATCTTTTTTAAATCCTGCAAAAGATATCAGTAATATTCCTGCAATCAATAAACGCATGGTTACAAGCCAGGCAGCATCAATGTTTTTTTCTTCGAATACATATTGAGCGCAAGTACCTGAAACACCCCATAACATAGCTGCTGTTAGCGCCTGAAATATTCCGTTGATAGATACGGTTGTTTTCATTATTATATATGAAGGAATATTATATCGGGACTAAATTAAAAAGCGGACTGTAATAATTAAATCACATATCCGCTTTTTTGTGCACCCGACGGGAGTCGAACCCATATCGTCAGAATCGGAATCTGAAATACTATCCATTATACTACGGATGCAAAATTGGTTTGCAAATCTAGGGTATTATATGTGGGTACGCAAGTTCTTTTTTAGTTTCTAGTGACTAGTTTTCAGTTGCTAGATGCCCTTGATTAAGATTGCATCAAAGCCTTTAATTCCGATCGTCTTTGTACTCCGTACTCTATACTTTGTACTCCGTACTCTATACTTAGTACTTTAGTCTAGTACCTAGCAACTAGAACCTACTAACTAACTAACAAACGTTACCAGCGTAACTCCATCGCCCCAGCCGCCTTCTTCGTTCTCCAGTTTTTCAACTTCTTTATATTTCTTCAGAAAGGAGCGGACTGTATCACGTAAAATACCATTACCTCTTCCATGTATAATTTTAGCCTTTGTAGCACCAATCAGAATTGCATCGTCTGCCCAGATAGTAAGAAGATGGATAAGTTCATCACGCATCTTACCACGCACGTCTAACTCAAACTGGAAAGATTGCATCTTCGCTTTGGTGTCAACACCTTCGTATGACGTTTCTTCCACTTCATCTTCTTCCCATTCATCATCGCCCGCCGGACTTAATTGCTCCAGCTTTACTTTCATCTTCAGAATACCCATCGCAACTTCAGCATTGGTGCCTTTGATCGCAATGATTTCGCCTACACCTTCGTAGCCGTCTATGTGTACATGGTCTCCTATATTCATAATGTTTTATGTAATACGTTTTAAGTAATAAGAAAGCTAGTTTTAAGAATAGCTAAATAACGCATATAAATTCTAAAGTTCAACATCTTAAAACATAATACTTATTACTTAGAACATAAAAAAAGCGCCTGACAGTTTACACTACCAGGCGCTTTCAATTAGAGAAACAAACCTTACGCTAACGCTTCTGTTACTAATTTAGCAGCGTCTTTTAAGATAACTGCTGAACGAACTTTTAAGCCAGATTCGTTGATGATCTTAGCACCTTCTTCCGCATTTGTTCCTTGTAAACGAACAATGATCGGAATATTGATTGTGCCGATATTTTTGTAAGCTTCAACAACGCCATTCGCAACTCGGTCGCAACGAACGATACCACCAAATACGTTGATCAAAATAGCTTTTACATTTGGATCTTTTAAGATAATACGGAAACCAGCTTCAACAGTCTTCGCATTTGCTCCACCTCCAACGTCAAGGAAGTTAGCAGGCTCACCACCGGCTAATTTAATAACATCCATCGTAGCCATCGCAAGACCAGCACCGTTAACCATACAACCTACGTTACCGTCAAGTTTTACATAGTTTAAGTGACTTTCCGCAGCTTCAACTTCCAACGGATCTTCCTCCGTAACATCGCGGTAAGCCGCTAGGTCAGGATGACGGAACAATGCGTTATCGTCGATAGATACTTTAGCATCAACTGCTAAGATCTCATCACTTGTACTTTTTAACACTGGATTGATCTCAATCATTTCAGCATTTGTTGCTTTGTAAGCAGCATACAAACGTGTTACAAACGTAACCATTTCTTTAAATGCTTTACCTGAAAGATTTAATCCAAATGCAATTTTACGAGCTTGGAAACCTTGAAGACCAACTGCCGGATCAATAAATTCTTTTGTAATTAAATGAGGCGTGCTGTGTGCAACCTCTTCAATGTCCATACCACCTTCAGTAGAAGCAATGATCACATCTCTGCCTGTACCACGGTCAAGTAGGATAGATAAATATAATTCTTTAAGCTCTGATTCACCTTTTTGATATACATCAGCAGCAACAAGCAAACGATTTACAACTTTACCAGCTGGACCAGTTTGGATTGTAACAAGCGTATTGCCTAACATCTGTGTAGCTTTTTCTTTTACTTCATCATACGACTTAGCAATCATTACGCCACGGTGCTCTGTACCTACAAATTTACCTTTACCACGACCACCAGCATGTATCTGCGCTTTAACAACGAAGATGTCTGTTCCAGTTTGTTCTTTTAATTTTTTAGCTGCTTCTACTGCAGACTCAGGCGAATCGGCATAAATACCTTCTCCGATCTTAACGTTGTATTTCTTAAGAATTTCCTTCGCTTGATACTCGTGAATATTCATATTTCAGTGAGATATAAAATGGTTATATTTTAATTAATTCAAGGGCAATCCACGAATCTAGTCGTTTTAGCGGGGAAATTCAAATCTGGCAGGTAATTAAATCGGCCTTGTGGGGAAATCCCTTTTCTGCAATATCCATTCAATCCGTAAAAAGCTGTTTTTGAGGAGGTATGTTGAATTTTAAATGATAGATAGTCAGATATTTTACATGGATTTATTGCAATTCAATGGAGCTGAAATAATAGTTTGATGTAGACCTCTTGAAAGAACGAATACGGTTGTATCGTAAATAAAAACTATCTTTAAAATATCAAAAGAGAACTTTTATTATGAAAAAATTGATCCTGGGTGTATTTGTGATTGTTTTAACTTCAGCAACAAATAAATCACAAAAGCTTAACTTGAAATTTGTCGAAATCGGATACGGAATTTGCGAAACAGAAGAGGTATTCACGAAAAAAAACAAAGAGGCACCAACAGGCACACAAGCATTTTCAGATGGATTTGTATTAATTAAACAAACAGATACAATTCCTGCGATACTTGGACAACAATTTGGAGTTACATATGAAATTCAGTCTGCCAATGATAAAAGTATTGATGTGGAACAAGCCTGGATTTTTCCACAAGAAATGATCAATAATGAGGGACAAAAATTTAAAGAGATTCGTTATACCCTTAAAAAATCTGTTAATCGGATGTCTTTCTCGACGTATTCTTTTGATAAAAAATACGAGATTGTTAAAGGGCAGTGGACTTTTCAGATGTTGCATAAGGGTGTAAAAATATATGAACGTAAATTTTTTGTTGAATAGTGTAGTGGAATGTGCTGCTCTAGATAGAATGAAATTTTACGATAAAGAAAAATTTATATATGCACCAATACACAGGATTAAAAGATCAATATGCAAATGAGTTATCGGCATTAAAACAAACTCATGCATGGATCAGCATGATCCGTATTGCACTTGTTTTGATCGCACTCGTATGTTTTTATTTTTTCATTACGAGTCTTGAATTTATTCCTTTTGCTATTGGCATCGTGTCAATTATTGTTTTTCCATTTATACTGGTTTGGCATAGAAAAAAAAGCTCAGAAATTTTATTTAAAGAAACGCTTAGTACAATTCTATTAGAGGAGATAGCGTATGTAGAGCATAAAGAACTTCCTTTTAAAAGCGGTATAGAATACAACGACATCAGTCATCCGTATACATTTGATTTAGATATATTCGGAACCAAAAGTTTGTTTCAGCATCTGAACAGAACAGCAACGTATCTTGGACAAACAAACCTAGCGGAATCTTTACAAAATATTTTACCAAATACTGAAATTCAACGCAATCAGGAAGCAATAAAAGAACTGTCAGGTAAGCTTGAATGGAGACTGGAAATTTTAGCACGGGCAAAAATAGCGAACGATAATAAAGAAGTATATAACAGCATAGTTGGTTGGACTTCAGAAAAAGCTGCCACCGTGCCGCTGTATATTCGGATCGCTTCTTTTGTACTGCCCGTAGCATTGATTACGTTACTTATTGTATCAGCTTTTTCAGACTCCGGAATTTATTTAAATATTGTTGAAGCCTTATTTGTTGTAAACCTTATGATCATTGGCTTTCAGCATAAAATAATTAAATCAGAATTGGTACATGCAGACAAAATTGAAACGCTGTTAAAACAATACAGTCTGATCTTGCAGAAAATCGAAACGGAAGAATTCGATTCTTCTAAATTGAAAAATCTCAAGCAAAACTTGATACACACAGATAAATCTGCGAGCGAACACTTAAGTATATTGTCAAAATTATTTGCACGGGTTGAAACAATTCAGAATGCAGTTGGTTCGGTATTTATGAATGGGTTTTTTCTGTATCATATTCATGGTTTACATGCTTTGTTAAAATGGAAAGCTGCACATGCAGACAAAGTTGTACAATGGATCTCTGTTATAGCTGAGATTGAAATGCTAAATAGCTACGCCAATCATGCATACAACAATCCCGGTTTTATTTTTCCTGAGTTAAATGAAGAACATAAAATAGAACTGAAAGAAACAGGGCATCCATTAATTGACGAAAAGAAACGTATCTGTAACGATGTTTCTTTCCATGATGGAAGTTTTATAATACTTACAGGTTCTAATATGTCGGGTAAAAGTACGTTCCTGAGAACACTTGGCATCAACATGGTGTTGACCGGAGCAGGTGCTCCTATATGTGCAGCATCCGCAACGACACATCCATTATCTGTTATTGTTTCTATGCGCTTGTCGGATTCTTTGTCGGATAGCGAATCGTATTTCTTTGCAGAAGTAAAGCGTTTAAAACAATTGATGTCTGCGCTTGATCAGCAAACGTGTTTTGTATTGTTGGATGAAATTTTACGCGGAACAAATTCAGATGATAAACGCAGCGGTACTATTGAAGTGATTAAAAAAATCCTTGCGAAACGAGGCATAGGCATCGTGGCAACACACGATTTAGAGGTATGCAATACCACGCTTCAATATCCCGAACAATTATCCAATAAATGCTTTGAAGTAGAAATTACAAACGATGAATTGGTTTTTGATTACAAACTTCGTGAAGGCATCTGTAAGAATAAAAGTGCTACCTTTTTGATGAAGAAGATGGGAGTGATTTGATTTATTTTCCGTACATGTTGTTTACTAAAGTAAAGAAATATATTCCATCGGCCATACCGCCAATGCTTGTTTCCATACACTGGAAATCTGAATTGTAGTCGTAAAATACTACCGATGTTGTATTGAATGATTCAAACGCATTTGTTTTTGGTATGTTAAAGTATTTCATCAATTCATCGTGTGTTTTTTTATCACCCGGACCTTCAGCAATAGCTCCATTAGCAGATAATTCGGGATGTAACGTATACATTTGAGAGAAGATATTTTTCACACTGCCTGGTATTTTATCGGTAATGATCAGTGATGTTCCCCAATTGTTTTGCCCCAGTGTGTAGTTCAATACATCTGTATCCATACGTTGATAAGGAGACGTTCCTCCATTCCATTTAGAATAAACCATACTTGAAGAGGCCACACCCATAAAGCTGTATAAGGTTGCCCAGGTATATGTATGTGGCAGTCTCCATATGTTTCCGTTCTTTGTTGCAATACTATTGAAATGAGTTAAATCAGTCGTGATATAAGGTTGTACAATGGAAGGTGCATATTGCAATAATCGTAAATGTGCAGTGAGATTTAGATTACCCCATGAAACCCAATAAGCGGGTCCGGCCTTTTGTGCATATATTTTCGCCTGGTCTAAATAGAGCTCATCTTGTGTCAGTCGGTAAATTTCTACGGCTGCAAGTTCCATATTGTCGTAACTGGATTCGTCGCTATAAAATTTTTCCCAGCCTTCTTCAAACCATGCAGGTGCTTTATTGGTAGCCATTGCTTTCTTATATATCTGTATAGCCTTGTCTCTATATGGCTTCGATTTTATTTTCAAAGAAGCATTTGATTCGAATATGTTTGCTGCTAGGGCGAGTGCTGCTGCAGTTAAGCCCATTTGAGTCGGACTGAAATCACAGTAGGCAGGACGTGATCCATTTAAGGCATCATCGTATGGCATGCGCTTACTTTGCTTGTGATCTGCTGCATTGCCAACCTGAATGATGAAAGTAGAATCATCGGGCATTGTTTTTAATAAATACGCCAGTCCCCAAAGTGCTTCATCCAACAGTGCTTTTTTGTCCTCATCTGCATGTGTATGTATGGGATATTCTTCATACGTGCGCAGTAAAAAATAGGTAGTATATGCAGTTGTTTGGGTGAATTTTAGATAATCGCCGGCGTCATACCATCCACCAAGCATATCTACATAACGTTCTGTTTTAGCGGTATCCCAACTGGTATTTGTACTTTTTTTCTTTTCGTAAACCCGACATTTATTATCTCCATCATGCCCTATTTTATTATCAGGTAATATAGGTTGGCCACTGCGCTGTTTTTTTAAGAAGCCAACCATTTCAGGTATAAGAAAACCAGTAGGATTGTTCTTAATTTCAATTGAAAAATCTTTAATCGAACCAATAGATATAATATAAACACCTTCTTGTTTCAATGAAGAAAATTCTACTTCATAATTAAATGGTTTCGGTGTATGTTCACTGATGCCGCTAATGGATATTGAAAAGATACCTTTTAATACAATTGCAGATCCTGCGTTTTTTATAGACCATTGTTGTCCGCTTAAATTTTCATCCGATAAAATCATACATGACTTGGTTGCTTTGGCTGCATAACCCGCATGATTGTATCGAGGATATATTTCTGCACGTAAAAATGTATGCTGAATCAGAAACAAGAAGACGAGGGTTATAATACGATACATGTGTCTGGTGAATTAGTTGTTATTTCTAAAGTACTTACAATTCTCTTAAAATGGAAATATTCCGTTTTAAAGGGCTTGGATTGCGCCATAAATCTATTCCTACATCATTTTATTTTGTTATCTTTAACTATTCAATACATACGATTATGCAGGAAATTCTGAGGGCAGAGAACATTCACAAAAAATACGGCACAGTAGATGTTTTAAAAGGCATTGATTTTTCAGTACAAAAAGGAGAAGTCGTTTCTATTGTTGGGGCTTCCGGAGCCGGTAAAAGTACCTTGTTGCATATCTTAGGTAGTCTGGATAAATCCGATGCAGGTTGGGTGAAGATCAAGGATGAGGAAATTTCTTCCATGAATGATAAAACATTATCTACATTCCGCAATCAGAATATTGGTTTCATTTTCCAGTTCCACAATCTATTGCCTGAATTTACAGCCGTTGAAAATGTATTGTTACCAGCAATGATTGGTAAAAAAAATATAAAAGAAGCTGAAGCACGTGCAAAAGAATTATTAAGTTTTTTAGGTTTGTCGCATCGGTTCACGCATTATCCAAATCAATTGTCCGGCGGAGAGCAGCAGCGTGTAGCAGTAGCGCGCTCATTGATTAATGATCCGTTGATTGTATTTGCCGATGAACCAAGTGGTAATTTAGATACGCACAACGCAGAAGAATTGCATCAATTATTTTTTGATCTTCGCCAAAAATACAATCAAACGTTTGTGATTGTAACACACAATGAAAAACTGGCCGACTTATCTGATCGTAAAGTGGTGATGCAGGACGGTGTAATCATTTAACAATAGGATCAGGTATGAGTACTTCTATACATGAAATTCTCAAAACCTATTGGGGGCATTCTGCTTTCCGTCCGCTTCAGGAAGATATCATCAATTCTATTTTAGCAGGAAATGATACTGTTGCGCTGTTGCCAACTGGCGGCGGGAAATCCATTTGTTATCAGGTGCCGGCATTGGCAAAAGACGGACTGGCATTGGTGATCAGTCCTTTAATAGCATTGATGAAGGATCAGGTAGAACAGCTGCGCAAGCGGGGAGTATCTGCTGCTGCGATTCATTCAGGCATGCGTAAATCAGAAATTGATATCGCACTGGATAATTGTATTTACGGTTCCACTAAATTGTTGTACGTTTCGCCTGAACGTTTAAAATCAGACTTGTTTAAAGAACGTGTTCAGAAGATGAACATCAGTTGTATTGCAATTGATGAAGCGCATTGCATCTCTGAGTGGGGGCACGACTTCAGACCGGCATACAGAGAGATTGCATCCATACGCGAATTGCTTCCTGATGTACCCATGATTGCTTTAACAGCAACGGCAAATGAAATGGTGTTGAGTGACATCATGGAGCAATTGGCACTGAATGATCCGCAAGTTTTTACACAAAGTTTTACACGAAAGAATTTGTCGTACTCCTGTTTGTACGAAGAAAATAAAGAGAAGCGTTTGCTTTCTATGCTGCAAAAGACTCCGGGTATTTGTATTGTATATGCGAATACACGTGCACGTGTGGTGCGCATTGCAGAATTTTTAAATCGTCAACGTATTCCAACTGAATTTTATCACGGTGGCTTAGATCATAAGCAACGCAGCGTTAAACAGGATGCGTTTATGAAAAACTCCGTGCGCGTAATGGTTGCTACGAACGCGTTTGGTATGGGCGTTGATAAACCCGATGTTCGGCTTGTTGTACATATGGATGTGCCGGATTCGCTGGAAGGATACTTTCAGGAAGCAGGTAGGGCAGGACGCGACGGGAATAAAGCTTTTGCGGTATTGCTGCATACAAAAAAAGATGAAGAGGAATTGCTGGCTAAAATTCCGGTAGCACATCCTTCTGCAGATGTGATACGCAAAATGTATCAATGGCTTGCGAACTATTATCAGCTTGCAGTAGGAAGCGGTTACATGGAAAGTTATCCGTTTGACCTGGATGAATTTTGTAAAAAATATAATCTGAATAAACTGGAAGTTTTCTATTCGTTGAAGCGAATGGAACAGCACGGGATCATTCAATTGAGTGAAGCGTTTTATAATGCACCTAAGCTTCGTGTAATAGTGGATCACGATCAACTGTATGACGCACGTTTAAAGATGCCTAAACACGACGAATTCATCAAACAGGTCTTACGGATCTTTGGAGGAGAAATTTACACAACATACAGAGAATTTTCTTTTTCGGGTTTAGCCAAATCTACACTGACACCTGAATCAGAAATTAAAAGTAAAATACAGTTCTTAGCACAACAAGGAATTATCGATTTTATTGATGCCAGCGATGTTCCTCAATTGACGTTTTTATTACCACGACAGGATGCTCTGAAATTGCAACTGGATCTGCAATGGCTGGAGGATCGTAAAGATCACGATCAGGAAAGTGCGGAAAATATCATAGGCTTTTTGCATACCGAAGGATGTCGTGCAAAATATGTACTGGAATATTTTGGTGAATACGATGCAAAGCCTTGCGGAATCTGTGACCGTTGCATACGTAATACACGCAACAAAGAATATTATGATCATGCAGCGATGGTTGTGCAGCAGACATTACAAGCTAAAAATGTCCCGATAGAAGATCTTGAAAAAGAATTTGTAGGGCTTGATAAAAATATTGTCCTTGAAATCATTCGTACATTGATGGATACAGCGAAAGTAAAGATCGATGATACGGGAAGATATTTATGGGCAAAAAAGTAATCAGTTTTCGGAATCTATTGCAAGTACTGTGATGAGGTTGTTATTCACAGTCGTTATTCAAAAAAAAATCTTATAGATAAACGTTAATTTTTATTCAATGTTAAATGACAAATCAGAAAAATTAAGACTCGAGGAAATTTGTATTGCAGCTTTTGAAGGAAAAGTAGATGTATTACAAAATCTATTGGAAAATAATATTGATTTAAATAATGTTGGAAAGAATTGGTCTCCACTTCATTCAGCTATAGAAAATCTTAATATTGAATGTGTGAGATTATTACTCCAAAAAGGAGCTAATGTAGAGTATTGTGGTGAAGGTTGTAGATTAACTCCATTGGAGCATGCGATCGATATATCAGTTCAAAGTAATAATAATACTGGAGGGAAAGATGGCGAGGAATCTATCGAAATTATTTGTATTTTATTAGAAGCAGGTGCGGACCCAAGATCAGGTCTTCAAATTGCTAATTTATATCAAGCGAATAAAATTCTAACAATTCTTAAGAACTATATAGTAAAAAATGAACGTTAGTAGAAAAAATTTCTTCTTGGTATGCTACAAATATTTCTGCTACTTTTTCTTAAAACTTAATACGTAAAACTTATTATGAATATCGTTTTCCTCGATGCCCTTACGTTAGGCGACATGCCTGAGCTGGAAAGTTTCAATGAACTTGGAACGTATACGCAATATCCTGAAACTAGTCCGGAGCAACGACTCGAACGTTCTTTGTCTGCGGATATTATCATTACCAATAAAGTAAAGATTGATTCAGCATTGATGGAACAACTTCCGAAGCTTAAACTGATCTGTGTGGCTGCTACTGGTACAAATAACATTGATCTGGATAAAGCTTCCGCATTAAATATTCCGGTGAAGAATGTGAAAGGATATTCAACCAATAGCGTTGCTCAGCTTACCTTCGGTTTTATTATTGAATTATACATCGTATTTCTTTTTATGATACCTATGTAAAAGAAGAAATGTATTCTTCTCAAAAGCTCTTCACGCATATTGGGCCGGGCTTAGAAGAAATTGCTGGCAAAACAATTGGTATCATAGGGATGGGTGATATAGGCAAGGCGGTTGCTAAGATTGCAACGGCTTTTAACATGCAGGTGCAGTATTATTCTACCAGTGGAAAGAATATGGATGCCGGTTATTCTTCTGTTTCGTTAGAGGCTCTTTTAAAGACGTCTGACGTAGTTAGCATACATGCGCCACTCAATCCTCAAACGAATCAATTGATTAGCGCTAAGCAGCTTGCAATGATGAAATCCGATGCGATACTGATAAACGTTGGAAGAGGAGGGATTGTCGTGGAAGCAGATCTGGTTCATGCCTTAGAAGAAAAGCAGATTCATGCAGCAGCTTTGGATGTCTTTGAACAGGAACCGTTACCATTGCATTCACCTTTGCTGCAATTACAGGATCACGGACAATTGATCTTAACACCTCATATTGCTTGGGCCAGCAGACAGGCACGCCTTACTTTGTTAAAAGGAATTCAAACAAATATCAAACAATTTCTTTCCTGATCTATGTTCAATAATATTAAAAATACAACCCAGCTTGCCCCGACGAGTGTCTATTTAAAAAGAACACTTGTTTTGTTTGCAATATCTTTTACTTTCTTAGCCTTGTCGCTTGGTTTAGGAGTATGGGGCTATCATTATTATGCAGGTTTACCCTTTATTGATTCGTTATTAAATGCAAGTATGATCTTAACAGGCATGGGACCGATAGATCCGATGAAAACAAATGCAGCAAAGCTCTTCGCTTCATTCTATTCGATTTATAGCGGCGTAGCTTTCTTAACGTCTATTGGTGTCTTTATTGCACCTACGTTACATAGACTGTTGCATAAATTTCATATTGAAGACTCGGAATAGTTACCAGTTACTAGGTACTAGTTGCCAGATGAAGGAAAAGTACAAAGTATAGAGTACGGAGTACTTAGTACAAAAAGAAAAGTATTCAAAAACTTAATAAATAATTATATAAAAAAGGGATTTAGATAACAATCTAAATCCCTTTTACTTTTTGAGTACTAAGTACTCTATACTTTTGTCTAGAGACTAGTACCTAGCAATTGGAAACTATTGCTCTAATGCTGCAACACCCGGAAGTGTCTTGCCTTCGAAGTATTCAAGCAATGCACCACCACCTGTAGATACATAAGATACATCGTTGCCGAAACCTAGGTTGTTGATCGCAGCAGCTGAATCACCACCACCGATCAATGAGAAAGCACCTTTTTGAGTTGCTTCTTTAACAGCTTTTGCAATAGCAATTGTGCCTGTAGCAAAGTTTGCAAATTCAAACACGCCCATTGGTCCGTTCCATAAAACAGTTTTAGAGTTTGCAACTACATCGCTGAATATTTTAACTGTTTCAGGTCCGATATCTAAACCTTCCCAGCCATCCGGAATTTGACCTGTTGCAACAGTTTGACGATTTGCGTCATTGCTGAAATCATCTGCTATCACATTGTCTACAGGGAAATATAATTTAACATTTTTTGCTTTTGCTTTTTCAATTAAAGAAAGTGCAAGTTCTAATTTATCCGGCTCGTTGATTGACTTACCAATCTTGCCACCTAATGCTTTTGTGAATGTATAAGACATACCACCACCAATGATCAGGTTGTCAACAGTGTCTAATAAATTCTCAATAACCATGATCTTGTCAGAGATCTTAGAACCACCCATAACAGCTGTTACTGGCTTCTGACCGCTTTTTAATAATTTATTAGCATTGTCAAGTTCAGCCTGCATTACATAACCGCAAACTTTATCTTTGAAGAATTGTCCGATAACTGCAGTTGAAGCGTGTGCTCTGTGTGCTGTACCAAATGCATCGTTCACCCAAACATCTCCCAATACAGAAAGTTTTTTAGCAAATTCAACATCTCCTTTTTCTTCTTCAGGATAGAAACGTAAGTTCTCAAGTAACAATACTTGTCCTGGTTTTAAAGCTGCTGCTTTTGCTTTTGCATCTTCACCAATACAATCAGCTGCAAACAATACTTCCTGGCCAAACATTTTGTTCAAATAAGGAAGTATGTGTTTTAAAGAATATTTTTCTTCCGGTCCACCTTTTGGTCTACCTAAGTGTGACATCAAAATTGCTGAACCACCATCTTTTAATACTTTATTAACAGTAGGAAGTACTGCTTTTAATCTAGTATCATCTGTAATTTCAAAACTCTTGTTAAGAGGTACGTTAAAATCAACGCGTATCAGGGCTTTTTTACCTGAAAAGTTAAAACTGTCTACTGTTTTCATGGTGGTTTTTTAAATTATCTCAATTCTTCTCCTAAAATAGTAATACCTTTTAAAATAAAAAAGGCGACTGATAGCCGCCTTTTTTACATTATTGATTAATACTTGATAATGAGCTTATTCTCCGTGGAGCCAAGCTTTCTTAGCAGCTAATTCTTCTGTAGTTTCAACATTATCCGGATCGTCAACACAACAATCAACCGGACAAACGGCTGCACACTGCGGTTCTTCATGAAAACCGGTGCATTCAGTACACTTGTTTGGAACAATGTAATAGAACTCGTTTGATACCGGTTCAATTGGATCTTTAGCATCAATAGATGTGCCATCTTCCATTTGGATTTCAGTCAAACTAGTACCTGCTGCATAGTTCCATTCAACTCCACCTTCATATATTGCTGTATTCGGACATTCAGGTTCGCATGCACCACAATTAATGCATTCATCGGTTATTATGATAGCCATATTTCTTTATTCTAGTAATTGGTTTACAAAATTAGATACAAAATCCTTAGGTTCAAATTATATTTGCATTTAATACACCAACAAAAAATACGAATGAAAGGTTTACATACAGATTTACAGACGTTTGCTTCATTGCATGATTATCTGAAAAATATCCATTCTGAAGAATTAAATGAATGGATCTATCGTGCAGAAGCAAATAATCCTTGGTTTACAGCTGAAAATGTAAAATCTGCAATAGATGGAATTATTGATTTAATAGAGCCTGTTGCTCTTGAAAAATTTTATTCGAGCTACACAATTTCTTCTCAAATGAAGAAAGTCGGAGTGATTATGGCCGGAAATATTCCTGCCGTAGGTTTTCACGATCTGCTATGTGTAGTGTTGTCGGGGAATATTTTATATGCAAAACTGAGTTCAGATGATTCTGTTATTCTGAAAAAAATCACAGAAGTTTTAGTTAAAATAAATTCATCTTTTCAAGAACGAATCTTTTTTGTTGATCAGTTGAAAAATATGGATGCCTATATCGCAACTGGAAGCGATAACTCGGCAAAACACTTTGAGTATTATTTCAGAAATACACCAAACATTATTCGTAAAAACAGAACGTCTGTTGTTGTAATCAATGGAGATGAGGATACTGAAAAATTAATCTTGTTGGGTGAAGATGTATTTAATTATTTTGGTTTAGGATGTAGAAATGTTTCACACCTGTATTTGCCTGAAGGATATTCACCCACTACACTGTTAAGAGCGTGGGAGGGGATATACAACAAACTTCAGAATCATCATAAATACATGAACAATTATGAATACAATAAAGCTGTTTTATTGATCGATCAAGTCCATCATTTTGATTCAGGTTATGTATTGCTAAAAGAATCAGATAGTATTTTTTCGCAGATTGCAACGTTGACGTATTCATTCTATCGTTCAAAAGAAGAACTTGCATCAAAACTTGTTGAGTTAGAAAATCAATTACAATGTATTGTGTCTTCTAAAGAAACATCTTTATTTCCAACGGTTAGAATAGGAAAGGCGCAACATCCATCAATATCTGATTTTGCGGATGGCGTAGATACCATGAAGTTTTTAATAAATATATAATCTGTATAAAAGCAAAAAGGTCCCGTCACACTAATTAGCATGACGGGACCTTTTTGCTTTTATATATTCCTTTATCGCGTGACTTCTATCCAGCCTTTATATTTCGTTCCGTTTGGAAGTTTTAACTCATAATAATATACACCATCACTATCTTCATCTGCATCCCATGAGTTATCATAATTGCTGCTTAGGTAAACTCTGTTACCCCATCTGTTTACAATTAATAATTCACTACCAACAGGTAAAGCCATAATTTCAAAACGGTCGTTTTTACCATCTTTATTTGGTGTGATCAGATTCGGAATGAAGAAGTCAACATAGATTGTAATATCAAATGATGCGCGACAGCCATTTGTATCAACAACAAAGATCGTGTGATTGCCTTTTGCTAAACCATTCAATAAAACGGTATCACTTGTAACAGGTTCAAATAAGGTGTTGTCTGAACTCCATAAGTAGCCTGGTGTACCTCCTGCAATGTTGTATATGCCTGCAGTTCCTGAACTTGCATAACGATCTGCATTTTCAGAAAATACTTGTGCTGTAATGACAGCAGGTTCTCCAACTGGGATTGCTATTGCTGAAAGCGTATCGTATTTAAGTGTTGTTTTGTTGTAAACATAGAAACTATCAATGCTGTAAGTACAAGCTTGATCCGTAATATTAAGCAGATATTGTCCTGCTGTTAAATTCGAATACACTGTTGAAGAACCTACGTTGATACCATTGAAGTTGTATTGGAACAAAGGTATTCCGCCGGAAACAGAATCAATAACAATAAAGCCATTATCACTTCCATTACATAATGGTTGGTTTATTCTGATATAAGGTACCGGAGCTGGTTTTGTTGTTACAGACACAACTTTACCATAGTAGCAATTGGCGTCGCTTACGCGGACGTCATATATTCCGGGAGCAAGACCTGTAAATAGCGTATTAGATGTGTAAGTAGTACCAGCATTGATACTATACTGATAAGGAGGTTGACCGCCCGTTACATTTAGAAATTCGATAGTACCATCTGATGTATTACAGGAAGATGGAGTTGTCGGAGCACTGTAGGCAATTGATGGTGGATTTGTTATTGTAAATAAATAATTTGTCATACAATTATTGTTATCTGTAATAATCATTGTATAAGTGCCAGATAATAATTGATCAAACTGTGATGTCGTATTTGTTACTCCATTTAGTGTATATGTATACGGGCTCACACCTCCTGTAACATTGCTTAATCGAATACTTCCTTTTAAATCTCCAGGACAAGGATTGTTAACAATTGTTTTAACAATTAAAGATGTGTCAATACCTGAAGGTTGTATAATGGATGCAGTAGTAGAAGCAGAACAGCCATTGGCGTCCGTCAGGCTTATAGAGTAATTTCCTACAACAAGATTGCTGAACGTACTATCTGTTTGAGTCAAACCGGATGGTGTTAATGTAAAGTTATATACTTTACTTCCTCCATTAGCAGTTATGGCAATAGAGCCATTGTTTCCACCGGCACAAGGCGAAACATTCACAATTGTTTTTATTCCGATTGTAATAGGAGCAGGATCAATTAAAGATGCTACATAACTTGAGTTACAAGTTGATCCGTCATTAATAACAATTGTATAGATTCCTGCAGAAAGGTTAGAGAAGACAGGAGAGGTTTGGAATGTACCTCCGTTTATAGAATAAGTATATCCTGTCAAACCACCAACAACTGTTAATTCACCATCGGTATTACCTGTACATGTAATGGATTTACTTTCACTTATAGTTACATTGATCTTGCTGGTTGTTACAGCAACTGTAATTGGATTGCTGGTACATCCATTAATATCTTTTAAGAGTACGTTTATAGTTGTATCACTTAAAATACTGGATATTGTTAAAGATGAACTTGCCTGGAATGTAAGACCTCCATCAAATGAATACGCATTTGCAGCAGGTGTAAATGCAGGATCTATAGAAGCAGTAATAGTCGTGCTTTGTCCGGAGCAAACTACTGTAGGGCTTGCTGTTGCTGTACCTGTTACAACAGGAGCGTTATTAATTACAATGGTTAATGAATCTTTACAGCTTTTACTATCTGTTACAATAATTTTGTATGTGCCTGCAGTAAGATTGATCAGATCCTGATTGGTACTACCGTTAGACCATAAATAAGTAAATGGTGCGACGCCGCCTGATACACTTACATCAATTGCTCCAGAAAGAGGATTTGTACAATCAATCGGAGTGTTTGATGATGTAATAGCAATCGGACTAGGTTGAGAAACCGTTGCATTAACACTTACTGAACAACCTTTAGAATCCGCTACCGTGATGGTATAGCTATTTGCTGCCAGATTAGTAAATAAACTGTCTGCTTGAGATAGGCCTGATGGATTGATCGTAAATAATTTACCTGTATTTCCACCATTTGTTGTAACTGAAATTGAACCGCTGTTAGTTAATTGACAAGGGTTGTTATCGATAATTTGTTTGATACCGATTGTGAGCAATGCAGGTTCGGCAAGTGTAATTGTATAGCTCGATTGGCAGGTAGTTCCATTATCTACTAAAACTACATAAGTACCTTTTGCTAAGCCTGAAAATACATTAGAAGGTTGCGCCGCTCCGCCATTAAGTGAATACGTATAACCAACAGAGCTGCCTGTAACATTTAATGTTATTTCCCCATCACTGGATCCAAAACAGGAAATAGCTTTCGTTTCAGTTAATGTTGCATTTACATTGTTGGTAGAAATTGTTACCAGTATAGGATTACTTAAACATCCGTTTATATCTTTTAAAACTACACTTATTGTTGTATCGGCAATTATTTGAGCAATAGGAAAGGACGATGCATTCTGGAACGTTACACCACCATTGAACGAATAAGCATTTGCTGCGGGAGAATATGCTGGATTAAGCACTGCAGAGATTGTAGTACCTTGTCCTGAACAAATAAGTGCTGGTGCAGCAGATGCTGTTCCTGTAATAGGTGCACCATTAACCAGTGTAAATGAAATCGGGGTAGAGTTTGAACAGCCTTTACTGTCTGTTACAGTTACTGTATAAGTTCCGGCGATTATGTTACTCAGGTTTTGAGTTGTAGTACCATTGCTCCATGCATATGTATAAGGAGCTGTACCACCCGTAGGAGTGCTCAGGGAAATAGAACCGGAAGCAGAACCGTTACATGAAGGATCTACTGTTGTACCCGTACTTGATATGGACGTAGGCTCTGTAATTGTATAGGGCCCGAATGTCTGAGAACATCCTTTGGAATCTGTAATGGTAAGTGTGTAGATTCCTGCAACTACATTTGTTAGGCTTTGTGTTGTTGCTCCATTACTCCATGCATACGTATAAGGTGCAGTTCCTCCGGTTGGATTGGAGATGTTGATCGAACCGGTTGCTGTACCGCTGCAGGTAGTATTAGAAGGAGTTGCTGTTGCAAGTATCGCGTTTGGTTCTGTAATTACAAATGGTAAGGATAATGTACATCCACTCGCATCTTTTATAACAACACTATAACTTCCTGCTACAATATTTATTAAATTTTGAGTAGTTGCACCAGTATTCCAAGTGTATGTATACGGCCCTAAACCACCTGTTGCAGCTGTAATATTAATAGCGCCTGTTGCAGTTCCATGACAAGTAACGTTTGTTGTTGCACCTGTACTTGATATTGGTGTTGGTTGACTGATTGTAAAAGGAGCTAACGCTTTTGAACAACCATTTTTATCTGTAATGGTAACNGTATATGTTCCTGCAGCTACCCCTGAAAGATTCTGTGTAGTAGC
>NZ_KB903644.1 GCF_000379725.1 Cytophaga aurantiaca DSM 3654
TTGAACATAGTTCAGGAACAAGCGTAAGAAAACGAACACATGTATCAAGAAAAGCAAATATGCGTATCAAATCAATATTACACATGGCAGCACTGGTTGCTATTCAATCAAATAAAGAAATTACAGAATTCTACGATCGTAAAATAAAACAAGGGAAAGCAAAAATGAATGTTATAAACGCTATTCGAAATAAATTAATACATCGTGTATTTGCATGCGTTAGAGATAATAGAAAATATGAATATATTTATACCAATGCACTTGCATAAACCATAGAAATCCACGGCGATTTTAGAGCTTAGGTAAGAAAGGCAACACCAAAAGCTCTGGATTGTTGGTAAAACTGCTAACAACCATAAGCAATAAAAATAACGATGTATTTTGTTTCTGCCAGTTTATTATCTGCGTAGCGTTCAACACGAATCAAATAAGAATCTGCATCGTATCCATAAATACGCGTTCCTTTTTTAAGCGTTGCATACCAGGATCCGCCTTCTCCTGAGTATTGAATCAAGGTATCTTTCAATCCATATTGATTTCTGATCCGCTTGAGATCTTTTTGATAATACTCCTGAGACATACTTCCATTCGTATAAAACGCTTGCTGCTCATTATCTTTCAGAGTAATCAATTTAAAAAATAGTTTTGCTGAATCGGGAACAGCAATAAATGCTGTGTGTTCTTTACGATAGAATCTATTCGCATAGAGTTTTTCTTTTTCCTCATCAGGCACGTTCACATGCTCAAACATTTCATAGATAGCTGTCAGATAGCAATACGAAATTTTATAGGTATCCGTGCTGTGATTCGGAACGATTTCAAAAAGTGTTTTGTCAATTTTATTATCATGCGTATTTGCAAGTGATTCGCTGAGATAGACCGTATCAGCTGTAACAATCAATGTTTCCTCATAACCGTCCTGCTCTATTTCATCGTCATTTAAATGAGCCCCGTGTTTATCTACGCCTTCATAAAACTGTCCGCCATAAGTACGTTCCTCTCCTTCACCGTTGATGTCATATCCTGCAAAATTATGTATGATCAGATTGAAGTTTTTAAATCTCAATCTTGTTTGAGCAGGAGGTATATATTCATTTTCACCATATTGGATCTGTTCTTCATATGGATACATATCAGCTGTGCTATCTACGGATAAGATGCACGTATCTGCTGCAGGCGGTATAGCAGATTGTTTTGATTCAGTATGTTGCGTACAAGCAATCAACATACTTGTTAAAAGTGTCCATAGTATTGCGCGTCCTTCAATCATAGATTCTATTTACAAAATAAAAAACAGAGATGATCATTACGGTAAAAAATCCAGGCGAACTACATTTACCATCGTTCAATATATAAATTTCATTGTTCTTTAAGAAAATTATCGATCCATTGTATAGAGCAGTCGGTGGTTGGCCGAAAAGCCAGAACCACTGCGATCTTAATACTTAGGTAAAAGGGTACTATGTTGATGTTCTGTGCGCCACAGACCACGGTGAGGGAAGATTAAACGATCAACAATGGTAAGCGAAATATTTGCTTGGCTGTTGGCCGAAAAGGCACAACAGCGGGTTGATTAGTTCTTAAATCAAAAATGATAAAATACGTATGATTATTATTTTCTTGGCGCGAATTTCTGAACGCAGTTATTATTCGCATCTGCAATGTAAACGTTCCCATCTGAGTCCAATACAATACCATGCGGGCTTTGAAATTCACCATCGGAAATTCCGGGAGTACCTAATTGCGTAATGTACACACCTGTGTTTGTGAATTTCTGCATACAGTCTCTTTCAACATCGGTAACATACACGTTACCTTGTGCACACACGGCAATCGATTTCGGTGCTAAAAATTTACCGTTCGAAATACCTTCTCCGCCCCACTTTGTAATGAATACTCCTGCATTTGTAAACTTCTGTACTTCTCTGGTTTTTGAATCCAATACATACACATCGCCGTTGGCATCAATCGCAATGTCTGAAAGCCACAAGAATTTTCCGTTGCCTACTCCTCTAGTTCCCCACTTCAACAAGAACTCTCCCTTACTGTTAAACTTCTGAATTCGGTGATTATCTCTGTCAACAACATAAATATTACTTTCAGCATCTAGACATAAGGCAATCGGATCATTAAACATCCCATCTCCTAAACCATAATTCCCTATTATAGAAATCAATTTACCATCGGAAGAATATTTCATCACACAATGCTTTTGATTGTCTGCAACATAAAAATTACCATGTCTATCGATTACAAAATCTGTAAAACTGCCGTACTCTGTATGCTCCGATTGTATAGCTTCCCACTTTGCAACAAACTCTCCGGAAGGAGAAAACTTTTGTATGTAATCAATATCCATTACATACAAATTGTTTACAGAATCCACTGCAAGATTGAATGGAAAAAACAATTGATCGTTGTCTCCTTTAGGATTTCCCCATGAAGAAACAAACTGTCCGGCATTTGTAAATTTTTGCACATTCTGATTTCCTGCATCAATGGTATATACGTTGTTTGATGAATCAACTGCAATACCTGTAACGGCGTTAAACTGTCCATCCATGCCACCCAGCCTGCCCCACTTATGTATGAAGATACCAGAGGTGGACATGTTTTGAATACATGAATTATTATAGTCTACGACATAAAGCGTATTGCTTTTATCAATCGTTATTCCATTCGGATAATTAAATTGTCCTTTATTTTTTCCATAAGAACCCCACGAAGAAACGACTTTGCCATCTCCGGTAAATTTCTGGATACGGTGATTACCGGCATCTGCTACATACAGAAAACCATTCTCGTCTATTGCAATATCTTCCGGAATCTGAAACTGTCCAGGTTCAGTACCAAGCTCTCCCCATTTTTTTAAAAAGACACCTTTACTTGAAAATTTTTGAACGCAGTGATTGCCTCGATCGGTAACGTATATATTATTCAAGCTATCTATAGCTATCCCTGAAAGGTACATAAACTGTGCATCACCCGTTCCGAATGTTCCGAATTGAGAAATGAATTTACCATCAAGAGTCATCTTCTGAACTCTTGAAACATCCAGCACATATAAGAAACCATCTTTACCGATCGCCATTCTGGAAGCAGCAGAAAACTGTCCTTCTCCAAAACCAAAGCGTCCCCATTTCTTGATCAGCTTTCCGCTGTTATCAAATTTTTGTATACGGTCGTTATCGGCTACATAAATATTATTTAAGGAGTCCAGAACAATACCTAAGGGGCTGATAAATACAGTTTCACTGGAGGAACTTTTATATCCGCTGATTTTTCTTTCAAATGAATAATTCTGCGCAGAAGCAGTAAAAATAAATTGCAGTGCGGTAATCGTTAATAAGCAAATGCACTTATTATATTTTAACATAGTAACACTTATTTAAATTTAACCAACTAGCAGGAAAGGGATAATTCCTTTTTATAGTGGTTTTTATACTCTTTAGTCGAAGTAAACCTTTATATGGTTTAACAATGGTAGGGTAATTTTACATAAAAAAACATACTTTAAATTGATTAAAAGGCGATTTTGTAAAACATGCACGTTTAAACATGTAAGTTTAAGGTAATAAAAATCACATTTTAAAATTAAAGGAAATTCGTCTGAAATGCAAAACATTGTTATACTACAGAAGTTTTTATAAAAAACACTATCTCCTAAGCGTCCCCTAATCCCCTGCAATGACTTCAAATAGAAGCATCCATGATTTTACAGATTAATTATGTATTCATATACCTCTTTTTAAAGTTTAAAAGAGGTATATGCAACAGAGGAGAAAATCATATTAATCAGAACTTTACAAGGCATATTATTATGTAATAAAAATACGAATCAGAAATAAAAAGTGTATTGTGTAATGGTTTGTAAATATTGTTTATCTGGCTTCGGTCCGGTAAGATGAATACAAATTTCTAAGATCTAACTTTCCTTCCTGATCATGAACTTTCGCCGAAATGCATTATATAAATCCTTCCGGTTGTTTCAAATAAATATTCTTCACTCATCATATCACCCCATGGCCAATCTGCCCAGTCGGGATTAATTTTATATAAGGTAACAGGTTCATTTTTGAAAAAGCTTTTCAATAACATAATTAAATATTCAGAAAGATAAAATCCATTCTTTCCATTATGCTTCTCAAGTATCTTATCACACGTCCATTTTTCTATTAAAGGAATCATTGAAGTTTCCCAGTTCGGAATGTGTGTCAATATAATTTTCGATTTTAATTCTTCTAAAAATCTTTTTCAAATTGAAATTTTAAAAATTCCACTACAGATTCGTCAATTAACGAGTCTGAATATATATTTTGATTTTCATTTCTAAATTTTAAATAACTGACTTTCATGATGCAGCATATGAATAAAATTTATGTGGACGCTTTTGATGTTCTTTCTACTTCAATGCATGGATGAGAAAGTATTTCAGGAAGTGGTATTTCGATCAACTTAAAATATTAGATAATTCTATATTAACGGTTGTGCCTTCATCTATTTTACTTTCCAAGTTAATTCTCCCTCCAATTAATTCAACGTACCGTTTAACGATCGTCAATCCGAGTCCGCTGCCCTCTATGTTAACCACGTTGTTTGCTCTGAAAAAAGTTTTAAATAAATTTGCCTGATCAGTTTCTGATATACCTATACCATTATCACGTACGTTTAATAGAATTTTATTTTTACTTACTTCGGTAGTCAAAAATATTTCTTTATTCTTATCTGAATATTTTATTGCATTTGACAACAGGTTCAACAGAATATTATGCAATATTTTTTTTTCCTGTTTCACTTCCTTACTTCCTTTATGAACATACTGAATTTTTTGTCCTTCTTTCAGAATTCCTCCTACTTCCTGCATTATTTCATTAATAAAATCCGGCAGGTTAAAGTTTACATATTCAATTTTAATTTTGTTTTGTTCAATTTTATCTAATGATAAGTAGTTATTTAAAATACCAACAAGATTTTCAACGGAGGCTCTAATTTTTTTGAAGTGCTTCTCCATTTTGTCATAATCTCCTGATTGATTATAACGTTCCAGAAGAGACATGCTTGACGTAATTGTACTTAATGGTGTACGCAACTCATGTGATGCAGTAGAAACAAAACTGCTTTTAATTTCATTTAATTGTTTTTCATACTCTAACAAAGCAATTAATTCCTTTTCCAGATTTTTGATTTGCGTTACATCAGCCACATGAACGAAGAAGCCTCGTACTTCTCCATCCAGAATGTGCGGGTAATAGTTAGCGAGCGAATGTTTTGTACCATGCAAAGGAGTAAGTATTTCACGTTCGAAGGTTTGTCTTTCTCCGCCAAGTGCTCCGTTTATATAAGCTAAATTTAGTTCATACAATGGACCTAGTAATTCCTTTAGAGTAATCTTACCAATCATTTCATCGCGGTTTTTCCCAAACCATTCAAGGTATGCCTTATTAGCAAACCGACATACTAAATCTTTATCCCAATATGCAAGCATGGCATCAATATGATCTGAAACCAATAAACCTATTTGATTAAGGTCTGTTTCGTTATGTTTTTCATTATCATGTTTCATGGTAATAATAGGGTAATATTTTCTATTGTTTAAACTTTAGGTTGAAAGCAGTGCGCTGTCGGCCGTTGGCACAAGAGACCCTGTAGCGCTATTGGGCGGGAGGGTTGATTCGTGATTAGGATTGAAGAGATGGCCGGCAACATGGATATACAAACCTTTTTATCTGTCTTCGGAATTAAAAATCCAGAAGAACCGAATTCAATACATCCTTATAGTTACTATAAATTAATTTTCAATTCAATGACAGGCGAATAAACACCTTCATATTGAAGTGCATTGATAAATTCATTCGGATCACGTTCGTACATTTCATATATATCAAATGAATATCCTATGTGTGCATGTGGTATAAATTTCTTCACACCATTAAAAAACACTTGTACATCTTTTTCATCGTCGCAATCAAAAGTCACGATAGCGGCATCTCTGGTTAACAATTGAACTTTCTTCGTTTTAAATAACGTTATCACATACCATACAGTATGTTTTTCCACAATAGGTTTTATCCAGACAACACTTTCCGGATTCGTTTCAAGACGTTGATACCAATGCTTACCGTCGTACTCTTTTCTTTTCCCAACAAATAGAGCCGAGAGTAGAACAAAAACACCTATCGCGGCAGCAGGAAAGAATGCATTTGCCATACCAAAACTGATCGCTAGCAGACCAACTCCAATAAGTAATACCTGCGCTATAATCCCACCTTGATATTGATTCTCACATCTATCCGTGATCAATTTTTCAAAAAAATCATCTGCATACGTAGAATCCGGCAGTCGGTTGATTATATGTGCAGCTTCCTCATCGCTCAATTTACGTTCCAGTAAGGATGTATGTATTGAATCTGTATCCTTCCCTTTGCGTTTTTCTTCTAATGCAAAAAACCAATGACGTTCTTTATCAAAATTCAATTCTGCTTCTGTACGCTCAAATAATGTAGTATCCAGATTTCTTGTTTCGAATTCTTTTACAAGAATAGCAAGAGCTACTTTGGTTAATGTTTTTCTATCTTCATTCGCAAACTGAATTAATCTCTCATCCGTCATGGATGCATAGTTTTTTTTTATTTGATTTAAGTCGATCATACTTATTGTTTCTGTATCGTAAAAGTTTTATGGTTACAAATATACTAGTGGTTGTCAGCCGTTGGCATAAAAGAAGTTTAATTTGTGATTAGATCAAAAGAAGCAATCAACATAAACTTCGTCGATCTCAGTAATTACTCCATCGGAGTAATATATCTGTAGAAAATAATACCTACAAACCTCACGCACGGAGCTCCGTCCAGGAGCGACGACTAAACAACAAATATATCGTCCCGATGGAACTCATACAATTCTTAAATCTCTTTTATTTAGCTACAGATATTTAACCCCTAAGGGATTGGCTTATGGAGGTAATTATTGTTGGCTTAGTTTTTAAAATAAAACTACAAAACCTACCCAAAAGATTATAACGAATCAATTTATATATTCTCCAGCCTTAGGAATCTTTATTTGATATGCTTCAGGAACAATCTTATTTATGGTTAAAATTATCTCATCTGTTGCGGGGTGAGAATCATTTTGCAGCCATATACCCTTTTCATAATCACCCTTTTTATATCGTATAAGAGTACTTGTACCGCTAAATATAGCCCTGTTATTTCTGTTGTACTCTCCTTCTAATGAATCAAGTTGAAGTGAGCAAAAATAATCTACTAAAGAATCGCCTATTGATTGTTTAGAGAACACAACCGTATCTTTTATATAAACAATGTCAGAATGATTAGTGATCTTTATCTCATCTTTATTTATTTCATAGATCAATGTCCCTAGCCCTAACTTTAAGAAGTAACTTCTCACATACACAACCTTTATATTAAAATCACACGAAACAAGCTCTCGTTGTTTAACCTGAGGTTCTGGTTCATTGATGCAAGCAGTGGTTGCACAGAGAAATATCGTTAGTAAATAGATAAAATATTTTTCCATGTTATTTTATTCATATGAGGCACAAGCGAATGCTTGCGTCAGCAAAAATTTACAAGTACAGCAAATTACAAATCCTATTTATCCGGCTTCGGAATTGCAAATCCCGAAGAGCTGAGATCAGATTACATTTTTTTCAGATTAGGAAAATTACGCTCTACCAACTCACCGACTTTATCTAACAATTCTTTGCGTTCAGTATTGTAAAATGAAAATATTGTTTGCCAAAAAGTCGGAATGGGATTAATTCTGATCTGCAGATATCTTGGAGTCTCCATAAAACCCACGTTAATTAGATACTTCATATTTTTAATTTTCATCCCAAATGTATATCCCCAAGTCGAGTATTCAGTAGCGGAACTATTACAATCTTTTTCTAATTGAAATTTTAAAAATTTTCCAACAGATTCATCAAGTACTGAACCTGAATGAATCTTTCCATCTTCATTTCTAAATTTCAAATAACTGGCTTTCATAACATAGTTGTTATAGAATTCATTCAAAATTTTCGAATTACATCTTCGGCTTATCTACAATGACTTTAATCTTATCGCCCAACTTTACACCGGAAAGCACTTCTGCTTTGATGCCATCCGACAAGCCGGTTTTGATCAACTGTTTTTTAAATTCCTGAGGTTTGGTTTCTACTTCTACATAGACAGAATCTCCGCTGAACTGGATCAACGATTCTTTCACAGAAAGTACCGAATCTCTGCGCTGCAATACCAGATCGGCATTGGCACTGTAACCTGAACGGATGTAAACCGTCTTGTCAATTTTTACTGCTGCTTTAATCTCGAATTTAATGGC
Organism: Cytophaga aurantiaca DSM 3654; assembly: GCF_000379725.1. Taxonomy (GTDB): domain Bacteria; phylum Bacteroidota; class Bacteroidia; order Cytophagales; family Cytophagaceae; genus Cytophaga; species Cytophaga aurantiaca. Next base: position 8,344 of record NZ_KB903644.1, read on the forward strand.
ACCGTCTTCGGTAATACCTTTGGGAGAAATAAACTCAAGCGTTGCAGGAAACACTTTATTGTCAATGGCTGCAATGTGTAGATCCACTTCCATACCCGGCTTGATCTTCCCTACTTCAGACTCATCTACTTTCCCCAAAAAGATCATGTCGTTCATGTTCGCAATGAATGCGATGGTTGTTCCTTCGTTGAATGTATTTCCTTCGATCACAAAGCCGCCTTCTTCTACGGGCACATCCAGCACCATCCCGCTCACCGTAGCGCGTACCAGGTTTGTTGCATTTCCTGCCTGCTTGGTTGCACCATCTTTAACGATGTCGTAATTATTAACCGCTGCACGCAAACTCTCTTTCGCCTGATTGTAGTCCAGTAGATATTTATTGTACTCTGCTTCGGGAATCAGATCGTCGTCAAACAATTTTTTGTAGCGTTTGTATTCGGTCTCCGATTGAGTAAGCTGAAGTTTTGCTTTCTCTACATTTGTTTCTGCATTGTTCAAATTTGCCATGTTTGGCACAATACGGATGCGTGCGATCAATTCACCTTTTTCAATATACTGTCCGGCTTCAACAAACAGTTTATCTACAATGCCCGATACCTGAGATTTAATCGCAACTTCTTTGCGCGGAACAATGGAGCCTGCAGAAACAGACTTCTGTACAATGTCGCTGTAGAACAGTGTATCGGTTTGAAAGACCACCGGTTTCTTTTGTGAATTCTGATACAGGAACCAAAATGTCCAGACAAAAAGAATTGCCAGGCCGGCAATAAGTGTATAGGTAATAATTTTCTTGATCATATATTTATTCTGCTCTTAAGGCTTCAATCGGATTTATATTAGCGGCTTTGATTGCAGGAATGAGTCCAGCCAACGCACCGGCAAAAACAAGGATAACCGTTGCGGTAATAGCAACATTAAAATCAATATCGGGATTGGTAAAATAGGAATTCTTCGACTCTGCACCCGACAGCATATCTTTAAAGGATTCAACAAGCAATACGCCTGCTAGCAATCCAAAATACCCTGCTAAGGATGTGATGAAAATGGATTCCTGTATGATCAATGAAATGATGGAGATGGGTGTTGCGCCTAGTGCTTTCCGAATACCGATCTCTTTGGTTCGTTCTTTAACAATAATCAGCATGATGTTGCTGACACCTACAATTCCTGCAATGATGCTCATGATACCCACACCCCAGATAAAGATGGTGATACCGAAAAACAATCCATTTATCTTTTGTGTTTCTTTACCGGAGTTCCAGCCACCGACTGCATTTTTGTCTTTGGGCGATACAAGATGTTTGGTAGCGAGATACAGTTTTACTTTCTCCTCAACCACCAGCGGATCATACCCATCTTTGGGTGCAATTCCAAAGACACTAATTCTGTCGGGTAGGTTAAATGTGCCTTGCAGTGTAGACAAGGGAATAAATATTTTTTCAGAATCATCGCGGCCGCTTCCTCCCATATTCTCTACTTCAAAGCAACCGATCACCTGAAAGTATACACCTTTTATCTGAATGTATTTTCCAAGAGATGGCTCCTGTCCGAATAAAAGTTCACGTACACGCGTACCGATTACGGCTACTTTGCGCTTTTCATTCAGATCATTCTGATTGATGAATCGACCTTCAGAATATTTCATCGGACGTACCTTATTCAGATCGGGTACATTGCCATCTACTTTAAAATTACCGGTAGCGTTTTTATAATTGATGGTGTAATCTCCGGTAAGCGTGGTACCTGCAGCAATGTATAAAAGCTCCGGCATTTGCTTTCTCAGGTATTCATAATCGTCGTTCTTAAAGCTCACGTATCTGCCGGGCTTCATACCTTGATACGGTATGGTCGTTTTTCCTCCCCAGATCCACATGGTATTTTTAGCCATGCTGCTGAAGTTTTGGTTCACTCCATTCTCCAGACCTTTACCGGCAGCCAGTAAAAGTACGAGCATGAAGATCCCCCAGAAGACACCAAATGCTGTGAGCAAGGTTCTCAGCGGATGCTTCTTAATGGTATTAAATATTTCCTGCCACTTATCTAAATCGAACATATTTTATTTTTATAACTACACCAGTGGTCTGACCACTAAATAGAATCATTTGAGTATAATTTCAATCACAGATCACTAAAGAGTGGTCTGACCACTTTGTTGAACAAGTCGTCTGACCACTGAAAAAAGTGGTCGGACGACTGTGAATACTTATACATCATTGCATCAATCCATCTTTCAATCGGATGATGCGATCCGTGCGATCTGCGATATCGTGTTCGTGGGTAACAATGATCACGGTGATGCCCGAAGCGTTTATTTCTTTTAACATTTTCATTACATCATACGATGTCTGTGTATCTAATGCACCTGTAGGTTCATCGGCTAAAATAACTTTCGGCTTGGAAACTAATGCACGCGCAATGGCTACACGTTGTTTCTGTCCGCCGGATAATTGATTGGGCATGTGTTCAGCCCAGTCTTTCAATCCTACACGATCCAGATAATCCAGTGCAATGGCCATACGTTCTTTTCGTCCGACACCCTGATAATATAAAGGAAGTGCTACGTTTTCAACGGCATTTTTAAAGGCAAGCAAATTAAAGGATTGAAATACAAAGCCTAAAAATTTATTGCGATAAAACGCTGCCTTTGATTCCGAAAGATCTTTGATCAATGTTCCGTTCAGCCAATATTCACCTTCATCATAATCATCCAGAATTCCCAGTATGTTCAGCAACGTTGATTTCCCCGAACCGGAAGATCCCATAATGGATACGAATTCCCCTTCACCGATCGTTAAATCTATACCTTTAAGCACATGCATGGTATTGTTGCCGGTGGTATACGATTTATTTATATTCTTTAATGTTATCATGAAACTGGGAACAAACTCAAATGTAACGCCAAACTAGCCGAGATAGTTTACATTATCAACAAAAGAGTGTATTTTTATCGGGATTAATATCAACATAAAATCTTGATTAAGTATCGAGTGGTCGGACCACAAAAAAAAGTGGTCGGACCACCGTGGCAACTTATTTCGTCGGATCACATAATTAACATCATTCGTCCGACCACTTTTTTGTGGTCAGACGAATTGTAACACAAGCTTTAATCAATCTAATCCCCTAACAATCTTCTTATGAAGAAGCTATTTATACTTTTCATTTCCCTATCCGCTTTTTCAACGTACGCTCAGGAAACATGGACCTTACAGCAATGTCTGGAGTATTCTGAAACACATAATTCTCAGTTTCAAAAAATTAAAAATGCCAGCCTTATAAGCGAACAGAATATACTGCAGGCAAAAGGTGCTATGCTGCCAACCATCAATGCCAGTGCTTCTCAGAACTATAACTTCGGTAGAAGTATTGACCCTTTTACCAACGTGTATTTGAATCAACAGGTACGTTCAAACAATTTTAACGTGAACGGAAGTCTGGTTTTATTCAACGGTTTTTTATTACAGAATTCATTGAGACAAAGTAAAGATGATGTAGCTGCGGCACAGCAGGATATTGATCAGTACCGACTGGATCTGAGTATTTCTATTGTTCAGGCTTATGTATCCATTCTGATGAATGAAGAGATCTGGACGAATGCAAAACTACAGGCTGAGACTACAAAAGGTGTATATGAACGCACCGATAAGTTAAAGGAGTCGGGTGTGGTTGCAAAAAGCTCTGCCTTGGACGTATATGCGCAATGGAAAACGGAAGAAGCAAATGTAATTCAGACAAAAAATAATCTTGATCTTTCGTATTTAAATCTGGGTTTGCTGCTTGAACTGACGGATCCTATGTCTATCCGCATTGTAAAACCGGCACAGAATCTTGAAAAAAATCAGCTGAGTTATGCTTCTCCACAAGCTGTTATGGATGTAGTGATCGAGCAGATACCGCAATTAAAAAGCTTAGAGTATAAAAAACTAAGTGCAACCCATGCATACTATGCGAACAAAGGCAGGTATTATCCAAGACTTACATTAAACGGCTCGTTGGGTACCTTATATTCAACTTCAGGAAAGTATGTTTCCGGACAGCAATACAACGGCACCCAGGTGATCGGTATTACAGAAAACACCAATGAAAATGTACTGGCGAATTACTACACGAATATCTATTCAGACAAACCATTCAACACACAGATAAAAGACAATTACAGCAAGTTCATTGGCGTAACCTTAAGCATTCCGATCGTAAACGGATTGCAGGTACGAACTACCGTACACCGAAATAAGATTGCTATGACCCAGGCAGATCTTGATTACAACATTGCCAGGATCAGCCTACAACGTACCATATATACGGCCTATTATCAGGCAAGTGGTAGTCAATCAAAATTGTCTGCATTGTATGAATCCTATAATGCAACGCAGGAATCCTTCCGCAATGCGGAGAAAAGATTTGACGGAGGCTTAATTACATCTGTTGAATTCAACCAGATGAAAAATACCCTGAACCAATCTCAATCAAACTTGGTACAGGCAAAGTATGATTTCATCTTTAAAAATGCGATATTAGAAATATATTCCGGTCAGCCGGTAAACATTCAATAATACATTACTTAATACGTTTAATATATTATGAGAAACAACAACCAAGCTCTTGTCTGGGTATTTCGATTTATCGTCGCGATACTCTTTATTTTTTCCGCATATACAAAACTTATTCCGATCGAAGCTTTTGAAAAACAATTGGTCGACCAAGGCATTACTAACTGGTGCTTCGCTCCCATTCTTGCTAGATGTATCATTTCATTTGAATTCTTTTTAGGCATTGCTTTTTTACAAAATCATTATTTCAAGAAATTTATTTTGCCGGCTACAGCCTTAATGCTTATTGCATTCTGTATTCACTTAACGTATCAGATGATTACACAAGGCAATTCAGGAAACTGTGGTTGTATGGGACAAATCATCCCGATGACACCGCTGCAAGCCTTAATTAAAAATGTTATTACACTTGGTTTATTAGCGTATATCTTTTTCAACTATAAGATCATTAAAGATCAGAAACACCGCTATCCGATTTTCATTTTGCTTGCGTGTTTTGCAATCATCTTCTGGAAATACAGACCGGTATGCGGATGTGATGCAGGTAGTACAGCTGTAGCTCCACAAACAAATGTTATTGAACCAATCATAAAGATCGATACGGTATATGTTGAAAAACCTGTAAATGGAAAAGGTACAAAAACACCAACAATAGATCCGAAGAAAACTCCATTGACAAAAACCGAACCGATCAAAACCGAACCGGTAGCTGACGTAAAACCAGGTCTGCCTAAAACAACTTCGATCTTTGCTCCTTATAAAAATTTCAGCACAGGTATTACAACGAATTTAGATGCAGGTAAAAATATCGTCTGTCTCTTCAATGTGGATTGCGATCATTGCATGAACACGTGTAAAGAACTGATTGAAATTCATAAAACAAATAAGCTCCCTCCTGTTTACATTTTATTCTGGGGAGAAGAATCTCAGAAAGATGCCTTCTTCAAATTTGCTGGCGGAAGCTTCCCGTATGCATTTGTTGATGCAGGTAAATTCTTCCGTTTATTAGACAAAGCTCCTTCACCGCCAAGAATAGTAGTATTGGATGAAGGAAATATTGTTGGCGATTTCACATCTGACACATTCAAAAAGCAAGCATTGCTTGATGCAGTAAATAAATAATATGTTTTCTAAATCTGTTGCAGGTCTTTTATTTATCTGTTTGTTCTTAGTATCGTTTGATATTAAAAACACACGTTCGGTTAAACTCAAACGCATTGTTATTGATGCAGGTCACGGTGGTAAAGACCCGGGCTGCAACGGTAAATCATCCAGAGAAAAAGACATTACCTTAGCGATTGCCTTGCAATTGGGTGAATTAATAAAAACAAATCTGCCCGATGTGGAAGTAACGTTTACCCGTAAAGACGATCATTTTGTAGAATTGCACGACCGTGCTTCGATCGCAAATAAAATTGCTGCCGACTTATTTATTTCCATACATGTGAATGCCGGTCCGGAACAATTTCTGGGAACAGAAACCTATTGTATGGGTTTGCATAAATCCGAATCGAATATGCTGGTCGCTCAACGCGAGAACTCTTCTATTTTAATGGAAGCAAATCAGCAAAGTAATTACGATGGTTTCGACCCCAACAAACCAGAGTCGTATATTATGTTTTCACTGTATCAAAGTGCGAACTTAACAAACTCCATGATTCTTGCAGGACAGATCGAAGAAGAATTCAAGACCTACAATCAGCGCTACAGCAGAGGTGTTAAACAAGCAGGTTTTTTAGTGCTTTGGAAAACAACAATGCCATCGGTACTTGTAGAAACAGGTTTCTTAACACATGCAGAAGAAGAAGTGTATCTGAACTCTGAAAAAGGAAAGATGCATACAGCGTATGGTATCTATAGTGCGATAGAGGACTATAAGCAGATGATCGAGGCTGAGTAAACAGGGGCCGGACACGATTAAAGGATTGCCCAAAAATACACGATTACTTCGGTAGTTAATTTTATGAGCTGTGAAAAGATTAAGAATTTAAATATGAATAAATAACTAAGCTCATTTATTGTACTGCCCAGCTTCATTGCCGTCACATTTATGTGACGGATCACAACACGATTACGACACGATTAAAGGATTGCAAGATAGACAGGATTAGTCCACGATTACGACACGATTAAAAGATTAATACGATTGACAGGATTACTCCGGTGGTTAATTTAATTGTTTATTTAGTATTATACTTTTTGATTAAGAAAAAAAACTCATAACTTATTACTAGTTATTTACTCCTTATTACTTTTTACTGACCACTGTCTACTGACAACTGACCACTTAGTTTTATGACCGACACTCAATTACACGACCTGAAATTTCCTATTGGTGAATATAACAAAACAGTTAATCCATCGAAAGAGCAACTTGCCGCTTTTATCTCGGACATTCATTTATTTCCGCAACGCTTGCGAGAAGCAGTGGAATCTTTGACACAAGCGCAGCTGGATACCACGTATCGTCCGGGTGGGTGGACAATCAGACAAGTGATCCATCATTGTGCAGATAGTCACATGAATAGTTTTATTCGATTTAAACTGGCTTTAACAGAAGACAATCCTACCATCAAACCCTATTGGGAAGACCGTTGGGCAGAATTGGTGGATAGTAAAATGGCAATCGAATTCAGTCTGCATATTTTAGATGGCTTACATACACGCTGGACTGCCCTACTGGATTCGCTTACAGAAGCAGAACTAAAACGGGTATTCAAACATCCGGAACATTCGACACCTTTTAAAATAGACGAATACATTGGATTGTATGCTTGGCACAGTAATCATCATCTTGCTCATATTACAGAATTAAAGAAACGGAAGGGCTGGTAAATTTCTTTATTATTAATTTAACTCTCTATAATAAAAGAACCTCGTTTAAAATTAAATGAGGTTCTTTTATTATAGAGTATTCAAGTTTATTTCACACTGATCCATTGACCAATCACTTATAAACATTCAAACCGTTGGCTAAAGCACAACGGCAATGAAGCGCGGCAGTTCTTTAATTAACATTTGCCGCGCTTCATTGCCGTCACATTTATGTGACGGACAAAATACAGATCCCAAAAAGGAAACCCATTTCAATCGAATGGGTTTCTTTTTTTATTGGAATAACTTCTAAAAATCAATATAATCCAGTTTTATAAAAAAAATATTCTAAAAAACGTTACCTATACGTAAGCGGTATGTATATGTTTTAAGAATGGAGTTATTTATTAATTCTATTTATTGAACAATGCATTAACCTGTATGTATATGAAACGATATGTAAAAATCATTTTTCTTTCCATCATCTTCTTAAGTTCCAATATATTATTGGCACAAGATCAATGTAAAGTTGTAGGCTGGGCCACACAGAACGGCGGCGTAACAGGTGGCGGCACTGCTACTCCGACTGTTGTAACAACCTATGCAGCTTTAAAGACAGCACTAACTACTACATCTGTAAAAGTAGTACACGTTTCAGGTACAATTACTTTTCCAACTAACGGTCGCATTACGATTCAGGATACAGATGGCAAAACCATTATTGGTTTAGCAGGATCAAGAATGATATCGGTTGATAAAACATCAAGCGGTTCCGGAATCTTATATGTAAAACGTACTACAAACCTGATCATGCGTAACCTAACGTTTGAAGGTCCGGGTGCATATGATGTTGACGGAAATGATAACCTTACATTCGACGATGTTCAAAATGCATGGGTAGACCATTGCGATTTCCAAGATGGTATGGATGGTAATTTTGATATGAAAAACATGACCAACTACATCTCTGTAACCTGGTGTAAATTCAGTTACAACAAGCCTCCTATCGCAGGTGGATCTGGTGGTTCGAACGATCACAGATTTACAGATCTAATCGGAAGTTCTGATGGCGCTACACAGGATGCAGGTAAATTGAAAATTACATTTCAATATTGCTGGTGGGCACAAGGCTGTGTAGAACGTATGCCACGTGTTCGTTTCGGACAACTACATATCGCGAACTGTTTATATAACAGTACTGTATCAAACAGCTGTATACGTGCAGGCTATAAAGCAGATCTATTAATTGAAAGTAATGTATTTATTGGTGTAAACAAACCAATTGATCTATACAATAATGACTTTACTGCTGTAACAGCAAAAAATAATATCTTTACAAATACTAGTGGAGGTACTACAGGTAGCGGAACAGCATTCACACCTCCCTATACATTAACAATATCAGCAGCAAGCGGCGTACAAAGTTTAGTAACCAATACAGCTTGCGGATCGGGTGCAACATTAGACAGTCCGACACAATGCGGTTGCGGCACCGTAGTAAATCAAAATCCTACTGCAACATTAACAGCTCCTGCATCCGGAGCAACAGGTTGTGTGGGTACAGCTATAACAATCAGTGCAACAGCAACGGACGATGTTTCTATTTCAAAAGTGGACTTTTATAATGGAACAACATTACTTGGTTCAGATAACAGCTCGCCATATTCAATCACATACACACCAACAGCTGTTGCAACATTATCCATAAAAGCTACCGCTACAGACGGCGCTGGCTTAACAGGAACATCCGGCACAAATACCGTTACCGTAAATGCCTTGCCAACAGCAACGGTTTCTTCTTCAACAACAAACCTGTGTACGACAGGATCTATTGTATTAACTGCAAGTTCAGGTTCTTCTTACAAATGGTTTAACGGAACAACGCAAGTAGGAACTGCTGCTACATACACAGCTACTGCTGCGGGTTCATATACTGTCGAAGTGACTAATGCTGCAGGTTGTAAAGCGATATCTGCTGCACGAACATTAACAGGAACGCCTCAGGCAATCCCTACGGCTTCTTCTTCAACAACAAATCTGTGTACGACAGGATCTATTGTATTAACTGCAAGTTCAGGTTCTTCTTACAAATGGTTTAACGGAACAACGCAAGTGGGAACCGCTTCTACCTATACCGCTACAACAGCGGGAGACTATACAGTAGAAGTAACCAATGCTTCCGGTTGTAAAGCAACATCTGCTGCAAGAATACTGACAGGTACTCCTCAAGCAACACCAACCATTACATCCCCTGCTACATCTTTCTGTACAGGAGGTTCAGTGGTGCTTACTTCAAGTTCAGGAACATCATACAAATGGTTTAGCGGAACTACACAAGTAGGGACAGCTTCAACGTACACAGCAACTGCAGCGGGTTCGTATATGGTAGAAGTTACAAACGCTTCAGGATGTAAGGCAACTTCAACTGCTACCCCAATTACAATAAGCACTGCAGCAACTCCAACAATATCTGCTCCATCTACATCCATTTGTGACGGAAGCTCTATTGTTCTTACATCAAGTACAGGTGCATCTTACAAATGGTTCAATGGAACTGCACAGGTTGGAACAGCAGCTACATACACTGCTACAACATCCGGTCCATATACGGTAGAAGTAACTTATACAGGTGGATGCAAAGCAACTTCAGCGGTTACGCAAATCGGGATAACAGCTTTACCAATTGCAACTATTACTGCACCTGCTACATCATTCTGTACAGGAGGCTCTGTAATACTTACAGCAAGCACAGGCTCATCTTACAAATGGTTTAGCGGAACTACACAAGTAGGGACAGCTTCAACGTACACAGCAACTGCTGCGGGTGCGTACACCGTAGAAGTAACAAATGCTTCAGGCTGTAAAGCAACTTCAGCGGTTACACAAATCGGTGTAAATACATTACCGACAGCAACCATTACCGCTCCAGCTACATCATTCTGTACTGGAGGCTCTGTAATACTTGCGTCAAGCACGGGCTCATCATACAAATGGTTTAACGGAACAACACAAGTTGGAACAGCTGCAACATACACGGCAACTACTGCCGGTGCATATACCGTAGAAGTAACAAACGCATCAGGATGTAAAGCAACTTCAGCGGTTACACAAATCAGTGTAAATACATTACCGACAGCGACCATCACAACTCCTACCACATCTATTTGCTCAGCCGGTTCAGTAGTGTTAACTGCAAGTACAGGTTCCTCTTATAAATGGTTCAATGGAACTACACAGGTTGGAACAAATGCAAGTTATACTGCAACTGCTGCAGGTAATTATACGGTTGAAGTTACCAATGCAAGCGGATGTAAAGCAACTTCAGCTGTAACATCCATTACACTATCAACATCAGCTACTCCAACAATAACCGCACCTGTATCCTCCATCTGCGACGGAAGCTCTGTAGTACTTACTGCAAGTTCAGGAGTTTCCTACAAATGGTTCAACGGTACTACACAAGTAGGAACAAGTGCAACTTATACCGCAACAACCTCCGGTGCGTATACGGTAGAAGTAACAAATGCCGGCGGCTGCAAGGGAACATCGGCTGTTACACAAATTGGAATATCGGCCTTGCCAATAGCAACCATTAGTGCCAGCGCTACATCTTTCTGTACCGGAAAATCTGCTGTACTTACTGCAAGCACAGGCACTTCGTACAAATGGTTTAATGGCACAACACAAGTTGGTACTGCAGCAACATACACAGCAACTACAGTGGGTGATTATACCGTAGAAGTTGCAAATTCAAACGGATGTAAAGCAACTTCAACAATCACACAAATCACCGTAACTACTATACCTACTCCAATTATAACGGCTGCTACAACATCTATCTGCTCAGGGGGAACAGCAATCCTTGCTTCAAGTAGTGCCGCTTCATACAAATGGTTTAATGGAACGACTCAGGTAGGAACATCTTCTGCCTATACAGCAAGAGATGCAGGCGCATATACGGTAGAAATTACCGATGCAAATGGATGTAAAGCAACGTCAGCTGTTACACAAATTAATCTAGCTTCATATGTCACCTGGTATGCAGATACCGACAACGATGGTGTTGGTGATGCTGCTGTCTCTGTAAATACATGTACACAACCAAATGGGTATGTTGCAACTTCCGGAGATAATTGTCCGACCGATGTAAACAAAACAGAACCCGGCAATTGCGGATGCAATCATATTGAAACTCCTACATGTATTACTACCGGAACGATCAATGGTTCAAATCCGAATATCAAAGTTGTGCCGCAACCATTTGACCTAAACACTTCAATTACCATTGAAAATTTAGGAACGATTCAATCCGTAACAATCATTAGTAGTTCCGGTGCAATTGTTGAAATAAAACAAGGTCTAAATACAGAATCGATTCTGATAGGTGATTCATTGGCATCGGGTTTATACACAGTTCTTATTCAATCTGAAACAGGAATCTACACAACGAAGATTGTGAAAAAATAACTTCGATTTTCAGGATAAAAAGGAAGCCATTTGTATTCGTTTACAAGTGGCTTCCTTTTTTATAAACCCCAAATCCCCTAAAGTGGACTTAAGGTCATTACTTCATTCATTTCTTATAGAAGTTCATATCTATCTAAGTCTTATAAAATTACTTCATAGCAATTGTTAGAGTAAAGTTCCCTTTAGTGGATTCAGGGGTTATTTTTTATAATCCTATTGTATTAACCTTAATTAGGCCAAACACTAAACACATCTAAAAATAATTCTATTTATTAATATTAAATCTTGTCTCTTTATAAAAACAGAATAATTCTCTGTTACTTTTTTTAGCCTTTTTTGTATTAGATATAGACCAATATCATTTTCATAACCGACATCATTTCTATGAAAGATTTTACGCTCCTTTCACGTTTTCGTCGAATCATTTTTATGATTCCTCTTTTATTGTTTTCCTTTCAGGAAACATTCGCTCAAATGCAGCTCGAAAAACTCGACCGAGGGGTTACTGCAGTAAGCATGGGCGGAGCCAAAGTATTTGTAAGCTGGCGCTGGCTGGGAACAGAAGATGACATTACGTTCAATCTTTACCGAAACGGAACAAAAATCAATGCCACGCCTCTAACAGTATCCAATTACACAGATAATGCAGGAAGTACTACCGCTTCTTACAGTGTAACAACTATTGTTAATGGTGTTGAACAAGCTGCTTCTGCCGGTGTTACACCTTGGGCACAACAATATTTAAAAGTTCCTATTACTGCACCAGCTGGCGGAACTACTCCGGATGGCATTGCATATACCTACGAAGCAAATGATGCAAGTATTGCGGATTTAGATGGTGATGGCCAATGGGAAATCATTTTAAAATGGAACCCAACCAATGCAAAAGACAATTCACAATCCGGCTATACAGGAAACACCTATATAGATGCGTATAAAATGAATGGTACAAGAATGTGGCGCATTGATTTTGGAAGAAATATTCGTTCAGGTGCACACTATTTAGATTTCATGGTGTATGATTTTGACGGAGATGGTCAGGCAGAAATGATGGCACGTACAGCAGAAGCAACTATTGATGGCACAGGCGTTGTAATTGGAAATGCAAATGCCGATTACAGAACAACTGCAGGTTATATTTTAACGGGCCCGGAATACATTACTGTTTTTAATGGTAAAACAGGAAAAGCAATGGCAACTAAAAATCTATACCCTCCAAGAGGTGTAGTAGCTGACTGGGGAGATAATTATGGAAACCGTGTGGACAGGTTTAAAGCATGTGTTGCATACCTTGATGGACAAAGACCTTCAGGTGTTTTTACCCGTGGCTACTATGCAAAATGGGGAGCAGAAGCAATTGACTGGAGAAACGGTCAGCTTACGACACGCTGGACATTTATGGTTCCTAACAATAGTGCAGATCCTAATTATTCTGAAGGTGCACACAGCTTAAGTGTTGCCGATGTAGATGGAGATGGAAAACAGGAAGTAATTACAGGCTCGTTAATTTTAGATGACAACGGAACGGTTTATTATAATACCAACATTGGACATGGAGATGCCTTGCATGTATCCGATCTTGATCCGGATCTGGCAGGCCTTGAAATTTCTCACATACAGGAACCAGTGGGCAATGCGGGGCTTTACATGTATAGCGGAAAAACAAAAAATGTACTTTGGAGAAAAGCAACAGCGGCAGGTGAAACAGAAGGTCCCGGACGTGGCGTATGTGCAGACATTTCAGCACAATACCGCGGAGCAGAATCCTGGTGTGCCGGAGGTGGTATTCCAGGTGTATTCGATTGCAAAGGAACTCTTACAACACTAGCTGCTCCTCAATCCTGTAATTTTTTAGCGTGGTGGGATGGTGATGTACTTCGTGAATTATTGAACAATACCATGATCGACAAATACGGAACAGGTCGATTATTGACTGCATACAACATTGCTCCCATTGCATCAAACAATGGAACAAAATCTACACCATGCTTAAGCGGTGATATTATGGGCGACTGGAGAGAAGAAGTAATCTGGCGTGCAGCGGCAAACGATGCCTTGTATATCTTTACAACAACAACTCCGTCGACATACAAATTCAGAACCCTTATGCAAGATCCACAATATCGAGTGGCAATTGCATGGCAAAACACAGGTTACAATCAGCCGCCACATTTAAGTTATTATTTGGGTGATGGTATGGCAACACCTGTAAAACCAAATATTGCAGTAATCCCTCCTGCAAACCTTGCAACATGTTCTGCAACGATTACTTCGCCATCAACCGCAATGTGTGCAGGCGGATCGGTTGTATTAACAGCAAGTAGCGGCGCATCATACAAATGGTTTAATGGAACAACACAAGTTGGAACAGCATCTACATATACAGCTACTGCTGCCGGATCGTACACCGTAGAAGTAACAACCGCAGCAGGTTGTAAAGCAACCTCAGCAATAAAAACAATTACCGTAAATCCGCTTCCTGTTATTACACAATATATACAGGTAAATGCAGGTGCATGGCTCACCGCTGCAACTGCTTCTGTTTGCGAAGGCAATACCGTGAATTTAGGTCCGCATCCAAACCTTGCTGCAGGTTGGAGCTGGATAGGTCCGAATAATTTCACTTCCACTTTACGAAATCCGACTCTTACAAATATCGTTGTTGCAAATGCAGGAAATTACATTGCAACCTATACCGACGCAAATGGCTGTAAAGCAACAAGCACATTTGTATTGCAGGTTACTAAACCAACGGCAAGCATTACATCTCCTGTTACATCGTTTTGTGCAGGAGGTTCAGTTGTGCTTTCTGCAAACACAGGAACAGGATTGACATACCAATGGTCGAATGCTGCGGGTGCAATTACAGGTGCAACCAATGCAACCTACACAGCAACTGCTGCCGGTGCTTATACCGTGGAAGTAACAAATACTGCTGGTTGTAAAGCAACTTCAGCGGTTACACAAATTACAGTAAATGCAACCCCGATTGCAACCATCACATCTACTGCAACAGCATTCTGCACGGGTGGTTCTGTAATGTTTACTTCAAGTACAGGTGCTTCTTACAAATGGTTCAATGGAACAACACAGGTTGGAACCGCTGCAACCTACACAGCAACTGCTGCGGGTGCTTATACCGTAGAAGTAACAAATGCTTCAGGTTGTAAAGCAACTTCAACCATTACACAAATTTCAGTGAATACATTACCGACTGCAACCATCACTGCTCCTGCTACTTCGTTCTGTACAGGCGGATCAGTTGTACTTACTGCAAGTGCGGGCACATCGTATAAATGGTTTAACGGAACAACGCAGGTTGGAACTGCTGCAACATACACAGCAACTACTGCGGGTGCTTATACAGTGGAAGTAACAAATGCGGCAGGTTGTAAAGCAACTTCAGCGGTTACACAAATTACAGTAAATGCAACCCCTACTGCAATCATCACATCTACTGCCACATCATTCTGCACGGGTGGTTCTGTAATGCTTACTTCAAGTACAGGTACTTCTTATAAATGGTTCAATGGAACAACACAGGTTGGAACGGCTGCAAGCTACACAGCAAATGCTGCTGGTGCTTATACAGTGGAAGTAACAAATGCGGCAGGTTGTAAAGCAACTTCGGCGGTTACACAAATAGATGCTGCCGGATTACCTATTGCTATAATCACCTCTCCTTCTACTTCATTCTGTAATGGCGGTTCTGTAGTACTTACTTCAAGTGCCGGCACTTCTTACAAATGGTTTAACGGAACTACACAAGTGGGTACTGCAGGTTCTTATAAAGCAACCGTCGCAGGTTTATATACGGTAGAAGTAACGAATAGTGCGGGCTGTAAAGCCACTTCTACTGGTGTAACAATCACCGAAAACACAGCAGCCATTGCAACTCCAACCATCACTGCTCCTGCTACTTCATTCTGCGCGGGTGGATCAGTTATTCTTTCTTCAAGTACCGGCGCCTCTTATAAATGGTTTAACGGAACAATACAGATTGGTTCTTCATCTGCCTACACTGCAACTGCAGCGGGTTCGTATACAGTAGAAGTAACAAACGCTTCAGGTTGTAAAGCAACTTCTGCTCCAATACAAATCTCCATTGCTTCGACCGTAACCTGGTACGCAGATGCAGACAACGACGGTTTGGGTGATATTACCAACACGTTAAATGCATGTACCAAACCGAGCGGATATGTTGCTGTTGCTGGAGATCTTTGTCCAGCCGATGCAGGTAAAACTGAAGCAGGTAATTGCGGTTGCGGACATACCGAAGCTTCCTGTTTAGATTGTAACGGTACTCCAAACGGAACTGCATTCATAGATAACTGTTCAGTTTGTGTAGGTGGTACAACAGGCAATATAGCTTGTGTTACAACTGCAACTATAAATGGAACATCTGCAACAATTCATGTTGTTCCGCAACCGTTTGATGCAAACACAACGATTACAGTAGAAAATTATGGAATGATTCAATCCTATACTATTATTAGTGCCTCAGGTGCTCTAGTTGAAACAAGACAAGGTTTGAACAGTAGTGAAATTACAGTTGGTGAAGGTATTGCTTCCGGACTTTATACCGTAATCCTCATAACTGAAAAAGGAACATACACAACGAAGATTGTAAAAAGATAGATAATTATAAATTATAAATTATAAATGAAAACAAAGAGGTCATGTAAAATTTTACATGACCTCTTTGTTTATACATTAAAGGAAATGAATTCATAATTCATAATTCATAATTCATAATTCATAATTCATAATTCATAATTCATAATTCATAATTACTTACTGTACTTCAAAAACACTTCAACAGCATTATCTCCTTTAGCAATGTAATTTAACACTCCTGTTGAATACGACATAGCAATGCATATTCTGGATGTTCCAATATGAATATCTTTCAATCCTCCTACCAATACTACCCCCTTTTGATACCGGTAATTTCCTCCAAATTCAATTAAGTTTTGAAGAGTAACAATCGCTGCCAATTGAAAATCATTTTTATGATACTGCTGATATTTATACCACGCGTGTGTAGTTAATTCAATGTATGGATTAATAAAAAGACTGTATGAAGCATTTACATTGTACTGTCTTCTCAATTCAAATGTTTGTCCGATTGGAGTAAGTGTTTTTTGAAATACCTGCTGCATGGAAGTCCCCACTTTCAATTTTCTTCCTACCAACCACAAACCTAAACTACCATCATACGTAAAATCAGAACCTCCCGCACTGGATTGAGTAGCCTTAAATGCATAGCTCACCATGCCAAACGACAACCCTGCTGATAAATAATAAGCCTCCGTAATTCTTATATCAAATGCATACCTTCCATATGCTCTGTTTTTACTAAAAAAATCACCTTCGCTATTATTAAAGAGTTGTACACCTACATACTGTCTTGCATTCGGATTTTTAGATTTAATGCGAAAATTGGCATCAAAGTATGTTTGTCTTACTCCTCGAAAAATGCCTATTTGAGACTTATGTCCCATATTAAGTATTATTTCAGAAGTATCTGTATTAGCAGGGTTTATCAGGTAATAATTTTGAAAAAACTGATCGTAAACATCGGGCATAAGTGTTCCATTTTGTCCTTCTACAATAGAAGATACACCAAAAAACACTACAAGAATATACCACTTAATGTTGTAATTCATTGAACAAAACAACATGAATTCCGTTAATAATAAAATATTTTTTACATTTATTACTAAAATAATCTACAAAAGGTTGTTACTTTTTACGAAGTAGTTTGTCATAATAACAGTGGAGGATATAAACAGAACAATTGTTGAGTGTATCAAAAACAGGCAAAACGAGAAAGCGTTGTCTTATTTGTACAGCCATACCCTCAAAAAAGTAAAAGGTTATATCTTAAACAACAATGGTTCGCAGGATGAGGCAAACGATATATTTCAGGATGCAGTTATTATCTTCTTTAAATCTGTCATTGAGAATAAATTCGAGAATAACTTATCTGTTGATGCATATATTTTCACAATCAGTAAAAATTTATGGATCAATACTGCTAAACGAAAACGAAACCTTGTGCATGTAGATATTCAGGATCAACATTTGTCTGATAATACAAACGATCAGCTTGACACGATGATCTCTAAAGAAAAACGAAAAGCACTGGATGTAGCCTACAGTAAATTGGATGAAGCCTGCAGAAAATTATTGGGCATGGTTGCATATGAAAAACTAAGCATGAAAGAACTTCAGGAAAAGATGAATCTTACAAGCGAAAATGCAGCAAAAACAATGCACTACAGATGCAAGCAATCTTTCCATAAAATCATAAAAGAAAATTCTGATTTATTAAATATTCTAAAGCCTTGAGAACAGATCTGGAACAATATTATCTGATTGATCAATACCTTGAGAACAAACTCAAAGGCGATGAATTGAGTGCGTTTGAAAATCAACTAATGCAAGACGAAACATTTGCACAAGAGGTTGCCGAACAACGTATGTTAAATGGATTTATACTGGAAGCGGAATTAAAAAATGTACGAACTCAAATTGAAAAGGATTTATCAAACATACAAAACCCATCTTTCTTTAGAATGAACTGGAAGTGGATTGGTGTAGGCTTAGTTTCTTTATCAGCAATTTTATATTATGTGCTCCCTGATAAAGACGTTGTAAATCCATCTATCCAGGAATCTACAGTACATTCAAATGAAAATAAAACGCAACCTGTTATTGCAGCATCAGGAGAAGTTGATAAAGCAATACATCAGACTCAGTCTAACAATACAAATCAAAATTCACAGACACCAAATGCTATTTCAGCAACTGAAGTAAGCAAAACAAAAGATGTAATTACAGCGACTGATAATATTCAGGCGACCGAACATAAAGAAGTAATCATACCAACAGTTAGTGAGCTGATAAACACAAACCATACCTCTTTAATTGAAACAAAACCTACAGAAGTATCTAAAACAATTGATTGCTCTGTAATTAAAATATCTGCTTCAATTACAACTGGAACATCTTGTTCGAACACAGAAACCGGATCTATTCATATTGATAAAATATCAGGCGGTATTGCTCCGTATGTATTCACATTGAACAATAAAAAAATTAAAGAAAAAAATATTTCGGATCTGGGTGCAGGCACATATGAAGTAAAAGTTTCTGATAAGAATGGTTGTTCTACGGAATACATAGCAACTGTATTGGAAAAGAACTGTACACCAAGTCTGCAACAAGGAGTGAAATTTAACATCAATCCAACTATTGGTGAAACATGCAGCATCCCATTCGATGCAGATAAAAAAGGAAACGTAACGATATACAGCCGCAGCGGAAAAATTATTTACCGTGCAAGCAATCCATCTGCAGATCATGTTGAATGGTCTGGAACAGACGGCTACGGGGTACTTGCCGAGGCAGGGCTTTATGTGTATATTATCGAATATACTGATGGCACAAAAGTAACGGGGGAAGTAAATATTATTAGATAATGAAACGTATCAACTACATATCGTATCTGTGTCTTTTCTATTTTTACATAGCAGCATTATTTTCTGCTGAAGCACAAACATATTATACCATTCCGGATGATAGTCTGTATAAGGCTTTAATGAAAAATTACGATACACTTTTTAATGCCAATGGTCAATTGATTGTTGCAAAAGCAAGAGGAATGTCCGCAGACTTGAATCTCGATAATGCCGGAATTACAAATGCAGATGGTATCCAGTTCTTTGAATCAACAGGTATTCTTCGTTTACGCAATAATAAACTTACAAGTATTCCTCAGTTAAGTTCTATGAAAGGTCTTCGGAGAATTTATATAAACGGGAATCAAATCACCTCTATTCCCGACCTTACTGCACTTTATAAATTGGCCGATCTATATATTGTAAACAACAAGATCGTTTCATTAGCAGGATCAAATATTGAAACAAAAACAACGTTGTTGTATTTAACCTGCTCAGGAAATAACATTACAACACTACCAGATCTTTCTCAATTGACAAATTTAAAAACATTGTCTGTAGATCACAATCCGCTCACCTCGCTTCCTGACTTAAAATTCAATACCGGTTTACAGCAATTAGACGTTGGAAATACCGATATACATATCATTCCAAGCCTTGACTCTTTAATTAATCTGGAAAGATTCAATTGCGATAATAGCAATATGACGAAACTTTCGGGCTTGGATAGCAATACAAAACTCATAAAAATTTCTGCAAAAAACTGTCAACTTACTTCTCTTCCCTTCTTCGGCAATAAACCGAATTTAATATCTGCTACAATTGAAAATAATTATCTCACGTTTGAAGATCTGATTCCATTAACATCATTGAATACATTTTCTGTGTTTGCCTATTCACCACAAAAAGAAGTAAGCCTGCCTTTATATGCAACTATTCGCGAAACAAACAATTTCACGTATCAGGTGTCTATTGATCCGGCACTAACTACCAATAAATATACCTGGCATAAAAACGGAATACAGGTTCTGATAGATTCTCCTCAAAACTATTATACGTTTGCTCCTGTATTTATGGGTGATTCAGGAACATACTACACCACTATAACCAACCCTGCATTAACTGGATTAACGTTAAGAACTAATTATTCAAAATTAACAGTTCGTCCATGTATTGAAATCAACACAATAAATCTTAGTGTACTTTCTTCGGATTGCCGTGAAGGTTCATTAATCGATATTGCAGGAACTACAATTGATGGGGGAACTGCACCAGTAAGCTATACCCTGCAATCAACCAGTCCGGTAAGTAATATTCCAGGTAGTACTGATACTCAATTCAAGAATATAATTCCCGGGACGTATATATTAACAGTAACCGATTCTAAAAACTGCTCGGCTATGAAACCGTTCCTTTTAGATAAAGGAGTTGATTGTGAATCTGTATTCTCTCCTAACGGAGATGGCATCATGGATAATTATTTCATTCCGAATACAGGAACAATACAGATCTACAATTCTTCTAAAAAATTAATCCGAACAATGAGTGTCCCTGCCGCATGGGATGGTACAACCAATGATGGCAGTTTAGCAGATGCAGGTTATTATGTTATTGTTATAAACGGATCCAGCAGCTTTGGCGTAAGCCTTATGAGATAAATTCCCTTTCCATTTAATAATATCCAATCGTACCTCATTCATAAAAAAATGAATGAGGTACGATTTTTATAAGCTTATTCAAACCAACAAATACAATCTCTTTCAGATAAAAGCTGAATAAACCCGTTACTTTTTTAGATTTTTTTTGTCTTAACGTTAAGTGAAGCCTTCTAATTTAAATGCTATAGAATCGTATGAAGTCACAATCGATAAAACTATTGCTTCCCGGGATTATACAGAAATCATCACAACGAAGATTGTGAAAAATAAGACTAGTAATTATAAATTATGAATAAAAAAATATTTGTATTTGCCATTTTACTTGTTTGCTTCAATACATTTATAAGCATCCGTAAAAGTATTGCCCAAACCATAGCATTCCCTACTGCTGTTGGTTTTGGTAAAGATGTAACCGGAGGTCGCGGTGGAACAGTTTATCACGTAACGAATCTAAATGATTCTGGAGCTGGATCATTCCGTGATGCGGTTAGTGTATCAAACCGCATTATTGTATTTGATGTAAGTGGCTATATCACTTTGCTAACTGCAGTTTCCTGTAAAAGCAATTTAACTATTGCAGGACAGACAGCACCTGGAGAAGGTATTGGTTTTAAAGGTGGAGAAATTTCCTTCGCCAAATCTTCTAACATTATATGCCGATACATTCGTATTCGTCCGGGTAGCGAAACTGCCAGCACGGAAGACGATGCTCTTAGTTTATATTTAGCAAGAGATGTTATTATGGATCATTGTTCTTTTTCTTTTGCTCCATGGAATAACATTGACGGTGTAAGCGATGATTACGTAAACCGTCCTGTAACAAACATTACCTTTCAAAATTGCATAATCAGTAATCCCACTGGTCAGCAATTTGGTGCACATTGCGAATCAGTTAACAGTAATTGGACATGGGCATACAACATCTTTGCAAATTCTCACAATAGAAATCCACTCGATAAAGTAAATGACATCTTTGTTAATAACGTACTATACAATTGTTCTGCAGGATATACCACACACACCAGTACAAATTTCAAACATGACATCATAAACAATTATTTTATCAAAGGACCTGCATCTACAGGTACAGACAATCAGTGGTATCAGGTAGATAAAAATCAAAGTATTTACTACACCGGAAATTTAAAAGACAGTAATTTAGATGGAATTTTAAATGGCACTTCTACGACCCCCTATTGGTATCAAGGTGCGGGAACTATTTTAACAGCGCCATGGTCAACGCTCACAAATGCTATAACTACGTATAGTGCAGCTACTGCATATCGTTATGCTGCCTCGGTTGCCGGAACATTTCCACATGACCAAATGGATCAATTGGTCATGTCTCAAATAAGAAAACTTGGATCAGGAACAACCGGAACAGGTGCAAACACATGCGGCCCCGGTGGAGCATTGTATACAAGTCAGACGCAAACAGGTTTAGGGAATGATGGTTATGGAACAATCGTAACAGGTACCAAACCAACAGATACGGATAATGATGGGATGCCTGATTTCTGGGAGAAAACGTTTGGTTTAAATGGCAACAGTAATGATGCGATGACTAAAGGCAGCGATGGTTATGCGAATATTGAAAAATACATCAATTGGTTAGCAGAAGTGCATGCACAAACGTTGCAAAACACCGCTGTTGATTTAGATCTTAGTACCTATGCTGGAGGATTTGCAAATGTTTCTCCGACATTTACTGTCAGCAATGCACTAAACGGAACAGTAGCACTAACAGGTACAACAGCACACTTTACTCCTGCTACAAATTTCTCCGGAATGTCTAGTTATACATTTACTATAAAAGGATCGGATGGAACAGCATTCACTTTTACAGTTTCTGTTGTAGTTGAACCTTCGGGGACAGCATGTATTACTCCGGCTGCAACAATAACTGCTACAGGAAATACAACTTTCTGTGAGGGAGGTAACGTCAAATTAAATGCAAATGCAGGAACAGGTTTAACTTACCAGTGGAAAATTGGAACAACTACGATTAGCGGAGCAACAGCACCATCTTACACAGCTGCAGCCAGTGGTTCGTATACAGTAGTTGTAACCAAATCTTCTAATTGTTCTACCACATCATCTGCCGCTACAGTAATAGCAAATGCTTTACCAACTGTTACCATCACATCTCCTGCAACATCTTTCTGTACCGGAGGCTCTGTAGTGCTTACAGCAAGCACAGGTGCATCTTATAAATGGTTCAACGGAACAACTCAGGTGGGAACAGCGGCAACTTATACTGCAACCACTGCGGGTTCGTATACAGTGGAAGTAACCAATGCTTCAGGATGCAAGACAACTTCAGCTGCAACAACAATAACAGTATCTGCTGCGCCGACTGCAACCATCACTACTCCTGCAACATCTTTCTGTACCGGAGGATCAGTGGTACTCACTGCAAGCTCAGGTGCATCTTATAAATGGTTCAACGGAAGCACTCAGGTTGGAACAGCGGCAACCTATACTGCAACCACTGCGGGTTCGTATACAGTGGAAGTAACCAATGCTTCAGGATGTAAGGCAACTGCTGCTGCAAAAACAATAACAGTATCTGCTGCGCCGACTGCAACCATCACTACTCCTGCTACTTCATTCTGTACAGGAGGATCAGTGGTACTCACTGCAAGCACAGGTGCATCTTATAAATGGTTCAACGGAACCACTCAGGTTGAAACAGCGGCAACCTATACTGCAGCCACTGTGGGTTTGTATACCGTGGAAGTAACAAATACTTCAGGATGTAAAGCAACTTCAGCTCCCATACAAATATCTATTGCATCATCCGTAACATGGTATGCGGATACAGACAATGATGGTCTGGGGGATGCTGCCAATACATTAAGTTCATGCACAAAACCTAATGGTTATGTTGCAACAGCAGGTGATGTTTGTCCGGCGGATGCAGGAAAAACGCAAGCAGGTAACTGCGGTTGTGGTCATACGGAAGCTTCCTGTTTAGATTGTAATGGCACTCCTAACGGAGCCGCATTCATAGATAACTGCTCAGTTTGTGTAGGCGGAACAACAGGCAACACAGCTTGTGTCACAACTGCAACCGTAAACGGTACGTCTGCAAATATCAATGTAGTACCTCAACCCTTTGATCTAAGCACAACAATTACTGTAGATCATTACGGAATGATTAAATCGTACA
Source organism: Cytophaga aurantiaca DSM 3654 (assembly GCF_000379725.1). Lineage (GTDB taxonomy): Bacteria > Bacteroidota > Bacteroidia > Cytophagales > Cytophagaceae > Cytophaga > Cytophaga aurantiaca. Next base: position 32,471 of record NZ_KB903644.1, read on the forward strand.
CCATCATTAGTGCATCAGGTGCGCTTGTTGAAACAAGACAGGGATTAAATACAACAGAGGTTACACTTGGTGAATACATTGCATCTGGCTTATACACGGTAATCATATCTACCGAACAAGGAACATACACAACCAAGATTGTAAAAAAATAAGAATGCCAATTATGAATTATAAATTATGAATAAAAAATTCATAATTTATAATTCATAATCAATTAAAATACAGAATATTACTTTACAACAAGAAGTTAATACATAAAACTGGTTACTTTTAAAAATTTTGTTTGTATTTAAAGTTAGATCATTTGTCTTCTAACTAACTTCATGCATGAAAGGATTTTCTATTCTCTCACAATTTAAATACATCATTTTTATTTTATTTATTGTAGGGTTTTCTTCCCTACACACCAATGCACAAAGCCCAATTCAAAATCAATTGGGAACAAATATTAAGTTCACTGTAGCTAAAGATGGTTCCGGCAATTACACTACCGTTCAGGCAGCTATTAATGCTATACCCAATAATAGTACAACTCCACAGGTTATTTTTATCAAGAAGGGAACATATACTGAAAAAGTAGAAATCCCTTCGACTAAAACACATTTAGTTTTAATCGGTGAAGATGTTGCAAGTACTATCATTGCTTATGGTGACTATTCAGGATCTGGGAAAATATACAATGGCATCATCACTTATGCCAATGGAACAGCAATCGGAACTTCTACAAGTCATACACTTTATGCCGCTGCTCCTGATTTTACAATGATGAATATTACAGTTATAAATACTGCAGGAGATGTAGGTCAAGCTGTGGCACTAAACTCAAATGCTGACAGACAATTTTATTACCACTGCAAAATAACAGGCCACCAGGATACTTATTTAACATGGGCCGGCACACGATACTATTTAAAAGACTGTTATCTTGAAGGTGCAGTTGATTATATTTTTGGAGCTGGTGTTGCGCTATTTGATAGTTGCCAATTGAATAGTGTAAGATCAGCCACGTGCATAACTGCTGCTTCAACAGTCCAAAATTTTAAATTTGGTTATGTATTCCAAAATTGCAAAATCACATCCAACTCAGGTGTCACAGGGGTTTTCCTAGGAAGACCTTGGCGCCCCTATTGTCAGGTAGTATTTATAAACTCGGAAGAAAGTTCTGTCATAGATCCTGCTGGATGGAGCAAATGGTCTGGCAATACAAATGATCAAACCTGTTATTATGCTGAATACAAAAATTGTGGACCGGGTTCGGGTACTGCAAATAGAGCTACATGGACATATCAGCTTACAACTGCACAAGCAGCGACTTATACACGAACAAATATTTTTGATAAGAATGTAAATCCAACTCCATTTACAGCGAACTGGGATCCAAATCCTGAAGGCGATATCTTTTATAATATTGTAAATAACAACACAACACCTTTTATCACATCTGCTTGTTTTACAACAGTAACACAACCTCCTGTTCCTAAAAAATACATTTACAATTACGATAACAGCGGAAACTTATCCTGGACAAACACCAACAGCTGGACACCAAAAGCAGTACCCACTTCTATTGATACCGTCATCATCCGTAGCGGTGAAGTACAGATTGCAAATCTAAATCAAACGGCTCCTGTTATGGTGGAACCAAACGGAACACTTCGTCTCATCGCCAGCTCCACTCTGAATGACCTAAGACTTCAAGGAGGAATGTTAAAAGTATCTACCAGCAATCCTGAATTCGATCTCCAAGCAAACATTACTGTCGAACAACCTTCTTCTATTCAAGCAGGTTCTGTACCTGCTACTATATTTGGTATCAACGGAACTATTAAAGGTTCTGCCAATCTTACTAAAACAAGTGTCGGAATATTACTCATCAATAGTGATGCCTCTGCCTTTAAAGGAAAATGGATCGTACAAAGTGGTGTACTCAAAATTGCATCCGTAACTGGAATGGGAGTTTGTGGTGTACATGTCAACGCCGCTGCTCGACTAAATATTCAAACACCTTCTACTGCGGCTATTTATTCACTAAAAATTGATACTACTGGCGGAATTGATTTGAATAACAATTTAACTACCGAAGTAACAATATTGGGTTCAACAAATCTTTTAGCGGGATCTTTCAAAACTGCCAACTACCCTGCTTACATTGGCAGTACAGGTACACTTAAGGTAAATAAAAGCATTTTAAGTTTAAACGGACCTGCTACTTTCTGTCAAGGAAATAGTGTAACACTTGCTTCTGCTTCAGGCGTGGCTTATAGCTGGCTTAACAACAATACTCAAGTAAGTACAAATACAACCTATACAACAAATACTGCTGGTGCATATTCCGTATATGTAACAAACTCCAGTGGATGCACTGTTTCTTCGGCTCCGGTAAAAACTACTGTCAATTTAATCCCTACCGCTACCATCACTGCTCCTGCTACTTCGTTCTGTACAGGCGGATCAGTTGTACTTACAGCAAGCACAGGTGCATCCTATAAATGGTTTAATGGAACAACACAGGTTGGAACAGCTGCTACTTATACTGCAACAACTGTCGGTTCGTATACCGTGGAAGTAACAAATGCAAGTGGTTGTAAAGCCACTTCAGCTGCAACAACAATAACAATATCTGTAGCACCGACTGCAACCATCACTACTCCTGCTACATCATTCTGTACAGGAGGATCAGTAGTGCTTACAGCAAGTACAAGTGCATCTTATAAATGGTTCAACGGAAGCACTCAGGTTGGAACAGCTGCAACATACACAGCAACTGCTGCAGGAACCTATACGGTAGAAATTACAAATGCTAGTGGCTGTAAAGCAACTTCTGCTGTGACACAAATTTCAGTTTCAGCATTGCCAACTGCAACCATCACATCTCCTGCTACATCATTCTGTACCGGTGGTTCCGTAGTTCTTACTACAAGTACTAGTGCTTCTTATAAATGGTTTAATGGTACAACACAAGTTGGAACAGCTGCGAGCTACACAGCAACTGCTGCAGG
>NZ_KB903645.1 GCF_000379725.1 Cytophaga aurantiaca DSM 3654
AAATTTCTATTTGATGCCTGTTCAAATAAGCCGGCAAAGGACTAAATCCACGGATAGGTCTAACCTAGTTGCGCCATAGTTCACCTTTGCCGGTGGTTATTTTAATTAATTTATTTAGAATTCTTTAGAATAAAAATATACCCAAACAGAATCGTATCACTGCAGAAGGACGGTTGATACCGTCTTTCGCTTTGATAAATATGAATTCTTATTTCTTGGAATTTTACTACGGCGTAAATCTAAAGGTTGTGCCTTTTCGGCCAACCACCACCTGCTCTATATAATCAAATAGATAATTTTCTAAAAAGAAATTAAATTGATAGATTGAATCATGATACATGTAGTTCATCTGATGTTAGATGATGCAATTTCAATGATTGATAGATTTAAAATAACAAACAGATATACACATGGAATTAGGAATAGGAATGTTTGGAGATAATCACTACGATCAGCAGGGAAGGCCTATGGATTCCGGGGAGCGCTTAAGAGAGCTGATCGAGGAAATAAAACTGATGGACGAAGTTGGTCTTGACTTCTTCGGGATCGGCGAGCATCATCGTCCGGATTATGCCGTGTCGGTTCCTGAAATTGTATTGGCTGCAGCGGCAACAGTAACAAAGAAAATAAAATTAGGCAGTGCAGTTACGGTATTGAGTTCTTCCGATCCGGTACGCATTTATCAAAGCTTTGCAACGATCGATCAGTTGAGCAGCGGTCGTGCAGAGATCACAGCAGGGCGCGGAAGTTTTATCGAATCGTTTCCGGTGTATGGATATGATCTAAAAAATTACAATGAATTGTTTGAAGAGAAGCTGGATCTGCTGGTGAAAATAAACAATGAGAATCCCATAACCTGGAAAGGTAAGCTGCGTGCCTCACTTGATAATCAGGAAGTACTGCCTCGAGCTGTGAATGACAAGCTTAAGATTTGGGTGGCAGTAGGCGGCACACCTGAATCGGTAGTGCGTGCCGGCAAGTTAGGCTTGCCAGTGATCTTTGCAATTATTGGCGGTAACCCTGCACAGTTTCAACCCTTGTTTAATTATTATCAGGAAGTATATAAGCAATACAAACATGTTCCGGAAGCATTTGAAGTTGGGGTACACATGCACTGCTTCTTTGGTGAAGACAGCAAGAAAACAGCAGATGAATATTATCCGGTCTATTCAGATCAGCTGAACCGCATCGGTCGTTCACGGGGTTGGCAGCAGTACAGCCGCGGACAATACGATTACGGTCGCGGTACAAACGGACATTTAATCATTGGTGATGCGAACGAAGCAATCGATAAAATTTTAGAGATGCGCGAACTGTTTGGACTTACTCGTTTCTCTGCACACATGGATGTCGGCGGACCGTCTCATGCGTCACTTATGAAATCGATCGAGATCTTTGGAACGAAGATCGCACCTAAGGTGAGAGAAGCACTATAGAATAGTCCGTAATGACTCCAGAGGAGTCAAATGTTTATAGAAAACAGTCTCCGAAAACCTACGACCCCATCGGGGTCGAAGAGCTGTAATGAACGAATACTTAGGTTGGCGGCTAGGGTGGCGCACAGACCACTAAATGATAAAGAGGTGAAAATTAAAAAAGGTTCGGTTTATATAAACCGAACCTTTTTTAATAATGAGAATAGATTTCATTACTGACCTATAGTAGAATTTTTAGGCGCTGTAGATTTATTCTGTTGATTTTGAATAGATGGAGCGGTATTGCTCGGGACCTTCGCTGTATCACTTGGAGCAATTGGCGTAGTCATACTGTTATTATTTATTGAATTGTTTGGAGTACCTGTATTCGGTGTTCCCGGGTTGAGTGTACCATTGGTGTTGGGTGTAATGGTAGATGGATTGGTATTTGGATCCGTCGGCGTTCCTGTCCCTGCTCCGGGAGTGGTTTGTGCATATGCTCCTGCTATACCTGCAGATAAAATGAATGTAAGAAATACTTTTTTCATAATTGTAAAGATGTTAGCTGTTTGAAATAATACTAATTGACAAGCAAATTTCCTGAGATTATTTCGGTGTTGAATTACAAGAAATTTCTTTTATGTTACATCATTATATACGGAATGCTATCACAGTGGCCTGTGCGCACAGATCGTCACTGGCGCCAGTCTTAGCGTAGCGGTGACTGGTGCCTATCATTCGGCAGTCTTTGACTGCATTTCTTTGACTGCATTTCCTTTGCCTTAGTAGGTGTTTAAGGAGGCAGAATCTGAAATAGAAAATAAAAAATATCCCGAGCGTCACCGACCAATTGAGTTCATTCGTCAGACCACTTTTTTGTGGTCCGACGAATTGTATGAATTAATATCGATATTGAAATAAATAAAATGATTAACTTAACAAAGTGATTAGTCACGGTAAAACATTAAATCTCAGACTCAAAATACATGAAAATAAAATTTTTGTTTATACTATTTACTTTAACGCTGCTCGTTGGGTTCATAAATAAGCATCCCCTTATTTATTCGGATCGATCTTCATACAATGGATTGAAAATTGATTCATCTACATTGAAAGATGTAGAAAAGATCTATGGGTTCGATTACGAAGTCAATACATGGACAACTACTGTAGTTGTTGGTACTAAAGAAGGAGAATCTATACCCATTAACAAAATCAACTATCCACAACAAGGCATAAGTTTTATTATTTTAGCCGAAGACATAAATAAGGCAAACCTTCATACGATACTTTTTACATATCCATTTAAAGCAGGTACTGACAAAGGAATTACAATAGGAAAAAGCACCTTTGCAGATGTTACAAAGCTTTACGGCGAAGGTTACTGGAGTGCAGGTAATAATCTGGATAGTAAAAAACTCTCTCTATCATATGGTACCATTACATTTCGCACGGACAAATTCTTTTCAGAAGAAGAATTTAAAAACATGAATAAAGATATCTTTTCGAAATTAATTGTAACGGAGATTGCGCTGGAGAGTATGAATTATTAATATTGAATTTATTTAAATATCTTAGAAGCATGTATAAATTATTATTCATTTTTACACTTTGTACTTTTGTTGCCTGCAATACAGCAAGCGAAGATCAACAAGAAACTTATCAGACCCGCTCTGAAGATACAAGTTCGGCTGCTGCTGAATTGTTGATTGAAGATACTACCATGCTGGAGTTTCGTAACAAACTTTTTATTCAGAAGTATCCTGCATCATGGAAAGTAGATGCATCAGTCGGCGGCGCTACCATTTTTCATGCCGCTAAAGGAGATAATCCTGCAGATGTGGTTTCTTTGAATACCATGATTTTGATAAAGCCGAAAAAACAAACCTTATCAGACTTCGCCGACGAAGTTGTAAACGTTAAGTTTAAAACAAGCGTAGCAAAACAGGCTATTTCGCAGCAAATATCTGAACAACCTTTTGAAATTATTAAGAGTATGAAAATAGTCAGCGAACAACAGGATGTTGCAGTGTTTTATTTTATTGAAATAGATAAAACACACATCGTAACGGAAATGTTTTCCGGAAAGCTTGCATCAATATCAAAGCAAAAGAAAGATATTGATAGAATCTATCAATCCGTTGCAAAGCCAAATTGAACGCGGAAAATATTTTGACTTACGCACAACAGGCCAATGCTGCATTAAATGTTGTTGATGCCCTCATCTTAAACAAAATCACCCACAGATCTTAGTGGCATTAAACCAACTGAATGAACAACTTACTTTACTCCATACTGATAATTATTTTTTGTACAATAGGATATTGTTTTTCATGGAAATATTATTTGAAGGGTAACTTTACAATTGCAGTAATACTACTAATGGTTTGTGGACTTGCTCTCCGTATCTACACTTCCACTGACTTTTTTCTGCATACTTGGGATGAATGCTATCATGCTCTTGTTGCGAAAAATTTGATTCAACATCCGCTGACGCCAACACTATATGACAATCCAATTATGCCGTATTATTACAGGAATTGGCCATCCAATCATATTTGGCTTCATAAACAACCATTACCACTTTGGACAATGGCTTCAAGTATGTGGCTTTTTGGAGTAAATGAAATTGCATTGCGACTTCCTTCAATCATTTTAACAACAATCGGAATAGGGCTTTCATTTATTGTAGGAAGTTACTGGTTTAATAAAAAAAACGGTTATTTGACAGCTTTCTTCTTTTCCATCAATGGACTAATTATAGAAATGGCTGCTGGTAGAGCCGCAACAGATCATATTGATATTTTCTTTTTATTTTTCATTGAGTTAGCAATTGTTTTCAGTATCCTCTTTGTGCAGAAGCAGAAAACGATTTTTAATATTCTTGTAGGAGTTAGTATTGGTGCTGCGATTTTATGCAAGTGGTTGCCGGCATTAATTGTTGTTCCAATTTGGATTTTAATTGTATGGGACTCAGGGAAATTAAAAACTAAAGAAATTATCTTGCAGTTATTTCTTTTATTGATCACCTGTGTGTTGGTTTTTCTTCCCTGGCAAATTTACATTTACAAAGCATTTCCTGTTGAAGCCGATTGGGAATCGAGCTGCAATTTTAGACACTTCACGGAAGTTTTTGAAGAACAGACCGGACCTTATCATTATTTCATCGACAAACTCCGTATGAACTATGGAGAATTGATTTATCTGCCATTGATGTGGTTTGTATTTAAATTATTTAAAAACGTTAACGACAAGAAGCGATTAGCAATTGCTATTTGGGTGTTTGTTCCCATTCTGTTTTTTTCAATCGCAAAAACGAAAATGCAGGCATATATTCTTTTTATTTCACCTGCTTTATTCATGATTACTTCTGAATTTTTCTTTATGCTCAATGAGTACAAAAAAGATCATAACTTGAAATGGGTTTTTAATGTGCTTTTATTTTTACTTATTGCTTTTCCGATTCGCTACATGATTGAAAGAGTAAAACCATTTGATCAAAGCAACAGAAATCCTGCTTGGGTAAGTGACTTGCGAAACCTCAACGAAAGAAAAATCGAAAAAGGTATATTATTCAATTATGACAAACCAATAGAAGCCATGTTTTATACGAACTTAACAGCTTATAAAACCATTCCGGAAAAATATATACTCATCGGCTTAGCGATTGAAGGATATACAGTAATAATTAATGATGATGGAAAATTGCCTGACGATATAAAAAAGATTACAGGTGTTAGGATTGAAAAGATTAATTGTCGTTAACTCTAGTGAATGAGATTCGTTGGATTAAGATATTTGTTGGATTGTTGAAACGCAATCCAAACTTTTCAATCAATCCAACAAATCCCAATTCAGACAATATTAAGAATATGAAAATAGAAATCACATACAAATACAAAAATAAAACTTCGGTTGAATCAGTTGATTTAACTGCTGAACAATATTTCGATCCGATTGATGAAGACGAGAATTATGAAGATGACAGCATTCCTAGGTATGATCAAACCGTAGACTATATTATAGAAGTTGATTCTACGATAACGGAAGAAGATTTAGAGTATTCAATCCTGGAAATACAAGACTCTATTGAATCTGACAAATCCATAAAGACTACCTATTTTGGTAATGAATCTCAATTGCTTTATAGGATAGATTATGATGGATTTGAACTGATCATTCAATCCATTAGAGTTGCGGAAAACTGCATTGTTGTTACAAGAATGGAACGGCCTGATACGAAAAGTGAATGGATAAATATTAGCTATTCAACTATTTTGAATTACAAGAAAGAACATTCAGGTGAAGAAACATTATATTCAGCAAAGGCTGGTGAATACATAAGAAAGAATATTTTAGAGGATTGAAATAGTCGGCAATCTCTAGTTATACGAATAATTGTTTTGCATAGCCAACGGTTTCAATCATGGGAATACTGACTTTTTCTGGAGCGTGTTTTGTTTACTTTAAATAATATTTTAATGAAAACCTTAATTCTATTTTTATTACTATCGCATTGCTTGTTTTCATTGGGACAACAAACTTCCTTGGAAAGATCTGGCTATAGAGGAAATGTAAAGCAGATCATTACCATTAAAGACTCGGTGTTGGTGAGCAAATTAACGTATGATGTTCAAGGTAATTTAATTGAAGAGATAGATTTTAGTGATAGTACAATTACAAAATATATAAATACCTACCAGGGAAAAAACCTTGTTACAAAAGAAAGCGAACGTATTACAGATGGTAGATCCTATTTTTCAAAAATTACTTATACGAATCAGGGTAAAGAAATTGTTGAGTATTATGGTGATACAAGTCAGTCTCACGTAGAGATTTTGCGATATGATCTACATTCAAATATGATCGAAAAAAGTATCTACGAAAATGGGGTAAGACGTAGACGGATTGAAAACACATACAATGATAAGAATAGATTAATTAAACTGGTCATTACGCAGAAGGATTCTACATTGTCACAAGTAACTACTTTTAAGTATAATGATGCGGGGTATTTAATCGAATCTCATACCCAAACAAATAGTAGTCAGACCGGATTTATTAGCCGATCTGATTACTACTATGAAACTGTTATTGAAAAGGATAGAGTACAACTTTATTTTAATGATTCTTTAGGTAATAATATTACACAGAAGAAGATGGAGAGCATTCGTTCCGGAGATATGTATGGGGCAATTCAACAAACTCTAAAAAAGTTAGAGTCTGTTCATGCCAATCGATTTGATAAGAAGGGACGGCCTGTGTTTTATTTTTACACTGAGTCGGAAAAAAGTAGTGGTAATTATAGAATCGAGTTGAACTATAATAAGGAAGGGATGATTGATGAGATCACTGTTAATAAGAATTCATATGACGAGACATATTTTCAATATTGTAAAGAAAATAAATTGAAGATACTATACGAAAAGAAAAAGATGGTTGGGGCAATAAGTTATTTTAATGGAGTAAAAACCGAAGAGGAAACGTATATTAACTCATATAATAGTAAAAAACAATTGGATACTCTTAGTATTATTAAGGGTAAACGTCAATATGGTTATTCTTTTAAGTACTGGAAAAACGGAGAGTTAAAAGAGTTGAAAAGTTATCATAAAGGTGAAGTTGGACCTAATACAATTAAACAGTATAATTCTGACGGCCTTTTAGAATACGATTTTAATCAATCGTATGTTACCATTTACAAGTATGATTCCAGAGGGAATTGTATTTACATGAAAAGAACAAGTGTTCATTATCCGGAAAATGTTTACGAGGAGATAACACAAATTGAGTATTATTAATAAAAATATTTGATAGCCATTCTTTAATAATTTATTAGTATGTTCTCTACGAAGAGGTGCTCCCTTCTCCTTTTAGGAGAAGGGTTGGGGATGAGGTTTTATGATAAACTTATATAGAATAAACTTTAAATAGATTTTCGCCGTGGTTCGGCCTTTTTGTCCAACCACTCACGAATAAAATTTCATATAAATAATTAAACGTTAAACAGATTTGTAGCATGAGGTTAATAGTATCAATACTAACTATCGGATTGTTGTCGCTCTTTGGATGTGAACAAAAAAGTAATTTAACACCGGTTGAAAATGAGTTACTCAAAAAAATAAATTTCAGTGCAGATCAAATGGTCGAGGTTAAGAATTTAACTAAAAACACATTTAAACAATTGCCTGCAATTGATCAGGAAACCGGCGAAGTTCTCAATGATAAATTTTATGACGGCATATATTCGGAAACAACTGAAGAAGCTGCTGAAGTTTATACCAAACAGCTTAAAGCGAAGTTTAAAGGAACGGGCTATTTAGTATTCACATTTGAAGGAGAGGATAACAAAAAGAATATAGCTGTAATCAAAGGAGTTGACGAGTTGGATATTTTAAGGTACAGAAGAACGGATGGTATAAATTATGATTTAGAAAATAAAGATATTATCAAGAAAGTTGCTGAATGGCAATCAAAATATGGAGTTGTGGTGATCGGTTGTAATAGAGATTGGTTGCATGTAGAGTTCGATACATTACCAACAAATATGGATGAATTTGCAAAAGAAGTATATGAATTTTGTCCTGATTCGGTTGATCAGGGAGTTGGAAGCATTGAAGCACTAAAAGAAGCCATTATACAAATGCATGGCGTATGGTTGTGGTGGGATTAGTCTGAACTATGCCACTACTCAACTCGCTGTTGTGCCTTTTCTGGCCAACAGCCCAGCGCTGTGTGATGTTTAATTGTCTGAATTTGGATTCTTTGGATTATATAGATTAATTGGATTGTCGAAACGCAATCCAATTAATCTATCCTTACAACGCATCAACTCGCTGTTGTGCTTTTTCTGGCCAACAGCCCAGTACTGTGTGATGTTCACTTGTCTGAATTTATATTCTTGAGATTAATAGATTCATTGGATTATTGAAACGCAATCCAAATTTTCCAATCAATCCGAAAAATCCAAATTCAGACAATCCTCGTCTAATAAGTTTTTCTGTATCTTTGATGTGATTTGCTTGAAGGTAAAAATGAAAGAAGAACAAAAAATAGATACGTGTTGGACGGTTTGTGTAGAATGTCAGGGGCGTGGCAAAGTGAGTAAGCGTTCACGCAAGTATGTTCGCCTTCGCCACCAGCAAGCAATGGATGCATTTGAAAAAAATCCAGAGGGCGGAGCGGCACCTGTTCGTCCGAAGAGCAGTCTGCAACCATGCGGAAACTGTGATGCTTCCGGCTTGACACGTTCTTCTAAATTTCCTATAGCAGATACAAACTATCCCTCTATAGCAATCATTGGCGGCGGCATCGGAGGTATGGCCTTGGCTGTAGCCTGTTTGCACCGAGGTATTCCATTTACACTGTATGAGCGCGATCGTAGTTTCGATGCACGCGCACAGGGATACGGACTTACCTTGCAGCAAGCAAGTAGAGCAATGAAGGGATTTGGGATTATGTCCTTAAAAGAAGGTGTGTATTCAACAAATCATGTGGTACATAATACAGCAGGAGATGTGATCAGCGAATGGGGCATGCGCAACCGCATGGACACCGATGAGAAAAAAAATCCAAAACGCACCAATATACACATCGCACGACAGGCCCTGCGCGCATCCTTGCTTGAGCAGCTCGGCGGAAAAGATATGGTGCAATGGGGACATCAGCTGACAGCATATAAAGAACGTGCGGATGGTGGTGTTGAGTTGAACTTTAACGTAAACGGAGAACTGAAAAGCCAGCATGCAGACCTTGTGGTTGGTGCCGATGGTATTCGTAGTGTGGTGCGCAGCTTGCTGATAGGCGAAGAGGTTACGCCGTTGCGCTATTTAGATTGCATCGTAATTTTGGGTATCTGTCCGATGGCAAATCTTGAAGGCGTTGAGAGTGTGTTGCTCGACGGAGAAACAGTGTTTCAAACCGTGAATGGTACGGAGCGCATATACATGATGCCGTACGATGAGCATACTGTCATGTGGCAATTGAGTTTTCCAATGACTGAAAAAGAAGCGCAGGACTTGAGCGCACAGGGGCCACAGGCACTCAAGGACGAAGCATGTCGTAGAACACAGTGGCACAATCCTGTTCCGCAAATAGTAGCGGCAACGCCGGTCGAATACATTTCGGGCTACCCCGTGTACGACCGCGAATTAATTACTCCCGAATTATTAGCGAAGTCCGAACATGTAACATTGATCGGAGATGCGGCGCACCCGATGAGTCCATTCAAAGGACAAGGCGCCAATCAGGCATTGTTGGACGCCCTGGCGCTAGCCAGAGGAATTGTAAGTGCTTGCAGACCCTTATCTAACTGGAGAGCTGCAGGCATTCGCAAATCAGTGCTGAACGACTTCGAATCTGAAATGCTGGAACGCAGTGCGTCAAAAGTAAAAGATTCGGCAGAGGCGGTGCAACTCCTGCATTCTAAAGTCGTGCTTCGTGAAGGCAATGCGCCGAAAGGACGGAGTTTGAAATAGCTCTTCGGGATTTGCAATCCCGAAGCCAGATAAATGGGATTTGTAATCCGCTTGTATACGCACGCCATGGTCGGTGTTTAGCGAGATAGGATATACAGATAAGAAGAATAATCACCCGAACGTCGCCGACCATTTCGCATTCAGCGGAATCATTTAAATCAGCTTAATCAACGGTTCAGACAATTTTCTCTACGCCGTTGTTGGTGTCTCACTGGCGCCAGTCTTAGCGCAGCGGGGACTGGTGCCGATCATTCTCTTCGCCGTTTCTCACTGTTGTTAGATATTGAGCTGAGACTAACGCATGGCCACCAACAAATACGGCAAAACTTTCCTCGCCATGGTCGGTGTTTTCACTCAACCAAAAAATAAGTAAATATTTAGTATTAAGGTCTTGACAAGAGTATAGTAATTTTTTATTTTTACTTGTGGTGCTTCTGTTAACTTTTCCTTGGAGCACATAATATTGATTAAGTTTTCTTAGTGTTCGTAGTTTAAACCTTAACAAACAGTTTTATGAAAAACCTAATATCTTATTTCAAATTTATCGTACTATCAGTTTTCTCTTTAGTTTCTTTTATTATTTCCTTTTATTTCTCCATAATTTTCTTTTTAATTCTTATGATAAATGAGTCTATAAACGGAAAAGTGAATGAAGCTCTGAAAGAAGATTTTATTTATCTTATTCAGAAGATTTCGGATTTACCAGTAATTATTTTTACAAGTGAAGTAAAAAAAGAAATGAATTGGTCTAAATGATTATTCTAGTAGTTTAAAAAGCTCCGGTTATTATCCGGAGCTTTTTAAACTCTAATTAGCCTAACATGACTCTTCCTGAAAAAAGTTTACATATTTTTATATAATCCTGATATAGATTTACAGTTTATATTTAGTCCTAAAATACATTTACTATTTTTTCGCCCACCCTATGCTGTGTGTCTTCGCTATGGTCGGTTTTTAGAGACATTGCATATACATATGACAATGATAAATCACCCGAGCGTCACCGACCATTTGTTAATTGTCTGAACCGCTGATTCACCTGATTTATATGATTACTATGATTGATCTCGTTTATCTTGACTTAAATAGGTCGATAGTTTCGCATTCAGTGCAATCATTTAAATCAGCTTAATCAGCGGTTCAGACATTTTTCACTTAAATCCCAATCCCGCTTGTTTTTTTTACTGAAAGAACTCATATTTAAGCACCAACTGATTTTAAAACGGCAACTTAAAAATTTGAAAAATATGGAACAGAAATTATATCTGGTGCACTTGGGGTATTATGACCCTGAATTGAGCGGTGGAGTTTACGAGTCGCACGTAAATTTATTCTTCATAGGAACAGATTTTGAGGATGTACGTGATAAAGTAAAATCAGACATGTTAGTTCAAAAACACAAAATGCATATTGATGGCATACAACTTATTGAAAAAGTGCATGGACATAAAATAATCATTGATAAAAAGGATGGTGATGAAACAGAAATTCAGAACCATAATTTCAGAGAACTTTCAAAAAATAAATAATTAAAAGTGGAGACCAGCAACCACTGAAAAACGGAGCTATACCGAAAGGCTAGCAAGTAGGGAATTTAAATGGAAACAGTATGAAAAATAAGAGTTTTTTAATTACAATTTTAGCATCAATTGCAGTAATGGCTGTCATGTTTGGTTTTACAAATAAAGCAAAATCGAATGGTGGAATATTAACGATGCGGACTTCTGAAGTTATGAATGGACTTTGGGACAACAGTATAACAATTGTTGATGAAGAGGGCAAAGTAGAAAAAATCGAATTGAAGAAACTTAAAATGGGAGACCTATCACAAAATCTTATTATTATAAATGAAAATTTAAATAAAATTAAATCGAAAGGATATAAATTGATTTTGTCAGCTGAAGGCGGTTCAGAAGGACTTATCATGACAACGTATACTTTTGAAAAAGAATAAGTATTCGCCTTGGTTGGCAACTCACATATCTCGCCGTGGTTCGGCCTTTCTTGTACTGTTGGCGATGACCTCTCTAACCTAACCACGTATCAATTCTCCCGCCCAAAAGCGGGACAGGGTCTGTTGTGCCAACGGCCAACAGCCCAGTAATGTTTGATGCTAGATAAAATGTCTGTATTGAAATTTCATCTCGCCGTGGTTCGGCCTTTTCGGCCAACCACCCTGTACTGTATGATGATACCTTTGTCTAAATTAGGATTCATCAGATTAAGAGATTCATTGGATTATTGAAACGAAATCCAGATTTTCCAATCAATCCGACAAATCCCAATTCAGACAATAAAAAAAATAATTGCACACATTTAAAGAATAAGAAATGAGTTTTTTGAAAAAGTTATTCGGAATAAAAACTGAAAAGTTAGAACCCGTTACAAAGAAATCCGATCCTATAAATATTGAAGAAGAATTCATTAAGACGATCGACATTCTAAGTAAGTTTAAAAGAAAGGCCTACTTGCCTAGAGTAAATGAAAATCCCAATTCTTTTTCAACCCAAAGTAAAATCGGAGGTTTTCCATATTTGAGAAATGAAAATGACTGGCCAATTTGTCCGAATTGCCAAAAGAATATGCAGTTATTTCTTCAACTCAATCTGAATGATTTGCCGGAAAGAAAAGACGAAGGGTTAATTCAGTTGTTTTACTGTACAACAAGTGATCCTGTATGTGAATTTGATTTGGATGCATTTTTTCCATTTTCAAAAGCTGTTAATTGTAGAAAGATTGATATACTTGGAGAGTCACACAAAATAGAACCTGTCATCGACGAGGTTTTCAATGAAAAGATCATTGTAGATTGGATACCCGTAGATGATCATCCGCATTTTGAAGAATATCAACAATTAGGAATTGAGTTGGACTTGCAAGATGGAATCTATGAATTAATGGAAGAAAGAAAAATAGGCTTACCAATTAGTAAAGACAAATTATTTGGTTGGCCCTATTGGGTAAAGTCAGTTGAATATCCATATGATAGGAAGACTGAAACCCAGATGGAATTACTATTTCAATTTGACTCCGAAGATAATCTTCCTTATATGTTTGGTGATGTAGGTGTAGGACATTTAACACAAAGCCCCGACAATAAAGGAGAATTAGGTTTTGGCTGGGCTTGTCATTAAAGAAAAAACAATTACCTGTTGATAAAAACAACTCACCCCGATTTGTTTTTCTTGTAAAAGAATAGATATTTGAAAATCAGCTGACTTTTTGAATGTGTGTAGAAGCACTAAAGTTTTTTCGGTGTTCAAAAAGACTAATAAATTAAACACTTGAGATGAAAAAAACCTTAATCACTCTTTTCTTAAGTCTAACTGCTTGTATGGTTTTTGCTCAAACAACGGCAGACTCTTCTATGCATTTGACTTTTAAAGGTGTACCGCTTGATGGAACGCTGGATCAGTATGTTTCCAAAATGGTACAGAGGGGATTTAAACATATAAGTACGGAAAGCGGTATTGCTATGCTCCAAGGTGATTTCGCTGGTTATAAAGGTTGCTATGTCGGTGTTTCTACATTAAAACAAAAAGACTTAGTTCATAAAATCGTCGTTCTCTTTCCTGAGAAAGATACTTGGTCAACACTTTCAGGAAGTTATTTCGATTTGAAACAGATGTTGACAGAAAAATATGGCGCTCCAACTGTTGTAGTAGAAAAGTTTGACAGAGACTCTCCAACAAAAGATGATGACAGTAAAATGTATGACGTTAAATTCGACCGTTGTAAATATTATGCAATTTGGGAGACAGGTAAAGGGGAAATTCAATTATCAATTGACCATAGTGGCATGTCAAGCTGCTTTGTCAAGTTAATCTACTTAGACAAAATCAATAGTGAAGCAGTAAAAAAACAGGCAATAGACGATTTATAAGAATGTCTAACGAAAAATAGAATATAATATCAACTGTATTACTTTTCACTTTCGTTGTCGATCACCTATCTAACCTAACCACACATCAACTCGATGTTGTGCCAACGGCCAACAGCCCAGAAAGTATGATGTTCATTTGTATGAACTATGCTTCATTTGATTTTTGTGACAAAAAGTGATTAAAGTAAAAAAGGATTGAATCATAAAAATCATATTAATCACAAGAATCATAGTTCAGACGTATTATGAGATTAATTGGATTTTTGAAACGCAATCCCAATTTTCCCATCAATCCGACAAATCAAAATTCAGACAAAAAACACCCAACTCCAATAGGTTTTTCTCATAAAAGAATACATATTTGAAGATTATCTTTTTAACAATACCCCATGAATACAAAACTTTTAATCTCACTTTTAGTATCAATCAGTTTCTTCGCATGCAACAAAAACTCCAACGAAGAACGCACCTTATTTGCTGCTCCCCAGGATACCGTAATTGCAAAGATGCGCGATACACTTCAGGCATTTACCATTGATGCAACAAAAGATACCATCATTAGAGGCAAGTCTGGAATACGCGTTGCAATTGGAGCCAATGTGTTTGTAGATGAAGACGGCAATCCGGTAAGCAATGTAAACATCGAACTGTTAGAAGCTACCGATGTGCAGAGCTTTATTGAAAATGGTTTGACTACAGTTTCCGGAGATTCAATATTAGAATCCGGTGGTATGTTTTACATAAATGCAACGTCCAACGGGAAAGATGTAAAGATTAAAAACAGCGAAGCTATTACATTGTCTGTGCCGGCTGCAAGCATCATAGGAGACATGAGTGTGTTTTATGGAGCCTACAACGACGAAGGCAAGCTGAATTGGGAGATTGTGAAAGGAGAAGAAAATATGCAGCTTGACTTCAATATGCTTGCGCTGCCGCTTAGTAGTTTTGGTTACGAAACCAGAGGGAATGCGATAAAAGATAATGCATTTTTAGGAGGTCCACTTGTTGGTGAAGAGATTATAAAACTTGCTGATCCAAAGTATGAAGGTACATTCATTGCTACGCGCGAGTTTGACCAACGATTGAAAGTACATATACTGGGATCTATTATGGAACCTGACAAAAAAGCGTTTAAAGATGTAATGGACATCTATAAAAAACACATCAATGGAAACTTGTGGGAAGCAGATGAAGAAGTCTTAACATATCTTACGCCGCATTACAATGATTTAATGAAACGGATGGATGATAAAGAACATCTTGATAATGACAAATTTGGTTTCGGTAAATGGGAGATCGCTAAAGGCTTTAAAGACTTTGGAACTGCTTGCTGGAATATTTTAAAATCATCTCCTAAGGCTAGGTGTACAAGGCCTATCGATTTCAATAAATTAGGAATTTCAGAAACGACAACAAAACAGGATCTGGTAGCAAAAGGAATATCACCTGCGCAAGCCGACAGATACCTGTATATGTACAACGAGCAGAAAGCAGAAACAACTACCGCAACCATCAAAGCCTATACCATTTCAGTTTCCAAATTGGGTTGGGTAAACATAGACCGTTTTTTAAATGATCCGAATTGCAAAGAGAGTAACATGAAGGTTGCAGTTACCGGAGTAGATACCAACAAAGTAAAACTGATGCTGATCTTTCCGTTAAGAAACATCTGTGTTGAGTCGGTAAAAAATGTTGGAAACAAATATAGCTTCACAAATAAAAGTGGCGCCTACCGCAAGCTGCCGATAGGAGAGGAAGCGATACTCATCGCACTGTCATCTAAAAATGGCAAACCCTATTACGGATCTACAAAGATCAAAATTGCAGAAACAGGAGAGTTTGCCATAACCGTATCCGAAACTACGATAGAAGAGATGAAAGCATTCTTAGCAATAGCGTTAAAGGAGAATAAACCGAAGTTGTAGTAATCGGAATGTCTGATTAATGAAACGGATAAACTGAATAAATAAATGAAATATACATGCACCTAGGGTAATGCTATCATATTAACTAGTAGTTGCTAGCAACCTTTGACGATGGCTATCCATTAACAAAAGAAGAAACATTGTAAATGAGAAAATTACTTTTAAGAAACGTTGGTGACGGACTAAATCTTATCATCAATAACAAAGATCACCACGACTTAACTATTGATTTTGGGGGTGATGAAAACATTCATTGCTATGGCTACTTTGACGACAGTTTTTTACTATCTCATTTCCACGCTGACCATTACAACGGTATTTTAAATTGTAATCATCATCGCCATTGGGATTTGCAAAATTTTTATTACCCCGCAATGCCAGCTTTTACAGAATCAAAACGATTTTTTATGAGTCTTTTGACAATGAACATTAGAATTTCAAATAATCATCCTATACAAAATACAATTTTTGATTACGTTAAAAGACTTAATAGAAGACCACTAAATTTTAGAGCTGTTTCTAAGGGCGATATTGTAGTTTGTGGCGAACGTAAATATGAAATCTTGTGGCCACCTCAAGAACTTGTAGAAGAAGATGCATTGATTGACATTAGAAACGCAATTAGAGACTTTGAAGAAGCAAGAGAAAGCGACAGGCAACTAAGTAGAATTTACCAAAACATCAGCCGTAGATATGCCGAAGTTGAAAATATAAACAATGCAGAAATAGAAAGCCCAAACGACACTGATCGCTTAACTGAATTTGATGGTGAACTTTCTGAGATTGTTCAAAAAGCTAATAAATCGTTACGAAAAGCAGCAAATAGACTCAGTATTGCTTTTAGGCAAGATGACAATATTCTTTTTTTAGGCGATCTTGAAAGTAGAGAAATAAATTCTGTAGTTGTTGACTTAGTAAACAATCACAATATTGTTTATGATATTCTTATTGCAGCTCACCACGGAACCCACTGGCATAGAAGTTTGAATTCAATAAATGCTAATATTTGTTTAGCTTCTATCGGACAGACACTAAAGGGAAATGTTAAATACGAATACAAAGGAATTTCTAATAAATTAGTGCGAACAGACGAATGGGGAGATATAATAATTACAAAAAGAGACCGTGTAAGATGATTATACTGCAAACGCCGGAACTTTGGCCTCAATCTGCACCAGCTCTTCCGGATTTGTAATCCGGAAGCCAGATAAAAAGGATTTGCAATCCGATAGTTGCTAAAAGAGATTATAAATCTCCATTATCTGAGTTCGGGATTGCAAATCCCGAACAGCCCTCAATAAAACTCCACCTTAATACTCATACTACTGTTCCTGCCTCGATCATCGCTGCAGGATATTTTTGTAGAACCTTCTTTGGGTAAGAAAAATACCTCTTCTTTAGGCGTAGCTTCCTTGTAAAGCTTTCCATTGAGATACCAATAGACTTTCTGTACATCGTTTGGTACAATACACTTCAGTTGCAGCTCCGTTGGCACAGCACGTTCAATTAAATACTCCTTATTGTTTTCAGGAGATACAATCTTTGGGTTCTGATCCTCCATGACACGGATGCACATGGGATTATGTACCGGTGGTTTTGCATACGGAATGCGCTCCGAGTCATAAAAATCGGCGAGCGCGACCGATAAGTTTGGATAGGTCTGCGTGATGTAACCGCCATCCGGTATGCAGGAGGTGCAGTAACTGTATTTTCTATTGGCAGAGATCTGATACTCTTTTAAATGCTCACAGGCCTGATTCGGCGACACTTTAGGGATATACTGATCGATCATACTCTCCGTACAGAATTCGCCCATCGGCAGGCCGCTGTAGGTACATACCGTGCGCAACTCAAGCCCCTTGGGTTTAAAGAACCAATGCTGCTGCGAATTGTAATCAAGCGTGTTGAACAATTCAAACAGGAGAGGCGTTGCAATATCCGCACCCGTCAATTCATGGATCCCCGTTGCATCAAAATTCCCCAGCCATACACCAATGGTATATTTCTGATTGTACCCCACACACCAGGCATCCTTCCGACCAAACGACGTACCCGTCTTCCAGGCAATGTGTGGAATGCGGAAACTGCTGTGCATGTTGTTTGGCAGATCCGGACGGGTGATTTGTGTAAGGATCTCGGAGATCATATAGGTAGATGCTTCGGACAATACCGGTGCAGCAAGTTTTGTGGAGTCGGTTTGCAGCAGCGCGTAGTTGTACAACATGCCTTTCTGTGCAAAGATGGTGTAGAGGTGTGTAAGCTCTTCTAAGGTGACGCCACAGCCTCCGAGTGATACCGATAAGCCCAAGTGTGCTTCGTCGCGTTTGATCTGCTTAAAACCGCTCTTAACAAGTACTTTCGTAAATGCCTGCGGGGTGATCTGCTCAATCGTTTTTACTGCCGGAATGTTTAAGGAATACGCAAGTGATTTTTCAACACTGACCAATCCATTAAAATGTTCATCAAAGTTGGTAGGAGCGTAGCCATCAAAATTTGTCGGAATATCTTCGATCACCATCTTCGGTGTTAAGAACCCTTTGTCGAATGCCATGCCATAGATGAACGGCTTGAACGTGCTGCCCGGTGAACGTATGGAGTTTACACCATCTACCTGACCTTGATGCGGTGCATCATTAAAATCCGGTGAACCGATATAGGCTTCAGTTTTCTTCGTTTCGTTATTATAAATAATAATGGCGCTGTTATGGATCGCAAGTTGTTTGATGCGTTGCATGTAATTTGCCATCAGCATCTGTGCACGTTCCTGCGTAGAAAGTTTGATCGTGGTATTGATCTCGGTTAAGAGCGGATATTTTTTATGCAGACGAATGCTCAGGTGTTCTGCCTTGCGTGGAAGTGCAACTCGCTTTGCCTGTACATGTTCTTTGATTGCATCGGCGATCCGTTCGTTATCAAACAGTTCTTCTTCCTGAAAACGTTTCAACCATTTGTTACGCTCGATCATTAAGCGGGTTTCGTATCGTTGGGGATTTAAGGATACGGGCCTGTTGGGAATGATGGTTAGCGAGACGATCTGCGCCAGACTTAATTGTTCCGGTGCTTTTTGAAAATATAATAACGATGCAGCTTTTACTCCTTCAATGTTGGAACCGTAGGGAACAAAATTGATGTACAGTTCAAAGATTTCTTCTTTACTATATTTCCATTCCAGCTGCAGTGCCCGGAACAATTCAATGAACTTATTAAAGTAGGTACGTTCTCTGGGTTCCAGCAAACGCACAACCTGCATAGTAATGGTGGATGCACCTGATGTTTTTTTATTCTGAATAATGTTATTAAAGAAAGCCCTGCAAACAGCAATCGGATTGATTCCCGGATGGTAATAAAAATATTTATCTTCCTTATTCAGAAAAGCAGTCTTCAGATCCGGATGAATTTCTTTGGTGCGGATCTTAAACCGCCACTTGTCGTCTTTACTTAAAAACGCATGCACGATCTCGTTTTTATCCGAAGTTACAATCGTTGAATAGAGCGGAATAGGGGGTAACGTAAAAATGGCATTCAGGATGAAAAATAAAACAACAAGGCCTGCACCGGTAAGTGCAAGCCTTGTGAATATTTTTTTAAATGGAATACGATTCAACTTTTTGTTTTGTTTGCTTATTTAAAATCAAGCTCTTCGGGATTTGTAATCCAATGTCTAGTAAACATTTAGAATAGCTTCAACTTAAATTCTTGTTATAATTTAGTAACACCACCAACGGCCTCATTTCAAATTGCGTTAAGAAATTTTGGTTCATGGAGCTTTTTGAACGCTACAACTAGTCCTTTTCCAGGACGGTTTTGTAGCGTTCGCGGAATGAACCAAAATTTTAGCTTATTTGAAATCAGCCTTGATTTTTTGGTTCTTTTGCATCAAGGCAAAAGAACAGAAGAATCAAAAAGAAACAAAATCACCAGTAAGAAAGGAGGACTATTAGCATCTAATTAAAGTTTAACTGAACTATATTGGATACTAATGATGAACAGTCTACTGTCCACTATCTTCCCGTCACCGTAATCGATCCCGAACCATTGTACGAGTGGTACTCACCATTGTACATCGCATCCGCACTCACAGGTCCCAGTTTGAATTTACCAACACTGACTGCACGCACCATGTAATAGTAGTAACGTGTTTCCTTCGTAGCGGTAACAAACATATTGATGCGGTCGTCCCGTACATCAAAGTACTCCGGTGTAGAATTGTTTTTGATCCAGTCAACTTCTGTGAAATCATTCAAGCGCGGATTCTCAATTTCAAATCCGGCAGGTAACATATCTGTTAATACAACGTTTTCAACAGATGAAGTACCTTTGGATTGTACAGCTAAACGCACAACAACCAGATCATTTTGTTTGAAGGTATTGCTGTTTATCGGATTGCCAAAGCGATCGAAGAACTGTCTGCGTGCAGTAATGAAATTATCTTCTTCTTTCACCGTTCCGGATTCACTTACACCTTCTGCTTCCCATGAGTAGAAAAGTGTACCTGTTCCTTTTGCAACAATCGATACGGTGTTGTTCGACATGTTCTGAGTTGTCATAAATACGCCGGATGAATAGGTGCCAAGATTACCAGTCGAGCTTTTAATATCTGCCGTTACGTTTGCCTCTACATTTTTACGAGCCAGTTTTCCTAACGCGATCAATGCAAAGGCAGTCTCCTGTGTATTCAGGTAATATTGATTTTTCAATTGTTCGCTCAGGTGTTTCGCTAAGATACCGATCTGTGCATTCGTAGGATCGTTGTCGATCATGGCATCCAATATGATTGCCATATCACGCGTATAACTGTAATAACTTCCACCGAAACTGTTGACCGATTTTTCACTTTCATAATTCGTTGGGATCAATGTGCGGTACGATGCCTTATCGCCGATGCGCAGATACGTTGCTGCTAATAAGTAACGGCTATCGATTGCAAGCAAGGATGTGTTTGTTTTGTAGTAGTTCATCACCGACAGATCCTGCTGATTGTATAAACTCATTACATACAACGAATAGAAAATTTCTTTGGATGCAATCACTCGAGACTTCAGTGCACTGCTTCCGTCGTAGTACCAATACGTGTATTCTCCTTTTTCTTTTACTTTATTCTTCAGATAACTCAATGCCTTATCGATCACAGGTCCCTGTACTTCGTAGCCAGCTTTCTTCGCTTCAATTAAGAAGTGCGTAGCATAAGCCGTTCCCCACCAGTTACCTTCGTAATCTCCAGGCCAGTAACCAAAGCTTCCGTTGTATGCCTGCATGGTGTAGATGCGGTTGATACCTTCCTGTACCATTTTTTCAGGAGCAACAGCGGTGTAGTTCACCTGTTTCAGATCTTTCATCAACTCACGTAAGTAGAGCTGAGGGAATGCACGTGACGTGGTCTGTTCAATACAACCGTGCGGATAGCCGATCAGGTAGCTTAGGTTTTTCGAGAAGCTAACCATCGGTGATCTGCTCACAACAATTTTCGTTGCGGTACTTGCCGGAACAAAATCATTTTTAAGTGTAAAGCTTCCGGTAGCACCGCCATTCACAGAACCTGAACCGCTTAGTTTAATCAACGATGTTACCGGTCGCACCGTAATATCGATCACTTCTTTAAATTCTTCGTTCAGTGCTTTTACGTTTGTTGTGATTTGTGCCAAACCAACTTTTTGTGCCGCTACCAATGTAAACGATACTTGTTTTTCAGAATTGGCAGGTATCGTCACTTGCTGATTTGTACCACCGCTGATACGCACATTTCCTGTGGTACCAATAGATACAGTTGCAGCCATTGGTTTTGCAGTAGTGTTACTCATGGTTACCGGCATGTTCAATGAATCACCCGGACTTAAGAAACGAGGAAGGGCAGTAGAGATCACGATCGGATCCGCTACTTTCATATTCTTCTGTGCCGATCCGAATGAATTGTCTTTGTATGCAACGGCCATGATGCGAAGATCTCCGGAGAATTGCGGAATATCTATTTCATAACATACTTCACCATTTGAATTCGTTTTTAAGATACCGCTCCAGAATGTTACAAGCTTCACACGCTTGTTCGTAAGCGGGTTTGCACGTTTGCTTAAGTTGTAACCATCACCACCCACTTTGCTTGTTGTTGTGTTTAATTCTGCAAGTAAGCGTTCGTATACATCATAGGAAGAAACTTCTAATGCACGTTTGCGGTAGAAGAAACCATACGGATCAGGTGTCTGTGTATTCTTAAGCTGAAGGATCCCTTCATCTACTACTGCAATGGTTACCTGAATATCTGATTCCGCTTTTGATTTGATGCAGATCTTTTGTTTGGTTCTTGATCTGCTGCTTGGTACTGCCGTGATCTCTAGTGGTAATTTATTTTCAGGTTTGCTAACGCTGATGCTTTGGAAGCCGTGTGCAACGGTCAACGGAATTTTCTGATCGGTATTTGGTTTGATCAATGTTGCCGATACATATACGTTTGGTAAATACGCATCTGTTAACGCAAGGGTCATAGATGCAGCACGGTTACTTGTTTCAAGTGTTTTGTATTCGAAGATCTTGTTGCGTTCGATCGTCACGATCAGCTTTCCTTCAAACGGCGTTTTAAATAAGATCTTCGCTTCAGAACCGCTTGTATATTCTTTTTTATCCGTTTCGATCGTTACTTTTCCTTCGGTATTTACTTCAAAAGAAGTAGAAGAAGTATTGCCCCATCCATATGCATAAAAATAATTGCTTACGTACGACTGTGCATTCGGTGCATACACACGTACTTCGTATTCTCCTGATTTTATAGGTAAGAACGTGAACGATTGTCCGGCTTGTGAAATATGGATGTTTTTGTTTTCCATCACACGGATCTTTTTCTGCGACACATATTGGTAGTTGTCACCATATGTTTTTTGCATGACCGTTTGCCATTCAAACTGAACAATTTCAATGCGCGCATCTGCTACCACAGGTTCGCCTTTGCGGTTAACCGCGATCAATGGGATATTCATCGGCTGATTGGTAGAAACATAGTTGTCTATGTACTTCAAACCGTAAAACGTTTCCTGTGTATATACTTCTATGTTGTTCAGTTGATGCACCGGTCTGCCGGATTCATCAAACACCGTTGTGAAAACTTTTCCTTCCAGTACACCTGAGTTTTTAAATTCATCCGGGAAATCAAAGATTTGTGTTCCTTTGCCTTCAGCATCTGTTTTGCCTTCGCGTACTTCATTTTTAAATTCATTGTATGATGTAGCATTGATACCGAAATCGTAGGTGGGATATTTAGGTGCAGTAAAATATTTTCTATTTAAAGATAATTCAACTTCGTAATTTCTGTTTGCTGCAGGAGGTCCGAATAAATTTACTGCCTGTAAGTTTGTTGTAAGTTGATCTGCCAACGTCAATTCTGTTTTGTTGACATTCGCTACCACTTTAATTCTATCCGGTATAAATTCTTCTACGCTGATGCGAATCGAATTCAATAAGACATTGGTTGACGTATATAATTCTACCGAGTAGGTTCCGGTAACAGTAGACTCAGGTAGTTTGAACGATGTTTCAAATGCGCCCTGCTCATTTAATGTGCCTCGTATATTTTGGAAATCTTTTCCGTTCGGTAATAACACTTTTAATTTTACAGGTGCTGCTTTTAATGCGTTCCATGTAACATCGCGAACAACGGAGTTTATATGAACGGTTTCACCCGGACGGTAGATTTCTCTGTCGCCGTAGATAAATGCTTCGTAACCCGATTCGTTATCTTTCGCACCACCGGTTTCAAATTCGGTATTGGAAACATAACTTTCATTAAAATTCAAATAGTTAAAATCATTGCCGCTTGTAGCAGTGATCATACGGATGTTGAAATTCTTGATCTTGCTTTTCAGATCCTGAATGTGAACAATACCCTTACCATCTGTCTTAGTAGTAAAAACCGTCTGATTGTTGTGGCTGATCAAATTGATCTCTACATCTGCTAACGGTTCATTGTTGATGATGGAATGTGCCATCAATAACATGTCGTCTTTTCCTTGTTTCGCTACCAAACCGATATCAGAGATGGAAACGAATTTTGAATCCTGCAGCCATTGCTCGTCCATAGAGCTAACCTGAACAACATAAATTCCTTTGAATTGATTGATCTCGCTGAAATCAACATTCAATAGAGGAGTACCGTTGACCTTTTTAAGATTTTTTGTTTCTATTTCTTTTTCATACACAACGTCACCCAGATCCTGTAATCCATAATACGACGTACCGTTGTTGTCATAATATTCCTCTTCATAATATTCATCGTAGTAATAATTGTTACTGCCTTTGAAGAAAGATAGAATGTTATTTGCGTATACTTTGTAAACCGTAACTTTTACTTTTGGCACTGCAATGATGCGCACCGCAATGTTTTTATTTCCTTTGCTGCTTAAGTAAACACCTTTCTTAGAAATGAAACTGATGGCAGGCTTAGGTACACCAAAAAGTATAGATTCTGTATAATCTGCTTTCAGTGTTCCGCCAAAAATACCTTGCAATTCTTTTTTGATCGTCAGTTCATACGATTCGCCTGTATTGAAATCGCCTTTGATATAGAAACCTGCGCCTTGTTTTTCAATGGTGAATTGAGTTACAGGATCAATCGTGATCAGGTCCTCAATTTTGTCTGTAGCAATTTCCTGATTGGTGCTGACACTGATGTAGCCTTTGTCTTCAATGTATTGAGCCATTGCGCCGGTAACGATGAATGTACCTTTGGAAGTAATGAAGGCTTCGTTTGATAAAATTTCTTTTGTTACATATGCACTTTCAACGCATTTCAAACCCGGTTTGATCGTAAGTAAACAATTCTTATCGTCGAATGATTCGGCTCCTTCAGAGATTCCGATTTCAATAACGTTACTGATGGTTGATGTATAGTAGTCTACGGTAAGTGGCTTGCTGGCAATACTGACTTCAAGCAATTCTTTTAACTGAGCCGGGTTGATCTTGTAGTTGAATGTTAAAGTCATTCGAACTTCGTTGATCGCTTTGTTACTTTCTTTTTTTGCCCAGTAATTATCTATTTGTGTTAGATTCAAATACGGTGTGTGAAATTCAAATTTAATGTCACTGCCTAACGAAAGTTTCTTTTCAGGAGATTCTTTTAAAATAAGATCTGATACTTCTGCTTTGTAATCTGTGCTGGCTGCAAAGCTGGTGGAAGGAGAGAAGGTGAGCTCGTTGGTTGCGGTCCATTTAAATAAACCTTTTACAGCAGGAGTAAACGTGATCAATTGTTTCTCGCTCCATGAGTCGAGTGCGCTGTCTCCGACAATGTCTTCGCTGAATTCGATGACAATGTTTTGCTGTAAATTTATTTCTTCGGAAATGTTTGTACTTTTAATTTCAACTTGTCCTTTTTTGCTGCAAGAGAAAATTGAAATTGCCAGAATGACGATGGCAAGGGGTTTGAAAATGGAATTCATAAAATTCGGTCGTGTTAAAAAGTAAACGACTTTAATCTACGAATTTTAAATTGAAAAAGAATCAGAATGCGGGTACGTGAACTACTTTTTTTGTTTCGAAAAACTCCTCTTCAAAAAACATGTTCAGGTCGTATTCGTAGGCAGGTCTGTTTAATTCCTGGATCTCTTCGGCAAGGTCTCCACCCTTTAAATAAAGGATGCCGTTATTCAAGTCATTGAATTGCTCGTCGTCGAATTTTTTATTGATCCATGACCAGAATGGTTTGAAACGGGTTACCGCTCTGCTGACAATAAAGTGATAGTTATCTTTCATGTCTTCAGCACGACCGTGTGTAGCAGTTACGTTGGTAATGCCTGCGCCAGCACAAACTTCCTGTACAACTTTGATTTTTTTACCGATGGAATCAACCAGATGGAATTCACATTCGGGGAACAGAATAGCAAGAGGAACACCCGGGAAGCCGCCGCCTGTACCAACATCCAAAATACGTGTACCCGGTTTAAACGACATTACTTTCGCAATGCCTAAAGAGTGCAGCACGTGACGTTCGTACAATTGATCTACGTCTTTTCTTGAAATGACATTGATCTTGTCATTCCATTCGGTATATAGAGCTTGTAAGGCGCTGAACTTTTCAATTTGTTCAGCGCTTAAATGCTTAAAGTATTTTTCAATGATTTGCAAAGCGAAGCAGGGTAGGCGTATTAAATCGAATCTTTGCGGTTCTTAACTAAGTCTAACAGCAACTCACGTGCGCGGTGCAACTGAGCTTTTACAGTACCTAGCGGAGCAGAGATTGCAACTGCAATTTCTTCGTACGAATATTCTTCAAAATATCTCAAACGAACCAAAGTCTGATATTTCGGAGGTAGCATGCTTACAATCGCCTGAATGATCTCGATCTTCTGTGATTTGATCGTTTCTTCAAACGGAGTCAGGTTGCTGTCTTTGATCTCCATTTCAGTATGTTCACCGTTATCGTCTTTGTAAGAAGAAGAGATACTAGTTGTTACAAGTTTTTTACGACGTATAAAGTCAATACAGTTATTGGTTGCAATTCTAAACAACCATGTACTGAAGGTATAATCGGGATTGAATTTGTGTAAATTTTTGAACGCCTTTGCAAATGCTTCGATTGTTAGATCTTCGGCATCATCTACGTTGCGGATCATTTTTAAGATCATGTGATACACCGGCTTTTTATAGCGCGACATCAATTCGGCATATGCTTTTTCATCGCCGGTTGTCTTCGCTCTTTCTACCAGTAAAAAGTCTTTTTTCGCCTTTTCTGAAAATTCTCTTCCTTCGGGAAGGTCGTCCGTTACTTCCATTTTTTTATAGGTACTGCCAGGTTATATATACCGGCAAATAGTAAATAAATCAAATACACTATTTCAGTAATAGCCAGATAAAATACAGAGGGGTTTGTGCCCCATTTATATCCAATCCGTGCAAAAATACTGATAAATATACATGTTCTCAAAATATAAAATACCAATATCGGTACAAAGTTTAGGGTGAACAGGCAATAAATGCATAGAAAATGAAATAGAGCGCTTGAAATGGGGTAGATACTTAAGCCCAATAAGGTGCTGAAGGGATATTGTTTGCCTGCATGTAAATGACGGTGTTTTTGCTTCCACCATTGTCTGTATCCTTCTGCAGGCTTGCTGAGAGTAAAACTTGCGGGATTACTTGAAACGCTGGTATTGTTATTTGTAGCAATATTCTGAACGAATAAATCATCGTCGCCGCCCAGATGAGCGGCATATTTACCAAAGCCGTTATTGTTGATAAATAATTCTTTTGCATACAGCAAATTTCGCCCGACTGCCATGTAGGGAGATCCCAAAATTGCCCAGGCAGAATATTGAAGAGCCGTCAAGATTGTTTCAAAGCGGATAAAGGCATTGAGATAGCCCGGTTTGGGTTCGTATAAGGAAATTCCAAGGCTGATCTGTTTGTTGTTACGTGCCTGCATCATTTCAGTAATCCATTGATCGCTAGTTGGATAACAATCGGCATCGGTTGCTAAGATCCATGGATATTTGGCAGACCGAATAGCTTGAGTAAGAGCTGCTTTTTTAGGTTGAATGGATTCTGAAATAGTGTCGATTTCAATAATACGCAAAGCAGGATGATGTAAAGATTTTAAAAAGGCTACACTGCCATCGGTGCAGCGGTCGCAGGCAACAATTACTTCAAAAACAGGGTATGATTGATTTAAGATAGCAGGCAGGAAAGCACGCAGGTTTTCATATTCATTGTGTGCGGCAATCACAATACTAACTCCTTCATTTGTAGTAGCTGAAGAAGACTGCTTGTACGAAGCAAGGGTAATTGCCATGAACAGCAGGTAACCGATAGAGAGGATACCCGAGGCGTAAAAAAGTATTTCGATAAAAGATTGGCTGTTCAAAGGTGTTTTTTTCTCAATAATAAATAAATAAAAGTAATTTAGCGTACTTAATACACTTGTATGTTTTATAAAATCGAACATAATGACGTTGGAACGAGTGCACGTGCGGGAGTAATCACAACCGATCACGGTACATTCGAGACACCGATCTTTATGCCTGTTGGTACAGCGGGCACTGTAAAGGCAATGCATCAGCGCGAGCTGGAGGAGGAAGCCAATGCGCCAATCATTCTAGGAAATACCTATCACTTATATTTAAGACCGGGTCTGAACATTATTGAACAGGCTGGCGGCTTACATAAATTCATTGGATGGAACCGTTCGATGCTGACAGACAGCGGCGGGTTTCAGGTATACTCGTTATCCGGCATTCGTAAGATCAACGAAGAAGGTGTGAAGTTTAAATCACACATTGATGGTTCCGCGCATTTCTTTACGCCTGAAAGTGTAATGGATATTCAGCGTACAATTGGTGCGGATATTGTAATGGCATTTGATGAGTGTACGCCGTATCCGTGTGAATACGAGTATGCACGTAAGTCGATGGAGATGACGCATCGCTGGTTGGGAAGATGTGTATCGCGAATGGCTGAAACCGAACCGAAGTACGGATACAATCAACATCTGTTTCCGATCGTGCAGGGAAGTGTATACAAAGATCTGCGGTTGAAATCTGCTGAAGTGATTGCAGAAGCAGGTTGTGTAGGCAATGCCATCGGTGGTTTATCGGTTGGAGAACCTGCGGAAGAAATGTATGCGATGAGTGAGTTGGTATGTTCGGTATTGCCGAAAGACAAGCCGCGTTATTTAATGGGTGTGGGTACACCCGAAAATTTACTGGAGAACATTGCCTTAGGTATTGATATGTTTGATTGTGTAATGCCAACACGTAATGCGCGTAACGGCATGTTGTTCACAACACAAGGTATAATCAATATCCGAAATAAGAAATGGGAGAATGATTTCTCGATCATTGATAGCGGTCTGGATACCTTTTTAAATAAATATTATTCAAAAGCATATTTACGCCATTTAGTACATAACAATGAAATGCTGGGTGCACAGATCGCGACGGTTCAAAACATTAGCTTCTATTTGTGGTTGATGCGTGAAGCACGCAAGCAAATTGTTGCGGGCACGTTCCGTGAATGGAAAGATCCGATGATCAAACAATGTATGCAACGTTTATAAGAATTCTGCCGAGTGAAAAAACTGGATCTATATATTCTTAAAAAGTTTTTAGTTACGTACTTCTTTGTTGTACTCATGCTGATGCTTGTAATCACTGTTATTGATATAACAGAAAAGATGGAAGACTTCATGAAGAACAACCTGAGTGCGTGGTTTGTTTTGGTAGAATATTATTTTGCATTCATTCCATACATGGCGAATTTATTAAGCCCTATTACCATATTTATTGCGACCATATTTGTTGCAGCAAATCTAGCTGCCCGTACAGAGATCATTGCGATGTTGAGTAGCGGTATGAGTTTAATTCGCATCATGTTTCCATTTCTGATCGGTTCAATGATTATTGGGGCAATGGTATTTTATATGGCCGGCTGGCTGATTCCGCATGGCAACAAGCAACGGGTCGACTTTGAAAAAAAATACATCAAGAGTGCGTTCTTTTATAGCGGCAAGAATGTTCATATTAAAACATCACCTACAACTTACGTTTATTTAGAAAGCTACAATAGTGAATTGAATATCGGTTATCAATTCACTCTCGAAACGATTATCGATAATCAGCTGGTGAATAAAATGAAAGCAGGAAGAATTCATTGGAACGACAGCATTAAAAAATGGCACGTTGAAGAATATTTTATACGCAGTTTTGATAACAATGGGGTAGAGCATGTATCTACCGGTCGTGATAAAGATACGGTATTGACGATTACTCCGAAAGATTTTGCAGACACCTATATGCTTTTCGAAACCTACGATATGGGTGAGTTGAACAGACAGATCGAAATTTTAGAAGCGAGAGGAGCTGAAAATGTAGATACCTACATCGTTGAAAAATATCAGCGTTATACCTATCCGTTCTCTGTTATTATCTTAACCCTGATCGGTGTGATTGCAGCGTCCCGTAAGTCAAGAGAAGGTGCAGGATTACCCATTGCCTTCGGATTTTTACTGGCCTTTGTGTACATCATCTTTATGATCACGAGCCGAAGCCTTGCAAACGTAGGCGGTATCGGTCCGCTGTTAGCATCCTGGATCCCGAATATGGTTTTTGTGTGTATAGGTTTGGTGATGTATCGGTACGTGCCGAAATAGATTAAAAGTATTTGATAGAATGTTGGATAGAGCACATTCGTCAGACCACTTTTTTTGTGGTCCGACGAATGGTGAGTTTAGCCCTTAGTTGCTCTATCCGTAGAGCGCTTCGCTAACTCTACAAATAGTAACTTACAGCGAAGAAGATAGAATAATTATGAAAAGGGATATTATTCAAGGAGGAATAGGTACGATAAAAATATTTGTAATTTTAGCCGTTATAAGTATTGTTGTTTGGCTTCCCATAAGTTTAACATACTCCGCTGATGGTACTTTTGTATTAGGATTGCCTGTTCCTTTTCTATCTGTTACCTCTGCCAAGTGTGGTGATTGTGATAATAATGGATTTAAAGTTTTATTTTTTTTGATTGATATAGTGTTTTCCTTTGGTATATACTGGATTATAAAACGCTATAGCAAGAAGAAATAAGATTTTACCATGGTTGTTAACCTCACATCTCGCCGTGGTTGTGCCTTTTCGGCCAACCACCCGCTGCTCTCAAATGTTACTGCTCTATCCATAGAGTTAGCGAAGCGCTCTACGGATGTTAAATAGAAGAGAGTCTTTGACTCGTTTTTTTGAAATTATAAATTATAAAACGAGTCAAAGACTCTTATTCATTGCTGATTCGTAGAGCGCTTCGCTAACTCTACGAATAGTAACTGTTGAAGCATGGCGAAATAGCTTAATATTTTATGACAGAATTAGAAAAGTTAAAAGAACTTCAATTACATGATCAAAATTTTGAGAACTTCAATTTTGATTTTGAAAAGCGAATACTTACAATAATAGTTAGTATTTATTCTGAAGACAGTAAAGAATATGATTATTGGAAAATTGATTTTTATAATATCGAAAATTTAAAAATGAGTGAATTGAATATCGTGAAATTGGAATCCTTAGAAATATATTCACATGAAATAATTGAAAATTCAAGTACAATATTTATTGAATTTATTATGTTGCTAGGATTGGGTCAGCCCTCATTTAATCTGTCTTTTAATTTTACAGAAGTGCAATTGGAACTGCTAAAGGATCGAAATGTTTAGTTGGTGGTTAGCCGAAAAGGCACAACCTTTAGATTTACGCCGTAGTAAAATTCCAAGAAATAAGAATTCATATTTATCAAAGCGAAAGACGGTATCAACCGTCCTTCTGCAGTGATACGATTCTGTTTGGGTATATTTTTATTCTAAAGAATTCTAAATAAATTAATTAAAATAACCACCGGCAAAGGTGAACTATGGCGCAACTAGGTTAGACCTATCCGTGGATTTAGTCCTTTGCCGGCTTATTTGAACAGGCATCAAATAGAAATTTGAGTTCGCGGCTCAGTA
>NZ_KB903646.1 GCF_000379725.1 Cytophaga aurantiaca DSM 3654
ACCTTACTACTGAGCCGCGAACTCAAATTTCTATTTGATGCCTGTTCAAATAAGCCGGCAAAGGACTAAATCCACGGATAGGTCTAACCTAGTTGCGCCATAGTTCACCTTTGCCGGTGGTTATTTTAATTAATTTATTTAGAATTCTTTAGAATAAAAATATACCCAAACAGAATCGTATCACTGCAGAAGGACGGTTGATACCGTCTTTCGCTTTGATAAATATGAATTCTTATTTCTTGGAATTTTACTACGGCGTAAATCTAAAGGTTGTGCCTTTTCGGCCAACCATCATTTGTTCTACAATATCAAAGCAGCTATTCGGAATTTGAAATTCCGAATCCTCTGGTTTCTCTGGCTCCTCTGGCGCAAGTCTGACCGCAGCGGTGACTGGTGTGTTTTATTAGGCAGTCTTTGACTGCATGATAGTTTTCGGGCTTAAGTATTCATCTTTACTCTAACCACTGATAACTGACAACTGTTAACTGGTTTACTAAAAAAAATATTTCTGACCTCAGACCACTGTCAACTGACCACTAATTACTATTTTAGTAGCCTAACTTATACGAATGAAAAACTTTGGACTAAGAGTAGCGCTTCTTTGTTTGCCGATACTCTTCTTTTTAGTTGCCTTTTTTTTGTACAAACCTCATAAGGTATATACCGTGTTACCCGTGAAGGATTCACTGGCGTATAATCTATATACTTATTCAGATACAATAAAGCCGTCTCTTGATTATTCTACAGCCTCAATTGTGTCAGCTAACAAAGACTCCATCACATTTACCTATAAATTAGATACCGGCAATACTGCCCCTTTTGCAGGAATAACCCTGTTATCAAAAGCCCGTGAATTTCTATTTATAGATACCTATGATATTTTTGAAATTGAATTGTATACCTCACTTGCCAAACGTCCACAGATTTTATTAGGCGTAGCATCATCGGATACCATAGCAAATAAAGGCGCGACAGAAAAATACATCACCAAAGATCTGGATCTGATTCAGGGGGAACATACCTATCAAATACCATTAAAAGAATTCACCACACCTTCCTGGTGGTATGTCAATGAAGGAATTTCTGAAAAAGATCTTGCAAACGTAGATTTTACACGTTTGCACATGATCAATATTCAAAACTGTCAACTGATCGCACGCAATACCGAAGATAAAATTACGATCAAACAGGTCCGGTTCATAAAAGATGTCAAATGGTTTTATATTCTATCTGTCATTTTGATTGCCGCATATTATGCGTTGTGCTATTTCTTTATTGTCGTACAGGCTTCGCCTAAACAAACCACTGAAAAGATTGAGATCCGTTATACACCAATCGAAATGGTAAATCATTCTGAATTAGATTTAGATAAGCTGGTATCATATCTTTCATCTCATTATGACAATTCCGAATTGTCGTTAAAGATCATTCAGGAAGGAACAGGTTTATCCGAAACCAAAGTTTCTCAGTTATTAAAAAATGCTTACCAGCTAAGCTTCAAGCAATACCTAAACCAACTGCGCCTGAATGAAGCCAAACGTTTATTAAAAGATGTAAACGTACCCGTTTCAGACATCGCTTATCGAGTAGGCTACGGACACATTTCCCATTTTAATCGTGTATTCAAAGAGCACGAAGGTATGTCGCCCAACGATTACAGAAAAAAGGAGTAGTCAGTTGTCAGTAAACAGTGGTCAGCCAATTATAAATCATGAGTTATAAATTATAAATTGAACGCTTATTTTTTGCTGTAGCATAAAGTAGAACTCCATTTTCAAAAAGAAAGATCCGGCTTTCATTGCCGTCACATTTATGTGACGGATTAAAATCGCTCACAAATACCCCTTTTGCATAGCCATAGCTTTAACTATAGGATTATTTAATAACAATCATTTCCGCCGTGGTATGGCACGTGTACGTTGCAAAACCTCAATCAAATATTTTATTATTTATTCACGTAAACTGCCAACCACCTTTATACTGCCCCCTCGGCGCAAGCATTCGCTTGTGCATCCATACGTAATCCTAATCCGATTACTAAGAATAGAAAAATCATAAGAATCTTAAAATCAATTTATTACAATTTTTACAAAGCATTCACTGAAATATGCATAGTTGCGTCATCTCTCACGGACAACTGTCCACTTACAACTGTTAACTAATTATTAATCAAATCATTAATACTTTTACAAAGAATACCCTGTTTTTTGCAAACTCATCACATCATAAAGACTACCAATCTGTTATGATAATGCAAATATTTCTTCAATTTATACAAATTCAAAGTTTTGATTCGTAGCTAGGTTTGCTTAAACCAAAACCAAAAGTTATGAAAAGAATGTTTGTTACGTTGTGCATGTTGGTTGTTTTTAACCTCTATGTATCACATTCCATTTTTGCTCAAAAAGATATTGTTTCCCGTTACGGTCACTTATCTGTATCCGGAAGTTATATGATGGGTCAGTATAAGGACACGGTGCAGCTGCGGGGTATGTCCTTATTCTGGAGTCAATGGATGCCTCAGTATTACAATGCCGAAACAATGGCTTGGCTTCAGAACGATTGGAAATGTACGGTAATTCGTGCTGCTATGGGAGTAGATGAAGACGGTGGCTATGCGCATAATCCGTCAATCGAACAGGAAAAGATCTGTGCTGTAGTAGATGCAGCAATTGAATTGGGGATGTATGTCATCATTGATTACCACAGTCACCATGCACACAAGAATCCGGATATGGCGAAGAAATTCTTTGCAGCGATGGCAAAAAAATATGGCAAATATCCCAATGTATTGTATGAGATCTACAACGAGCCATTGCAGGATGCAAGCTGGACAAATCACATCAAACCCTATGCAGAAGAGGTGATTGCAGCAATACGTGAACACGACCCCGACAACATCATTATTGTTGGTACACGCCAATGGTCTCAGATGGTTACAGAAGCAGCAGCAGATCCGATCAAAGGAACGAACATTATGTACACGCTACATTTTTATGCAGTCTCTCATGGACAGTATCTGCGTGACGAAGCTGAAAAAGCAATGAGTATGGGTATCGCACTTTTTGTAACAGAGTTCGGAGATTGTGATTATTCAGGAAACGGTGAAATTGGTTATGCGCAGACAGAAGAATGGTTTGCGTTCATGGATAAATATAAATTGAGCTGGTGCAACTGGTCCGTATCCGATAAAAACGAAACCGCCTCCATCATAAAACCCAAAGCCGGAATTAGTAATTGGGACGATTACATGATAACCCCTTCAGGTAAATACATCCGCGAAGAATTGATCAAAAAATACAACGCAGATCTACAGAAAAAGAAAAAGTAATCAGTTGTCAGTAAACAGTAGACAGTAATAACAACTGCATCTATTTCCACAGTCGTCAGACCACTTTTTCAGTGGTCTGACGACTTTTTATATCAGCAACCTACATTCACTCACATCAGCTCCTTCTGCATAGCCCATAGATTTAGCTATGGGATTATTAATATGGCATTATTTTTTCTCGCTGGCGCAAGCATTTGCTTACACTCGTCGTGGTTGTGCCTTTTCGGCCAACCACAATTTGATTTTTTCTCTCCAATATCTTAACCACGGTCTATGGCATTATAGAACAGAATGAATTATCCACTATCAATTACCTACTGTCCACTAACTGACCACTGACCACTAGTTTAGTTAAATTAACTTATTTGTATTAAATTTGAGGTTGAGTGGACATTCTTTTTCTTAGAAATGTTTATCTCGTTCTAAACCGGATTAAACTTTATAAATACATTTATGATTATTGAACCAAGAATGCGTGGCTTTATCTGTTTAACTTCTCATCCAACAGGCTGCGAACAGAATGTGATAAACCAGATCAATTATGTGAAATCTAAAGGAGCTATCGACGGACCTAAAAAGGTACTTGTGATAGGTGCTTCAACAGGCTTTGGTTTAGCTTCAAGAATTACAAGTGCATTTGGATCAAACGCAGCAACCGTAGGCGTATTTTTCGAAAAGCCTGCACAGGAAGGTAAGCCGGGTTCTCCGGGTTGGTACAACACCGTTGCGTTTCAAAAAGAAGCAAAAAAAGCAGGCATCTATGCAAAAAGCATCAACGGAGATGCATTCTCAAATGAAGTAAAACAAAAAACAATCGACTTGATCAAAGCTGATTTAGGTCAGGTTGATTTAGTAATATACAGCCTTGCATCACCGGTGCGTACAAACCCGGTTACAGGTGTAACACACCGTTCCGTATTGAAGCCGATCGGTGCATCGTTTAGCAACAAGACAGTTGATTTTCATACAGGAAATGTATCAACAGTTTCTATTGAACCGGCAAACGAAGAAGACATAACAAACACGGTAGCTGTAATGGGCGGCGAAGACTGGGGTATGTGGATCGATCAGATGTTAGCAGCTGGTGTTTTGGCAGAAGGCGCTAAAACAGTAGCGTATTCATACATCGGACCTGCGTTGACAGAAGCGGTATACCGCAAAGGTACAATAGGTAGAGCAAAAGATGATTTAGAAGCTTCAGCATTTACCATCACAGATAAATTAAAATCGGTACATGGCAAAGCATATGTTTCTGTAAACAAAGCATTGGTTACACAAGCAAGTTCCGCTATTCCCGTTATTCCATTATACATTTCATTATTGTATAAAGTAATGAAAGCAGAAGGTATACACGAAGGTTGCATCGAACAGATTCAACGTTTGTATGCACAGCGTTTGTATACAGGCAAGCCGGTACCTACAGATGAAAAAGGACGTATCCGTATCGACGATTGGGAAATGCGTGAAGACGTTCAGGCAAAAGTTGCAGCCCTGTGGGAACAGGCAACAACCGAAAGCCTTGCAGAGATCGGTGATCTGAAAGGATATAAAAATGATTTCTTAAACCTGTTCGGATTCGCAGTAGATAAAGTAGATTATCTTGCAGATGTGAATGAAGATCTTACGATCGAAGGATTGGTATAAGCGGAACGCTTAAGGCCTAAAGCTGAAAGCGTTTGAGTTTCATATTTAAGAGAGTCCCGCTTCATAAAAGCGGGACTCTCTTGTTTGCTGGCCACACTAAACCCGGTGTTGTGCCATCGGCCAACAACCCGCTTCTCTACGATGCTTTGCTGTTGTTGGTGTTTCCGCCAGTTATGATGATGAGTTAATGAGCAGAGAACAACGCGGATCACCAACAACCTTGTCTGCCAACTCACTATAATTTACAATCCTACCTTGTCATGTGGTTGTGCCTTTTCGGCCAACCACATGACAAGGTAACAGTAGAACTTTAACATTCCGCGTTAATACTTAAGCTTTAGGCATTCCGCCTTCCGCCCTAAGCGCATAAAAAATGCAACTTTATGTTTAATTAATCATAGAAGCATAGTACATTTGAAAGGAATTCTATCGAACATCGTTATAGTAAAATGAAAAGTAATTTAGACCGTTTTAAATATATATTAGTCTGCGTAGGGATTGCATTTGTTATGCTTTCCTATTATGTATACCAGATCTTTTTTACCGCGAACTTCGGCAACAAAGAAGACAGTAAGGAGTATGTTCTATACATACGCTCCGGCGCCACATTTCAGGATGTCATTGATACGCTCGATAAAAATAAAGCATACGACGATAAAACATCTTTTGCCTTCATTGCAAAAATGCTCGGCTATCAAGAGCATGTGAAGTCCGGACGATACATCATTCCTGTCGGCTCAACCAATTTACAGGTAGTACGCAAATTACGCAGCGGTGCTCAGGACCCCATTCGTATTACATTCAACAGCATTCGTTTAAAGTCTGAATTTATTGAACGCATAGGAGGGAAGTTTTCTTTTGGAAAAGACACCCTGGGAAGACTTTTATCAAATCCCGATATCTGTAAAAAATATGGCTTTGATACATCTACCGTCTTAGCAATGTTTTTGCCAAACACCTACGAATTTTATTGGTCCTTAAGTGTAACAGATTTCATGAACCGCATGAAACAAGAGTACGATACCTTCTGGACACAGGAACGTAAAGACCTTGCTTCTGCTGCCGGCTTAACTCCTGTGCAGGTAACCATCCTTGCTTCCATCGTAGATGCAGAAACAAATCAACCGGTAGAAAAATCAATTGTTGCAGGCGTATACATCAACCGTTTAAATATTGGCATGCCTTTACAGGCAGATCCAACGGTGAAGTTTGCCCTGGGCGACTTCGCCATCAAACGTATCAATCACGACCTGATCGAAGCAGCAGGCAGTTCACCGTACAATACCTATAAAGTACTTGGCTTGCCCCCGGGACCTATTAATATGCCATCCATCACAACAATTGATAGAGTATTGCATTATCAATCCCACGATTATTTGTTCTTCGTTGCAGATCCTGCCAGACCAGGTTTCCATACATTCAATGAAGATTATCGTTCACATGTGAACAAAGCAAATACATATCGCAAAAGTCTCAACAAACGCAACATTCATTAAGTATGATCGAACATGATGTGCAGATCCGTGTCCGCTATTCTGAGACCGATCAAATGTCATATGTGTATTATGGAAATTACGCAAGCTATTTCGAAGTAGCACGTGTGGAAGCATTTCGGCACATCGGTTTTTCCTATAAAGAAATGGAAGATGCGGGAATTATGATGCCCGTATTGGAATACAAGACGAAGTACATCAAACCGGCTAAATACGATGACTTACTTACCATTCGCGTACGTATTAAACAAAAACCCGGTGTTCGCATTACATTCGATTACGAAGTATACAATGAAGAAAAAGTATTGCTTACCATCGCCGAAACCACCTTGGTATTTATAAACAGCAGTACAGGTAAACCGATATTGCCCCCTCAGGAATTCATGTCATATTTTGAAAAATTTTATGCCTCATGATTAAAAAAGCTAAAGCAAGATTTTATTCGCATCCGATTACGATGTATACAAAACATCGCCTTTCCAAAGTGAAGGTAGGAGATAGAAAGGTGCCTTTGCTTATATTTTTAGGAATCTTATTTAAAAAGCTCAACAACGACGACATCAATGTACGTGCTAAAAGTATAACGTATGATTTTTTCTTATCCATCTTTCCGGGCATCATCTTTTTATTTACACTGATCCCGTATGTTCCGATCGCAAATCTCGACAAACAGATCCTGGAGGCATTGGCAGACTTTCTGCCGGCAAGCATCTTTGCCTCTGTTGAATCTACATTAACCGATATCATAGCAATTCCACGCAAAGGCTTACTCTCTTTCGGTTTCTTATTTGCATTTTATGCTGCCAATAACGGCATCATTTCAATCATCAATACATTTAATCATTGCTATAAGACCAAAGACGAACGAAGCTTTTTTTCCAAATTAGTAGTAAGCACAAGCATTCTGTTTTTATTGTTCCTTGTCGTTGTAGGTGGCGGTGTTGTGGCCTGGTTTTTAAGAATCGTGTACGATGGAGTAGAGCAGGGCTTCGGTGTAGCTAGTTTTCAACTGTATTTCTTGTTCTTTTTGCGCCTCTTTGTAATGTTCTTTCTGATTATTATGAGC
The DNA here is from genome assembly GCF_000379725.1 of Cytophaga aurantiaca DSM 3654. Lineage (GTDB taxonomy): Bacteria > Bacteroidota > Bacteroidia > Cytophagales > Cytophagaceae > Cytophaga > Cytophaga aurantiaca. The sequence continues at coordinate 7,535 of NZ_KB903646.1, forward strand.
ATTTCTGTGATCTATTTTATAGCACCTTCGGTTCACGAACGATGGAAATTCTTCTCCATCGGTTCGGTTACCGCTTCAATCCTATGCTTTTTATTCACCCTCGGCTTCGGATATTATATCGAACATTTTAATTCATACAATAAATTGTATGGATCCATAGGAGCATTGATCGGGTTCTTATTGCTGGTTTTTGTGAACATATTAATGCTTCTTGTTGGTTTTCAGATTAATGCATCTTTGAATTTGGCGCACGGAGTATCAAAAAAATAATTTTTTAGACGTACAATATGTCGAATTCTACTAGTAGAATGAATTGATAGTGTATAGGTTACAATAAAAAGTATTGCCTTTTTTTACTCAAAATGAGGGTATTGATATTAGAATTTATTAACATAAAGTATAATTTTTTTCGGAATTCGGTTACTTTTTGCCTATTTTAGCAGACTAGTAATTATATCAATACTTCAACTTATTACTAAATAAATACAAAACTCAAACTTATATGATTAAGAAGTTTAATCTGAAGCTTATTGTGTTTTTGATTGCCTGGATGTCCTCGATAGTGCTCTCGGCTCAAATCAACTCCTCAACGGCTGTTGTACCATTCGGTGCAAACCCAAATTATGGTACCAACGGTATTATGCCAACCAATCTTCCTTCTGGAGGAGCTTATGGTAAGTCTCAGGATGCTGCAGACGCATATATCGAATGGAGAAACGCGTATACCGAAGCATGTAGCGGTGGTATGTATCGTATTAAATTTGATGAACCCAACCGTACAGTATCAGAAGGTATAGGATATGGTATGCAATTAGCAGCCTATGCAGCCGATAAAGTATTGTTTGATGGTTTATATACATATTGGAAAAACTTTAAATCTCCCAACTCTTCTGGTAAATCAGGGAAGTTGATGAACTGGAGAATTGAAGGTTGCGGTCCAACAGTAAGTGGTACAGGTAGTGCTGCCGATGCCGATGTAGATGCTGCATGGGCATTATTGATTGCAGAGAATCAGTGGCCAACTGCAACAAGTCCATTCGACTATGCTTCTGAAGCAACAAACATGTTGTTTTCGATCAGAGAATTGGAATTGAACTCTTCAGGTCAATTGATCAACGGAGATGGATGGGGTTTTGCAGATAACTGTAGAAACCCAAGTTATCAGTCTCCTGCTTATTATCCTTTTTTCGCTACAAACAATGTAACATATGCAGGCGCATGGAACTCTGCAGTTAATTCAGCTTACTCATTAATTACTGCAAATGCAGACGGTACAACCGGTTTGATTTCAGATTGGTCAAATCCAAGTGGTAATAGAAATACATGTAACCCGGGTGGTCTAGGTTATGCTGCAACAGACGGTTATGGATACGATGCTTGTCGTAACCCATGGAGAATGGCGCAGGACGTTATCTGGAATAACAGTGCTGCAGGTAAAACACAATGCGGTAAAATTGCTACGTATTTGAGTGGCAGAGGATCTGCTGGTAACGTAGGTGGTCCTTTATACCAAACTGGAGGTAACTATTCAGGTTATGCGCACAACGCAACATTCGTTGCAACATTTGCAACAGCTGTAATGGGTTCTTCAAACCAGACATTGATGAACTCAATGTATACTGAAACAAAGAACACAAAAGATGTAATCAAACAATCAACACTTTCAGGATATTTTGGTAATACATTACGTTGCGTTGCCTTATTCATGATGTCAGGTAACTACTGGAAACCAGGTACAACTTCTATTCAGGAAATAAATGTACGTCAAGCTACAAACAATGTATTGACTGGTACTACATTTGACTTCCAAAATCAGCAGATTGCTCCTCCGGGAACAGGTAAACCAATTACATTTACAATTGAAAACTTAGGTTTTACTACATTAAATTTAACAGGAACAACTAAAGTAGCATTGTCAGGTACAGATGCAACCCAGTTTTCAGTTGCACAACCTTCTGCCAATTCATTGACTTTAGGTGCAACAACAACTTTTGTTGTTACATTTAACCCTACAACTACAGGTACAAAAAATGCTATATTAACAATAGCAAGCAACGATCCGGATGAAAATCCATATACGATTAACATCACAGGTATCGGAACGCTCAATGCAACAGCTGCTAAAATGAAAGTTTACGATACAATTAACGTATTGTCTAGCGGTTCCACTTTTGCAATGGGTGCATTCACTACAAGTTCCGTTGGTTATAAGACTTTAAAAATTACCAATACAGGTGATGCTCCACTTACAATCAGTGCTGCATCATTCTCTGGTACAACCCCACCGTTTTCTTTATTAGGAACTGCTCCTATACTTCCTAAGACAATCGCTATTGGTGCAACTGGTTATTTAACGGTTGGTTACAATGCTCCGGCAACAGTAACCAATAGTTCATCTACTATGACACTGACAACAACAGATGGTACTTCACCAACGTTCACGTTGCTGCTGACTGCAAATTCTATTGCTTGTTCTTCGTCACCTTCAAATAATATACTGAATGACTACGATGGTAACGTGAATGTGAAAATTGCTTTCGCTCCACATGGCGCATTTTCACCTATTGCAGTCAATCCTAGTGTTGGAGGTTTGGACTTAAGCCCAACTGTGGCAAGTTATGTTCGACCAAGTGCAGGAACAACCACACCAACAGTATGGGATGGTAAATATGACATCATCCGTTATTACAATTGCGGTACAGTTGCAGGTGCAACACATGCAGCATCTACATATGTTGCATTCAACATGACAACTGCTGCTCCGACAGTTCAGATCTTATTCTATTCTCCGGCTGTAGGTGTTCCTATTACACTTTCACCTCAGAAGCCGGATTTAACAACCACTTCTGGATGGTTGCCAATTAATGCAGATTACTCAAGTAATATTAGTGTTACTACTACAAAAGCAAATCAGTGGGAATTGTTAACGTTCGATTTGAGTAAAATCATTTCTCCAACAAACTTAACAGCGAATATCAAATGCTTTGATATTCAAATTGACCCCTTAATGGCATATTCCAGCTTACCGGCAAATTCCGCCGTATCTGCAAGAACATTCTACATCGATGAAATCAAATACGGTATCAATCCATGTATAAACGACTTGTCAGGCGTACTGCAGGATTTTGATGCACACACAAATACAACATTGGATTACGCAGTAGCAGCACTTTCTGCTCCTGTAGCAAATCCGGTTTCAGGTGGTATCAATACATCTCCAAACGTTGGTCAGTTTACAAAAACGATCAATGCTGCAACATACGACGATGGTTTCAGATACGATGGTTGCGGTAATAAAATAGACCTTTCTACAAAGAAGTATATCAGTATGCTGGTATATTCTCCGGTAGCAAATGCTTCTATTCAAATGTCAGCTAAAGTTCCGGATGGCGCTGCCGATATAGATACATATCCGGATGATGCAGCTTCAAGCACACAATTAACTGTGTTTGCAAACAAATGGCACAGACTTTATTTTGATTTGTCTGCTGTTTCAGCAGCAAACCTTCCGAACGTATTTGGTATAGATATCTTCTTTGATCCAAACGACCTTTCAGCGGTTTCATCACCAAACAACAAATTCTATTTTGATGATATCCGTCTTGAAACTGCTTTACCTTGCGTAGCGGGTATTCCTGCAACAGATATTTTAAATGACTTTGAAGACAACCGTTATTTAGGAGTTGTGTTCCCGGGTGCAGCAGCTTTCAATACAATTAAAGCAAACCCTGCTCCAACAGGTATCAATACAAGTGCAATCGTAGGTGAATTTACAAGAGGTACACTTACTGCAGGAACTTCTGTACGTTTCTCTGCTTGTCAGGGCAAATTGGATTTAGCTCCGGGTCACAACCTGATCGACTTGAAAATATATTCTCCAAATGCAAAAGTAGCAGTAGTTATGTCGCTTAAAAATGCCGCTGGTGTTTCATTAAGTGATGTAACAGATACGATACAATTAGCAAATACCTGGACGAACTTACGCTTTGATCATACAAATATCATGAACTCAACAGCAGTTGCGTTTATAGATATCATTGTAGATCCAAATGCAGTATATTCTGGCGGATCTTCTACTGCAGCAGCAAGAACATACGAATTTGATGATCTTAAATACGCAGCACCAGCTCCGGAGATCAATGTAAAGGCATTAACTTCGCCATCAACGGATATCCCAAGCACAGGTGCATTCAACATGGGTACTGCTGCAATTGGTGATAGTACAACTACACTTACATTCAGTATTCAGAACAATGGTTTACAAACATTGAACCTGACAGGTACACCTGTATTGAAATTAGGTGGTGCAAATGCAGCTGATTTTGTGGTAACAACAACTCAGACATTCAGTACAACAGTGGGTTCTTTGGGTGCAACAGGTTTCTCTGTGTATTTCAAACCTACAGGTACAGTAACAGGTGCTAGATCTGCATCATTGACTATTTTGAACAACGATTCAAATGAAGGTAGTTATGTTATTTACCTGAATGGTACAGCAACGTCAGCAATTATTAAAGTATTGGATGGTGGTTTAACATCGTCTCCGATCATTGCTTCAAATAATACAACACCGATCAATGTTGGAACTTCATCCGTAGGAGTAGCAGCTACTGCTTATACAATGAGCATTAAAAATACAGGTACTGCTCCATTGAAGATTACTTCAATAACACCATCTGCAGGATTTACAGTAACAGCACTGTCACCGGCAAGCCCAATTGCACCAAGTGCATTTTCAACATTTACAGTTACAGGTACTCCTGCAGCAACGGGTGTAAATGCAGGTACAATAACAGTTGTGTCGAGTGATCCCGCAACTCCTTCATATGTAGTGAACATTACCGTTACAGGTAGCGTTCCTGTAATATCTGTATTGGATGCAGCAGCAGCAGCAGTTGCAAACAACAACACCACAGCAATCTCTGTAGGTTCAGGACCGGTAGGATCAGCAGCAACACCTGCTTATACATTCACAATTAATAATACAGGTTCTGCTCCGTTGACGATCTCATCGATTATCGGTACAAGTGGTTTCTCTGCTTCTGCTTTGAATCCTGCAGGTCCGATTGCAGTAGCAGGAAGTGCAACATTTACAGTAACAGGTACACCAGCAGCAGCAGGTGTAAACACAGGTTCAGTTACAATTGCATCGAACGATCCTGCAACACCTTCTTATAAAGTAAACATAACCGTAACAGGTACAGTACCGGCATTGCAGGTATTGAACACAACAACGGTATTGGTGAACAATGCAACACCGGCTATTTCAGTTGGTACTGCTACGGTTGCAACTGCAGCAACTGCATATACATCATTCTCTATTAAGAATACTGGTGCTGCACCGTTAACATTGACTTCGATCACAGGTTCTACAGGGTTTGCTGTTACAGCAATCACTCCAACAGCTCCGGGAACGATCGCAGCAGGCGGAACAGCAACATTTACTGTAACAGGTACTCCTGCAGCTGTAGGTGCAAATACGGGCACAATTACAATTGTAACCAACGACCCTACAACGCCATCGTTTAAAATAAACGTATCGGTAACGGGTACTGCCGCTGCAACACCTGCATTACAGGTATTGAATACAACAGCGATTCTTACAAACAACGCAACACCTGCAATCTCTGTTGGTTCTTCAGTAGTGGCAACAGCTGCAACAGCATACACTTCATTCTCTATTAAGAATGCAGGTACAGCAGCCTTGACATTTACTTCGATCACAGGTTCTACAGGATTTGCAATCTCTGCGGTTACTCCGGCAGCTCCGACAACAATCGCAGCAGGCGCATCAGCAACGTTTACCGTAACAGGTACACCTGCAGCAGTAGGCGCAAATACAGGTACAATCACAATTGTAACGAACGATCCTACAACACCTTCATTTGTTATAAATGTATCCGTAACAGGAACATCCGCTCCGTTACCGGCATTACAGGTATTAAACAGCGCAACAGTTCTTGTGAACAACGCAACACCTGCAATCTCTGTTGGTTCTTCAGTAGTGGCAACCGCTGCAACAGCATACACATCGTTCTCTATTAAGAATAACGGTGCAGCAGCCCTGACATTTACTTCGATCACAGGTTCTACAGGATTTGCAATCTCTGCAGTTACGCCGGCAGCTCCGACAACAATCGCAGCAGGCGCATCAGCAACGTTTACCGTAACAGGTACACCTGCAGCAGTAGGCGCAAATACAGGTACAATCACAATTGTAACGAACGATCCTACAACACCTTCATTTGTTATAAATGTATCCGTAACAGGAACATCCGCTCCGTTACCGGCATTGCAGGTATTGAACACAACAACTGTTCTTGTAAATAATGCTACTCCTGCTATTTCAGTAGGTACTGCAGGTATTACAACTCCTGCAACAGCATATACATCGTTCTCTGTTAAGAACAATGGTACAGCAGCCTTATCATTGACTTCGATCACAGGTTCTACAGGATTCGCTATCTCAGCGATCACTCCAACAGCTCCTGCATCCATCGCAGCTGGTGCGTCAGCAACATTCACCGTAACAGGCACACCGGCAGTAGCTGGTGCAAATGCAGGTACAATTACAATTGTAACAAACGATCCTACAACACCTTCGTTTGTGATCAATGTAAGCGTAACCGGAACAGTAGCTCCGCAATTACAGGTATTGAATGCCGCAACAGTGCTTGCAAACAATGCAACACCTGCTACTTCAGTAGGTTCGTCTGCAGTAGGTTCAGCAGCAACAGCATATACTTCATTCTCTATTAAGAATGCAGGTACTGCAGCATTAACATTTACATCGGTTACAGGTTCTGCTGGATTTGCAGTTTCTGCAGTTACTCCAACAACACCTGGATCAATCGCAGCAGGCGGAACAGCAACGTTCACCGTAACAGGTACTCCGGCAGCGTTAGGTGCAAATGCGGGTACAATCACGATTGTAACCAACGATCCTACAACACCTTCATTTGTAATAAATGTAGCGGTAACAGGTATCGCAGCTTCAACACCTGCTGTACAGGTATTGAATACAACTGCAATTCTTACAAACAATGCAACACCGGCAATTTCAGTTGGTTCTGCACTTACAGGTACTGCAGCAACAGATTACACATCGTTCTCTGTTAAGAACGTAGGTACAGCAGCCTTAACATTTACATCGGTTACAGGTTCTACAGGATTCGCTATTTCAGCGATCACTCCAACAACGCCTGGTTCAATCGCAGTAGGTGCAACAGCAACTTTCACAGTAACAGGTACTCCAGCAGTAAACGGTGTAAATACAGGAACGATCACTATCGTGACCAACGATCCTACAACACCATCGTTTGTGATCAATGTGTCTGTAACAGGAACAGTTCCTGCACTACAGGTATTGAATGCAGCAGCAACCGTAACAAACAACAATACACCTGCTATATCAGTAGGTACAGCTACCGTTGCTACAGCAGCTACAGCGTATACTTCGTTCTCTGTTAAAAATACAGGTACGGCACCGTTAACATTGACATCGATTACAGGTTCTACAGGATTTGCTGTTTCAGCAATCACTCCAGCAACACCTGCAACGATTGCTCCAAACGGTACTGCTACATTTACAGTAACAGGTACTCCTGCAGCAATAGGTGCAAATACAGGTACACTTACCATTGCAACGAACGATCCTACAACACCTTCGTTTGTAGTAAATGTTAGCGTAACAGGTACAGCAGCTCCAACACCTACAGTACAGGTATTGAACAGCGGAACACCGGTAACAGCAAACAACGCTACAGCAATCTCAGTAGGTTCTGCAGTAGCAGGTTCTGCGGCAACAGCATATACGTCGTTCTCTATTAAGAATACAGGTTTAGCTGCATTGACATTGACTTCGATCACAGGTTCTACAGGATTCGCTATTTCAGCGGTTACTCCAACAACACCTGCAACGATCGCAGCAAACGGTACTGCTACATTCACCGTAACAGGAACTCCTGCTGCATTGGGTGCAAATACCGGAACCATCACAATCGTTACCAACGACCCTACAACACCTTCATTTGTAGTAAACGTTACGGTAACAGGTACAACACCTCCTGCACCGGCATTAAAAGTATTGAATAGCGGTGCAAACGTTGCAAACAACAATACTCCTGCAATCTCAGTAGGTTCAGCAGTAGTTGCAACAGCAGGAACTGCATACACATCGTTATCAATTAAAAATACAGGTAATGCACCGTTAACATTAACTTCGATCACAGGTTCTGCAGGATTCGCTATCTCAGCGATCTCTCCGGCAGCACCGGCAACAATCGCAGCAAACGGAACAGCAACGTTCACTGTAAAAGGAACACCTTCAGTAGTAGGAGCAAATACAGGAACGATCACAATCGTTACCAACGATCCTACAACACCATCGTTTGTAGTAAACGTATCCGTAACAGGTACTACCGCTCCTCAGGCCACAGTAAGCGTTCCGGGTGCAACAAACAACGGTCCTGCGGTATCTATTGGTTCGGCAGTAGTAGGAAATCCTACATCTCCGTACACATTCACAATCACTAATACAGGTACGTTACCACTTAATGTAGCTAATATCACATCAACTAATCCGGACTTTATTGTAACGCAAGTGTCACCGACTACAATCGCACCAGGTGCATCGGGTACATTCACAGTAACAGCAAAACCATCTGCGGTTGGTACATCAACAGGTCAGATTGTAATACCAAGCAATGACCCAGGTGGTGATTTCAAAATCAATGTAACAGCAACAGGTACAGGAGCTCCTGCAGGTCCGGCCATTCAATTGAAAAACTACGATGGAGTAATCGTTGCAAACAACGGTTCATTGGTAATCGGTTCAGCATTGATCAATACACCAACGCAGCCGCATATCTATACAATTACAAACATCGGTGGCGCGGATTTAATAATCACAAACATCGTTGCAACATCAGGATTCAGTGCTACTAAACCTAAGCCGTTAACAGTCTCTGCAGGTCAAAGCGTTACATTTACCATTACAGGTACGCCGACCAATGCAAGTGCTACAACATGGGGTACAATCACGATCCTTACCACCAACAATACGGACGGTACATTCACATTCAATGCAGGCGTAAATGTTGGTACACCTACAGCGTTAAGATCATTAAGCAGCACAGACATCTCAATGTTCCCGAACCCGACTGCATTAGGCTACTCAAACATCGAATTCAACGGTGCATATGACGAAGTTGTAGTAACAGTATACAGCGCAGATGGAAGCAGAGCAATTATTAAAAACTTCTCTTCTGTAGTTGAAGCTACAAGACAATTAGATATACAGGAATTACCTTCAGGCGTATACTTTGTAGAAGTAGCAACAGCACAAGGTATGATCGTACAAAGATTGATCAAACAATAAGGATCGTAAGATCTAAAACAAAAGGCTCCCCCGATAACTATCGGGGGAGCCTTTTTTGTTTAGATAATCTCAATAAAATCCGAACCCGATCACCCCAAAAGAAAAAAACAACCACCGCAGTAATCGTGTCTATCCTGCAATCCTTTAATCGTGTCCGCGATAGCATTACAACAAACCTATAAGGTTCTGAAAGTGTAACAGCCATACATAACTAAACAACGATTCCACGAATCAAAGATTATAACTTAAGGAGCAGGTCCATCGATGAAAAAAACGTATGGGTTTCGTTTCGATAATCTTAATAAAATCCGAACCCAATCACCACAAAAGGAAAAAATAACCGCCGCAGTAATCGTGTCTATCCTGCAATCCTTTAATCGTGTCCGCGATAGCATTACAACAAACCTATAAAGTTCCGA
>NZ_KB903647.1 GCF_000379725.1 Cytophaga aurantiaca DSM 3654
GTACCGCCTACACAAACAGAGCAATTATCTAAGTATGCTGTGCCGTTTGGAACACCTGCACAATCCAGGCAAGATGTTTCACTCTTTCCGCAGCCGCAATTTCCGGCAGCTATTTTTGCAGGGTCGTTCGGACAAGCATCACCTGCTACTGAAACATAACCTGTCGGTTGTGTACATGAACTTGTTGTTACACTTGGATCACCTTTGCCATCGCCATCCAGATCCTGATACCAAGTGATGGATGCAGTAACGGTTATTGTTGTACCTGTAGAAGTTGCAGAGCAGCTGTTGTTGTTGGTTACTTTAACGGTATATGTTCCTGCAGCCGTTGCTGTGTAGGTAGCATTTGTTGCGCTAGCAATTGTACCTGTTGCATTCGACCATTGATAGGTTAAACCAGTTCCTGTGTTAGCAGAAAGAATTACTGAACCACCAGTACAGAATGATGTAGCAGGAGCGTTGATCGTTGCTGTTGGCAATGCATTTACAGTGATTGTTGTTGGAGTAGAAGTCGCAGAACATGAACCGTTATTTACAGTTACGGTATATGCTCCGGCAGCCGTTGCTGTGTAGGTAGCATTTGTTGCGCTAGCAATTGTTCCCGCTGCATTCGACCACTGATAGGTTAAACCTGTTCCGGTGTTTGCAGAAAGTGTAGCAGAACCGCCTGTACAGAAAGAAGTAGCAGAAGCAGTGATGCTAGAAGTTGGTAATGCATTTACAGTAATTGTTTTTCCAGTGGATGTTCCGGTACAAGAACCATTGCTTACTGAAACAGTATATGTATTTGCAGCAGTTGCTGTATACGTAGCATTTGTTGCGCCAGAAATTGTTCCGGCGGCATTCGACCATTGATACGTTAACCCTGTTCCGGTGTTTGCTGAAAGAAGAACAGATCCTCCTGTACAGAAGCTGTTAGAAGGTGAAGTGATCGTTGCAGTTTGTGAAGCAGTAACAGTTATTGTTACACTAGATGAAGTAGCAGAACAGTTCGTGCTGTTTGTTACTTTAACCGTATACGTCCCTGCGGCAGTTGCTGTATAAGTTGTATTCGTTGCGCCAGCAATAGTACCCGCAGCATTCAACCATTGATAGGTTAATCCAGTTCCGGTGTTTGCAGAAAGAATTACTGAACCACCTGTACAGAACGAAGTCGCAGGTGCTGTTATCGTTGCAGTTGGTAATGCGTTAACTGTGATTGTTGTTCCTGTAGAAGTTGCAGAACAGGTACCATTGTTTACTGTTACCGTGTATGTTCCTGCAGCAGTTGCTGTGTAGGTTACATTTGTTGCGCTAGCAATTGTACCCGCTGCATTCGACCATTGATAGGTTAATCCAGTTCCGGTGTTTGCAGAAAGAATTACTGAGCCACCTGTACAGAAAGATGTAGCAGGAGCGGTGATGGTTGCAGTTGGTAATGCATTAACTGTAATTGTTGTTGCCGTAGAAGTTGAAGAGCAATTATTTGTGTTTGTTACTTTCACGGTGTATGCTCCGGCAGCCGTTGCTGTGTAGGTTGCATTTGTAGCGGCAGCAATTGTTCCTGCTGCATTCGACCATTGATAAGTCAATCCAGTTCCGGTGTTTGCAGAAAGTACTACTGAGCCACCTGTACAGAACGAAGTCGCAGGAGCGGTGATAGTTGCAGTTGGTAATGTGTTTACAGTTATTGTTGTTGCAGTAGAAGTAGCTGAACAATTGTTCGTATTAGTGACTTTCACGGTATATGCTCCGGCAGCATTTGCTGTGTAGGTTACATTTGTAGCGGAAGCAATTGTACCCGCTGCATTCGACCATTGATAAGTCAATCCTGTACCCGTATTCGCAGAAAGAATCACTGAACTGCCTGTACAGAACGAAGTAGCAGGAGCGGTGATGGTTGCAGTTGGTAAGGCATTAACTGTAATTGTTGTTGCAGTAGAAGTTGCAGAACAATTGTTTGTATTAGTTACTTTCACGGTGTATGCTCCGGCAGCAGTTGCTGTGTAGGTTATATTTGTTGCAGAAGCAATTGTTCCTGCTGCATTCGACCATTGATAAGTCAATCCAGTTCCGGTGTTTGCAGAAAGTACTACTGAGCCACCTGTACAGAAAGATGTAGCAGGAGCGGTGATGGTTGCAGTTGGTAATGCATTAACTGTAATTGTTGTTGCCGTAGAAGTAGCTGAACAATTGTTCGTATTAGTTACTTTCACGGTGTATGCTCCTGCAGCAGTTGCTGTGTAGGTTACATTTGTTGCAGAAGCAATTGTTCCTGCTGCATTCGACCATTGATAAGTCAATCCTGTTCCGGTATTTGCAGAAAGAACTACCGAACCACCTGTACAGAAAGATGTAGCAGGAGCGGTGATGGTTGCAGTAGGTAATGCATTAACGGTAATTGTTGTGGCCGATGCTACTGCAGTACAAGCGCTGGCATTTGTTACGCTTACCGTATAAGATCCTGCAGCAGTTGCTGTGTAGGTTGCATTGGTTGCATTGGCAATAGGAGATAGATCTTTGATCCATTGATACGATACACCTGTGCTTGCTGTTAATGCGGTTGAACCTCCTGTACAGAAAGATGTGGATGGAGTTGTAATGGTTGCTGTACATGTTCCGGTAGTTGTTTCTCCATAGGCAATTCCACGGCCAACCGTACTCATATATACTCTGCCGAATACATTCATGTCGCCAATAACAAATTGTCCGTTACCCGGACCGCCGTATTCGTGCGCATCGTCGTTTACTCTTGTCCAGTTTGCTCCCTGATCAATAGATGCAAACACACCTGTAACACCTCCTACAGTTCCCCAAATATAAATAGTAACATAGGATGCTGTAGGTGCTGCTTTACCAAAGCCAACGGCATCACAGCGTGTAACATTCGTTAATTTTGTAAAGGATGCACCGGAATTGGTTGAATGTGTTAAGCCTCCATAATATAAAGGAACCCAGATATCACCTTCAATGCCGGGAACTGTTCGGATGATCTTAGAACCGCCTGTACCCGGTGAACCTGAAGATGAGAAATTAGCACCGCCATCGGTACTTACCATCATTACACCGCTGGTGCTGTTGTATGCATAGATCTTATTTGAATTTACCTGATCCGCAACAGGTACAGCATCAGCTATACTTACGCCGTTAGAGGTAGTCCATGCTGTACCGTTATTGGTTGAACGGTATATAGTAGAAGATCCTTCCGGACAATGCAGGATCGTATTTCCGTTTGCAGAAAGAGCAAGTTTACCTTTATAGCCATTGATACTGGATGTCTGTGTCCACGATGTTCCCTGGTTTGCGGTGTAATACATTTTTCCTCCATTTGTTGCATCACCACCTACGCGCACCATTTTACTTGTGCTTAAAGCAGCTACGGCTAATCCAGTAGTCGTTCCCATACGTGGAGTATGAATAGGAGCGTATTGTGTAATATCTGTATGAACAAAACCGTCGTAATCACCGATCACTGAAACAAGCGGACCGCCTGGTATGCTAACAATATCCAGCGGTACTGTTTCTTCAATTCCTTTGCTCAGAAATTTCCATGTGGTTGAAGTAGCATTTACATTTTCGCAAATAAATAATCCGTTACCGGAAATAACATATGCCTGTGCTGTATTAAATGGATTGAATTCAATGCAGCCTGCCCAGTGAATAGAGTTGCTGCCAATCCAGGTGCAGCCGTTTGGATCTAAGGTAATGCCGCTTCCTACAAGATCTTTCCACGTTGAACCACCGTTTGTACTTAAATAAAAACGATCGCCGTATACGCCTGTGTATTGTGGTAAATATTTATTTGTAGTTGATGCGATTAATCTTTGTGGGTTGTTTGGATCTACACTGATTCCTCCATAACCATAACCTGCAACAGGTGTTACATCTGTCCATGCGCCGCTTGTTGTATTGTATTTCCATACCTGACCGGTAGTGATGTTCCATGGACCTTCGTGATCTGCATAGGTAATATACATATTGCCATCACTTGCTAGGGCCGCGCGTTGCGGCATCAAAGCTGGTCCACCTGTTACTGCACTGAAAGAAGTGCCGCCGTTAGTACTTTTATAAAAGTTATTACTGGTTTGTGAAACACCAAAGAAGATGGTTTGAGAAGCATTGCCTGTTGTTGCGCTTTTCGGATCAATCAATACAAAGCTTATTCCATTATCATTTGCTGTGCTGGTAACACCCGTTGTTACTCCGCTCCAGCTTGCTCCCGAATTTGTACTTTTAAAAAGTCCGTTACGTCGTGAACCACAAAATAAGATAGAACCTTTATTCGGATCAACTACTAGTTTTTCTCCATTCTGTCTGCCCATGCCATTGCCATGTGCTTTGAATTGAGAAGTTACATCTGTCATGGCGAAGGTAGCACCATAATCTGTTGATCGGAGGATTGCTGTTTTTCCTGAATTAAAATAATCTGTACCTACAAGCATGTATACATTTTTAGATGCCTGTGGATCCATTGCCATAGATTCTACTCCTTGAAATCCTGTTTCGCTTTCAGAGTTCCAGTCTAATAAAGGAATCCATTTTGAATTTGTTGCATCCCAACGGTACGCTCCACCAACGTCTGTTCGTGCGAACATAACGTTCTGTTCCGTTTTACTTGTGATGATGCCGGATACAAAACCACCGCCGCCAATGGCAACGTTGCTCCAATTGTAAGTTTGTGAATAGGTCAACGTGTTTGTGAGGAGAAAAAGTATAAGGAGAGCGATTCCTTTAATACTCTTCTCAATCGGGTGATTGTAGAATGTATTCATTCAGTTGGTTATTTTGTTTGGTAATTAAAATTACATTTTTTAAAGGAATAATCATATCTAAAATTTGATATAATTATATACACATTCATGGATTTTTACATCCTCAAATGTGTTTAATGAACAGTTTAATATTTTATAGCCTTGGTTGTATACACCTCTGTTTCTGTTTCTATCATGATAAAATAGATACCAGAAGATAATGATTCACCCATTTGAATTTCAGACGCATTTATACCTTGTCTGTATTCTATAATAAGACCTTGGAGATTTAAAAAGGTAACGGATCTGATGATTTTATTTTCAAGGGAAATGGTTAGGCTATTGGTAAATGGTTGAGGGTAAGTTGATACACTATTTTGTATGTTTGAACCACCCGTTGTACTTGTTGTAATACAAACAGTTTTTCCTGTTGTTCCTCCTACACAGATAGAACAATTGTCTAAAAATGCAGTTCCGTTTGGTGTGCCATTGCAATCCAGACAAGATGTTTCGCTTTGACCGCATCCACAGTTTCCTGATGTAATTTTGTTAGCATCGGCCGGACAATCATCTCCTGAATTTGCAACATATCCGGTTGGTTTTGTGCAGGCATTTAATGTATTGGCAATATCTCCGACACCATCGTTGTCTATATCTGCATACCATGTTACTGTTGATGTAACAGAAATTTGTGTAACCGCAGAAGTAGCTTTACAACCTTCTGCATTTGTTACTTCCACGGTATATGCGCCCGCAACAGTTGCTGTATAGGTTACAGCGGTTCCAACCTGCGTTGTTCCGTTAAACCATTTATAAGATGCGCCAGCACTTGAAGTAAGTACAACAGAACCACCTGTACAGAATGAAGTAGCAGGGGATGTTATTGTTGCTGTTGGTAGTGCATTTACTGCAATTTGAGTAACAGTAGAAGTTGCTTTACAACCTGCAGCATTTGTTACTTCCACGGTATACGCACCTGCAGCAGTTGCAGTGTATGTTGCAGCGGTTCCAACCTGTGTAGTACCGTTAAACCATTTATACGATGAACCTGTGCTTGCTGTAAGAAGAACCGAACCGCCAGTGCAGAAAGAGGTAGCAGAGGATGTAATGGTTGCAGTTGGTAATGTATTCACTGAAATTTGTGTAACTGCAGAAGTTGCTTTACAACCTGCAGTATTTGTTACTTCCACGGTATAAGCACCTGCAGCAGTTGCAGTATATGTCGCAGCGGTTCCAACCTGCGTAGTTCCGTTGAACCATTTATACGAAGCACCAGTACTTGAAGTAAGAAGAAGCGAACCGCCTGTACAGAACGAAGTAGTAGGAGCAATAATAGTTGCCGTTGGTTTGGTAACCTGTAAGACAAAGGTGCTCGTTGCTTTACATCCGTTTGGATCTGTATAGGTTACAATATAATTTCCTGCATTGGCAACGGTTACATTAGATAGAACAGGATTTCGTAAGGTCGAAGTAAAGTTGTTTGGGCCTGTCCAGCTCCATCCTGCAGCAAGGTTTGGCTGCGGGCCTAAATTGACGGTGCTTGCTTCACAAACAGTAGCGGTTGCCGCCGTGAGCCATGCATCTGCATCTACTTTTACAAACTGTGTAATTGAAGGAAGCGGATTTACGGTGATTGTTTTTACTGCAGCTGTAGCTTTGCAACCTACAGCATTTGTTACTTCTACCGTATAATTTCCTGCAGCAGTTGCTGTGTATGTTGCAGCAGTTCCAACTTGTGTTGTTCCGTTAAACCATTTATAGGATGCACCTGTACTTGCAGTTAATACAACGGAACTACCTGCACAAATAGCAGTTGTAGATGAAGTGATACTGGATGAACATGTTGTTGCGCCTGCATAGATAGCGGTATAGGATGTTGCTGCTGTGCCGGAAGTAACGGTAGTTAATGTTGCTGTTGAAATTTGTGTGTTCGCAGCATTGTTCCATTTTTGAAATGTGCTGGATTTTTTTGGAATTGTTTTTAACGTAACGGTTAAACCTGAAGGATAGCTGTATGATTTTGTTGTCATGCTGTCTTTGCCCACAGGATTAACACTAACAGCAATTGAATATTGTGGTTTGATATTACTGATTAAGTTTGCCATATCTGCACGTGCAGATAATTCGCTAATTCCTTGAACAATCATACGTGCATTGCAGATTGCACCCATCTCTTGAAAGTGTGTACCATCTGTGATTCCAACTGGATAGTTGGGATATTCTCCTGGATTAAAACCTTTATAGATGAAATGTTGATTGTAAACCGATCCATATGTTTTGTATAAATTCCAAGATTTCATATTCAAGTCTACAAATGCAACATTCAATTCATTTGCAACTTCAAGCATTGCGCCACGGTAATTATTTCCATTTTCAGTAAAGACATTTCGCATAGTTGTGCCTGTCCATGCATTCAATACCATTGGAGAAATTAATACAGGTATTGCACCTTTCGCTTTTGTTTCATTGCAATACATGATTAAATAATTTTTGTAATCTGCCACAGGTGTATATCTACTTGCGTTAGAAAAATCTCTATCATTATGTCCCCACTGTATAAAAACATAATCTCCCGGAACAAGAGCATCTCTAATGGGTGTCCAACGACCTTCTTCAAAAAAACTCCGAGAACTTCTTCCTCCTATAGCTTTGTTTGTAAAGGAAAGATTGGCTGTATTGAAAAAGGAAGGAATTACTTGTCCCCAGCCAGCCCAAGGATAATCTGATGCGGAGTAATTACATACCGTTGAATCACCGATAATGTATATCTTTATAATGGCACCTGCTGCAGTTACTAAAAAGGAGCTTTCAATTTCGGTTTTTTCTCCTCGTATATTCGTGATTTCAACTTTATATGTACCTGTTTTTTTTATTGCAAGATCTCTTTTAGTTGCCCCTTCAATCTTTTCCCCATTTATGTACCATTGATGAATCAATGCATCCGGTGCAGAAATTGAGTGATGTTCTTGATCTACTCGTATGGTTGTATCTACATTAATGGCGTAGCTTGTATTTATTGATAAAAAAATAACGCATGCAGCTAAGATTAATTTTGAAAATATTTTCATAAAATTGGTCATTAAGAAGATAAATTATTTTTTCACAACTTTGGTTGTATACAAACCCTTTTCGGTTGTGATGATTACGGTATAAAGTCCGGAAGAAATGGTTTCACCAAGTGTTATCTCTTTTGTATTTAATCCGTTCTTTGTTTCCACAAGAGTACCAGATGCACTGATAATGGTGTAGGATTGTATTACTCCAAAGTTTTCTACAGTGATTGTTGTGTTGATATCAAACGGTTGTGGTACTACCGATATATTTGCTGACGTTCCATTCACAGTTGCAGTTGTAATACAAACGGTCTTTCCTGTTGTTCCGCCTACACAGATAGAACAATTGTCTAAAAATGCAGTTCCGTTTGGAGTGCCATTGCAATCGAGGCAAGAAGTTTCGCTTTGACCACAACCGCAGTTGCCGGCTGTGGTTTTATTTGCATCTGCCGGACAAGCATCTCCGGAAGTTGCAACGTATCCGGTTGGTTTTGTGCATGCATTTATTGTGCTGGCAATATCTCCAATACCGTCATTGTCTGTATCTGCATACCATACTACTGTTGATGTAACAGAAATTTGTGTAACCGCAGAAGTAGCTTTACAACCAGCAGCATTTGTTACTTCTACCGTATATGAACCCGCAGTTGTAGCTGTATAGCTTGCAGCGCTTCCAACCTGTGTTGTTTCATTAATCCATTTATAAGATGTACCAGCACTTGAAGTAAGTACTACTGAACCACCTGCACAGAATGAAGTTGAAGGTGTAGTAATTGTAGGAGTCACCTGCGTTGACTCTGCAATTTGTGTTACCGCAGAAGTACTTTTACAACCTGCAGCATTTGTTACTTCCACGGAATACGCACCTGCAGCTGTTGCTGTATATGTTGCATTTGTTCCAATCTGAGTTGTCCCGTTAAACCATTTGTAAGAGGAGCCTGCACTTGCAGTAAGTACTACCGATCCTCCTGTACAGAAGGATGTAGCAGGTGATGTGATCGTCGCATTCGGTGCTGTATTCATTGTAATTTGTGTTACCGCAGAAGTACTTTTACAACCTGCAGCATTTGTTACTTCCACAGTATATGCACCCGCAGTAGTTGCGGTATAGGTAGCAGCGGTTCCAACCTGTGTAGTACCGTTGAACCATTTATACGAAGCACCAGTACTTGAAGTAAGAAGAAGCGAACCGCCAGTGCAGAAAGAGCTAGCAGGGGATGTAATGGTTGCAGTTGGTAATGTATTCACTGAAATTTGTGTAACTGCAGAAGTTGCTTTACAACCTGCAGTATTTGTTACTTCTACGGTATATTGACCCGCAGCAATTGCTGTATAGGTTGCAGCAGTTCCAACCTGTGTACTACCATTGAACCATTTATACGATGCACCTGTGCTTGCTGTAAGAAGAAGCGAACCGCTTGTGCAGAAAGAGGTAGCAGGGGATGTAATTGTTGCAGTTGGTTTGGAAACCTGTAAAACAAAGGTGCTCGTTGCTTTACATCCGTTTGCATCTGTATAGGTTGCAATATAATTTCCTGCGTTTGCAACAACGATGTTTGAAAGAACAGGGTTTCGTAATGTCGAAGTGAAATTATTTGGTCCGGTCCAGGTCCAGCCTGCAGCAAGGTTTGGCTGCGGACCTAAATTGACGGTACTTGCTTCGCAAACAGAAGCTGTTGCTGCTGTGAGCCATGCACCTGCATCTACTTTTACATAGTGCGTAATTACAGGAAGTGGATTTACGGTGATTGTTTTTACTGCAGAAGTTGCTTTGCAGCCTGCAGCATTGGTAACTTCTACAGTATAATTTCCTGTAGCTGTTGCAGTATAGGTTGATGCTGTTCCAACCTGTGTTGTTCCGTTAAACCATTTATAGGATGAACCGGTACTTGCTGTCAATACAATCGAACCGCCGGCGCAAAATGTAGTTGCTGTGGATGAGTTAATAGATGCACTACATGCTGTTGATCCTGTATACATTGCCGTATAAGATATCGCAGCTGTGCGGGATATTACAGTTGTTTGTGTTGCTGTAGAAAGTTGTGTTCCTGTAGCAGTATTCCATTTTTGAAATGTGCCTGTTTTTTTGGGAATCGTTTTTAATGTAATCGTTAAACCTTGCGGATATGTTGTGGTATGAGTTGTTACGCTATCTGATCCAACAGGATTGACATAAACAGCAATCTGATATTCAGGTTTTAAAAAAGGAATGAGTTTTTTTACATTAGGATCAGCGCTTAATTCACGGATTCCTTGTGTTACTAATTTTGCCATTTCTATCGCACCCATTTCCTGAAAATGTACCTGGTCGTTATTTCCATTTGGATAATTGGGGTATTCTCCTGGCAGATAATTATTGTATAATAGTCTTGTGCAATATTTTTGGCCGACAGATTCCATCAACACTTTTGCTTTTGCATCCAGATCAATTAGTGGAACTCCTAAGCTTGCAGCTACTGTTCTTGTTGCAACCGGATGGTCGTGATAAGCATCATAAACAGTGCCATTCGCATTCCACGCATTTCTTCTAAGTGTTGCAACTAAAACTGGATAAGCACCTTTTGCTTTTGTTTCATTTACATATTTTGTTAAATAGCTTTCAAATTCCCCACCTGTTGGGGTATAGCGCGCTGGATCAGTACTATTCCGGTCATTGATTCCAAATTGAATAAAAACAAAATCACCAGCTTGTAGTGCATCTCTTACTGCCGGCCAAAAGTCGTTGTAAAAACTTTTTGAACTTGTGCCCCCAACAGCTTTATTTATAACAGATACGTTTGCTGCATTAAAAAATATAGGCAGTACTTGTCCCCAGCCTTTTCTTGGATAGTAGCCTGCTGTATAATCCTGCACGGTAGAATCTCCAATCGTAAAGATCCGGATGATGGCTCCTGCAGCAGTTAAGCCAACAATGGTGTTTTTTTCTATAACATCTCCACTCAATGTTGTGCGTTCAACTTTATAAAAGCCGGCTGACGTTACAGCTAATTCGCGATCTATAGCACCTTCAATTTTAATATTGTTCAGATACCATTGATAACGTGTTCCTTCTGGAGCAATTAAACTATGTTCTGTTGCCCGGATAATTCCATTTGTTTCTTTATCCGCTGGTGTATATGTGTTTGCACGTACTGCAATAGTAGAGAAGCAAAAAATGAATGCGATGTAAAGTTTTAAAAATTTCATATTAAAGTATGTTAATATTGAATAAGTTTTTTTACATCATCATTTTGATTTTCAAATGTGAGTGTTTTTGTTTCTCTGTTTTCCAGTATTATTTTACTTATATTTTTTTGTTCAGGTATACCATCAAATAATAAAGTATTTTTCAATTCGAAGGATTTTATTGTCTCTGGATTTTTATACGTGCATTCATATGTCAACCACACTGTTTTTATTTGTGTAGATAGATTGTCGTCTATCAAAGAATTTTTGAATGTATATGGGACGGCAGTATTATTTATAGTTATAGCAAAGTTTGATTTTACATATGTATTCAAATGCGTTAAAGTTGCATTGTCTACTTGTGTTCCATTGAAATAAACAGTTTTTTTAACAATTTGAGATAGGGTTGAAGATAGGTCATCAGCAAAGAATTTTATTTTTATCTGCATGACATTCTTTTTCATTGTGATTTCACTTGTTGAAATTTTAATTTCATGTAGTATCTGAAAACTAGATACTGCAAGTAGTATGGTTAGGCAGCTGACAATGATGTTTGTTTTCATATTCTTTCAATTAATAATATAATAGCCGCTGAAGTGCCGACACCTGAAAAGAAAATTTTCCAGTCGTATTGTTTTATGGTAGTCCAGATGTTTAAGAGCACATACGTTGTAAAAAAAAGTACAACAATAAGAATTTGTCCAATTTCGAGTCCTATGTTGAAACTTGCCAGTTCTAGCAAAATACTATCGCTCATGGATATTGCAGAAAAGAAATTGGAGAAACCCATTCCGTGTATACATCCAAAGAACAAGGCTAGTGCATAGTGAAATAACTGCTGTTCTTTTGTAGGTGTATAGATCAGGTTTGAAAGGCTTGTAATTAAAATTGTGATCGGGATCAATAATTCAATGATATAGGAACTAAAGACAATAATTTTTAAAGCAGATAATAATAATGTGATGGAATGACCGATGGTAAATGCAGTAACCAATACCAGAACTTTTCTCCATTCCCGGGTAGAGTAGATGCAACATAAGGTTATGATGAATAATATGTGATCATACCCTTTTATGTCGGAAATGTGTGTGAAACCTAATGTTAAGTATGTCCAGAATTCCTGCATCTTTTTATACGGTTATGCCTTTGCTGGATTATTCCAATAAAGACATGAGAAATTAGTTTTGTCTAATTAAAAGACATAAAAGTTCTAAAAAAGTAACCAGTATTATGAGGATAATTTTTAAAATATTGTAAGTGTTTGTTTGTGAGTTAATTATGTATTATGGTCCGACGCGACTGATCATATTTATTTTTTTATAATCTTCGTTGTGTACGTTCCTTGTTCTGTCGTAATAATCACTGTGTAGAGTCCGGATGCAATGTATTCACCAAGTGTAACCTCTGTTGTATTTAATCCTTGTCTTGTTTCTACAATTGCACCTGATGCACTAATGATGGTGAACGATTTAATCATTCCGTAATGATCTACAGTAATTGTTGTGCTTAGATCAAAGGGTTGAGGTACTACATTGATATTTGCAGACGTACCGTTTACGGTTGCAGTTGTGACACAAGCTGTGTTGCCTGTTGTTCCGCCTACACAAACTGAGCAGTTATCTATGAATGCGGCTCCGTTCGGAGTGCCATTACAATCTAAACAGGAAGCTTCCGTATGACTACAACCGCAGTTACCTGCTTGCGTTTTTCCTGCATCGGCCGGACAAACATCACCTGCTATGGCAACGTATCCGTTTGGTTTGGTACATGCATTTACTGTGTTTGTAATATCACCCAAGCCATCATTGTCTGTATCCGCATACCATGTTACGGATGATGCAATGGATATTTGTATGGGAGCAGAAGTTGCTTTACAACCTGAGGCATTTGTTACTTCTACGGTATACGCACCTGCAGCAGTTGCTGTGTAGCTCGCAGCTGTTCCAACTTGTGTTGTACCATTAAACCATTTATAAGAAGCACTAGTACTTGTAGTAAGAACTAC
>NZ_KB903648.1 GCF_000379725.1 Cytophaga aurantiaca DSM 3654
GGTGTTACAACTGTTGTTACTGTGATAACTACTGCATTTGAAGTTGCTGTGGCAGGACTTGCACACGTTGCTGTGCTTGTCATTACTACATCATAACTGTCGCCGTTTGCAGCTCCTGTTGTTGTAAATGTTGCATTTGTTTCTCCTGCAATGTTGATCGTATTTTTTCTCCACTGATACGTTGGCGTGCCACCATTTGTAGGGGTTGCCGTAAACGTTACACTTGTACCCGTACAGATTGTTGTTGATGGGGTAGCTATTGTTACGCTCGGTACAACTGTTGGCGTTACCGTTACGGTAATCTCATTTGTATTTAATGTACCGCAGCCTCCTGCTGATTTATCTTCACGTATGAAATATGTTGTTGCTGTAAGACCTGCCGGTGGATCATACGTAGCATTTGTTGCTCCTGCAATCGTAGTTGAATATGGACCACCTGCTGTTGTGCCTGACTTCCATTGATACGTATATGTTGGCTGACCACCCGTTGGTAGAGTAGCACTTGTCAGAATTGTAGGATTGCCTGTCGTCTGACAAACTGTTTGTGTTCCTCCAATACTACCAACTACAAAGTTCGGTGATACCGTAACATGAATTTCTGCTGTATAAGCTACATTACATGGTGATATCGTACCAGAAGTAACTTTTCTTCTGTAGTATTTATCTGCTGTCAATAACGCTGCATCTGTATAAGTTGCATTTGTTGCAGATGCGATATCTGTAAAACCTGTAGTAGTTGTGGCGCTTGACTGCCACTGGTAAGCAAATGTACCATTCCCGCCTGTTGCTGCTGCTGTACTTGTAAATGCTGCTGCAGCTGTATTGTAACAGATCGTTTGGTTTGTTGCTACCGTACCAGGTACAAGCGCTGTCGGAACGGTTACTGTGATTGCAAGGGTATTTGCTGTTGCACAAGTAAGTGAACCATCTACTCTTCTGTAATAAGTCGTTGTTGTTAAACCTGCCGGTGCATCGTATGTTGCATTGGTTGCACTCGTAATATTGCTGAAACCTGAACTTGCGCTTGTTGTAGAGCTTTGCCACTGGTAGGTATATGTGCCTGAACCGCCTGTTGCTGCTGTAGTTTGTGTAAATGCCGCCGGATCTCCTGGTGAACACACGGTCTGATCGTTTGCTACTGCGCCTGCTACTACTGCAGGGTTTACGGTGATGCTTATCACATTTGAAGTTACCTGAGGACAAATGCCTGATGTTACTTTACGACGGTAATTAATTACTTTTGCTGTAGTGCCGGCATTGGTCAATACGCCTTCATCATACGTTGCATTTGTTGCTGTTGCTATCGCTGCATACGTACCTGAAGTTGTAATATCACTTTCCCACTGGTATGCATAGGTTGTGCCATTACCACCGGAAGCTGGTGTTGTTACGGTAAACGCCGGCGGGTTGTCGCCTGTACAGATTGTTTGTGATGTAGCTATTACGCCCGGAACAGTAGTCGCATTAACAACCAATGTTAAGGTATCATCACGGAAACAAGATGCGCTATTTACATTACCATCTTCAACACGTAAAATATATTGACCAGCATCTGTTACTGCACCTGTTATGCCTGTGTAATTAGGAACTGCAAAAGCTGTTGCAATGGTAGGAGTAATTGTTGCTGTTTGTAATGGTATAGCAGTACCCACTTTTCTCCATGAATATGTGAAAGATGTATTCTGCGCTGCTGCTGGTACTGTTACTGTACCGGATAATGTCTGCGCTGTTCCTTGACACAATGTTATCGTAGCTGCTGCCGGAGTAGTTATTGTTACATTTGTTGGTCTACTGCATGGGCAAGACTCTGTCAACGTAACCGGCAGTCTATTGCAATATCCCTGCGGGATAGAAAACTGAAAATTATAAATATCTCCTGCATAACCGCTGGTAGTTGATAAACAGCTACCTTCATCAGATCCATAAAATTTAACGGATGTTCCACCAACATTATCACTTAATGGAGTATTACCTGTAAGCGCTGTATTGGAATTGCTATTTGCAAATCCGGGATTTGATACCTGTGCAACTACACCTCCATTTATAGTTGAAGAAGTAGCAAACCCTAAGAAATACTTTCCGGCAGGTAAAGTAATATTCACCGGTATGTTTTTGCTGACAAATGTAGCGCTGGTTGTAGTCAGTGAGAAAGTAGGACCTTGATATAATATATTTGTTTTATCTGCTACAACTTTTGAACCGCAATCTGATTTGTTTCCATAAATTTGAACTCTTCCTGCAAAAGTTACTGTACCACTACCGTTTTGTCTCAAATAAATTGAAATACTATCTAAAGATATTGGTACAGAAGTTTCAATGTATGCTTCTTTATCAGTAATACCATTTCCGTCTGAAAGAGTTCCGGCATTAGGAAAAACAACACCTTTCTTTTGTCTTATTTCTTCTACATAAACAGTTTTAGTTGTTGTTCCCGTAAGAGACGTTGTGCTGATCGTAGTGGAACCGCTTCCAACACTTCTTCCCAATTCTGTAGTACTGGCGGCTGTCGGATACCAGGCATACACCGGATTGGATGCCGCATTTGTGGAATTCACATTTACTGTTGCAGTTGCACCGCAAAAAGTTAAGCCTGTAGGTACTGTAAAAGAAGGTGTGAAATAGGTAATCGTCATTTCATCTGTAGCAACATCATACACCTGACACCCTGCATTTGCACCTGTATAAGAAATCTCTACACTGAAAATTCCATCTTGTGTTGCCGTATACGTAAGATTACTTGCCGTAGCAGCTGTTCCGGTTTTTACCACACCACCGTTTCTTTTCCAGGTAATGGTGTATTTACTTGCAATACTTGCTAAAATACTAAACCCTGAATTTAATACCAGGCCAGGAGGGTTGAATGATGCCTGACAAACCGATATGTCATCTTGGTGGAGATCTGCAAACGGAGCAGGGTCTCTGAAATCACATCCACTTGGAGGATTAATTTTAGCAGCATAAGCCTGATCTGTTGTATTTCCGATACCTAATTGTCCAAAACCGTTACAACCCCAAGCATAAAATTCATTGTTTGAAGTTCCGTAAAAACCCCAGGTATCTCCTCTGTTAATTAAGGTAACATTATTATGAACCAAACCCGCTCCATATTGGATGTATTCCGGACCAACTCTGGTTCCGGCTACAGAAGTACCACCAGTTAAGGTTCCATTGCCTGTAGTTCCGCCACTTCCACTTCCGCAGCCAGCACCACCCCAAGCAACCGGCTTACCATCTATTGTTACAGCCATACCGAATCCCTGGCCGCCACCAATTGCTTTTGCTAATAAATACAAACCATCGTTGCTTGCACCCGTTGTGGCACCCGCTATTACTTTACGTGGGGCAGATGTATTTGCATTGTTCACATTTCCTGTCGAGCTGTTCCAGCCACCATTTCCCCAGGTCCATACGTAATTATTTACATCTAATGCAATACCAAAAACATCTCCTGCCTGTAGTTGCTGAATGTTGTTCATCTGAGTGCCATCAACATAATATACAGGTCTCGCATAGCTATCCTGAACGAGATTACCATCGTTTGTTGTAGCAGTAGATGGATTTCCGGTACCGGCAGCATTTCTGCCCAGTGTTCCGTTTAACCCATTTCCCCATGAATATACTGTACCGACACCATCGCCATCGGGATCAACCAAAGCATATGCTACGTTATCACCGGCAAAAATCTGTGTTACGCCTGTTAAAGGTGTACCGGGAGCAGGTCCTTGAAGAACATAATTTGCTACATACGAATCTGTAGTACCATTTCGACCTAATTGCCCTGCCGATCCACCGGAGTTTAAACCCCAGGAAACTAATTTTCCATCACTTAAAATGGCAAATGTATTCGAAGTTCCTGAGTAAACAACGGAAGCGTTTATTAATTGATTTGAAGCATTTCTATGTGTTGAAGGAATTGACGGATCTGCCTTAACTCTGGTAGGAATAGTAATTACACCATTCATACCACTGGATGCTCCGGTACCAACCTGGCCGTTATCATTTGCACCCCACGCCCAAACATCTCCACCACAGGTTAACGCCACAAAGTGTGCTCCCGAACCTGAGTTTATCTGCTTAACATCCGGATTACCCGGAATCGGAACAGCGGTAGGAACAGAAATGGAAGCTGCTCCTGAACCTACACCTAACTGACCACCTTGATTACTTCCCCATACATATGCTGTTCTGTTTTCACAAACAAAACTTGATACCGTATTTCCCCCGGAAATAACCAAATCTTTTTGTGCTAAGCTGTGAAAAGAAGCCAGCAAACCTGCAATGATTATAAAATAATTGCGGATCAATCCTTTTAATTTGAACATGGAATACAATTTATTGATTTTTATACCTGCAAATCTTAAAAATTTCATTGAAATTCAAAGATTCATATAACTTAAATACCATTTTAGCGTATTATGTAACCGCTTCAGTAGAATTAAATATTTAGCTACTTTTCTATACAAAAATAGCATTAATTATACTTAAAATATAATTAATGCTAGGATAGATTTTTATTAAAAAATTTAAATATTCAATATTCGGTATTTTACAACATCAATTACTTTATAATCTGAACCCAACCTGAGTAAGCATTTTTCACTTTTACACTATGCAAATCAATAATATAAAAATAGGTGCCATCCGGTAAAACTTCTCCGTTTCTGTAATTTGTTCCGTCCCATTGTTTCACATAGCCGTTACTTTTCCATACTAAATTACCCCAACGGTTATAGATCAACACTTCCACATCCGGGAAATTCTCTATGTTCTCCAGGAACCACGTATCGTTTGCACCATCACCATTCACGGTAATGACATTTGGAATGACAATGCGTTTCTCAACATTGATGGTTACTGCATCTGATGATGAACATTTACCCGAATTGTTATAAGCAGCCAATACATACACGGTTGTTGCTCCCGGCACAACCAGACTTGGATTAAGTATATGCGCATCGCTTAAGCCTCCATTTGGTATCCAGACATAGTTAGCTGTATTGCTGCTCACGGAGCCATTCAATGAAATGGTTTCGCCCTCTACTGCTGTAATATCCGTTCCCGCGTTTACAGAAGGGCTCTCCAGCACGTTTACCGTAGCCGTATCCGTAACTGTACTGCATACGGTATTGTCTTCAATGAAAGTATATTTACCGCTAACGCTTGCTGTATAAGTGATCTGGTTTGCGTTCTGGATCAATACACCATCTCTGTACCATTGGAAATGATTGCTGCCCGACGTAATACCGCTTACCAGTAAAATCACTTCATAAGGTGAGCATATCGTTGTATCCGTAATCGTCATAATCGGAGCCGGTTTTTTAAGTACATCCAGTCTGATCTCATTTGAAGTTGCTGTTGCCGGACTTGCACACGTTGCATCGGAAGTCATGATAACATATACCTTATCTCCGTTTGCAGGCGGTACAGCAGGTGTATACGTTTTTCCTGTTGCCGAAGCAATAGGTGAATTCGTAACTCCATCATACCATTGATAGGTCGCAGCACCTGCATCTCCCTGAACAGCTGCAGCCGTATAGGTTATAGAAGTAGTGGAATCACATATCGGACCGGAAGGATTTGACGTAATGCCCACTACTGGTTCAATAACCGTATTCACTGTAAGTTGCGCAACGCTTTCTTCTGCGCCCGAATTACACGTGAAAGAAGATGTGAGTACAACTCTGTAATAGGTTCCGTTGTCCAATGCCTGCGGATTAACAACGGTATACGATGCTGTTCCTGAGATCGGTGCCCACGGACCCGTTGCCGATGAACCGCTGTACCAATCAAATGTTGGTGTTACTCCTTCTCCTGAATACGTTGGCGCAAACACCGCATCGGTACCTGCACAGGTTGATACATCAGCCATTGCAATGTGAACAGTATTGATGGAATCAACATTTATTTTCATAATGTTGGATGTGTCTTTATTACACACAACGGTAACTACTCTTCTATACCAGATGGAATCTGTTAATGTTGGTGTAGTATAATCCACCTGATTGGAAATACCTGCAGAGGTAGTCCAGGTCAATCCTTTATTTGTTGACTCGATCCATTCATACGTTCGCGCTATAGCAGGATCCTGGCCTCCTGTAGAAGGTGTCAGTTCATTGATCGTAACAGATGTTCCTTCACATACAGTAATGTCTGTTGGAATAGAACCAACCACAAACGGATCAAATACATTCAGTGCTAAAGATGCTGTATATGATGTATCACAGGAGCCCGGCCCCATACCAACTTCTCTTCTGTAATACATGGTATCGGTAAACGGACCGGTCGGTGAATACGATAAACCATTTTCAGAAGCAATATCTGTCCAATACACATTATCTGTTGAGACCTGCCATTGATAGGTTTCAGAACCCGGTCCGCCGGTGCCATGGCTTGCACCTGTAACATTGGTGAATGTTATCGCTGGACTCGCACCATAACAAATCGTTGGATAGGTGCCCGCAATAGCACCCGGATCCACGCCAGTTACAGCATCTACAAATATGGTATCTGTTATTTGAGAACTACACACTCCGGATAAATCAATGCGTCTGAAATAAGTTCGGCTGATTATTATGGGTGATTGATAGGTGTTATTCGTTGCACTTGGAATATCTGTAAAGGTGACGTTATCACTTGAAGATTGCCATTGATAGTTGAATACACCTGTTCCTCCTGAAGTAGCTGTAATTTCTTTAAAAGCAAGAATAGGACTTCCCGAACAGACAACTGTATCGTTGCCCACAACTCCCGGAACAACCGGCTTATCTACCTGTATAGTAAGGATATTTGAACTGATTGCAGGACATGCAACAACAGAATCTTTCCGAATGAAATAAGATGTTGAAGATAAAGCACCTGATTGATATGAACCTGCAGTTGCTCCGGCAATAAGCTGGCTGGCCGCAGCGGTCTTGAAACTATCTGTTGAAATATACCATTGATAATAATCTGGTACACCGGATGCAGTTGCTGCTAAAAGATCTGGAATGCTACCCTGACAAATGGTATCTGATGCACCTATAACAGTTCCACCTGTTATAGGTGCATTCACTACAATAGCAATTGTATCTGTTATTTTAGAACACACTCCCGATAAATCTATTCGTCTAAAATAGGTGTTACTAAACAAAGCAGGTGATTGGTAAATGTTATTCGTTTCACCGGGAATATCTGAAAATGTTACATTATCGCCAGACCCTTGCCATTGATAGGTAAATACGCCTGTACCACCAGAAGCAGCAGTAATTTCTTTAAATGCAGGAATAGAACTTCCTGAACAAATAAGCGAATCATTGCCAATAACACCTGGAACAACCAGTTGCTCTACTTGAATGGTAAGAATGTTTGATTTCACTGCCGGACATGCAGCAATGGAATCTTTGCGAATAAAATAGGATGTTGTTGATAAAGCGCTCGATTGATATGAATCTGAAATTGCGCCAACGATTGCTTGACTAGCAGGAACCGTTTTAAAACTGTCTGTTGAAATATACCATTGGTAGTGCGTTAATGTACCTGTGCCTATTGTTCCAATGAAATTACCTGGTGTATTACCTTGGCAGATCGTATCTGAAGATTGCACTACAGGTGTTGCTATAGGTGCATTGACTACAATAGAAATTGCTGCCGAAGAATCCTTACAAGCCGGACCCGAGCCAATTCCATCCTGCACAATTAAATAATATCTGCCGGAGTCTGCTTGTGTAATATTTGTTAAAGTTAAATCAGAATACGTTGCAGAGGGCGGAGAAAGTAAAACACTACCTGCACTATTAATTCTTCTCCATGAATAATAATACCCATTCAACGCTGGGCCGGCACTTAAATCGATAACATTCTTCTGAATTGTAAATCCATTCCCAACACATAAGGTATCGTTTCCAATTAATGCAGTTGAAACCGAAACCGGCTTCTTACATGTAGGAGTTATGATCGTACAAGTTAAATACACAACAACTTTCGTTTTTAATGTATCCTGGCAAACCGTTGCACCGGCACCATCCCGAATAATCAGGTAATAGGTACCTGAATCTGCTTCTGCAACGACCCTGCTTGCAGGCGGATAATCTGCATATATACCCGGAGTACCAACAACAACAGGCACCGTAGCCGGTTGCTGTAATTTCATCCAGGTAAAATGATACCCATGATTTATAGATGCCTTGCCCGTACTATCAACTACACCTTTTAATTGAAACAAACTTCCTGCCGATACACAGAGTGTATCGTTTTCAAGCGGTAAAATTGTATCTGTTACAACAGAATTGTTCACACGGATCTTTAAAAAATTTGTTGCAACGGCAGCACAATATTTAACAGAATCTTTACGAACATAATATTGTGTTATGACTGGAGATCCTGCATTGTATGTTACAGCAGTTGCTGCAGAAATTTTCGCTAATGTTGGTGTTCCTGTTGAATCACTTGTAGTGTACCATTGATGATACAAGGGAGTTCCTGCATAATTTGCAGGAGGAACAATTTCCGTAAATGCTGCTGCTGCATCACCTTTACAAATTTCCTGATGACTTGCAATCCGCGCCTTTGTTGTTGGCGCACGATTTATTCTGATTGTAACAAATGCCGAATCCTTACATGTTGGGCTTGCTACCAAGCCATCCTGAACAACTAAATAATACCTGCCTGAATCTGTTATTGCTACAGATGCTATAGATAGGTCCGAATAGGTTTTTGAAGGACCTTGTATAATTGTACTTCCGGAACTGTTTATTTTTCTCCATGAAAAATAAAATCCATTTAGAGATGTTACCGTACTTGTATCTATAAGATTCTTTTTAATCAATAACGCATTTCCAACACACAAGGTATCATTTACACCTGTTCCCAACTGAACAGAAACAGACGTTGGTTTCGCACAGGTAGGTGTACAAGATAATGTTGCAACTACAGGAACCCGTAAACATTTAGAGCCTTTAGTTTTAAACTGCCAGTCATAGAAAAATCCATAATCGGTAGTATTAATAGTAGAACTACCATCTCTGTAAGTACCATTTATACTAACAATATCAGGTATAGAAGATAAAAAAGGATATGCGGGATTCGCATCCATATTGTATACAGGAGATCCATTCGGATGATTATCTGTAAGCAATTTCAACCTAAACTTACTTCCTAAAGAAGCCGGTATTTTAAAATTGTTGAATGTAAACGTGTAAAGTCTTCTATCATTACTTATGTTAGGAAGAACCGGTTCTAGAGATATATTTGATGTAAACACAAGTGCCGGACTGAATGAATTACCAGCTTCATCAACAACTTCTAGAGAAATTATAATCCCCGGATAGCCTGTAGGTGGTGAGTAATCCGTAACAAATGGAACTCGTAAAGAAGTAATTTCGATATCTTGCGTTAAACTAAAACCTAATTGAGAACGATCAGGGTTGCCATTTTGTAAACCTGTATTGTTCAATACCGTTGGCCCAACCGTTACAGTCACTAAGGCAGTGTCTTCTACATAATACGTTTTCGTAGTTGAAATAGCAGGAGTCGTAAACGTCAACCCTTTCCCAACTGCAGACCCAGCTGTTGCAGCATCCCACCATTTGTATTGTCCGGCACCAGTGACTTTTAATAGTACAGAAGATGCAGGTGGTGCACAAAACGTGGCATTGACTGCTGTTGCAGCATTGGTTGTTACATCAACCGAATCAACTCCCGGTGTACAACCTGCAGAAGAAACTACTACTTTAAATCGTCCGGTTTCATTCGTAGAATAGGTCTGAGCAGTTGCTCCTGAAATCAATACGTTGTTTTTATACCATGTATACGTATACCACGATCCAATCAATCGTGCATCCAGATTTGCAACAATGGGATTACATAATTGAATATCAGAACCTAAATTTGGTTTCAATTCTTTCGGACCGCTTGGTATTACAAAGTTACACGCGTTCAATACTTGTCCTGCAGCACCTGCTGTAGTTCCAAAATTGTCTCCGTTTAATCTGTATAGTCCAGGTGCGCCTCCAAGCACATTCGTAGTCACACCCGCAGGTGTTGCTGCAGATGCAAGACAAATAATACCGCCACCGCCACCGCCACCCGGTGCATGCTCATCTGTAGCAGTATAGGTATTATCTCCTCCTTTACCACCAGAAGCAATCAATGATAGAGTTCCGGTAAAAGATGTAGCATTGATCTTAATGGCGCCACCACCACCACCTCCGCCAGCACCGTCATTACCGCCGCCTGTTGTACTTTTTGAAGAGTCTCCTGCAGCAATTATTTTATGACTATTTCCTACAATGGTTGCTGCATTAATAAAAATCATTCCGCCACCATTTCCGCCATCCGTTCCAAAAGTATTATTCTGATGCCCTGCGCCGCCGCCGCCGCCCATATACATCCGATCACCTGCGGTATACGATATTGCATAACCACCGATTCCATTTGATACTGAACCTGTAAATGTATTGTATTGATTTCCCCCAAGGCCTCCCGCACCTGCATTGGAACCGCCGCCGCCGCCGCCATTGTGGGCATTTCCGCCACCACCAGCATTTGCATATGCACCTCTTCCCAATTCGTAACCGGAAATCATTGCAGCTATACCTTCACCTTTAGGTGCTGCAAGTTCATAAATTGTTCCTGTATAAAAATAATTTTTTTCATCGTTTGGATAAGTCGTTCCATTCGACGCACCAATACCTCCTCTAAAGCCCAGTGCTGTAACATCCGCATCCGCATTTAAGGTTAACGTACCGGATACATCAAAAACTAAAATCCCGCCTGTCGCTCCATTCCATGCCTGAGCTGTAAGCTTTGCCGTTACAGTTGCATTCACATATTGTGGAACACGTACAACCTGCACCAAACCCGCCACATCGTAAATATTATACAATGTGGAAGTAAATGTAAGCGTTGTGCCTGCAATAGAAGCAATCGTTTTATATTCGTACAGACCTGCATTCCCAACCGATTGAATGGTACCAAAAGTTGCTGTATTAGAAAGATCTGTTGTAGCACCTTTCATTTGTATAATCAAAACTTTATCTCCAACAGCAAAACCTGTTGTACTGGCTACATTCAAATAATTACATGTATTTGAACAAGGATTACAAACGGGTATACTTGTTACAGCTGTATAATTATTTATTATTCCGGATATGTTTGTTGTTTGTGCAAACAAGAAACACATCTGAAAAAAAAACACTAAAGTAAAAAGTAATCTTTTTGTCATTAATCGCGGGTACGGTTTTGAATATGCTTATTACTATAATATACAAAATCAGACACTAAAAGTAACCTTTAGTGTCTGATTTATTCTTCTTTATCTAATGATCTGAACCCAACCTGTAAGCGGTTCATCGTAGATCTGGCTCTGAAGGTTGATGATGTAGAAGTACGTGCCATCCGGTAACACCTGTCCGTTGCGGAAGTTCGTTCCATCCCAGTTCTTCGGATACCCTTCTGATTTCCATACCAAATTACCCCAACGGTTGTAGATCTCAATTATACAATTCGGATACCCTTCGATGTTCTTGATCTCCCAGTCATCGTTGTTGCCATCTCCGTTTAC
>NZ_KB903649.1 GCF_000379725.1 Cytophaga aurantiaca DSM 3654
ACAACAACTGCAACGGCATTCTGCGCAGGTGGAAGTGTAGTATTGAATGCACCTACAGGAACAGGATACAGTTATGTTTGGAAGAACGGCACAACAACCATCACAGGAGCAACGGCTCAAACATATACAGCAACAGCAGCAGGAACATACACCGTTACAATAACCAACTCAGGTGGCTGTTCGGCAACATCCACAGCAACAACAGTAACGGTTAATGCATTACCGACGATAACGCAGTATGCGCAGATAGACGGCGGAGCGTGGAATCAGGTATCAACAGGAACAGTATGTGCTGGTAGCACGATTGTACTGGGTCCACAACCAACAGTAACAACAGGCTGGAGCTGGACAGGTCCGAATGGCTACAGTGCAACAACCAGAGAGATTACACTTGCTTCAGTAACAACAACCCAGGGCGGAGTTTATACCGCTACCTATACAGATGGAAATACGTGTAAAGCAACTTCTGCATTTACAGTAACAGTAAATGCAGCACCAACAGCAGCGATCACAACAACTACCGCAACAACATTCTGTGCAGGTGGTTCTGTAGTACTGACAGCAAGTTCAGGCTCTTCTTACAAATGGATGAACGGAACAACAGCAATCACAGGAGCAACAGCACAAAGCTATACAGCAACAACAGCAGGAAGTTATATGGTTGAAGTAACCAACAGTACCAATTGCAAAGCAACTTCAGCAGCGACAACGGTAACAGTGAATGCAGCACCAACAGCAGCGATCACAACAACGACAGCAACAACGTTTTGTCAAGGAGGTTCTGTAGTGCTGACAGCAATTTCTGGTACATCTTACAAATGGATGAACGGAACAACAGCAATCACAGGAGCAACAGCAGCAACGTATACAGCAACGACAGCCGGAAGTTATACAGTTGAAGTAACAAATGCGAGCAATTGCAAAGCAACATCGGCAGCGACAACGGTAACAGTAAATGCAGCACCAACAGCAGCGATTACAACAACTACAGCAACAACATTCTGTGCAGGTGGTTCTGTAGTACTAACAGCAAGTTTAGGTTCATCTTACGTTTGGAAAAATGGAACAACACAGGTTGGAACGAATGCAACCTACACAGCAACAGCAGCAGGTTCATATACGGTTGAAGTAACAAATGCTGGTAATTGCAAAGCAACATCAGCAGCAACAACGGTAACGGTAAATGCAGCACCGACAGCCGCGATCACCACAACTACAGCAACAACATTCTGTGCAGGTGGATCTGTAGTGCTAACAGCAAGTTCAGGTTCATCATACAAATGGATGAACGGAACAACACAAGTTGGAACGAATGCAACCTACACAGCAACAGCAGCAGGTTCATATACAGTAGAAGTAACCAATGCTGGTAATTGCAAAGCAACTTCTACAGCGACAACGGTAACCGTGAATGCAGCACCAACAGCAACAATCACAGCAAACGGTCCGACAGCTATTCCACAAGGAGGCAGTGTAGTGTTGACAGCTAGTTCAGGAAGTTCCTACAAATGGTATAAAGGATCTACTCAGGTAGGAACAGCTCAGACTTATACAGCAACGGATGCAGGAGTGTATACTGTTGAGGTAACGAATGCGAACAACTGCAGCGCTACATCATCAGGCACTAATGTGAACATCAATACCAATCAGCCATCTGTGATTACAATCACATCGCCTGTAGCAAATACAACGGTGCAGGGCACAATTACAATCGCGGCAGATGTAACAGATCCGGATGGTACGATTGTAGCGGTTGAATTCCTGGATGGCAACATGGTGATCGGAACAAGCACAACAGCACCATACAGTTTTGACTGGAGCAATCCGGGTCAAGGGACTCATACAATCACGGTTCGTGTAACAGACAGCAACGGAGGCGTTACAACCTCAGCACCGGTAACAATTACAGCAGAAGCGATCACAACAGGTGTTCAGTCATCAAACACATTGAATGCAAACATATATCCGAATCCATCGAATGGAATTGTATTTATAGATTCAGATACAGACTTGTCTGGTGCAAGTTGTATACTTGTAGATGTGATGGGTAACGAACATCAAGTATCACAAACTACAAATGGTTTGGGAGCACAAGTGGATGTGAGTAACCTATCAGATGGTACCTATATACTGATCATCAAAAAAGATAATTCAGTGATGCGTAAAAAAATCACCGTAATCAGATAATTCCAATTTTTAGTTTAATTCCAGTTAATCGAAAAAAGGGGCAAGAGGATTTCTTAGCCCCTTTTTTGATTTATGATGAATGGAATTTACTATCTAATTCATATTGAATATTTTTTTATAAACATTCCCATATTTACTGGTGACTTTTTAATACGTATTCCGTAGCCTACTACATTTTGATGGATTAATATCTGTTTTTACAATCGATTAAAACCGTCTTCAAATAGTTATACCTATGAAAAAATTAGTTACTATTTTATTTTATTTAAGCACGTGCTTGTTATGGGCACAAACTTCTACAGTTAATTTAACATCCGAAAAACAATACATTCGTGGATTTGGAGGTATCAATCACCCTGAATGGGCAGGAGATATGACAGCTGCGCAACGTACTACTGCATTTGGAAATGGTGCCGGCGAAATGGGCTTAACGGTACTTCGGATTTTTGTTAATGATGATAAAACGCAGTGGAATAAAGCATTGGCGACTGCATTACGTGCGCAGCAATTAGGTGCTACGATATTTGCAACTCCATGGAATCCTCCTGCAAGTATGTGTGAAACAGTTACCCGAAACAACAGACAGGAAAAAAGACTTAAATACGATAGTTATAGTGCGTATGCACAACACCTTATTGATTTCAATAATTACATGAAAAACAATGGGGTGAATTTGTATGCGATGTCGTTTGCCAATGAACCGGATTGGGGATTTGACTGGACATGGTACAGCATTGATGAAGTATATAACTTCACTAAAAATATTGCCGGAACCTTAAGAGTGAATGGCATTAAAGTAATAACGGCAGAATCGTTTTCATATAATAAATCTTATTATGATAAAGTATTAAATGATCCGACAGCTTTAGCAAATATTGATATTATAGGTTGCCATTTATATGGTAGTGATGCAAATTCTCCTGTATCCGTTTATAACTATCCATTAGCAGATTCAAAAGCACCTACAAAAGAACGTTGGATGACCGAGCACTATACAAATAGCGATGCCAATTCTTCAGATCTATGGCCATCTGCAAACGATGTATCTTACGAAATTTACAGATGTATGGTAGAAGGCCAAATGAGTGTGTATACCTGGTGGTATATACGCAGACAGTACGGCCCAATGAATGAAAATGGAACAATCAGTAAGCGGGGGTATTGCATGGCACAATATGCTAAGTTTGTCCGTCCGGGATACAAACGGGTAGACGCAACAAAAAATCCTACTTCAGGAGTATATATTTCTGCATACAAAAAAGGAGATGATGTAGTGGTCGTTGCCATTAATAGAAGCACCTCTTCACAAACAATTACGATATCTGTTCCCGGAACAAAAGTTACTACCTGGGAAAAATATGTAACATCCGGCAGTAAAAGTTTAGCGAAAGAAACGAATATAAATTCCAGCACTGGTTCTTTTCAAATTACGCTTGATGCTCAAAGCACGACTTCATTTGTCGGTACTGCTCCAGTGATTACGACCCCAAGTCCGGTCGTTTCCATTACCGCTCCGACGAACAATACAGTTTACACAGAAGGAGACAAT
This sequence comes from Cytophaga aurantiaca DSM 3654, assembly GCF_000379725.1. GTDB lineage: Bacteria > Bacteroidota > Bacteroidia > Cytophagales > Cytophagaceae > Cytophaga > Cytophaga aurantiaca. The sequence continues at coordinate 3,737 of NZ_KB903649.1, forward strand.
GTAACGATCAACGCAACAGCAACAATCACCGCAGGAAGCATTTCAAAAGTAGATTTTTATAATGGAACTACGTTATTAGGCAGCGATGCAAGTTCACCTTATACGTATACCATCAGTGCAGCTGCATCAGGTAATTATGTAATCACCGCAGTAGCAACAAGCGCAGCAAATGCAACAACGACAAGTACATCAGTAAACATCCAGGTAGCAAAACCAATCTATCAGACAGGCTCCGCCCCAGTTATCGATGGTACAGTTGAAGGCTTGTGGAGTAACTTTACATCGGTTGCAATAAGCAAAACAGTAAGCGGTACAGTTAGTTCCACGGCAGATCTTTCGGGCAACTGGAAAGCTGCATGGGATGCAACAAATTTATATGTACTGGTTCAGGTAACTGACGATGTTAAACGCAACGATGCAGGAACAGATGTNTATAANGACGATGGTGTTGAAGTATATATCGATATGGGTAATTCCAAAGCAACGACCTATGGCACGAACGATCAGCAGTACACGTTTAGATGGAACGATGCAACAGCAGCCTATGAGATCAACGGACATTCGGTAACAGGAATTACCAAAGGCATTACCAATACAACAACAGGCTATATCGTNGAAGTAAGTATCCCATGGAGTACAATGGGAGGTACCGCTTCAGTAAATGCAATTGAAGGCTTTGAAGTTATGATCAGCGACGATGATGATGGAGCAGCACGTGATGGTAAGCTGGCATGGGCAGCAACAACAGACGATACATGGAGCAATCCAAGTTTAATGGGTACGGTTATCTTAAAAGGATTAAACTGCACAGCACCTACAGCAGCAATTACAACAACAACTGCAACGGCATTCTGCGCAGGTGGAAGTGTAGTATTGAATGCACCTACAGGAACAGGATACAGTTATGTATGGAAGAACGGCACAACGACCATCACAGGAGCGACGGCTCAAACATATACAGCAACAACAGCAGGAACATACACCGTTACAATAACAAACTCAGGTGGTTGTTCAGCAACATCCACAGCAACAACAGTAACGGTTAATGCATTACCGACGATAACGCAGTATGCGCAGATAGACGGAGGAACGTGGAATCAGGTATCAACAGGAACAGTATGTGCTGGTAGCACGATTGTACTAGGTCCACAGCCAACAGTAACAACAGGCTGGAGCTGGATAGGTCCGAATGGCTACAGTGCAACAACAAGAGAGATCACACTTGCTTCAGTAACAACAGCACAGGGCGGAGTTTATACAGCTACGTATACAGATGGAAATACGTGTAAAGCAACTTCCATATTTACGGTAACAGTAAATGCAGCACCAACAGCAGCGATTACCACAACGACAGCAACAACATTCTGTACAGGAGGTTCTGTAGTACTGACAGCAAGCGCAGGTTCTTCTTACAAATGGATGAATGGAACAGCAGCAATCACAGGATCAACAGCACAAAGCTATACAGCAACAACAGCAGGTTCTTATACAGTTGAAGTAACGAATGCGAGTGGTTGCAAAGCAACTTCAGCAGCAACAACGGTAACAGTAAATGCAGCACCAACAGCCGTAATTACAACAACTACCGCAACAACATTCTGTGCAGGTGGTTCTGTAGTATTAACAGCATCGACAGGTTCTTCTTACAAATGGATGAACGGAACAGCAGCAATCACAGGAGCAACAGCACAAAGCTATACAGCAACAACGGCTGGTAGTTATACAGTAGAAGTAACGAATGCGAGCAATTGCAAAGCAACTTCAGCGACAACAACAGTAACCGTAAATGCAGCACCGACAGCCGCAATTACCACAACTACAGCAACAACATTCTGTCAAGGTGGTTCTGTAGTACTGACAGCAAGCGCAGGTTCATCTTACAAATGGATGAACGGAACAACAGCAATCACAGGAGCAACAGCACAAAGCTATACCGCAACAACGGCAGGTTCTTATACAGTAGAAGTAACGAATGCGAGCAATTGCAAAGCAACTTCTACAGCAACAACAGTAACGGTAAATGCAGCACCAACAGCAGCGATTACCACAACTACAGCAACAACGTTTTGTCAAGGTGGTTCTGTAGTACTGACAGCAAGTTCAGGTTCATCTTACAAATGGATGAACGGAACAGCAGCAATCACAGGAGCAACAGCAGCAGCTTACACAGCAACAACAGCCGGAAGTTATACAGTTGAAGTAACAAATGCAGGAAACTGTAAAGCAACTTCTACAGCAACAACGGTAACGGTGAATGCAGCACCTACAGCAACGATCACAGCTAATGGCTCAACTTCTATTCCTCAAGGAGGCAGTGTAGTGTTGACAGCAAATACAGGTTCTGGCTTTACCTACAAATGGTTCAAAGGAACAGTTCAGGTAGGAACAGCTCAGACTTATACAGCAACGGATGCAGGAGTGTATACAGTTGAGGTAACGAATGCGAACAACTGCAGCGCTACATCATCAGGCACGAATGTGAACATCAATACCAATCAGCCATCGGTTATTACAATCACATCACCTGTAGCAAATACAACGGTGCAGGGCACAATTACAATCGCGGCAGATGTAACAGATCCGGATGGTACGATTGTAGCGGTTGAATTCCTGGATGGCAACATGGTGATCGGAACAAGCACAACAGCACCATACAGTTTTGACTGGAGTAATCCGGGTCAAGGAACTCATGTCATTACGGTTCGTGTAACAGACAGCAACGGAGGCGTTACAACCTCAGCACCGGTAACAATTACAGCAGAAGCCATCACAACAGGTGTTCAGTCATCAAATACATTGGATGCAGTAGTATACCCGAATCCATCCCGAGGAGATGTTTACATTGAAACGGATGTTGATTTGTCAAATGCAAGCTTCACGATTGTAGATGTGTTGGGCCGAGAAGTTCAATTGGAATCAACACTGACAGGAAGCGGAGCGATGGTAGATGTGAGCAACCTGAGTGCAGGCACCTATGTATTTATCATCAACAATGGTAATTCAATCTTGAGAAAGAAAGTTACCGTGGTGAAATAAAAAATAAGTTAGAAATAATGAAGAATATGATGGAAAAAATATTGAATGTAATTGTACATAAAACGAGCTTACGTTATAATCTTTCCATAAGCAGAGTCTATCAACTATTACTTGTAATACTATTTCTTTCATGTAACGTTATTATTTCTAATGCTCAAACAATGGCTACAAATCCAATCATCAATGCAGATGTTCCGGATATAGCTATAGTTAGAGTAGGGAATAACTACTATATGAGTAGTACAACGATGCACATGAATCCTGGTGTACCTATCATGAAGTCAACGGATTTGGTGAATTGGGAAATGGTCAATTATTGTTATTCAACCTTAGCCAGTACGGATGGATTAAATCTTAATAACGGCAAACAGGAATACGGACATGGTTCCTGGGCAAGTAGTATTCGGTATGCAAATAATATGTATTATGTTTCTACTTTTTCCAGTAGTACCGGTAAGACATACATTTATAAAACTGCCAATATAGAAGGCGGTACCTGGACTGTATCTGTTCTGAATGCAGCCTATCATGATTGCAATTTGTTTTTTGATGATGATGGTCGTGTGTATCTTATTTATGGACAGGGAGACATTAAGATTATTGAATTAACCGCAGATGCCTCAGCAATTAAATCCGGAGGTACGAATAAAACATTGATTACAAATGCAGGAGCTATTGCGGGACCTATAGGTTTGAATGCGGAAGGTTCTCAAGTAGTGAAGTATAATGGGTATTATTATATTAATAATATTTGCTGGCCAAGTGGTGGGATGCGTACTCAGCTTGTGCATCGTAGCGCAAGTCTTACAGGCACGTATGAAGGGAAAGTTATTTTGAAAGATCAAGGTGTCGCACAAGGGTCTTTTATAAGTACTCCAGCTGGAAAATGGTATGCGTATTTATTCAAAGATGGAGGAGCAAGAGGAAGGGTACCTTATCTTGTGCCGATGACATGGTCAAATGCTTGGCCGGTTTTAAGCGCTGTTCCTACAACACTTGATATTCCTTTGGGAACAGGAGGAATGCATAACATTGTTGCTTCTGATGAATTTTCACAAGCAACTCCTCTAAGCCTGGCTTGGCAATGGAATCACAATCCACAGAATAACTATTGGTCGTTAGCACAAAAAAGTGGCTATATGCGATTAACAAATGAGCGTACAGACCCGAATGTTCTAATGACTACAAACACATTGACCCAGCGAACATTTGGCCCTCAATGTTCCGGCTATACTTCCTTAGATGTTTCCGGAATGAAAGATGGAGATTATGCAGGTTTGATTGCTTTACAAAAACAGTATGGATATGTTGGAGTAAAAATGACTGGCACATCGAAATCCATTGTGATGGTAAATGGAAATGATGTTACAGGTACACCTACTCAAGTTGCAACTGTTCCTTTAAATCAAACTACCGTATATCTACGAATTGATATGGACTATAGAAATCAGACGGATAAAGCCTATTTCTATTATAGTTTAAATGGAACTACCTGGACATCTATTGGCAGCACCTTACAAATGTCATATACCATTCCACAATTTATTGGTTATCGTTATGGTTTATTTTCGTATGCCAGCAATTCCGCTGGTGGATATGCTGACTTTGATTTTTTTAGAATTGGAGCAAATATTGCGCAGGCTTCTACAGTTATTAATAATCCAGTCCCCGTTGTAAGCATTACCGCTCCGACGAACAATACAGTTTACACAGAAGGAGATAATGTCACGATCAACGCAACAGCAACGATCACAACAGGAAGTATTTCGAAAGTAGATTTTTATAATGGTACAACGTTATTGGGCAGCGATGCAAGTTCACCTTATACGTATACCATCACAGGAGCTGCAACAGGTAATTATGTAATCACCGCAGTAGCAACAAGCGCAGCAAATGCAACAACAACGAGCACAGCAGTAAACATCCAGGTAGCTAAGCCGATCTATCAGACAGGCTCAGCACCAGTTATCGATGGTACAGTTGAAGGCCTGTGGAGTAACTTTACTTCTACATCAGTAAGTAAAACAGTAAGCGGTACGGTTAGTTCCACGGCAGATCTTTCGGGCAACTGGAAAGCTGCATGGGATGCAACAAATTTATATGTACTGGTTCAGGTAACTGACGATGTTAAACG
>NZ_KB903650.1 GCF_000379725.1 Cytophaga aurantiaca DSM 3654
CAGCAACAACAGTAACGGTTAATGCATTACCGACGATAACGCAGTATGCGCAGATAGACGGCGGAGCATGGAATCAAACAAATACAGCAACGGTCTGTTCAGGATCTACAATTGTACTAGGTCCACAACCAACAGTAACAACAGGCTGGAGCTGGACAGGTCCGAACGGCTACAGTGCAACAACAAGAGAGATCACACTTGCTTCAGTAACACCAACTCAAGGCGGAGTTTATACAGCTACGTATACAGATGGGAATACGTGTAAAGCAACTTCCACATTTACGGTAACAGTAAATGCAGCACCAACAGCAGCGATTACAACAACGACACCAACAACATTCTGTGCAGGAGGTTCTGTAGTACTGACAGCAAGTTCAGGTTCATCTTACAAATGGATGAATGGAACAACGACAATCACAGGAGCAACAGCACAAAGCTATACAGCAACAACAGCAGGTTCTTATACAGTAGAAGTAACAAATGCGAGCAATTGCAAAGCAACTTCTACAGCAACAACGGTAACGGTAAATGCAACACCGACAGCCGCAATCACCACAACTACAGCAACAACATTCTGTGCAGGTGGTTCTGTAGTATTAACAGCAAGTTCAGGTTCTTCTTACGTTTGGAAAAACGGTACAACACAAGTTGGAACAAATCAAACCTATACTGCAACAACAGCCGGAAGTTATACTGTTGAAGTAACAAATGCAGGAAACTGTAAAGCAACTTCCACAGCAACAAAGGTATCGGTTAATGCAGCACCCGCAGCAACGATCACAGCTAATGGATCAACTTCTATTCCACAAGGAGGCAGTGTAGTACTTACAGCAAGTTCAGGAAGTTTCTACAAATGGTTCAAAGGATCTGTTCAGGTAGGAACAGCTCAGACTTATACAGCAACGGATGCAGGAGTGTATACTGTTGAGGTAACGAATGCGAACAACTGCAGCGCTACATCATCAGGCACGAATGTCAACATCAATAGCAATCAGCCATCGGTTATTACAATCACATCACCTGTAGCAAATACAACGGTGCAGGGCACAATTACAATCGCGGCAGATGTAACAGATCCTGATGGTACGATTGTAGCAGTTGAATTCCTGGATGGCAACATGGTTATCGGAACAAGCACAACAGCACCATACAGCTTTGACTGGAACAATCCGGGTCAAGGGACTCATGTCATTACGGTTCGAGTAAGAGACAGCAACGGAGGCGTTACAACCTCTGCACCGGTAACGATTACAGCAGAAGCCATCACGACAAGTGTTCAGTCATCAAATACATTGAATGCAAACATATATCCGAATCCGTCAAATGGAATTGTATTTATAGATTCAGATACAGACTTATCGGGTGCAAGCTGTATGCTGGTGGATGTGATGGGGAACGAACACGAATTATCACAAACTACAAATGGTTTGGGAGCACAAGTGGATGTGAGTAACCTATCAGCTGGTACGTATGTGCTGATCATTAAAACGAACAACTCCGTGATGCGTAAAAAAATTACCGTAATCAGATAATACCAATTTTTAGTTTAATTCCAGTTTAATTAAAAAAGAGGCGAGAGAATTTCTTAGCCTCTTTTTTGATTTATGATGAATTGAATTTACTATCTAATTCATATTGAATATTTTTTATAAACATTCCCATATTTACTGGTGACTTTTTAATACGTATTCCGTAGCCTACTACATTTTGATGAATTAATATCTGTTTTTACAATTCGATTAAAAAAGTCTTCAATACAAATCTGTGCATTGTTAGAAAATACAATTCTGCTTTGAGATCGAATCGAAAACGTATTCATAATAGTAACGACGTGTATCAAATAAAAAACATATGAAATTAATAATATTTTCAAAAGTGATATTCCTTTGTTTGGCGTTTTGCTTATGCGTACGATCATATGCTCAGGATCCGAATTTCCATATTTACCTGGCTTTTGGTCAATCGAATATGGAAGGAAATGGAGTAATCGAAGCCCAGGATCAAACGGGTGTAGATAGCAGATTTCAGGTGATGGGTGCTGTGAATTGTACAGGTGCAAAATCATATACAATTGGTAAGTGGACAACAGGAACACCACCAATTGTAAGGTGCAATACAGGACTGGGCCCCTCAGATTACTTTGGTAGAACAATGGTAGCAAATCTTCCAACAAATATAAAAGTAGGAGTTGTGCCTGTTGCGATTGGAGGCTGTGATATTGCGTTGTTTGATAAGGTAAATTACGGAGCGTATGTTGCAACTGCACCAACCTGGATGATTGGTACTATAAATCAATATGGAGGAAATCCCTATGCGCGATTAGTAGAAGTCGCAAAGTTGGCACAGAAGGATGGAGTTATTAAAGGGATATTATTCCATCAAGGAGAGACAAACAATGGGCAGCAAGATTGGCCGACTAAAGTAAAAGCTATTTATGATAATTTAATCAAGGATCTTGGCTTAGACCCTACGAAGACTCCATTTTTGGCTGGTGAGTTAGTAACAACAGCTCAAGGCGGGGCATGTGGTGGACATAATTCCATCATTGCAAAACTACCAAATATAATTCCTAATTCGTATGTAGTTTCAGCTGCAGGCTTGCCACATAAAGGTGATAATTTACATTTTACTCCAGCATCTTATCGTACCCTTGGGCAGCGTTATGCTCAACTCATGTTGACATTACTTCCAAAAGCTCCTGCTCTTCCTCAGCCGCCAATCATGGGTTGGGCAAGCTGGAATCAGTTTGGTGCGAATATTTCAGAGAATACGATTAAAGGGCAGGCAAATGCTATGGTTTCTTCTGGCTTATCAGCTGTGGGATATAAATATATTAATATAGATGATGGTTTTTTCGATGGTCGCAATACAGACGGTTCTTTAAAGATCAATGCTGTAAAGTTTCCGAATGGTATGAAATCATTGGCAGACTATATTCATAGTAAAGATTTAAAAGCGGGATTTTATTCAGAAGCTGGCAGTAACACTTGTGGTTCAAAATACAGTGGTCAGCCTGGAGGTGTTGGAGGTGGTATGTATAACCACGATCAACAAGATGCTAACTTGTTTTTTAAAACGTGGGGATTTGATTTTTTAAAGGTTGATTATTGCGGAGCTCAAGATCAACATCTGGATGAAAGAACGCGCTATACTGCTATACGAAATGCGATTCTTAATACAGGTGAAGAAGTAAATTACAATGTGTGTCGGTGGCAGTTTCCTGGTACCTGGGTAACTTCTATTGCCGAATCCTGGCGCATGTCAACAGATATTAACTTTTCCCCTGGATCTACTCCTAAATGGGATAATATAGTAAACATCATTAATCTTAATACATACAATGCTCCCTATTCCAGTCCTGGTCATTATAATGATATGGATATGCTGGAAGTAGGAAGAGGGCTTCCATTTGAGGAAGATAAAAGTCATTTCAGTATGTGGTGTATGCTTTCTTCGCCGTTACTATTGGGCTGTGATATGACAAAGATATCGAATCAGACAAAATCATTATTGACAAATCAAGAAGTAATTGCAGTTAGTCAAGACACTACCGGGCCCAATCCACAAGCCCAATTGCTTTCGGATAACAATGGATTGCAAGTATGGGTTAAAAAAATCAATGGTCGTCAAAGTATGGAACGGGCAGTAGTTTTATTTAATCAGAATACCTCAGCTGGAGTAATTTCTGTAAAATGGAAAGATCTGAATATTGTTGGATCTGCTAGCGTAAGAGATCTTTGGGCAGGCACAAATCTAGGTAGCTTTGACTCTATTTATTCTGCAACTGTACCAGCACATGGAGTGTTGTTACTTAAGGTTGTTGGAACGAAAACAAAATTACAGGAAACATTTGAAGGGGAATATGCGTGGTTGAATAACTATAATCTTACTCAAAATACTGCAGTCGTTGCAAACCAAGCTCGGGCTGTAAAAGACGTTACTTGTTCCAGAGGAGCAAAAGCAAGTTATATTGGTAATGGAACAGATAACTTTATTGAATTTCGCGATATATATGCTGAGACAGCTGGAAAATATACACTCACCATTACGTATCAAAGTGGAGAGAATAGAGGTGCCACTCTTCGAATAAATGGAAAGGATACACTTCTTACCAACTTAAATTCAGGAAGCTTTTCCACTCTTAAAAATGTTTCCTTTTCGATTAGTCTTATTAAAGGCTATAATATTTTACGTTTAACAAATTCTAGTGGTTGGATACCTGATATAGATAAAATTCATATTGATTTAAATAAGAATTCAATTAGTGCACCCGTTGTCTCAATCACCGCTCCGACGAACAATACAGTTTACACAGAAGGAGATAATGTAACGATCAACGCAACAGCAACGATCACCACAGGAAGTATTTCGAAAGTAGATTTTTATAATGGTACAACGTTGTTGGGCAGCGATGCAAGTTCACCATATACGTATACCATCAGTGCTGCTGCAGCAGGTAATTATGCAATCACAGCAAAAGCAACGAGTGCACTAAATGCAGCAACAACGAGCACAGCAGTAAACATCCAGGTAGCTAAGTCGATCTATCAGACAGGCTCAGCCCCAGTTATCGATGGGACGATCGATGCGTTGTGGAGTAATTTTAATTCGGTTTCTATTGCAAAAAATAATACAGGTACAGTTAGTTCCACGGCAGATCTTTCGGGCAACTGGAAAGCTGCATGGGATGCAACAAATTTATATGTACTGGTTCAGGTAACTGACGATGTAAAACGCAACGATGCAGGAACAGACGTGTATAACGACGATGGTGTTGAAGTGTACATTGATATGGGAAACAGCAAAACAACGACCTATGGCACGAACGATCAGCAGTACACGTTTAGATGGAACGATGCAACGGCAGCGTATGAGATCAACGGACATTCGGTAACAGGAATTACCAAAGGTATTACCAATACAACAACAGGCTATATCGTGGAAGTAAGTATCCCATGGATCACAATGGGAGGTACCGCTTCAGTAAATGCAATTGAAGGCTTTGAAGTTATGATCAGTGATGATGATGACGGAGCAGCACGGGATGGTAAGATGGCATGGGCAGCAACAACAGACGATACATGGAGCAATCCAAGTCTGATGGGAACGGTTATCTTAAAAGGCTTAAACTGCACAGCACCTACAGCAGCAATTACGACAACTACATCAGCAACATTCTGCGCAGGCGGAAGTGTAGTATTGAACGCAAGTACAGGAACAGGATACAGTTATGTTTGGAAGAACGGCACAACGACCATCACAGGAGCAACGGCTCAAACATATACAGCAACAACAGCAGGAACATACACCGTTACAATAACCAACTCAGGTGGTTGTTCAGCAACATCCACAGCAACAACAGTAACGGTTAATGCATTACCGACGATAACGCAGTATGCGCAGATAGACGGAGGAACGTGGAATCAGGTATCAACAGGAACAGTATGTGCTGGTAGCACGATTGTACTAGGTCCACAACCGACAGTTGCAACAGGCTGGAGCTGGACAGGTCCGAACGGCTACAGTGCAACAACAAGAGAGATTACACTTGCTTCAGTAACACCAACTCAAGGCGGAGTTTATACAGCTATGTATACAGATGGAAATACCTGTAAAGCGACTTCCACATTTACGGTAACAGTAAATGCAGCACCAACAGCAGCGATTACCACAACGACATCAACAACATTCTGTGCAGGTGGCAGTACAACATTAACAGCAAGTTCAGGTTCATCATACAAATGGATGAACGGAACAATCGCAATCACAGGAGCAACAGCACAAAGCTATACAGCAACAACGGCAGGTTCTTATACAGTAGAAGTAACAAATGCAGGAAGCTGTAAAGCAACTTCAGCAGCAACAACGGTAACAGTAAATGCAGCACCGACAGCAGCAATTACCACAACTACAGCAACAACATTCTGTGCAGGTGGTTCTGTAGTACTGACAGCAAATTCAGGTTCTTCTTACAAATGGATGAATGGAACAACAGCAATCACAGGAGCAACAGCACAAAGCTATATAGCAACAACGGCAGGTTCTTATACAGTAGAAGTAACAAATGCAGGAAGCTGTAAAGCAACTTCAGCAGCAACAACAGTAACCGTAAATGCCGCACCTACAGCAGCGATCACAGCTAATGGCTCAACTTCTATTCCTCAGGGAGGCAGTGTAGTACTGACAGCGAATACAGGTTCAGGCTTTACCTACAAATGGTTCAAAGGATCTGTTCAGGTAGGGACAGCTCAGACGTATACAGCCACGGATGCAGGAGTGTATACTGTTGAGGTAACGAATGCGAACAACTGCAGCGCTACATCATCAGGAACGAATGTGAACATCAATACCAATCAGCCATCTGTGATTACAATCACATCACCTGCAGCAAATACAACGGTGCAGGGCACAATTACAATCGCGGCAGATGTAACAGATCCGGATGGTACGATTGTAGCGGTTGAATTCCTGGATGGCAACATGGTTATCGGAACAAGCACAACAGCACCATACAGTTTTGACTGGAGCAATCCGGGTCAAGGTACTCATGTCATTACGGTTCGAGTAAGAGACAGCAACGGAGGCATTACAACCTCAGCACCGGTAACAATTACTTCAGAAGCCATCACAACAGGTGTTCAGTCATCAAATACATTGAATGCAAACATATATCCGAATCCGTCAAATGGAATTGTATTTATAGATTCCGATACAGACTTATCTGGCGCAAGTTGTATGCTGGTGGATGTGATGGGGATAGAAATGCAACTGGAATCAACACGTACAGGAAGCGGAGCGATGGTAGATGTGAGCAACCTGAGTGCAGGCACTTATGTATTTATCATCAACAGTGGTAATTCAATATTGAGAAAAAAAATAACTATAATAAAATAAAATCAATGATTTATTCAACCTGCTATTTTACAAGAACGGATTACAGTTTCATAAAACAAGTACCTTACATTCGGGTCTTATTTTATGTGGCAATGTTTTTTTTTCAAAGCAGTGCGTTAATGGCACAGCAAACGTTGAAAGTAAATCTTTCAAGTGTTATAAGGCCTGTTACACATTGTGCATCCGGATCACTTTACGGAGTAACGGAAACATTGCCAAGCGATATTGCAAATTTAGTGGCCCCACTTAAACCCTGCATGTTTACTCAACCTGCTATAAGTGGTAGTGGTCATCAACAACCTATAGGAGGTTCTATTGCTGTGTCTGGAAGGTTAGCTTCTACTACAGGGAAAGTAATGATTCGGTTGGCAGATATCAATGCTGGATGGCCTTATAATTGGCCGGGACAGTCGAGTTGGCTTTCTCAAGTTACAAGTATCATTAATAGTAAAAAGGCATCTGGAAGAGATAATTATTATGGGTATGAAATTTGGAACGAACCTGAAGGCACATGGAAAACTGCCAGCGGAGATTTTAATTCTGTATGTTGGAAGCCAACGTATGATTTAATTCGTTCCTTGGATCCACAAGCAAAGATAATAGGCCCGTCGTATTCCTATTATAATTCAAATAGCATGAAAACATTTCTTACATACTGTAAGAACAATAATTGTCTCCCGGATATTATATGTTGGCATCAATGGGGATCAGGAGGTTTTAGTAATGCTATTGACAATTACAGAGCTTTGGAAATAAGCCTTGGAATTTCTCCAAGAGCAGTAAGTATTAACGAATATTCTTCAGACACCCATACATTAGAAGGTTGTCCTGGTGTCTCTGTTCCATTTATTTCTAAGTTTGAACGCAAGAAAGTAGAGAGTGCTTGTATTTCATGGTGGTTCACCAACTTACCCGGCAGGCTTGGAAGTCTCTTGACTTCAAGTAACCAAAAAGGTGGCGGATGGTGGTTATATAAATGGTATGGTGATATGACTGGCAACATGGTGAGTGTAACACCTCCGAATGATAACAGCGACGGCATAGATGGTTTTGCTTGCCTCGATCTTAATGCAAATTATGCCAGCATTTGTTTGGGTGGTAATTATACTGGCTCAGTGAATGTTCCTGTTAGTGGTATTCCTGGTGCTTTCGGAAGTAAAGTGGATGTGAAACTTGAATATGTTTCATGGGCAAATAAAGATACTCCCGTTTCTGGCACCACAAATATATCTACTACATCTTATACTGTTTCAAACGGAACAATTACAGTACCTGTAAATGTTACAAATCCTTTATATGCCTATCGTATATATATTACTCCATCGGTTGTCGCTAATCCCGTTCCCGTCGTTTCCATTACCGCTCCGACAAACAATACAGTTTATACCGAAGGAGACAATGTCACGATCAATGCAACAGCAACGATCACCACAGGAAGTATTTCAAAAGTAGATTTTTATAATGGTACTACGTTATTGGGAACAGATGCGAGTTCACCTTATACGTATACGATCAGTGCAGCTGCAGCAGGTAATTATGTAATCACCGCAAAAGCAACGAGTGCACTAAATGCAGCAACAACAAGCACAGCTGTAAACATCCAGGTAGCTAAGCCGATCTATCAGACAGGCTCCGCACCAGTTATCGATGGGACGATCGATGCGTTGTGGAGTAATTTTAATTCGGTTTCTATTGCAAAAAATAATACAGGTACGGTTAGTTCCACGGCAGATCTTTCGGGTAACTGGAAAGCTGCATGGGATGCAACAAATTTATATGTACTGGTTCAGGTAACTGACGATGTTAAACGCAACGATGCAGGAACAGACGTGTATAACGACGATGGTGTTGAAGTGTACATTGATATGGGTAACAGCAAAGCTACGACGTATGGCACCAACGAT
>NZ_KB903651.1 GCF_000379725.1 Cytophaga aurantiaca DSM 3654
GGTACGATCAAATCTATAACAATTGTTAGTGCAGCTGGTGCTTTGATCGACCAGAGAGAAAACATCAACGCAACGGAAATCACCTTAGGAGAATCTTTAGCTTCAGGTATGTACTCTGTGATCATTCATACCGAAAACGAGGTATTCACTACCAAAATCATTAAATTCTAATAGTTTAGTTTAATCGATTTTCAAAAGGGTCATGCTATATGCATGACCCTTTTGCTTTTTAAATATTCTCCCAAAATACTTTTATCAAATAATCAATGTTTTATATTATTTATAAAACATAAATAATTTTTATAAATTACTTGAACATTTTATAGCCGAATATGACAAAGTATATATTATTCCTATTCTCCTTAATACTTTTTCATAATTCGCAAGCACAAGACCTATCGTTTGAACACATCACACAAAATGACGGATTACCTAGTCCAACAGTAACTTCTATTGTGCAGGATTGCTATGGATTTATGTGGTTTGGAACAAGAAGGGGTTTAGTGAAATACGATGGCTATACGTACACTGTTTTTGATAATATCCCATCCCAAACAAATCAAAATACAAGCAACTTCTTTTTTCGCTCATTGGTTCAAGCAAATGATTCAACGTTACTTTTAGTCGTAAACAACTTCGGATTTTACAAATTCAATTTATATACTCAAACATTTTCTTTGATAGTAAACAATACAGAAAATATTGATTCTGAAAAAGCAAACTATGTATATTCTATTTATATCGATGAAAACAAAACAACATGGCTGGCTACTGATGCAGGATTGTATAAATACAATACGAACAAAAACACCTTTACACACTTCCCATATACAGACAATACTACTTTCTCTAACAGCAATGAAATTAACTACATAACTGCGATTACTTCTGATAAAAAAGGAAATCTTTTGCTAAGTTGTGCGAATGGGATCGTATCACGTTTTAATATTCAAACATCAACATTTACATTTTTGCAATTTAAAAACCACCCCTTACTTATCACCAAACCTAACCACGGAAGCAAACTACTTTTAGATAAAAACCAAACCTTATGGATCGGAACCGAACATGAAGGTTTATATGCGTATAACTTAATCAAAAACACCACGACACACTACTCAACCAATACGAACCAATTACCTTCGAATGTAATTAACAGTATCTGCGAAGACCATTCTGGACAAATCTGGATAGGTACGGATGGCGGCGGATTAGTACAATTCAATGCTCTAACAAATACTTTTAATGTTTACAAAAACAATCCCAATGAAAATAATTCATTAAGTGGCAATGCTGTTTATTCCGTCTATGAGAGCAGAGATAAAATTTTATGGATCGGTACGTATGCAGCAGGTTTAAATATTTATAAAAGCCAGAAGAAAAAAATTCAATCAATAACAAGTAAGGGTATACCTGGTTATAGTCTGAGCTATAAATCTATTTTATGCTTTACCGAAACGAGAGACGGAAATATATTAATCGGCACAGATGGAGGCGGCATCAATGTATTCAATCCTAAGACTAAAAAAATTAATGTATTAAATACTTCGAATTCTGATTTACATAACAATATCATCAACACTTTGTTTATCGATAAATCTGGTTTTATTTGGGTAGGAACATACGGACAAGGACTTTGTCGATATAGCTATATAAACAATCAACTAAAACGACAATCCGAAGTCATGCTTCAAGGTATTGGCGTTTGGAAAATTATTGAAGACCTAGATAGAAACCTTTGGATTGGTTCATTAAATAAATTGTATACCATCCGATTAAATGGCACCGGACCAATTAACCCCAGACCAATATTGCAACTCAATGCTCCATTTGGTTTAATCAACAACCTGTTTGTAGACTCTAAAGGAAATGTTTGGATGTGCACGTCTTCGATGGGGCTTGGAAAATTTGAACGGGGATCCTTTGATGTTAAACACAAAGAAAAAACAGCAAGTCCAACTTCATTAACAAGTAATAACGTAACTAGTATTTTTGAAGACTCAGAAGGTACTTATTGGATAGGTACAGAGTTTGGAGGTATCTCAAAGCTGATCGATTTTGAATCCAATATCTTTGAATCCTACCCAGCATACCGATCATACTTCCACTCACTCAATAGTTTTTTGGAAGACACTGATAACAACCTATGGCTGGCCACAGATAATGGCCTGGTATTATTTACTAATAAAAAAACATTTTCAGTTTTCACCTTTGAAGATGGCGTTCAAAATAAGGAATTCAATATTGGAGCGTCGCTCCTGGCATCAGATAGTACAATGTATTTTGGAGGAACTGAAGGATTCAATTATTTTAAGCCAAACAACATCGACTATAATAAGCACATACCTCCTGTTTATATTACAGATATCAAATTATTTAATAAATCTCTCATTGAAAACAAACCCTTCCATGACCGATTATATTTAACAAAACCAGCATACTTATCACATACGATTACGCTTAACTACTCCGACAATATTTTATCCATTAGTTTTGCAGCCCTAGATTATATTGCTTCCATTCAAAATTCATATCGATATAAACTAGAGGGATTTGATAATACCTTTTTCACTAGTGATGCCTCAAAAAGACAGGCAACATATACAAATTTACCTCCAGGCGAATATACGTTTCATGTACAAGCATCCAATAACGACAACTATTGGAATGAAGATGGAGCAAAGCTTCACATCATTATACTACCACCGTGGTGGATGACTTGGTGGTTTAGAAGTATTATTGCACTTCTTACAATTTCAGCATTGATCACATTCTATTTTTGGCGAACATATTCCATAAAGAAAAAGAATGAGGAATTGAAATTATTAGTTGCACGTAAAACTTCTCAATTAAAAGAAGTCAACGAAAAATTAAAAGAAACAAATGACGATTTATTAATTACAAATGAACAATTAGAAGGTCAGAACCTTGAAGTGATTCGCAAGTCGGAACACATCATGGAACAACAACATAAGATTGTTAAACAAAATGAAGAATTAAATAAATTAAATGAAACTAAAGACAAGTTCTTTTCTATTGTTGCGCACGATTTGCGCAATCCAGTTACTGCCCTTCATGGACTTTCTGATTTATTAGTTCACAAGTATAGTAATTTCACAGAATTACAAAAACAACAACATATTGACTTAATTCTCCAATCTTCAACTAATTTAAAAAAACTCACTTTTGAATTATTGGATTGGGCAAGCACACAAACCAAGCATTATCAAATGCATACGTCTATTGTAAATGTTAATAGACTTACCGCAGATAGCTTCAACGCTGTTACATCACAAGCACAACAAAAAAATATTTTACTTAGCAATCAAACAATAGTTGACCATGCAGTCGAAGGCGATGAAAAAATGCTTTCAACGGTTTTGCGCAATTTATTAAGCAATGCAATAAAATATTCGCCCAATGGCAGGGTTGTAACTGTTAGTTCTGCATTGGTTCATGATACGATATGTATACGTGTAAGTGATCAAGGTATTGGCATGAGTCAAGATCAAGTCGATATCCTATTCAGACTTGATAAATATGAATCCAAACCAGGAACACAAAATGAGACTGGCATTGGATTGGGAATTTTAATTTGCAAAGAATTTGTAGAATTGAATAATGGAAACATCCGTATCGAAAGTACCTTGGGAGAAGGAACCCGTGTTGATATTACATTCCCTGCTGCAACTTCAAATGAGCAATTCAATAAAATAGAAGTACAGGAAAAGCAAACCTTATTTGTACCTGAAACAGATCTTCCTACCCAACCTGTGGCTTCTTATAAAGGAAGAAAAATACTTCTGATAGATGATGAAGCTCCGGCACGTGCAGTTATGCGAGGATACCTATCTGAACATTTTGAAATTTATGAAGCAGAAAATGGTGCTGCAGGTATTGAAATGGCAAAAACTCTTTTTCCCGAAATTGTTATCTGCGATTTAAATATGCCTGTCATGAATGGTTTTGCATTCTGTCATCAACTTAAAAATGATCCAGCTACCAGTCATATTGCCTGCATCATTTTAACTGCACAAACAGAATTTGATGTAGAAAAAAGAGCTATTGAAGCCGGTGCAGATGAATTTTTAACGAAGCCCTACGATCCGTATGTGCTTATCAGACGAATTGGCAATCAATTGCAGTTCCGTGATTTGATACGTAAAAAGTTTAGCAACGAAATAGATTTTAGTATCCGTGAAACAGCACAAAATAAAATAACGCAAGAATTCCTAAACACCTGTATAACCTATATTGAGTCGCGCATTTCTGATCCGGAATTACATGCTGATGATCTTTGTAAAGAAATTGGCTTAAGCAAAACAATGCTTTATGAAAAAATAAAAAACGTTACAGGCTTAACCGTAAATGAATTTATTAAAATAATACGCTTAAAACGAAGTATTGAATATTTGAAAGAAGGAAATAAAAACATAACCGAGATTGCAACCGATGTTGGTTTTAATAGCCTATCCTATTTCACTCGTAGTTTTGTTAAACAATACGGTAAATCTCCTTCTGAATTCATACGAAAAGAATAATATCCTCTCAACTCCCAATATTAAGATTAAAATTTTTCAACTTTATATTCGTGTCTTGAATGCAAATGCATTTTTTTGAATACTATTTTCATTTAATAATATCAAGATTTCAAAGTTAAGAGTTAAAGAAATAAAAATAACAAACTGGTTATCAGTATTTTTTATCTATCCGAAACAGAGTTCAAACATTTCGGAATTGAGTTCAATAGTCTTTAACCTCCCTTCACCTTTTTTGTATTATAAATTATTGAAACAGTAATATATAATCATTGCTGCTTCTGAATTTATATATCAGGTGAATGTGTATCAACAAAACCTGTGACTTAAAATAGGGCTAATTCAATCTAACCGTCTATGAAAAAAGAAAATAACTTACTGAAAAGGTTGTTAATCGCTTTAGGGATTCTTCTATTGATTAATATTATAGCAATTAAAGCATCTGCTCAATTGACACATTCGGGTAATTTTATCCATTTAGGTGCCGTTGAAGCAAATGAAGAACTTGCTTTTGTAAAACAAAAAATTGCTGCTAATCAAGAGCCCTGGACGAGTGAATTCAATGAACTTTTAACTTGGGCAGTAGCTGGGAATCTTGCCAACGTTGGTCCGGGAGAAAACGGACCTAGAGACTTGTGCAAGAACGCATATGCCAATGCATTAGCATGGCACTATACTGGAAATGTAATTTATGCAAACAGAGCCGTAGCCATTTTAAATGCCTGGGCAAATAATTTCACAGGGTATGCTTCAACTGCAGGTCAAGATTTATTAGTAGGTGGTTGGATCGGAACTTTGTTAGGACCTACTGCTGAATTAATGAGAAATTATCCAGGTTGGACCGCTGCTGATCAGGCAAAAATGAAAGCAATGTTTGTTGCTCGTTTCTATCCTGTGATCAATACAATGAGCACCTGGAATGGTAATGTAGATCTTACCCAAATTCAAGCAATGCTAGCAATCGCAGTATATAATGAAGATGTAACAGAATTTAACGCGGGTTTAGCAAGATTAGAAAAACGGAATCCTGCTTATTATTATCTTTCTACTGACAATCCGGCTTCCAGAAATTATGGCGGCAGCAATGATGCTGCTTGGGGAAGTGGAAGTGCTGTGACAGCCTGGGTAGATGGACTAACACAAGAAACATGTCGCGACAATGGGCACCATGCTCAATTTGCTATGGCTGCAACTTTAGCTGCTGCAGAAATTGCATGGCACCAAGGAGTGGATGTATATGCGAGAGAAGAAAAACGTTATGTTGCCGTTTTAGAATTAATGGCTAAACAATTAACGAGTGGCAACATGCAGGGTACGTGTGCAAATAATGTTACGACCGCAGATCGTTACAATACATTTGAAATAGGTTACAACCATTATCACAATCGTGTTGGACTTGATATGATAGAAACGCAGAAAATATTAAATACCTCTGCTGCATCAGAATCATCATGGAATATTTTCTTTGAAACCCTTACACACAGAGGTACAGGATCAATCATTTCTGCTTGTACAAAACCTAATCTTGGAACCAATCAATCTATTTGTGGTAAAAATTCAATCACGTTAAACACTGGTTTAACAGCAAACGCAAGAACATTTGTTTGGTATAAAGATAATATCGTAATCACGAATGCTACAAGTCCAACACTTACGATCACACAAGCAGGAACATACAAAGTGGATGTAGATTCTTTAGGTTGTAAAAACACTTCTACCATTGTTATTTCAAATACATTAACAGCAATAGCAAGTGCACCTTATGAACTTTGTAATCCGGTACAACAAACACTTGACGCAGGAAATGCTGGTGGTGCAACGGTTTCGTATTTATGGAATACAGGCGCAGTAACTCAATCTATTGTTGTCAGTAAAGCAGGATCCTATACCGTTACAATCAGCGCAGCAAATTGCACTCCTGTTTCAAGCACGTACACAGTTACCTCAAAACTTTTAACCGTTACAAGCGATACAATTTGTGCACCGGGAATGGTAAACTTAAGTGTTACGGGTACAAGCACGTATAAATGGTTTGATGTTGCTACTAACGGAACGGCTTTATCTTCAACGAAAAACTATCAACCAACGATTACGGCAAACAAAACTTTTTATGTTGAAGATCAAGGGACAGTAAGTACTTCTGTAGGTAAAGCATCAGCAGGTACTGGCGCAAGCTGGACTGCAGGAGTTGCTGATTTTACTGCAACAGATAAAATTTATAATGTAACCGTTTTACAAGCAGTAACTTTAAATAGTATTGCTGTCTATGTTGTAAATGCAGGAACCAGTGTTACGATCAATCTCAAACAAGGTGCGGTTACGAGTTATACCAAAACGGTAACAGGTTTGGCTGCTGGTAAACAAACAATACCATTAAACTTCAATTTACTTCCCGGAACATATGTGATTGATGCAGTAGGAACAACTAGCGGTTTAACATTTGAAGCTTCGGGTGGCACCTTCCCTTATTCTTACCCAAACTATCTTTCATTCACCTATAACCAAAGCTGGCAAAGTACCTGGTACGGTTTATTCTACGATTGGAAAATCAGTGTAGGCAATACATGCTTACGCACCCCTGTTTTTGCCATCATTGACAACACAAGACCGGTATGTTCTGGTAAACCTGCAGTACAAAACATAACAGGACCGATATCGGTTACTCCAAATCAACAAAATGTAACGTACTCAGTTAATCCAACTGTAGGTTCAACGTTCCAATGGACACTCCCAGCGGGCGCTACAGTAGTAAGTACAAATACTGCGAAAAATCAAATAACCGTTTCATTCGGAACAAATGGAGGTAACATATCAGTAACTGAAACAAATGCATCTGGTAGCACTACAAATACGATTACAATTACAATGAGCGCAACTTGTACAGCTACAATAACTTCACCAACGACTTCTTTCTGTACAGGCGGTTCTGCTACACTATCTGCAAACACCGGAACAGGTTTAACGTATCAATGGTCGAATGCCGCCGGAACAATTGCTAGTGCAACAAATGCTACCTACACAGCAACGGCTGCCGGAGCATATACCGTAACTGTAAATAACGGTTCATGTTCTGCGACTTCTACTCCAACAACAATCACTGTAAATGCATTGCCAACAGCAACGATCAACGCTCCTGCTACATCATTCTGTACTGGTGGTTCAGTAATTCTTTCTGCTAACACAGGAACTGGTTTAACCTATCAATGGTCGAATGCAACAGGTACAATTGCTAGCGCAACAAATGCTACCTACACAGCAACGGCTGCAGGAACATATACCGTTAAAGTAACCAACAACAACAGCTGCTCTGCAACTTCTACAGGTACAACAATAACCGTTACTGCATCCATCACTTGGTATCAGGATCTGGATGGCGATGGCAAAGGTGATCCAAGTGTAACAACAAGTTCATGTACACAACCGACAGGTTATGTTTCAGTAGCAGGTGATGCTTGTCCGAACGACCCTGCAAAAATAGCTGCCGGAAATTGCGGCTGCGGAAAGAGTGAAACATCTTGCCTGGATTGTGCAGGTGTTCCAAACGGCACAGCATACTTAGATAATTGCTCTGTTTGTGTAGGCGGTACTACAGGAAATACACCTTGTGTTACTACTGCTACGAAAAACGGAACAAGCATAAACATTTCTGTTTCTCCTCAGCCATTCCAGTCAAGTACTACAATCAAACTGGAAAATCTAGGTACGATCAAATCTATAACAATTGTTAGTGCAGCTGGTGCTTTGATCGACCAGAGAGAAAACATCAACGCAACGGAAATCACCTTAGGAGAATC
>NZ_KB903652.1 GCF_000379725.1 Cytophaga aurantiaca DSM 3654
AGCAATACAAGCGGAGCAACAACATGTTCAACAACAGACGATGTTACAGTTATTGTAGTGAGTCCGATTGAAGTACCGAATGTGATTACTGTAAACGGAGATGGCAACAACGATGACTGGGAGCTTAAGAACATCGAAGGGTATCCGAATTGTATTATAGAAATCTACAACCGTTGGGGTAATTTGGTATGGAAATCAGAAGGGTATCCGAAGAACTGGGATGGAACGAACTTCCGCAATGGACAGGTGTTACCGGATGGCACGTACTTCTACATCATCAACCTTCAGAGCCAGATCTACGATGAACCGCTTACAGGTTGGGTTCAGATTATAAGGTAAATTTTCTATCACTTATAAAAAATGCCTGATATTTAACGATACGTTAGATGTCAGGCATTACTTTTTTAGACTATTAATATTCGTTTAATGCAACCCAAGCATGCTTTATGCGTATAAAGGAGACCATTCATAAGCCTTAACCAATTCGAAACTTTGTATATAGATGCAAAGGTTACCTTCTTATTTGCTATGGTATCAATTGCTAAAACAAGCATGTATTAATAGAAAAACATGTATTGCTTAAAATAAAATCTCAATAAAATCGCATACAATAAATCAGATTACCCGACCTGATAAATTAAACAATATGAAAACAAGTACCCCTAAAAATTTATTTTACACCGTTTTGATTTCTATATTCTTCATTGGGATGTCAGTGAATGGATACGCGCAATGCGGAGCGGAGGCAATAACCACAACTCAATGGTGTGAAAATGGTTTTGCAAAATGGAGCTTTAACTCACCAACTCCAAATACCTGGTATGAATGGTATAGCTATACACCGGCACCCTATGTAGCTGCGGACTTTGATGCGAATGGTCATTTGATAAGAACGGGTTCAATCTTTTATGATTCTACTCAGAGCAGTTCCTATTATTCACCATTTCGAATTACAACAGCAACAGCACCTCCAGCAGGTGTGCAGTTAACATATATTAAACGTACGAGTTACCCAACTGTAAATCCTAAACCAGGAGCTACGCCAGCGTATACTTCCAATCCTGCGGGAACGGCAATGCAAATGACATTTACAAATACGATGCCCGTAAGATTCAATACAATAAAAATTCCGGTAGTATTAAATACGGTTGGGCAAACCTATAAAATTCAAATAACCTTTACACCAGGTGCAGGGTCTGCTGTATATAATTTTTCAACGGTTGGAGCAACCCCTATAACAGGTATAACGAATGGTTATTATATAGAAGTTCCTGTTAATTATACTTTAACTACAACTACATCAACAGTAATTTCAGTTAATACCAATCCAACAGGCACAGGTGCACAGGTTGATGGACTTTTATTCTCTCCTGCACAGCCAGCAACAACAACAAATGGCCCAATTACGATACCGGCAAACAGTGCTTCTACAACAGGAGGAAAGTTTGGCGTATTATATGATTGGAACTATACTGCAATTTGTCCACCACAAACAACGCCTTTATCTACAAAAACAACTGTAGGATGTTGTGTTGCTCCCGGAAGTATAAATATTTTAACACTTAGTTCTAATAAAGCAACTATTGTAAATGGATCCGGAACAGCTGTGTTAACAGTTGGTAACTACTCTTCAACATCTAATTATTTTGATTGGTATTTCAATGGAGTGAACGTGCCGGCAGCAAGTGGTGTAGGTAAAATAACATATACCACAAATCAAGTTGGTAACTGGGAAGTTCATGAACTTACAGGTGGTAGTCCATCAGCTGCTGATAAAACAAATCCGAGTTGTTATTCTTCAGATGCAACACGTATAGATGATAAATTAATAACGGCATCTATTGTTACAGCACCTTCTCATAGTCCTTTATGTATTGGTGATACATGGTCTTTATCAGGTACCGGTTCTTCAAATTTGACTTGGTCGACAGGTGGTGGTACGTTATCAAATACAAGCGGGTCAACAACAGATTTTACAGCTTCACAGGTTGGTACAACGCAGGTTATTTTATCTGGTACAGTTACAAGCGGCGACTTAGTTGTGAACGGTAATTTTAGTGCCGGTACAACGGGTTTTGTTACTTCTATGCCAGGACCTGTGGATCCTAGAAGTACAGATGGTTCATATAATGTAGCTGCATCATCAGGTAACTGGGGTGCACAGGGTGACTGGACGTTTAATGGTACCAAACCCTTCGTTACCGGTAATCCTGGAAATTTCTTGGTCGTAAATGGTGAAGATGCTTCTTCGATTGCGAAGCCTGTAGTATGGGGACAAAATATTACAGGACTTACAGCAAACCAGATCTATACATTTTCTTTTGATTTCACTTCTATCTGTTATGTAGTTTCGGCAAATACAGGTGGATATTCAAATGCTCCGGGTACAGCACCTTTTTATGATGTAGATTTGGAAGTATATATTAATGGTGTGTTGGTTGGTTCTGCAAGTACTGATTTTGCACTAAATGGCGGAGTGAATGCAGTAGGTGTTTGGAAAAATCATGCTTACACATGGAACTCAGCTACTTCTTCTTTTGCAAATATTGAAATCAGACAAAAGAATTTATTCCCAATGAGGGGATATGATTTTGGATTGGATAACATCAAATTTGGTGGTTTGCAAACACAAACAGATGCTGTTACTATTGGGCCAATAACAGATTGTTCTGCTATTACAGCAACAGCAAGTGCATGTGTGAACGACTCATACACCGACTTAACAGCAAGTGCTACTGGTGGTTTAATATTTGATCACTGGGAATTAACATCTACACATGCTACAGTAAGCACTGCCAATCCATACAGAGTACAAACACTTACAGCAACACAGTATGATGCGGTAGGATATATGGGTATAGGCAATGTATTGTCAAACGGTGATTTTAATAGCGGTAATATTGGTTTTATTAGCGGTGCGCCTTATTATACCTACGCAGCCAGTAATCACGGTGATAATCAATATTCTGTGGATGCAAATATCAATACTTACAATCCGGGATATTGGGTGAATCTTCCTCAGGCTCCTGGTCAACCAGCCGGTTCTATGCGGTTTTTTGCAGATGCGAAAGCAGCGAGAACTGGTCAACCATCTGGACAAGTGATAGCCTGGACTTTTACAGCAGCTCAAAATGCTAAATTTGCATTTAGCGGATATTTTGCAAATGTACATGGAGGTGTCCTTACAGATACTCTTTATAATGCAATACCAGCTGCTATTGGTGTGTATATTAACAATGTATTGATTGCAAGCTATTGGTCAATTAATGATTTGAATTGGCATCAGCTTACTGCTGGTTGGACAGCTCCATTAGCTGGTACGAATACGTATACATTAGAAGTACGTGATTTGAAAAGAACAGATAGTCCGGGTAGTGATTTTGCTTTAGATGATTTTAAACTGGTACCACTTTCAGGAACAGCTAAAAAATTCACGGTAACTACACCCGTGTGTAACCCATGTCTTATAAACTTGCCTACTTTAGGTTCTCCCAATACATTCTGTGCAAATACAGGTATTGTACATTTAACACCTAATGCAAGTGAACCAAATGGTATTTTTGAATGGTATGATGCTCTTACTGCAGGAAATAAATTAGGAACTTCACAAGGTATCGACCCAGATGGTGATACATTAAATGTTTCAACAGCTGCTTCATCCGGTGCAAATAAAATTGTTTACTATCAGAAATCAGCTAAAGCTTCAGGTACAGTATATACCAAAGCACAATCTTGTAATGCCACAGATTGGAGAGACCAATTTAACATTAACAATAATTTAAATAGTCAGGGTTATTATGCGAATAAAGCTATAACCCTAACTTCTCTAAGCCTTAAAAGTAGAGTTTATATTCAGACTACAGGATGTGGGTTAAGCGGAACAATAACATTTAGAGTTGTTGGCGCAAAGCCTAACGGAGGAGGACTTGTAGATGATCAAGCCAATGTATTAGGAACGTTAACTGCAAACTATAATATAACCAAAACAGCAGCAGACCCACAAGATCAGTACATGGATTTTGTCTTAAAGGGAAATGTGAGTATTCCTGCTGGTACTAATTTCTTTATCACGCCTATATCGGCAACAGCAACAGATGTTGGAAGTAGCTGTAACAACGGAAGGTTCTATATTGCTATTAATGATTGTGATCAAACATTCCCTATAGTAGATAGTTACGATGGAGCAACTGTATCAAGAGTCGGTGCTTCTCAAAATGGAAACAATCCTACCCTTAAGAAAGGAGGTCCAGGTTTTGATCTTAAGTTCAACGTTCCTGCTTATGTTTGTCCACGCACAGCAGTTACCTTAACCCCAAGCTGTCCGTGTTCAAAACCTACTACAGTAGCTATTACAGCACCGGCAAGTACACCAATAAGTTTGTGTCAGGGAACAGCTCAGACCTTATCCGGTACGGTAACGGTTGCTGCGGCTCCTTTGAACACTGCGTTTACGTATTCCTGGTTCAAGACAGCAGGTAGCGGTGCAAGCACAACAGTTCCATTAACAACCGGTGCTTTATCGCCTAATCCTACAGTTGGTACAGCAACAGCAGTACCGAATAACACAACAGCTATTACCGGACCAACCACAGGCGCGGGTACCTATGTATTACGAGTAGAAGATGGTAACACAAGTAATGCTTCCTGTTATACAGAGGCAAGTGTTGTTGTAGTTGTAAATCCAACCTTGGTTCCAAGTGTAGCGATTGCAGTAGCACCAACCGGAGCAATCTGTGCAGGAGCAAGCGTAACGTTTACAGCAACTCCAACAAATGGAGGAACAACACCTACGTACCAATGGAACAAAGGTGGTGTAGCAATAGCAGGAGCAACAAACGCAACCTATACAACAACGACAGCAGCGAACAGTGATAGCTATACAGTAACACTTACGAGCAATGCATTGTGTGCAAGTCCAACGACAGCAACAAGTTCAGCCATTGTAATGACGGTTAACCCGGTGTTGATTCCAGCAGTATCAATCGCAGTAGCACCAACCGGGGCAATCTGTGCAGGTACAAGCGTAACATTTACCGCAACGCCAACAAACGGAGGAACAACACCAGGATACCAATGGAAAAAGAATGGTACAAATATAGCGTCAGCAACAAATGCAACATATACGACTACTACAGCAGCAAACAGTGATGTTTATACCGTAGTACTTACAAGTAATGCCTTGTGTGCAAGTCCACTGACAGCAACAAGCACAGGCATAACGATGACAGTTAACCCGGTGTTGGTTCCTGCAGTATCAATCGCAGTAGCACCAACCGGAGCAATCTGTGCAGGAGCAAGCCTTACATTTACAGCAACGCCAACAAACGGAGGAACAACACCTACGTACCAATGGAAAAAAGGTGGTGTAGCAATAGCAGGAGCAACAAACGCGACGTTTACAACAACAACGGCAGCGAACAGTGACAGCTATACAGTAACATTAACAAGCAATGCCTTGTGTGCAAGTCCACTGACAGCAACAAGCACAGCAATCGTAACAACAGTTAACCCGGTGTTGGTACCTGCAGTATCAATCGCAGTAGCACCAACCGGAGCAATCTGTGCGGGAGCAAGTGTAACATTTACAGCAACGCCAACAAACGGAGGAACAACACCAGGATACCAATGGAAAAAGAATGGTACAAATATAGCGTCAGCAACAAATGCAACATATACAACAACGACAGCAGCAAACGCTGATGTTTATACCGTGACACTAACAAGTAATGCCTTGTGTGCAAGTCCACTGACAGCAACAAGCACAGGCATTACGATGACAGTTAACCCGATCTTACCTGTTAGTGTAACAATAGCAACCCCAAGTACAACGATCTGTGCAGGAACAAGTGTAACGTTTACGGCAACACCTACGAACGGAGGAACAACACCAACGTATCAGTGGAAAAAGAACGGTACAAATATAGCGTCAGCAACAAATGCTACATATACAACAACAACGGCATTAAACAACGACAGCTACACAGTAGTTCTGACAAGCAATGCAACATGTCCAAGTGGTAACCCTGCAACCTCGAATGCAGTAGTTATCACAGTAACAACAGTTGTAACACCGGCCGTAACGATCACAGCAGTCCCGGCAGGAGCGATCTGTGCAGGAGCAAGTGTAACGTTTACAGCAGTTGGTGGTAACGGAGGAACAGCACCGACGTATCAATGGAAAAAGAATACTGTAGCAATAGCAGGAGAAACAAACCTAACCTATACAAGCACCACATTAGCAAACGGAGATCAGATCAGTGTAGACATGGTAAGTAACTCAGGTTGCGCAAGCACACCGAATGCGAGTTCAAACGTTATTACCATGGTTGTTAATCCGATTCCTACTCCAAGTGTAACAGCAGCGGTATCGCCGACAGGAGCAATCTGTGCAGGAGCAAGCCTTACGTTTACAGCAACGCCAACGAATGGAGGTACCACACCGGCATATCAATGGAAAAAAGGTGGCGCAGTAATTTCAGGAGCAACGAATGCTACGTATACAACAACAACAGCAGCAAACAACGATAGTTATACAGTTGAAATGATAAGCAATGCAACGTGTGCACCAACAACAGCAGTAGCCTCTACAGCAATTGTTGTAACAGTGAATCCTATATTGGTTCCGAGTGTAACGGTAGCAGCAAGTCCAACAACGATCTGTACGAACGGTTCAACAACATTTACCGCAACGCCNACAAATCCGGGAGCAACACCAGGCTACCAGTGGTTTATTAATACAGTATCTCAAGCAGGAGCAACAAATGCAACGTTCTCAACAACAGCATTGACTTCAAGCACAGATGTAGTAAAAGTTACGTTGACAAGCAATGCCTTGTGTGCTTCACCTACAACAGCAAGTGGAAGTGCATCTGTAACAGTGAATGCAGGNATCGGAGCAGGTACGATTGGCATAGCAACAGCAACGATCTGTTACAATACAATTCCAGGGGCACTTACACAAACAGTAGCTCCTACGAATATTGCAGGCACACCAAC
>NZ_KB903653.1 GCF_000379725.1 Cytophaga aurantiaca DSM 3654
GTAAACGGAGATGGCAACAACGATGACTGGGAGATCAAGAACATCGAAGGGTATCCGAATTGTATAATTGAGATCTACAACCGTTGGGGTAATTTGGTATGGAAATCAGAAGGGTATCCGAAGAACTGGGACGGAACGAACTTCCGCAACGGACAGGTGTTACCGGATGGAACGTACTTCTACATCATCAACCTTCAGAGCCAGATCTACGATGAACCGCTTACAGGTTGGGTTCAGATTATAAGGTAAAATAAATGCACAAAACAATTGAAATACAGTTTCAATTGTTTTGTGCATTTAGATAATATAAAATTAGTTGGATAGAGAAGATGCTAAAGCGAATTAAAAGAGGAAGCGTTTATTTCATTGTGTTTTTATTTACCAGTGTATTTACATTTGGTCAGGTAACGGTTGATATCAATTCAGGTAATCCGAATTTCCCTTTTCCACAATTTTTGTCTTATGATTTTGGAGGTACACATTCGTTAGGAAATTTAGCAACGAATAATGCACCAGGAGTTGTACATGCAGAGATGGAAAAGATCATGCGTGAAGCCTGGCAGATTGAAGCAAACAGATATACATACACGGGAGATTCCTGGGCTGGTGTAAATTATATTCTTACAAATATTGGGTGCCCGTATGATTGTTCCGAAGGTGTTGGCTATGCATTGATAGCAGCAGCTTATATGGGAGATAAAAAAACCTTTGATGGTATCTGGATGCGTGAGCACGATGTTCGCAGAGCATTGCAACAGAGTTATCGCACGGGTGCAATTATTAGAGCAGGATATCAATATGGTGACAACACCATTGCAGAACCAGGCGGAGATGCGGCAACAGATGGAGATGTTGATATTGCTTTGGGTTTATTAATGGCATGGAAGCAATGGGGAGACAATTCCGGTTATGTAGCGTTTAATGGACAACCCATTAGTTACAAAAAAGAAGCGCTGGATGTTATCAGAGGTTTGGTAGAGCGTAAGAATAGAGGCTTTATGTCGGGTAGTGTTGCGGATTGCAGAAGTGTTTCCGGTAACGTTGGTTTTGATGGATATTTAAAAAATGGAAATACAGGTCCGGGTGAAACAACAACATTTGGCAGCGGCGATCCATTGTGGTGTCCGGAATTTGGTGGCCCAAATGATTTGCATATAGATTATGCTGCTCCATCCTATTTTTATTCGTTTAGGCAAGAAATGACAACAGCTGGTTTTGATCCTTGGGAAATCAATCAGATGTATCGGGCTGAAGCGTCCAGTGATTGGATCATGGGTAAACTTTTAGCAAACCCACAAGCTGTACCACATGCGGGTTATGCGAAAGTAACAGGATCTACGGTTACATTTTCCAGTTTCAATCTTGGAGAAGATTTTCGAGCAGCTTGGCGAACGATATTAAATTATGTGTGGCACGGAGATCCAACCTATACCTGGGATCCTGTTACACATACGGTACAAAACGGCGTACCCAATTCATTTGAACAATTAATAGGGAAACGCTTTGCAGGTTTTGTTACAGATCAACGCAAAGCTCCGTGGGGAAATGCCTGTGTGGATCTTGGAGGCGGTCCGGACCTTACCTATACAGGTCCACCAATAACAAGTGTTCAATATAATCCGAATACCGGGGCTGTGTTGTATCCTTTACCGATCAACTGGGGTATGGCAACTTCTGCACCTTCAACCATTGCAGCTCAGGATTTCAATCTGATGGGTGATATGTTCCGTCAATGTGCTATTGAGTGGGACATTACTGCAGCAGGTGATAGATACCTAACATCCAAACCGGTTTATTTTCATGGCTTTTTTCGTTTGTTAGGAATGTTGATTCTTTCAGGAAATTTTCAGGATCCCTTGGTTGCGAAACCAATTGCGAATATAAAGATCTATCGGGCTGTTGATAAAACATACGGCTATACAGGAGATCAATTTCAGTTTACACTTTCTTACAGAAATTATGGAACTGTTGCTGCAGCTGGTACACAAATTGTTGAAACACTTCCAACAGATTTTGACTATGTACCGGGATCTGCATCCAATGGTGGGGTATACAATGCAGGAACACGTTCAATTACCTGGACGATCGGTTCTGTGCCTGGTTTCTCAACTGCAGGAGGTATAACACCAACTCAAGGTGTAAGAACGTATAAAGTACAGGCGGGAACTAATGCAGATGGTCGTTATTGTGCTACAGCAACAATCACTGCAAGCAATAGCAAAAGCTGGACTACCAATGAGTATCCCAATAATGTAACAGAAGTAATGGAACGCAATTGCATTGATATTGTAAAGCGCGCGTTACTAATAGATAAATCCGTGAACTATGCGAAAGTTCAGGATAATACAGAAGTAAAATTTAAAATTGATTTTGAAAATTCATCCAGTGCTGGTTGGTTGAATGGTGGAAGACCAAATGTGTTTTTCAGTTTTTCACAAGGCGCTTATGCAGCCAATGGCGATACACGTGGAGTTAAGATCCGTTTGTTTCATGGTGCAGCTGAACCCTATATCAATTATAAGAATTATAGAATATCTGCTTTTTTAAATGACAATACCTATAGCTGTGTAAGTGGAGTAGGTCCATGTGGAATTGGATGGGCTCTTCGAAACACGATCTATGAAGGCGGAGCTGCAACAGGTGTTACATTTTCCCAGGAGTCTATTACTCCGGGCACAGATGCGCGAGGCAAATGGAATCAACGTGTGATTATTCAATTTGCAAATCAGATTGCTACTACAACTCCCCAACTTTCTGCTCAGTATGGCAAACCCGATCGTATACATCAAGGCGGAACGGAACCATTACGTGCTGTATGGGATCTTTATACTTCTAATAATGGAGCAATTGATTGGTCGGACGATTGGTCATGGAATCCAGGCTCCGCGGATACGGATGGTGGTTTGTATTTCCCTGTAACGAATGCCTGGACAGATCCATATAATCTGAATGTACCTGTTACGAAGTGGCATAAGGATGCGTGTGAGGTTGCGCCTAAAACGGTAGACAACGTTTTGATCGAAGAATGGGACGGTTATACGTGGAGAAGAGTGTATGGAAATGGCCCGTTGCCTGGTCGTGATGTTGCCAATGTAATTATACGAGATACATTGCCGTTGGGATTAACCTTTAATGGTTGGGTACAGCAAACTACCTTAGGTATTACTGCAACGTATGATCCGACAACACGAGTGATTACCTGGACGATCCCAAAATTGCAGGTTGGACAAAAAGGATCCTTAGAATATAAAGCCATCGCAAAATTTACAACTCCTGGTACGTGTCCGAAAGCAGATCAGATGCTTATTAATTCAGCGTGGATTCAAGGAGACAACGAATCTAAAAAAGCAGATACAGCAGGTGTAACTGTTACCTGTGATGCAGTAATATTGCCGCCCACTCCAACTACCATGACAAAGACCGCCGACAAAGCAACTTATGTTGTCGGAGATCCTATTACGTATACAGTTGCCTATACACAAACGCATGGGGCAATCATCGATGCATCTACGGGTACAGCTGCAGACTGGAATCAATATGGAGGTGCCTGGAATTTTGGAACAACTATTTCCAATAGCACAACCAATGCTACAGGAACTATGCTGATTCATAAAAAAGCTCACGGAACAAACGGTACAATTACCGGCACCTTGCAAATGGCTGCAAATGCAAGCTTTTCAATTGCCGTAAGGCAATCAGGAACAACAATTGCAAGCGGTTCGTATATTTCTTTTAAATCGAATCCTGGTGCCGGAACCATTGCAGTTAGTGCCTGGAATGGAAGTACGCAGATCGGCAGTACACAAACAATTGGTTATCCGGGTGCACCGCAGAATTTTAAAATTGTTCTGAATGGCAATCAATTGAATTTGTGGATGGGAACTTTAACCGGTTCTCCAACCGTAACATTTACCGGCTTGACTGTTCAGGCAGGTTATATAGGATTTGTCAATGGAACACCTACCGGTGGGGATTCATATGCAAATCATACGGTTGTTTCTTTGCATTCAGAAATGGATTC
Source organism: Cytophaga aurantiaca DSM 3654 (assembly GCF_000379725.1). Taxonomy (GTDB): domain Bacteria; phylum Bacteroidota; class Bacteroidia; order Cytophagales; family Cytophagaceae; genus Cytophaga; species Cytophaga aurantiaca. The sequence continues at coordinate 4,022 of NZ_KB903653.1, forward strand.
TGCATTTGATATTATTATTTCAGATCCGATTCCTTCAGGAATAACGTTTGGCACAGCAACAGGTGGTACAAATACTGCAGGTACTATTTCTTGGCCGGCTGTTCCAGGACCTGTTCTGTATGGAACAATAATAACGAAAACTTGGACGGGTACTGTCGCTTCGTGTTCTTCTACAGGAAAAATTGTTAACAATGCATATGCAAATATGCTTGGACAGGCAACGAATTCTATTGCGGCACAATCGGTTGTTAATTGTGGCGGAACCACCTGTACTGCTCCGACAACTCCTGCACTTACTGCAAACCAAACAATTTGTACAGCTACGATTCCGGCTCAGATCGGAGGAGCAGCTTTATCTGGTGGACCTGCAACAGGTACAGTAAGTTATTTGTGGGAATCCTCTGCAACGGGTACAGGAGGCTGGACAACAATTACAGGTGCAACGTTGAAGGATTATACTCCGGCAGCATTAACAGCAACCACCTATTACAGAAGAACCGATACCAAAGGCACTTGTGTTTCTTTACCATCAAATGTTATTACAATTACGATAAATGCAACGACAACACCCGGTACAATAGCAACAACTCAGATTATCTGTACAGGCGGAGATCCTGCAGCGTTTACAGTACCAACAGCAGCAGCTGGTGGTACTGGTACATTAGCCTACGTTTGGGAAAGCGATATCACAACTACAGGTACGTATGCAGCGATATCAGGCGGAACGAATGCAACGTACGATGAAGGTGTATTAACCAATACCGGAACAACAGCAAAAGTAATCAGCTACCGTCGTAAAGTAACTTCCGGAACATGTCCTCAGGTAACATCAAATATTATAACTGTTACCGTTAACCCTGCAGTAGTTGCAGGTGCAGTAGCAGCCGATCAGCCGGTCTGTTCAGGTGGTAACCCTGCAGCATTCACTCAAACAACAGCAACAACAGGCGGTTCAGGAACATATACGTACCAATGGGAATCATCGGTATCACCATTCTCGACATATACATCGATCGCATCGGCAACGAATGCAGTCTATGCTGCACCTACAGGACTCACAGCAACAACCAAATACAGAAGAGTTGATGCATCCGGTACGTGTGCAACAGCAACAACAAATATCATCACCGTCACCGTCACAGCAAGTGTTACTCCTACTGTAGCGATAGCTACCCCATCAACAACAATCTGTACGGGTACAAGTGTAACATTTACGGCAACCCCTACAAATGGCGGCACGCCAACGTATCAATGGAGAAAAAATACGGTCAACATTGCGGGAGCAACCAATGCAACATTTACAACAACAGGAGCAGCAAACGGCGACAGCTATGATGTAGTAATGACAAGCACAGCAACGTGTGCAAGTCCTGCGACAGCAACCTCGAATGCCGTTGTGATGACAGTAACAACGGCAGCTACCCCAGCGGTTAGCATTACAGCNGTACCGGCAGGAGCAATCTGNGCGGGTGCGAGTGTAACGTTTACAGCAGTTGGTGGTAACGGAGGAACAGCTCCGACATACGAGTGGTTTGTGAACAATGTGAGCAAAGGAGCAGCA
>NZ_KB903654.1:0-185693 GCF_000379725.1 Cytophaga aurantiaca DSM 3654
ACCTTACTACTGAGCCGCGAACTCAAATTTCTATTTGATGCCTGTTCAAATAAGCCGGCAAAGGACTAAATCCACGGATAGGTCTAACCTAGTTGCGCCATAGTTCACCTTTGCCGGTGGTTATTTTAATTAATTTATTTAGAATTCTTTAGAATAAAAATATACCCAAACAGAATCGTATCACTGCAGAAGGACGGTTGATACCGTCTTTCGCTTTGATAAATATGAATTCTTATTTCTTGGAATTTTACTACGGCGTAAATCTAAAGGTTGTGTCTTTTCGACCAACCACCTACTGCTGTGTGATGTTATATCTCAATCTTAACACTTAAAAATTTCAATTATCATCTAATCATCTTAATTACATTTGTTCTTTTCGCCATAAACTAAAACAATCTCTATCTTGTGGCTTATTCATACTTGTTTCATCATATTCACCACAACGATGACAAACATTTTCTCTATAATCTGGATTTTCAAATTGAGCCCATATTGAAAAACAATCTGGACAATATGGTTTTTCGGGGTTGTAATCGATTCTTGTTTCACATCTTATACAATACCCTCTGATTTGCTTTTGATATTTTTGCTTGGCTTGTCCCGAAGTATTTGATTTAACTGGAGCTATTGTTTGCCGCTCAGATCTGGTTAAGTGAACAGGTTCTGCAGATTGCAATATAGATAAGGTTTCAGCAACGGCTTTATCAAAAAGGTCTTTATCTACATTACGATCAATCAAAACTCCCATTTCTCTATTCGTTTTCTCTGAAAATTCATACATGTTCATGGAAGTAATAACCATTTTATTTTCATTCAAATAACATTTCGCATGAAGATTTTGAAAATAAAACAGCTCAATATTCTTTAGTTCAGCAAGTGAATTTTTTTCATTTGGCTTAAGTTCATCCTTGCCGTAAATAATTTTAATAGCCACATTTTTATTTGAAGCATCTTTAAGTCGCTCGTAAAATGTTTTTGAAATTTGAAGATAAGGTGAAATTAAAACTAACTTGCTCTTTGCTTCAATAATAATATTTTCAATGTGGTAAGACGTACCATTTGTTGTTAAAAACTCTGCCATTTTAATTTAATAGGAATAATACTAAATATATTATAATTGTATATTAATGTCCTGATCTTCCAAGGATAGGTTTTAATTGATCATGCAAAATAGATTCCAACTGCTCCATGTATTTATCTTCATCAAGAGTAATTTCAGCAAACCATAAAGTTAAATGTAGAGGTAGATCTTTTTTCCAATGTTCCAAATGTAATGCGAATGTAGAAGGATTCGTCAAGCAAAGGTGACTTTTAAATCTGCTAGGGAAATTTGAGTTGGTTTTTCCTACATATAAAATATCACTATTGTTATTTTTACTATTAACAAGGGGTAACTTTACTTTCTTATTTTTCTTTTTTTTAGTGACAAGATCAATTATTTGAGTTGCTTTGTCTTTTGAATTGATTTTTATATAATAAATAATTTTTGAGTCTTTATTTATATTTACTTTGTCAAGTAGATTTTTAGCATATTCATCATCAATATCAATAGATGAAAATTCTACACTTTTAAATTCAGGCATCTCAAAAGATAAAAGATAATCAAGTTCTTCTTTTTTCTTTTGAATGTATTCAATTCGATATTTGATAAATTTATTTAAATCCATAATGATGCTTACTATTACGTTTTATCTTGAATCACCGTGGTTAGACCCGAACACGCACAAATGTATGATGTTAACATAAGTATTAGATCAATCATAATTTATTACAAAGTTCATTTCTTGACTCAATCTTTCAGTGAGTGGTATATATGCCACAGACCACAGTAAGATAAAATCAGCAATTTTGGTTAGCCGCTGTTAGGCTGTCGCACGATGAAATTACAATCCTATTTTTTCTAATACTATTAGTAGCTGTGTAATTTTTTCTTTACAATCATCGAAGAAATAGTTGTCCTTTATAATGTCGTTTTCCCACATATCAAGAGTCAAATTTGTATAGTAAGAATAAAAAGGCCACCAATTACTTTCTTTATAAGAACTAACATTTAAAGTTTCTAACTCTTGGTGAATTATTTTTATAGTTTCATCGGGAATCCTGTAAACATTGGGATTATTACATATCCCATAGAAACACCTGTTATTTTCAAAAGTAAATCCTATCCAATATTTTCCTTGCCAACTCAACTTTGTAAAATAAAAGTTTATAAATGATTCCCCACTGTTTTCAAAGTGATATTCCAATCCTTGTTGCCTTGCTAATTCTTCCATTTTAGGATTAAAGTACTTTTCAGAAAGGTAATCAAACGTTGCAGAGTAATTTTGTGAAATTACTTTTGCAGCACGCAGATTTTCTATTTTAGATAGAACTTCAGTGATTTCGGTTTTATTTTTCATATTCATATCTTGCTGTGTTAACTGCTTTAAATGATTGATATATTGAACTATTGTTTCTCTTACAATAGGATAGCGCGACGATATTGCCACGCACTCTTCTAGCCAGTTAATTATATGATCTTTATATGAAATTGATAAATAAGATATTCCTTCTCCGCTTTGTAAAGACGCCTGATCTCCAAATAATGTGAGATACATTATTTGGTAGCCATTTCTATACATTTGAGCATACTTGTCATATCTTTTTAATTGTTCAGGTTGATCCTTTGCATAAATTTTATTTTCTATGATTATCGCATTACGCTGATTGTCCTCGATCAGAATATCGATGCGTCCATGTCGTGTTGAATGTTCGGTACGGATTCTCGCACTTTCAAAATTAAAATTTTTAATTGAAAAAAAATCGCCGAGCGATTCAATAAAACACTTTAATAAATTCGACTTTAATCCATGTGTTCCAATGGGGTTTAAAAACTCAGAAATAATCGCAGAATGGGTATTTTCATAATGATTAACCCCACATATCTGAAACATATTAAACCGCCCACCAGTAGCATCTAAAATTTCTGTATTTTTTTTATTTATAATTGTTACTTGATTAAGCAAGTTTTCTATATTCATACAATTATCATTTGATGAAAAATTAACTATCAGTTTAACATTATATTTGTTACTGTATTTAAAGTAAGAATTTCAAAGAAACAGAGTAGACAAATTGCTACGGAAATTCATATTCTATTTTACCATCAGAATTCCGCAGGAATTGGGCGGAGTATGAAAGAGCTCAACTATTTTCTTACAAACGAACCGCTATAAATTGTATGTATTGTTATGTGCTTTCCTTTGTTTTTATTCTATCACCTGTTAATACCAATTATAGTGTCTAAAGGTGTCCATGTTATGTAATTATTTTCTGTCAAATACTCCTCTGATTTAGATTGTAACTCAGTTGAAATTTTCTTCTCCTCTTCAGTCATATCTGGTTTGAAAATTTCCATAATTCCTTTTCTCGTATAGTGAACCAAATGATTCTCTTCAATTCTAATTGTCCCTGCATTTATACTACTTCCGTCTGTAAGAGTTAAAATAGGAGTGTCATTAAATTTAAGTTTTGCTACTATGTCAGGGTTTATATAACCAGTAATTTCTTTTTTGAAATTAGGCCTTTCACCAAGTAGAGGTTTCTCAATTTCTTCAGTTGTTTTCCTTTCAAAGGTGGGTTTTGCTCCAAGTTTAGGTTTTTGGATGGCAGGTTCATTGTAAATTTCCCTTAGTAGATCAACATAGCTATTTTCAAAATTTACATTGTTTCTTGTATCAATGTGAATAAACTGTTGCATAAACGTAGGAATACTTTCTTCTTGACTTCCTGCCCTCAAAACAGGAATTACTTTTTCATTATCAGTTTGATTATTGTATAAATCAGAGTTCATAATTGAATACTCATAGCCAACTCCACCTACTCTTTTATCAGCTTTTAATTTATAATTAGGAGTAAAGACAATAATTATCCTTTCTGATTTTTCTATTGATTGCTCAACAAAATGAGGAAGATTTTTTCCAGCTTTCAAATAAAATCTGTCAAGTATTACATCTATTCCGTCTGAGCATAAACGATTTGCCAAATTTAAAACCCATTCCTTATGTTGTTCGTCATCCCAAGAGTAGGAAATAAAAACTATAGGGTTTCCCGATTTTCCTTTTTTTACCTCAGAATTTTCAATAACTTCTTTCCTTATAATTGGCTTTCCTAAAAGTTCTTCAATCTTTTCAACTTGATCTGGTTTATGAGGTTTTAATATTTCAAGAATTCGGTTAACAATTTTTAATCGCATTTCTTCCTTCATTTCCAGAAGAATGTCGTAGTAGAAAATTTTCCTGCTTGTACTTTTTCCTTCTTGATTACGTAGTTCAATGAATTGTGTGTAGTCGGGAAAGTAAGGTTCAAACTCTCTTACCGTATTAATGAACCTTGGTCCAGAATAATATGTAGCCGTGTCCCCTTGTATATTTATCAGTTCAAATAGTCGGTTATATATTTCAATCCAATTCATCGTTATATTTGTTGGTCGTTGAAGTTTTAAATCTTCGTCTTTTATTTTTAGTTGTTCAAATTTATTGATTGTTGCTTTACAAATTTCCTCATCAGGAAAATGCCTTGCATAATTAATCGCCTCAGTTAACGGCTTACGTTTTACAAGTTCAATGATTAGAGTTCGATAATTATGATTGGCGAGTAGGTAAAATTTCCCGTGGGAAAGAATATATAAAGTATCTAGATTATCTTCAATCTCCTTTTGTTCAATTGGGTAGTCACTAACTTTCTTAAAAAACTCTTGCTCAAAAATCATTGCTGCTTGTTGCAACAATGTGTCGTTTGAGATATCCTTTTTATCAGTGTAAAGCAAATCTAAAATGTCAGTCCATTGCTCCTTGAAAATGAGTTGATATATATTTTCTTGGTCTAGCATTTTTTATTTTTTATTTTTTATTTCTATCTGTTTAAAGTTAGTTCTGATCGACGTCTTCATAGTGTTGCCCAAAACGGTTAGTATAAGAATAATAGCTGACTGCGAGTGACTTACCTGTCAAATTACAAGAAAGGTGAAACGGCCTACAGCCCTTGATTTTACTAATGAACTGGCTATTATTTTCATACATTGTTGTACACCATTTTATTTTAAAATTTGAGATTGAAATCATCTATCAAATCTATAATTACATCTGATGGGTCTATCTTTTTGTGTTTCCTTAAAAGCATCTCTTTTAAATCTTCATTACTTAAAAAGAGAATTAGTTTATTCTTTTCTATGAAAATATCCTTCCTCTTTTCTAATCCACTTCTATTTGGTGCTTTTTTGCTACATACAATTCCAAAGCGCCCAATAGTCTTTTTTAAATAATCGTCAACTTGAAGTAATACTTGTTTATCTATTTCATTACCATTTTCAGAATAATTCTTAAATTCAAAAACAATATACTTCGCGTCATAATCGTCTCGAATAAATTTCCAATTTTCATTGCTATTACGATTTGGAAATATGGCGTCTCTAATATCAATTCCAGATTCTCTTCTAGATTGAATTCTAGGTTTACCAAGAGGAGGAACAAAAAGATAATTCAAAATATCTAAGCAAATATCTTCATATGTTTTCCATCCAGGTTTTCCTTCTGGGCATTCATCTAATCGTTTTATCAGAACTTGTATTTTCGCTAATTCTTTATCTATTAACTTTAAGGATTTTTTTCTTATCGGTGTGCTTTTGGTAAAATACTTTTCAACTAAATCAGGATACAGAAATAATTTTTGTATTAACTGATGACCTTCCCAAACAGTGATATTGGGTGCTGAATTCATTATAAATTCTCTTGAAGAATTAGTAAGTTCCGAACTTGTAATTAAAAGAACCTTATTGACTTTCTCAACCAATGCAACTGCATATAGTTTTCTTAGTAAATCAATTGATATTTTACTTTTATAGAATTTTGATTCAATGATTATTTTTTCTTCGACACCAAGAACATTTGTAGTCTTTGCAATAAAATCATATCCTCCATCTCTAATTGGTGGAGTCCTTTGAAGATTGAATCCTTCCAATTTCAATAAATCATAAGTTAAATCTTCAAATTTTTGGGGACTAAATTCAAACCAATCTTGAAATTCAAAATCTACTTTATTTTCTTGTAAAAGTGTCTTCTTTAATAATTCAAGTCCTTGTTCTCGATTAGTAGAAAAATCAGCGTATAAATATCCTGCTAAATCAGAAGGAACTTCAGAATCATCTATTTTTATTGGTATAATCTTTACTCCCTTATTTATTGCATTCAGAAGTAATGCAGAATTCAATTCATATTTTACCCAGCTTGAATTTTTAGAAGAATTACTAAGTACAACAATAAAAGTACTACTGGATTGAATACCAGTAGTTATTTTATTTTTAATACTATCTCCAAGGTTTATTTCTTGTTGGTCAAACCATATATCAAGTCCTAAATCTTTAAGATTATTTTTTAGCCATTCAACAAATTTCTTGTCTTCATGGGAATAGCTTATGAATACTTTCTGGTTCATTGTTTCTTATATGGTACAACGATGTTGCTGGTAATTGGGTCAAATGTTAATGCTTATCAGTTTCCAAACCACTACTAAAAGCATGCCTTAATATAAAATAATTCATGCGGTTTTAACGCACTAACGTTTCCTAAAAACTGAACTTAAACTAATTACTAGCTATTGTTAGCAGTAGTGATTTTCATAAATTATTAGAAGTAGTGATTTGAAGTGCTTTCTTTCTTTCTGAAACATTAAGTGTTTTTAGTATTTCGTACAAGTTCACTACATCCTTAATTTCGGATTCATATTGGCCATTCTTAATCTGAGCATCCCAGTAACGTGCTTCATCAGTAATCTTCAACCATGAAATTACGTTAGGATAATCAGTTGACATATCGAGACCATCTTTTGAGTTCTGAACTATTTCAAACTCTTTTGTCTCCCTTAAATAATCATACCATGTGAATTTTTTAGGATCAATTTTGGAAACTACTTCAATCGATGATTTAAACTTCTTAATTTCATAAAGTCTAAAAACTCTGCTATAGAATTTTGCCCCACCCATTACTTTATCTGCAATTTCAATTTCAGCAACTGCTTCCTGGGGTTTAAGTTGTTTGTAAATATTTTCAACAAGCTCTTCTGTCTTTCTGTTGATTAAAGTCAAATTATCTAGCGTTTGATTGACAATTTGTTGGTCATTTGATTTAGAACGATTGCTTAAAAAATCATACATAAGTCCAGCCCATTGTTTGCCCAAGTGGTCTTTAATTTGATTAACAAATTCAAATGCATAGTAACTATTATTAAAATCTGAAAGCCTTACCTTGTCAATAAATTCAAAAATCTTTACAGCATATTCTTGTTTTTCGATTGAAGGAAAATTGATTTTTTTTATCAATGCTTTATTATGCTTGTTCTTCTGATATACTCGATGGTCTTCGTACACCTCTCGTTGAATGAAAGTGAATATTGGTATTTTTTTTATTTTAGCTGCCTCATATTCGGCATTTGTTATAGATTTTGAAGTGTCAAATTTATAACTGCCTCCAAAGCGTCCACCAATTATTAAAATGAATAATTGGCAATTTTCCAGTTCATTCAAACAACTTTCATGGGTATGTAAGTCTGGATGAAAAAACACATCTCCCTTTTCACTTAATATCGGTTCATAATAATATGATTTAATAAATTCAAATAGAGAATCTCTAATTTGAATTAAGTCATAACAGGTTGAGCTAACAAAAACTTTTGGAATTGCCATTTTTATATTTATAGTAATTAATGCTAACTAGTTGATATATGCACCCAAGTGCTACTAACTTCCCCAATTTGGTACAATAGCATTACATCAAGTGCATGTATATTTCATATACCGCTACAGTATTCAGATGAAATTATTTTTATCACTATTGAATGTAAAAGTCAATTAACAAAAATATATTCCCTTCAAAAGTAGCTTGCGGAAACTAAATATACAGTTTAAAATAAGAATCAAAAAATATGTAAAGCCCATTTAGGAATTAAATGAAAGGCGTAAAGCTATTTTAGGAATTCGAATAAACCTGTAAAGCATATACAGGAATAATCTGCTGCCTGTAACCCTTTTTCAGCACAAAATCCTCCCAATAATGTACCAGTTAAGTATGGCTGAAGTATGAGGGAAGTATGAAGGTAGTATGCCGATAGTATGAGAACAGTATGAACATAGTATGAGGTATGTATGAGCAGTGTATGAACCTAGTATGAACCATGTATGCACATAGTATGGTATTAGGCAGGGATTTGTATGGGATAAGTATCAAGTATGTATAGGAACAGTACGAAAATATATGAGGCACAAGCGAATGCTTGCGCCAGCGAGTATGATCAATAACAAGAAAAGCAGTCAAAGACTTCAAAAATAGAAGGCACAAGTCCCGCTGCGCTAAGACTTGCGCCAGAGCAGTATGGCTGAAGTATGCGTTAAGTATTAGGTAAGTATGAATTTCGTATGACAAGTGTATGGAAGTACCCGATCATTAGTATGGAACTACCATGTTAATAAGTATCAGATCAGTATTAAATGAGTATGGAATGTATATCGTGATACACATATCAAATAGGTATAAGAGCATTATGAAGACAGTATAAAAGCAAAATGCACAACATGAGCCTGCCTGCATAGCCCATGGCTTTAGCCGTGGGAAATAATCGAATGCATATTGGAACATTAAATTAGGCACAAGCGAATGCTTGCGCCAGCGAAGTCGGCATCAGAGAAATCATTTTAATCAGATGAATCAGCGGTTCAGACAAAAAAAAGACGCGATAAATCGCGTCTCTACAAATATGACCTACTGCCCTTTTCGCCTTAGGCTTTAGGCTTTCAGCTTTTAGCAATCTCTTGTAAGCGTACCGTTACCGCATTCTTATGCGCATCCAGCATCTCCGCAGCAGCCATGGTCTCAATCACCGGACCAATTTTCTGCAATCCTTCTTTTGTAATCTTCTGGAATGTTACCTTACGGATAAATGAATCTAAAGACACGCCTGCGTAGGCTGTAGCGTATCCATTCGTTGGCAAGGTGTGATTTGTACCCGATGCATAATCCCCTGCGGATTCGGGCGTATATGGACCAATAAACACCGAACCTGCATTTACCACTTTCGCAACCAATGCATCTAAGTCTTCAACCTGCAAGATCAAGTGTTCCGGAGCATAGAGATTGATCATCTCCATGGCTTCGTTCATGTCTTTTACCAAAAATGCTTTGCTGTTGTCCAGTGCTTTTGCAGCAAGATCTTTGCGTGACAACTTTGCAAGTTGTGCTGCAACTTCCGTCTGCACACGATTGATAAAGTCTTCGCTGTCGCTCACCAGCACAACCTGACTGTCTGCACCGTGTTCAGCCTGCGATAATAGATCGGCTGCAACAAATGCTGCATTGGCATTCTTATCCGCTACAACAGCAACTTCAGAGGGACCAGCCGGCATATCTATTGCCACACCGTATTTTGTTACCAATTGTTTGGCCGTAGTTACATACTGATTCCCCGGACCGAAGATCTTATATACCTTCGGAACCGAAGCCGTACCAAATGCCATCGCTGCAATGCCTTGCGCACCGCCTGCTTTCACAATAGTTTTAATGCCTAATAAATGTGCTGTATATAAAATGGCAGGGTGAATTTTTCCTTCTTTATTCGGTGGTGTACACAATACCAATTGCGAACAACCGGCAATGGTTGCTGGCACACCCAACATCAAGATCGTTGAGAACAACGGCGCCGTTCCACCCGGAATATACAAACCTACTTTTTCGATCGGTAAGCTCTTTCTCCAGCAATTCACACCCGGCATCGTCTCTACACGGATCTCCGCTTCTTTCTGTGCCGTGTGAAACTTCTCAATATTATTCTTCGCAACCTGAATCGCTGCTTTTAATTCTTCTGAAACCAATCCTTGTGCTTCTGCAATCTCTGCATCTGTTGCCAACAAAGACTTCGGTGCAGCACCATCAAACTTCAAAGCAAAATCGATCAAGGCTGCATCGCCCCGCTCCTGCACTTCTTTCAAAATAGCAAGCACACGTCCCTCCAACTCTACCGCTTCCATTACAGGGCGCTTAAGTAGGCTTGACCAATCAGCTGTTGCAGGATATTTATAGACGATCATCTTTAAGTAATAAGTTTTAAGTAATACGTTTTAAGAATGCGTATCGTGAGGCTAACATGTTAATCGAATGTTTCGTTCTCACTGGCGCCAGTCTTCAGACTGGTGTCTAGCATTCCGTAGTCTTTGACTACATTATTTATAATTAAGAATCGCAGTCAAAGACTGCAAAATAAAAGACACTAGTCCCGCTGCGCTAAGACTTGCGCCAGAGTCGATGCTAACAAGTAATATGTTTTAAGTTCTATGTTTTAAGAAGTGCTTATCGTAAACTTAACATGTAACTTTTATCTTTTGTCTCTATGCAATAGTGTTTTAAAAAGAATAAGTTTTAAAACAGCCTAACGACATCTTAAAACTTATTACTTAGAACTTAAAACTTAATCTACGATATCTTAAAACTTATTACTTAAAACGTAAAACTTAATTCACGATATCTTAAAACTTATTACTTAGAACTTAAAACTTAATAAACTTACTTCACGATCTTTTCAATCGGCAGTACCAGAATTCCTTCTGCACCTGCTTCTTTTAATTTGCTTAAGATCTCCCAGAAATCACTTTCCTTCACTACAGAGTGTAACGAGCTCCAGCCTTTTTCTGCCAATGGCATTACAGTCGGACTTTTAACACCCGGTAATAAATTCGTAACCGTTTTGATCGCGTGATCCGGAACATTCAACATGATGTACTTTGTTTTCTCTGCATTTTTAACTGCAGAAATACGGAACATCAATTCATCTAAGATCGCTTGTTTGTCTGCGCTTAACTGCGGACAAGCAGCCAATATTGCCTGAGAGCGGAATACAACTTCCGTTTCTTTTAACCCATTGCTGATTAATGTACTTCCTGAACTAACAATATCACAGATCGCATCTGCCAGACCAATACCCGGAGCAATCTCTACCGAACCACTGATCTCATGAATACTTGCTTTGATATTATTCTCAAACAAATAATCCGATAAGATGTTCGGATACGATGTTGCTATGCGCATACCGTTCAGGCTTTCTTTGCCTGTAAATTCCATTCCCTTCGGAACACCAATAGACAAACGGCAGGTAGAGAATCCAAGCTGACGAACCGTTGTTAATTTCTTGCGTGTTTCAACCGCAACATTTTCACCTACAATACCTATATCGGCAACGCCATCGGCTACATAGCCCGGAATATCATCGTCTCTTAAAAATAGAACTTCAATTGGAAAATTATGTGCAACTGATTTAAGGGTGCCACCACCACTACTGAATTCGATACCACATTCTTTAATTAATTTGATTGATTCTTCACTCAATCTTCCCGACTTCTGGATTGCCAGACGTAAAACAGTTGACATAGTTTTTGTTTATCTTTGAAATACCGACAAATATCGCATAATTCTGTTTATTTATAAAGTAAAAACATAGTTTATCCCTTGCCTCTCATTTCATCCACATACAAACGTCCGTTATTCCTTCCGAATAAACACCTTGAAACCATTTACCCTGCGTTATTCAGACCTGATGCTCAGGTACTAGCAGAACATGAACGTCTGGAGTTGCCAGATGGTGACTTTCTGGATCTGGATTGGTACAGACAAGGATCGGATAAGCTCTTCATTCTCTCTCACGGACTCGAAGGCAGCTCACAGAGCAGCTACCTCCGCTGGATGGTGAAACGTTTATTGGCTGAAGGCTGGGACGTACTGGCCTGGAACTTCAGAGGCTGCAGTCCTGCACCAAACCGCTTACTACGGTTTTATCACAGCGGCGAGTCCAACGACCTGCGATTGCTATTAAATCTGGCTGTATACCCTGGATCTTATCAACAATTTGTCTTAGTTGGCTTTAGTATGGGCGGAAACGTTACATTAAAGTACCTGGGAGAACAGAAAAACGACCTGGATCCGCGCTTAAAATGTGCCGTTACGTTCTCCGTCCCCTGCGATCTGGCTTCGGGTGCAGTACATCTGGCCAAATGGCAAAGCCGGGTGTATATGGCGCGCTTTATGAAATCATTGAAGGTAAAAATACAGGAGAAAGCTACACGTTATCCACAACTTAATACCAGCAAACTAAAAGATATCCACACATTCCTGGTATTCGATGAAATGTATACTGCTCCCTTGCATGGCTTTAAAAGTGCTCAGGAATATTGGAGATTAAACAGCAGCCGCTTTTTTATTCCGGATATAAAGCTCCCTACGCTATTAATAACAGCAGCAAACGATCCTTTTTTAACTCCTGAGTGTTATCCCATTGAAGAAGCCAAACAGATGGATACTTTCTTTCTGGAAATTCCGGAAACCGGAGGACATTGCGGCTTTTCACAATTTAATAATACCGGCTTTTATTGGTCGGAAGAAAGATGCGTTGAATTTGTTCAACAATATCTCTAACTTGCAAGTATATGTGTGGTCGTTTTTCAATAGCAAAAAGTAAAGAAGAAATCGCAAAGCGGTTCAATGTAAGTGCACCGGCTAATTTTAAGCCCCGTTACAACATTGCGCCTTTGCAGCAATTGCCCGTTATCACGAGCAGAAATCCCAATGAAATCAGTTTCATGCGCTGGGGCTTGATCCCAAGCTGGTCGCTGGATGCATCTACTGCAGCCAACATGATCAATGCACGTGGCGAAACCATCACATCAAAAGTTCCCTTCAAACATTGCATCAAAGATCAGCGTTGCATCATTCCTGCAGATGGTTTTTATGAATGGAAAAAAGAAGGCAAAGCAAAAGTACCATTCCGCTTTACTCTAAGCAGCGAAGAATTATTTTGCTTCGCAGGCTTATGGGATTCCTGGGAAAATCAGGATACAGGCGAGATTTTAAATACCGTTACCATTATTACAACGGAAGCAAATAAATTGGTAAGCGAAATTCATGAGCGTATGCCTGTGATGCTGCGCAAAGATCTGGAACGTTTATGGATCTCTGAAAGCATTACCGACAGTCAGATCAGCAGCTTACTAAAACCATACGATCCGCAAAGCATGTTGTCGTACAAGGCACACAAAGCTGTAAACGCTGCTGCCAACGATTCTCCGGATTGCCTGCTTCAAGCGCCTAAAATTTATCCGGGCGAGACTTTCTCTTTATTCGATTAGTACATGGCTGATATAAAATTACCCCTTCCCTTCATTACACAAATGGAAGGCTTATTGGGTAATGACTATGCTACGTTTGAACAGGCATTGCTACAGCCTTCCAGACGCAGTATCCGTGTGCATCCGCACAAATGGAACAACTCCCTTTCTCTAACACCTGTCCCTTGGAACAAGCAAGGCTATTGGCTTGACGAAGAAGCTACGGTAACGTACGACCCACTCTTTCATGCCGGTGCATACTATGTGCAGGAAGCTAGCTCTATGTTTTTAGCTCCTCTCTTAGAAGCTTGTATCAAAGACAAAGAAGAACTTACTGTACTGGATCTGTGTGCCGCACCTGGTGGCAAATCAACATTGATCTGTGATGTATTGAACGAACAGCATTTGCTGGTAAGCAATGAAGTGATCAAAACGCGTGTCCACATTTTAGATGAGAATTTATTAAAGTGGGGTTACAACAATGTCATCGTTACGCATAATGATCCAGCCGACTTTGACCGACTGGGTACCTTCTTTGACATCATTGTTGTAGATGCGCCATGTTCGGGCGAAGGCATGTTCCGTAAGGATCCTGCTGCCATGAACGAATGGGACGAAGCACACGTAGACTTGTGCTGCAGCAGACAAAAACGCATCTTAAGTGACATCTGGCAGGCATTAAAACCCGGAGGAATAATTATCTATTCAACTTGCACCTTCAATCGCAAAGAGAACGAAGACAACATGCGTTGGATGCAGGAACAATACCAGGCTGAAGGTGTAGAATTAACCATTCCTTCCTTTGAAGGCATTGAAACCGGAAATGAAAACGGAATCAACTTTTATCGTTTCTATCCGCATAAAGTTACAGGCGAAGGCTTCTTTGCATCTGTGATCCGTAAACCGGAAACAGCGGAATGGACCAATCATACGGGCAAGCGCGAGAAGTGGACGAAAGACCGCAAAGCACAGCAAAAACAAGTGATCCCGGAGATCACTAAAAATATATTAACGAAAGAAGACACCTACGTTTTTTTACATAAAGAAGAATTCCGTTGTTTCTCCGAAACATTTAAAGATGCCTTGGAACAGATCAGCATGTGTTTGAAAATATTCCGTGCGGGTACACCGCTTGGTATTTTAAAAGGAAAAGATTTTTTGCCGGATAGTGCTGTGGCCGTTTCCATTCATTTGAACAAAGAACTGTTTACCTCCATTGAGCTCAGTTACGACGAAGCAATCAAGTATCTAAGCAAAGAGGAATTTGTGTTAGAGCAGGAATCCAAAGGCTGGAACATCATGTGCTATCAAGGCGTGCCGCTGGGATGGATCAAAGCCATGCCCAATAGATTCAACAATTATTTCCCTTCCGAATGGCGCATTAGAAACCAATGGAACGGCGAGAGTAAAAGGTTTAGGATTGGGGAGTAAGCGTTTGATATCTTGGGGCGATGCCCCAAGTTTTAGTATTTCAGGCTTTCAGCCTGAGCATTCTACATGAAAACAGCTCTTCCGGATTTGTAATCCGGAAGCCAGATAAAAAGGATTTGCAATCCACTTTTAGAGGCATAATAATCAAATATGCTCCGCAATAAATTGCGTCTCTACTGCTTTTATATATTTTTTTCGCTACATTCATCTATGCACATCTTTGTATACGGCACATTAAAAAAGGCCTATAAGGACCTGAATACATTCACCTCTGTATTTCATTCAAATACAGAATGGCTGTGTCATGCAGTTGTTAAAGGTGACATGTATTTAAAGGATTGGTATCCTGCATTACGCCTTGGCGGAGACAATCTTGTCTTTGGTGAGATCTACCGCATCAACTCTCCTGTCTTACTTGAAACGATCGATCAATACGAAGATGCAATCACACAGGATGAATATGCGATCAAATTAAAACATCTCGTACCTATAACATCAGACTATGTACGCAGGCATATCCGCATCGATGATATGGAATGTTGGGTCTATGAATACCTTGGTGAAGTAAGTGAACGTATGCATATTAAAAGTGGTGTGTTTGAGATGAGATAGTTTTCCAGTTACTAGGTGCTAGTTACGAGACAAAAAGGTATAGAGTAAAAAGTACGGAGTACTAAGTACAAATCGACTTTGAGATTCTGAATTAAAATAAAAGAGTCAGAGACCCTACTTAATTATACATCTGTAGAGCGCTGCGCTAACTCTACGGATAGAAACGGAATAGAAACAGTAGTTGTTAGAGAAACGATTATCCCAGCGGGATAAGATATCTGTAGAAAAACACCTACCCTAAAAATAAACGCACGGAGCTCCGTCAAGGAGCGACTATAATTTTACGATGTAATCAATTGAAAAAATCATTTTTTCTCTTTCAACAAAATCTCAATCTGAAGCTCTGTTAATGCATTCAGATGTTCAATTAACATTCCTGATGTTATTAATTTAAGTTTTAATTTGTAAGGCATTGAGTCTGTTTTTAACAATGCTATATCTTCACTCCAACGCATTTGATCTACTCGATCCAGGCTCCCTTTTATATAACCATCTTCATTCATTCCACCATGCTGATCAATTATATTTAATTTTATTGAGGCTATCTTATTCACAATAGACAAATCCACTAAACTATCCTTTTTTGCTTTCTTATATAAACTGTATTCAATTTTATTGAGGCTTATATATTGCTCATTGAGTTCTGTAACATATTCTTTTTTATTAACTGTATCTGGCTGGTATCCGCCCATAAAAATCAAAATGGGTAATGCCAATACAATGACTTCAAAAAGAAAAGTTGTTTGTAATACCTTTCTATTTAATATCAGATACAAGATCGAAAGGATCAACGCTATCACAGAGACTGCAACAGTCTGAACAAAGATAGGTCCGAAAAATGGCCAATGCATGATAGAAAATAAAGAAAGAATACTGATACAGACAAATGTAATTTGCATCATTAGTAATAATGGGTATTGAAGCACCAGTACATCTGTATATTGCTCTTTTTCTTTATTAAAAATAGAAATATAGTAAAGAGCTATAATAGGCTGAATAAAACAAAGTACCAGTCTTCCGAATGGTTTCGTAGCAGGAAATAAATACAAACCAAAACCTATTGCTAAAAAGACAAAAAATAATATCTGAAGTAATTTCTTATTATTCATATTCAAAGATTATTAATTAAAAAACATTAAAACAAAAAATGCCAGTCTTTCAACGGACACTTTTGTTTGAATAAACTACTGAAATATTCTAACACAAAATTGCATCACCGATTCGAAATTCGGATTTACATATAGAGGCCGGGCAGTATAAAGGATTTTAGCTCTATGACCTTCTACGATTGAACGATTAATCAAAGTTAAATCATGCGCATAATGATGTGCAATATCGGCATTTCCGTAAGCATCAGTTGTTGCATCTGTCGCCATGTATAATTCCGGATCATTACTATCAATTAAATTATATAAACTTAAATTATTTATTTTTGAATTGTGATATATTTCAAAAACATTCGTAGTCCCATAATAGTCTAAAGAAGAATTTATTAAAAATTCTTTACCAGTTGAAGAGTTATAAAAATTATTATAATCTCCAGTACTAGGTGCATTCACAGAAAATACATTCGTCCCCCATTCAGTAATATTCAATGTTGACTGAGTATTTAATGCAACAATACCTTTAATGGTAATTCCTGAAATGGCACCATTTTGTAAACCTAGCCAAAGTGAGGCGCTAGCTCCAGCAGAATAACCCATTACTATGATTTTGTTCGGATCGATATTATATTTTACTGCATTATCTCTCATATATTCAACAAATGCTTTACAATCATTCAAACAATCCTTAATCCTTAAGTTATCATCAGAAGGATCAGCAGCATTACCTAACACACGATAATTAGCTCCGGCATAAGCAAATCCATTATTCTCTAAATATTTTACTGTAATTAAATCTTTAAATACGGGCCCGATATTCAATGGCAAGTCAAATTGTTTTTTATCACCATATTTAAAAAAACCGCCATGAAATGTAATTATTAAAGGTCTAGGTGCACCATAAGGGTAACATCTAATGAAAAATTCGTTGTGCTTATTCGGAGTAGGATTATTGGGATTAGGATAATTCCCCCATATTGAATCGCTAAGCGTACCTGTTCTTAAATTTATATTTGACGGGCTCGATGGATTAGATATTCCAGTTGGTTTAGGTAATATCGGATCACTTTTTTTATTTGTACAGGACAGAAAAAGTAAAATTGCAACGATAAATAATAGACTGTTTTTTTTCATTTAGTATTTGAATTAAAAGTTAAAATATAGCTTAAGAGTTCATTAAAATATCATATATAAAAATGCCCGTCTCGCAACGGGCATTTTTATATATGATATTTTCTAATAACTATTGAAATTTACGAATACAAAATTGTATGGCATTTTCAGAAGGGTCATAATAATAATAATTATTATTATAAGTAGAATTAATGTATGCGATCCTAGCTTTCAATCCTCTGTTTGACGCTCTTACTTTTAATGCTAATACATGCGCATAACTATGAACGATTTCTTTATTACCATCATAAAAACACGCCAACAGCAATTCCGGATCAGAACTATCAATCATCCCTAAAAAATTTAAATTATTCGCATCAGAATATTCATTAATTTTAGTGACATCGTTTGTACCATACATCAGTTTATAATATTGATTTTGATTATAACCGCCAAAATTCGCATCTGGGTTATAAGGGTTATAATACTTGTCAAAAACAGCAGTCTGTCCGGTCGGAATAAATACTTTGTCTCTCCAGGTTGGAATATTTAATGTAGCCTGCGGACTCATTGCAATAATACCCTTTATATTATTCGCATAATTTTTAGTATTATCCAGTCCCAACCAAAGTGAGGCCGAAGCACCTCCCGATGTACCTAACAAAATAATTTTATTGGGATTAATATTATATTGCTCAGCATGTGCAATTATATAGTCTAAGAAATCCTTACAATCCTGTAAGGTATTTTTGGCTGAAAGATTTGATAATGTACCATCTGCATTTTTCACCTTTTTATTGCTATTCATGAATGTATATTCGATACTCGCCAAAGCATAGCCTTGTTCATTTAATTGTTCTAGCGTTATAACATCATATGGATTGCTAACTGCTGGATTGCTACCAGCTACTGCATTTGGTACGGTAACCGGAATTTCAAATGGATATCCTCCTATAAACCCTCCCCCATGGATTGCAATGATGAGTGGCGTAGGTTCAGACTTGGATTTGGGAAAATATCGGATCGTAAAACCATTATCCGGCATATTTAGAAAAGCCGAAGTATTTCTTCTATCGGGTATATAAACAGCTGGGTCGTAAGTAGTCGTTCTTGTATAAGTACCCTGAGTCTCCATTATAGCATCAGCGTTGCTTAAACGAAGATTCGCATTTGTCTTTGTTTGTGTTGTTCCTGACTTAGGCAATGCAGCATCATCATTTTTCTTTGTGCACGATGCAAAAAACAAAATTGTTGTACTTAATAATACATAACAGATATTCTTTTTCATTTGGTATTTTGAATTAAAAGTTAAAATATAGCTTAAAGAAGTATAAAATATAAAAACAAAAATGCCCGTCTCTCCACGGGCATTTTCTATATAATTATATTAATTAGATAGCTTCCATGATCAAACCTGCAGCACCTAACAAACCTGCATCGTTCTCTAACGTAGCTTTACCGATATACATATCATCTGTATAATAGGTTGGCAAATGCTGTAACATTGCTTTTTTCAAGTTTGGAACAAAATAATCAAAGGCACCTGAGATACCGCCACCTAATAAGATGTTATTGATATCCATTACACGTACAATGTTTACAAGACTTTCACCAATGATTGTACCGATATCGTTCCACACAGCAATAGCCAATGCATCTCCTTTAGACACATGATCCGCAATTACTTTAGGCGACAATTCTGCTTCTTTATGTAAACTGCTTTTCTTTGCAGTATCTAATGCAAGCTGTTCTTTTGTATATGCGATCAGGTGATTGATACCAACCTGATTTTCTAAGGACTTCCCTCTTGTTGTAAGCATGTGTCCAACCTCTGTACCGTTACCACGGCCGCCGAGAAACAACTTGCCGCTCATCATCACACCGGAACCAACTCCTGTACCCAATGCCAGCAATAAAAATGTTTGCATACGCTGTTTGTTCGAACCGAAATAATATTCTCCCAACGCAGCGCACTTCGCATCGTTTTCAATTTTAAAATGGATCTGAGGAAATTCAGAACGAAGGATCTCAACAATCGGTACATTAACGATCGATGGAATGTTTGGCAACAATACTACTTTCGTTCTATCCAATGAAAGCAAGCCCGGCCAGCCGATACCAACACCTTTTACAACCGGATATTTTTTTAAATACTCTCCGATTTCTTTTTTCATGGATTCAACAAAACCAATTCCGTTCACCCAATCAGCCGTCATAAAACGGGTCGCGTGCTGGATCTCACCTTCAGGAGTAACCAAACCAAATTTTACCGAAGTTCCGCCAACATCAATTCCTAAAATCATTTGCTTATTATTTTGTTCTTTACTCATTCAATTTGTTCTTGTAAAATCACTTCAATAAGAACGTGCTATTTTTCAGCATTCTAAAATAGGAAATTCTATTTGAATTAGAAACTCTAAATAAAAGTAGAACCGGATTCTACTTAAAGTTCTTCCTGCGCCTCCTTTGAAATCGGCTCTTTAAGCGTCAGTTTTAACCAGATCAAACCTATCATGGCTGCTGTAAGCGATGAAAGCATGATCGTAATTTTAGAACCGGAAATAATAGCATGGTCGTCAAAGGCAAGCAGGGTAATGAAGATCGACATCGTAAAACCGATGCCTCCCAAACAGGCAACTGCTAGTATCTGCATCCATTTCAAGTCTTTAGGTATGGAACAAATACCTGTCCATACAGCAATGGCACAGAACAATGTAATACCAAGGGGTTTACCCACAACCAATCCTAAGAAAATACCGATACTGTTTGAACTCAACAACGCTTCAGTCCAGTTGTTATCAATAAGGATGCAGGTATTGGCCAATGCAAAAACGGGAAGAATAATAAACGCTACCGGTTTACTTAAAAAGTGTTCTAGTTTTATAGAAATAGAGTCCGGATCTCCTTTTCCAAATGGAATTACAAAAGCCAGAATAACTCCTGTAATGGTTGCATGCACACCCGAGTGCAGCATGAAATACCACATACCCACACCACCCAATAGATAGGGCCATAGTACATTTACATTGCGTCGATTCAGTATAAAGAGAATTCCTAAAATAGCTCCGGCAATACCAAGATTCATGAGATCAATTCCTTTAGAATAGAAGATTGCAATGGTAAAGATTGCACCAAGATCATCAATCACTGCCAGTGCTGTAAGAAATACTTTCAATGAAAGCGGTACTCTGTTTCCCAATAAAGATAATATCCCAACAGCAAAAGCAATATCGGTAGCCATTGGAATTCCTGATCCCGATTGAAATGGAGTACCCACGTTAAAGAACATATGAATGCCTGCGGGCACAAGCATACCACCCAAGGCTGCAACAATTGGAAGCAGCGCTTTTTTAAAGTTTGAAAGTTCACCCGCATACACTTCGCGCTCCAGTTCTAAACCAATTAACAAAAAGAAGATGGTCATTAAACCATCATTCACATAATGTTCTATAGTATGTGATCCGATAGAAATTTCCCAAAAACCGATGTATGTATGTCCCAGCGAAGAATTAGCAAGCACTAAGGAAACAATCGTAGCAAGAATCAATACAATACCTCCTGCCTTTTCATTTTCAAGGAAGTTCTTATACATTTGAGTAACTTTCATCAGTTCGTAATTATTCGTTTGAAGGAATAGAAATATCTAAGGGCCAAACAAAAATAGAAAGTTCTGTACAGGTATCTCATAAAAGATGCGATATTTCAGATAAAATATCATAAATACGCTGCTATTCAACCGATTAATTTATAAGATTTATACGCATGCCAGCATTCCGCTTACATATTTTGAATGAACGTTTTACAACGGAAGAAATTCTTTTATGGAATGGCATACATGCAAATAGCTATACGGCTGAAACCCTTACCTATTGCAAGCTGTGGCTGGAAGGCAAACAAGAGTTTGAATTAAAAACATCCGGTTCGACAGGAACACCTAAAATCATACACATTCAGCGCAGTCAGATCGAAGCAAGCGCCACAGCTACCTTACATTTTTTTAATCTGCAGCCGGGCGACGCCGTATGTTGTCCATTGAGCATTCATGTCATCGGCGGACAAATGATGCTGTATCGCAGTATGATCGGCGGCTTGGATCTGTATGTGATTCCGCCGAGTAAACAGTTAGATGATTTAGATACTACGATTGACTATGCGTTTATGCCGATTGCTGCACTACAGTTGTTTGAGGTATTAACACACCAGCCGGAAAAAATAGCTGTACTCAATAAACTAAAACATTTGCTGATCGGCGGAAGCACAATCACCGATGCACTGTTCAAACAAATACAGCATTCGCTAAGCTGTGCTGTATGGCAATCGTATGGCATGACCGAAACCGTTTCGCATATTGCCCTGCGCAGCATTCATCCTGTAACAGCGGAATCATATACTTTGCTGGAACATATTGAAGCAGGCATTGATGAGCGTTCATGCCTTAAGATCAAAGCTGCAGTGAGTAACAATGAATGGATCCAAACCAATGATTGTGTAGAGCTGTTAGACGATAGACATTTTATATTTCAGGGAAGAATGGATTTCACTGTAAATTCCGGAGGTGTTAAAATTCAGGTTGAGCCGATTGAAAAAATAATCGATGTGTTGTTTTCAGAATTAGATATTCATGCTGCCTTCTTTGTGGGCGGAGTTGCAGACAATGCATTAGGTGACCGATTAATTTTAGCTGTAGATCGCATTGCCATCGATTCAGCGCAACACGATTATCTATTCAAAAAATTAAGCGAAGTACTGCCCAGATACCACGTTCCTAAAGATATTCATACCATTGTATTCGAGTATACCCCTTCAGGAAAAATCGACAGAAAAAAATCACTGCAAAAAATAAAGGGATAGATTTATAAAAATCTATCCCTTTATTTTTAATTCCAGTTCAATTAATCTTTGCTCAACGGAATATTAATACCAGCTGCTAAGATAAGCTGAGCAGAAAAAAAATTCTGATTAGCTACACCTTCTCCATAAATTTTATCGTGTGTATAGCGTGCGTAGGCACCTTTCACCGCAGCTTCTAAAAAGAAGTAGCGGTAAATATCATAGCGAACAGCTGTTCCTAACGTAAACACATAACCAGCAACTCTAAACGGTCCGTCTCTATGGTTTCCAAGTACATAAGATTCTGTTTTTGGAACCAATACACCACCACCTGCTTTAAACAACGCACTCACCTTATGATGCGTATTCAACGATTTATACAATACCTGTCTTTTAACAAGACTAACGGTTAGATAATTATTTCCATTTGTATGTTCATAATGAAAGAATGGCGCAGTCACCGTTGTATCCTGATTATACTGTATGCCTCTGATCTCTCCGGTCATATTCACCGTTTGTCCTTCGGTAACAATATACTTTAAGTGATCCCAGCCCCCTTCTATACCCCAGTCTCCTTTGTTGTTGAAGAAGTATCCGCCATAAAATACATATTGAGGAACGGTAAGAGGTTTATTGAAAAAATTATCCATATCCGGACTGTCATGCGCTTTCGCATTGTGCATCACAAAATCATAATCATCGGTTTTATTATCCTGAAAATGTACATCGCTGCGTGTATAAGCGTCTCTGTGATATCCCCATGTTACATAAAATGTCCCATGCATTTTTTTCTTTTTTGTAGCGGTAGAATCCTGCGCATACGAGTATTGACAAAGCATGGCAAACAACAATCCAATTAACGTAATTTGTTTCATAAATATGATTAATCCTGAATAAAGCAATACCCCAAAAATACAGGTTTTTAACTCATTTTATACGAAATAACAATCATTTAATTTGCTCAGAATTGCTTCAGAATGTTTCGATGAATTGAAGAATAAAACTTTATTTTTTACTATTTTTACTCTATGTTAAAGCCCATTGGTATTGAAGGAATATATGTTGTGCATGCCAAAAGCGGCTATGAAATACACGAGAACCATGTAAACGCACTGTTTAAAGCACATGGCTTAGAGCATGTATTTATGACAGACGGCGACCCCAGTTTGTTTAAAGAAGAATTATTGAACAAGTACTTTACGCCTACCATAAAAGATAAACTGTCAAACGGAGTTTTGTCCTGCACCTTAAATCACATCTTGTGTTATGAAGCGGTGGTAAAAAACACTAACCGCTATGCACTGATATTCGAAAACGATCCGTTTTTTATTGGTGATTTTAAAAAAGACATCTCTAGAATTGTTGAAGAAGCAAATAGCTTAGAGCCTGGTTTTATTATCTCTCTTGAAAATACCTCTCTGCGATTTCCTCCATACAAACTCGTTAACAAAAAGCAGCTTTTATATCCTGCTACACAAGGCCGATGTGCAGGTGCTTACTTAATAGACAATAAAGCGGCACATCAAATGTTAGCGGATCTGCAGACACACAAATGCAATGAAGTAATTGATTGGTGGCACAACACACTAATTAAAAACAATGTTGTAAAAATGTATTGGGCATATCCAGCCATTACAGAGCAAGGCTCACATAACGGTTTATTATCTTCAACCATTTCAACCAAAGAGCGCAGCAGGAAACGCAGAATAAAATGGTTTGTACAACGCATGTATAAAACATATTTTCTTCATTTCATTAAATAAAAAACTTCCCGTCTCGACCCCGATAGTTATCTGGGTCGAGACGGGAAGTTTTTTTATTTAATCTATTTGAAATATGAATTATCTGTATTTTTTCAAAAATTCATCTGCAATCTTTTTCTCGTCCAGAACAATCGGATTTTTTGCAACATCAATCGGATAGTCGCATTCAACCTTTTCAAAATCTGTGATTCGAAGCGCTACATTTGGTAAGCCCAAGTCTTTGTCTTTCGAGCTTACATCAATAAATTCGAAATCTAAAATAGCCAACAAACTGGAATCAACTTTTGACTTTGATAAAATATCGATCACTTTGTCTTTCAGCAAATCTGTATGTGCAAGATTCAGAGAGTCTAATTTCATTTCGATCAAACGTTCTCTAAAATCGTAATACTCATCTTTAATTGCTCCGATCAATTCATCTGCAAAATCTCCATCTTCGAAATCATTTTCATCGATGTATTCTGTAGCAATTAACTCTTCTCCCCAAATTTTAATAACTAAATCTGAATCTTCTACTACGAGTTCAATCTCTTTTTCCTGAAGCTTAATACCTGCTTCGTCTTCAGCTAATTCTACTAATTTTTCAGTTAGGATATTCATTGTTGTTTGATTCTGCTATATCTTTCCTCAATTAGACAAACGCTTCTTACATCGTGTCTCATTTGATTTCAAATATAAAAATTTAAATAGTCGTTTTGAAAATGTAACTTTGTTTAAATATTAAGTTGGTTAGAATTTTTGATAATTCCCGATTATAAAAATAATAAGTTGCCATGAATTTTAAAAACATTACGATAGAATATCATTATTTAGATGTTCCAGCACCTTTCTGCTATACTAAAACCCTAAAAATCAATGCAACAGAAACTTTTTTACAAGTCGATTATTTACTAACCTATACCGACCGGGAAGATTTCAGCGTTGAAGAATTAGAGGAAGAAGGCTTTACAGGCGATGACAATGAAAGCTGGACGGGAAAACTAGACCTGAACTGGCTAGACAGCATAAAACAGATTATAGCTCTTCCCAAAGGTAATAAAGCAAGTTCAGCCAACGAATGTATTCTGCATGTAGATGGCAAATCAATTGAAACATATGGCAACGAAATCCAATGGGATTATTTTATTCAGGAAATTACACAAGCCATATATGAAACTGCTGCATGGGAACAGCCATTAACAATACGTTTTTGTAAAAAGGATACCGATAAAGCTTCCATTCAAAAATTGCAGATTTCATTTGCAAATAAAACAGCAAACTTAAATATAGGTGAAAAGAATAGTTCTGTTGAATGGACGACCATTCAGCAGTTATTAAAACTGTATTACTTACAGGAATTTCTGGAAGGCGAGCATACAAACAAAGTACCTAATCAAGCAGGAATATACACGGATCCAAGCGATGGTTCATGGTACGACATTAAAAATGCATCTGCTTCTTTAAGCAAAGAACAAAAAGAAACATTACTAAAGGTCTTAGAAGAAATATTTGATTAATCGTGCATCGAGTGTCAGATGAGAGAATGCATCTGACCTCGGTAAGCACTTTAGTCGAGTTGAAAAAATGGATTAAAAAAAGTCTTAGTATAGAGTACGGAGTACAAAGTACTTCTATGCTAAACAAAACCAGAAAGAGATTATTTTTTTTGAATAACCAATTTTTCGGATAAGAACCGACTATAAAATCTAAGTCGTCTTTATACTAAGTACTCTGTACTCAATACTTTTCTCGTCTAGAAACTAATCGTTCGATAACTTGTTCATCTGCTTTTGCAAGCCGCTTACTATTGCAGATAATTTTTCTACAGACATATCCGGCTTCGGAAAGTCTGTACTGATATAGGCCTTCGATTCCCATATCTCTAAGACATCCTCTACATGCACATCGTATGGCTCATAGGCAGGATTATCTGATATTAATTTTATGGTTTCCGTTTTCTTAATATTGTTTTGAATACGTTTATAAACAATACCTTCATTCACCGTAACCAATATATATGTTTGCTGATCTTTTAATGAATTCCAGTTTTCTAGATATTGGCCAACGATTAAGCTTCCGCTTGCTAAAGGCAACATGGAATCACCTTTGATCTCAAAGGCACGGTATGTACCGCTACCACTGAAGATCGGCAAATAAAACTTAGGTAGCTCTGCCACATATTCAGGGTCTGCATAGCCATTCAAATAACCGGCTGCAGCCTTTTCAGGTACCAACTGAATATTCTCTTTATCGTCTTTATCTACTGTGATAGCCAGGACACGAAGCTTTTTACCTTCAATATCTTTACTAAGGGCTTCTTTTCGTTTAGTCGGATCACTTAATGTTTCAGAAATCAACAGATCTACCGTTGTATCAAACAAGCGTGCCATGACTGTTAATGTTTCAAGTCCCGGTTCCGCTCTGCCCTCTTCGTACGCACCAAGTAGCGAACGCTTAATACCTATGCGCTGTGCAAGCTGCTCCTGCGTAAAACCTAATTGCTTTCTGAAAAATTTAATGTTCTCACTAACTAAACTCATAGTAGATCTTTTTAAGTTATGCGACGGTCTTCAGTGTAAACTGATTGTTCAATGCTGCTAACACATCACTCATTTTCATGCCTGTTGTATCCATTTCTACTGAACGGAAGTAGCTGTTATCATTTGATTGACAAGATATGCCTACCCGAACACTTGATTGAGTAGAACTGCAACGGCGAATCAAATATACTAGTTTTGTTGTCATACTGTTAATATTTTTAGTAAAATTAATACACATTTTTATATTTGCCAAATTTTTTAGTAAATATTTTTAAAATCTGTTTTTCAAGTCTTTATAAAGATATATGAATAAAAAATCCGTTAATCGAAGGTGAATCCATATTCACTTAGTATATTGGTAGGTGATTTATACTAAAAAAATGAGTAAATATCTTCTTTCGCTCCCCTTCCTGTTTTATTTTTTTTCGTGTTCTTCTGATAAACAATTGGAACAGAAAGAAGAAAACACCACAATCAAATCTGTTTATAAAGACGGGAATTTAATTGTACATGCCAGCAGTACAGAAAAACTGGAAGGTCTTAGCATAACCAATTTTGCAGCAGATACCGGAGTAAATAAAAAAGAACAGGGAATCCGTACCTATTTTATAATGACGGTCAACAAACACATACTGGATCAAATACATGCAGACGGTTTTGATGCATTGCTCGTAGATGTTGTTTGTAAAGGAAATTCTGGAAAATCATTTTCATATTTGACTACCTATTTGCCCGAACTTTCCGGAAAGGTAGTATATCCGGATAAGAACATTGTATTTTCACATCCTTCGTCCCGCGGTATACAAATTGATATCCCGTATCGAAAATTAGAATTAGCTGCAGGAAAACAGCCTTTAACTTTTTCTCTCTTGGTATATCCGATAAAATTTGCAGTTGATACAAATAGAGTTGAAACAAAACACATCGAACGTATGGGCAGCAATCCCATCTATTCACAAACGTATTCAACAGCCGTTAACACTCCGCAACTAAAAGTAAATACGATATCCATTACGGATGTGAAAATTAAAACAGAAAAGAAAAAAGCATCCTCCTATGATTTTACGTTGATAGGCAGCGGACTACCTGATCCCTATTGGCAGATATGGTGCGGAGAAGAACTGATCTACTTCTCTCCCGCTGAAAAAAATTCATTGACTATAAATGGTACCAATTCCAGCAGTAATTTTTATACAGCAGCAAATGATATCATTACAATAAAGTTTTTAGATTACGATAATGGCCCCTTCAATCGGGACGATCAGATAGAAACAGTTGAAGGCACTCCTTCAGAATTAAAAAAATTAAAAAGAATTAACGGAACTACTATTTCCGCAGCAGCAATAAAGTTATCGCAACAATAGTTCAGATAACAAGAAAATAAAAAGGGCAAGCATTTCATCTGAAACAATTCAAATGGAATACTTGCCTTTTTTGTGAGTTAAAAAAAATAAATAAAATATTTTAAAAATATAAAATCAAAATATCTTAAAAGATCTTAAAAATCTTTTATCCGTCGCAAACATGTAAATCAGGTGTTTTTTATTACTTATCTGCGGCTTCTATAACTATTAACGATCCGCACAAAAAAAGGTTTACTTTCAATTAAAAAATTACATTACTTTAAATCAAATAAAAGTAAAAAAACATACAATTTTTAATTCAAAATACTAATAATAAGTATATTAAAAAATAAAAATATTTATTAATATATAGATTATTCATTAAAAACAAACACTGTTTTAAATCCTATCAAACTTGACCAAATAGGTATTTTTAAGAAAAGCCACATAAGTCATATTCTGTGTTGACATACATCATTTTAAAAAAACACGTGTTTGCCTAACTCGAATTCAATTAAAGTTTCAAAGAAACCAATTGAATTATGAAGGAAAAGAAATATACCATTTTTATAATCGACAAGGATTTAGAACATGGTAATCAAATCAAAAACCATTTAGCTAAACACAGTCATTATACCTTTCTTTTATTCTCTACCCCTGAAGAGTGTATAGAGTATATGCAATTAGAACCTGCGCTCATCTTTTTAGATTATGAATTGCAACCTTCCGGAAAACAATCTTCTGAAGTTTTAAAGGATTTAAAAAAAATTGCCCCTAGCGCTGAAGTGGTATTATTTACTGGCAAAGAAAGTATTGAAGTGATAGAAGACTCTATGCACAATGGAGCTTACGATTATTATATAAAAGACAATCATGCACATTTAAAGGCTGAATATTTAATTATACAGATCCTGCACAAACACCAATTGAAAGAAAAGATAGCACAGCAAAAAGATGTGATAAAGCTTTTATTATTTTTCATTGCAGCTTTAATATGCATGGCAATTGCTATGTATTTTACAGGATTTATAAATGATTCATATATCGGCGGAAGCATGTTTGATTAACACTTAGAGTTAAAAGGATATGATAATTAAATTAATATCCTTTTAACTCAATTTCATCCGTACTCAATAATTCAACCTTTTTTTTCATTTTCTTTTGAATCACCCCAAAGTGATGCTTTTCCTCTTCACTGATCAAACTGATTGCTATTCCGGATGATTCTGCTCTGCCCGTACGACCAATCCGATGAATGTAATCTTTAGGTGAACGTGGCAATTCATAATTGATTACAAAGGGCAAAAAAGGTATATCAATCCCTCGGGACATCAGATCGGTGGCCACCAATACATGAATCTTACCGGATTTGAAATGGTATAATGCATCCGAACGTGCACCCTGACTCTTCTTACTATGCAATGCTGCAGCCAGTATATTATTAGCCTTTAGCTTTTCAACAACTGCATCTGCACGGTGTACCGAAGAAGTAAAGACTAAAACCTGATTCATCTTTTGTTCTTTGATGAGGTAGCGTAATAAAGGACCTTTACGTTCGTCTTCTACTGCATAAGCTACTTGTTGTATCAAATCTATGTTTTGTTCCTCAGCTACAATTTCAATCTTTACAGGATCATGCAATAAAAATTCAGTGATCGTATCTACATCTTTTCCAAGTGTGGCAGAAAACAGTAAATTCTGCCGTTTCTTAGGGAGTAGTTTAAACACTGCTGCCATTTCTTCTTTAAAACCCAGATTCAGCATTTTATCGGCTTCATCCAACACCAGTATTTCAACATCACTTAAATAAACAGCTTTTGAATCCACTAAATCCAATAAACGGCCAGGTGTTGCAATTAACACCTCAACACCCTGCATATGTATCATTTGCGGGTTAATAGATACACCACCAAATACCACCAATGTTTTTATACGATTAGGCAATGCATCGCTAAATGCTTTAAAAACTTCTCCGACTTGCAAGGCCAGCTCTCTTGTAGGCACCAATACAAGAGCACTAATATGTCTGTTTTTACCTAAGGGTTTTGTTTGAAGCAATTGTAAAATAGGCAAAACAAAACTAGCCGTTTTACCTGAGCCTGTTTGTGCGATACCTAAAATATCTTTCCCTTTTAAAATGAATGGTATAGCCTGCTCTTGAATTGGGTATGGTGTATTATAAAATTGTTTTTCCAATGCTTTTAAAATTGCCGGAGATAATCCAAGAGACGAGAAAGACATACCTATTTGTAGTGATATTTGTTTATTTGATCTTATAAAGATACACATAACAATTTCTTTAATAAGAAGGTAGTGTAATCTTATTA
Source organism: Cytophaga aurantiaca DSM 3654 (assembly GCF_000379725.1). Lineage (GTDB taxonomy): Bacteria > Bacteroidota > Bacteroidia > Cytophagales > Cytophagaceae > Cytophaga > Cytophaga aurantiaca. The sequence goes on from NZ_KB903654.1 coordinate 30,216, forward strand.
TCAATAATTATATTTTTTTTTGATTCTAGATGTAACTTTTTATACATTTATGCCGTATTTAATATCTGTTTGAATTAAATAACATTTTAACCCATTTTAAAACATTTTAACTGTTTTTTATTTATGAAAAAAATTATTCTATCCGCATTTGTATTAGGTGCAATGCTTGTTACAGGAAACGCAATGGCTCAGGTTTCTGTTGGTCCTAAAATTGGTTTAAACCTTTCACACATTGCTGCTGATGATGCGGTTGGTTTACCTGATCCTAAAAACAAAGTTGGTTACCAAATTGGGGGTATGTTAAATGCTCAAATCAATGATTATTTTGCAATCAGACCAGAGTTGTTATTTAACAATGTAGGTTCAAAATTTGAAGGTAGTGGTGTTACATATACATTGAACACAAACTATTTATCTATCCCACTTAACTTTGTAGGTTCTTATCCGGTAAGTGACGACTTCAAAATCCAGGCTTTTGCAGGTCCATATGCTGCATTTGGTTTAGGTGGAAAGTACAAAGTAGAGTCTCCATTCGGTAATGCTGATGGTTCAATTAAAATGAAGAAAGATCCAGGTACTAGCAGTGATTTATACTTGAATTCTATGGATTTCGGTTTGAATTTTGGTCTTGGTTTCCAATACACTTCTTTTGTATTTACTGCTAACTATGGTTTAGGATTAACTAACCTTGAAGCACACTACAAAGATTCTGCATCTGAAGATCAAAGAGGTGATAACGGTAAAATGTACAATAGAAACATCACATTCGGTGTAGCTTATTTATTTGGTGGTAAATAATATCACCTTGCTGTAGCTCATTAAAACAGCTATAGCTTGACAAGCATACTAAATTGAATTAAACAGCATCAAATTTATATTTGGTGCTGTTTTTTTATGTACATATCCATAAAATCTAATTAAATGGATATATTTTTTCACCATATATTTGAGCCACTCCTACTGGCGAATTGATAAATTACATGTAGCTTTATTGACTTTTATTAAATCGTTAAAATTTTTCTTTATGAAAAAAATTATTTTATTAGCACTTATAGTAGCTACATCACTTTCTGCAAAAAACTCAATGGCTCAAATTTCTGTGGGACCTAAGGTCGGTTTAAATCTTGCACACATTTATTCTGATGGAGATCTTGGTTTTGATAATCCTTCCAACAAAGTGGGATTTCAGATTGGCGGAATGTTAAATGCACAAATCAATGATTATTTTGCGATCAGACCTGAATTGTTATTCAACAATGTTGGTTCTAAATTTAAAAGCAACAGTAGTGATGCCACTGCTACAATAACTACAAATTATTTGTCATTGCCATTAAACTTTATCGGACAATATCCGATTAATGACAAGTTTAAAATACAAGCATTTGCAGGACCTTATGCTGCATTGGGTTTAGGTGGAAAGTACAAAGTAGAGTCTCCATTCGGTAATACTGATGGCTCAATTAAAATGAAAAAAGATCCTGGTACTAGCAGTGATTTATACTTGAATTCTATGGATTTCGGTTTGAATTTTGGTCTTGGTTTTCAATACACTTCTTTCGTATTTACTGCTAATTATGGTTTAGGATTAACAAACTTAGAACCTCATTACAAAGATTCTGCCTATGAAGATACAAGAGGTGAGAATGGAAAACTATACAACAGAAACATCACATTCGGTGTAGCTTATTTGTTTGGCGGAAAATAAACTTCATTACTATACATAATAAAAAGACCTCTGAAGCAAGATTTTTCAGAGGTCTTTTTATTATCAATCTTTAATTCTCCAGGGCGGATTTAATCTATTCTCTCCTGCTTTGTATAAGATAAGTTGATTCCCATCCGGATCCTTCAATCTGGCTTCACGCCATAACCAGGGCTTATCGTTTGGTAACTCTTCAAATGTGATATTCTTCGTTTGTAATTCAGCAACACGCTTGTCCAGATCTGCTGATTCAAAATAAATCCATATACCTTCACCTGTAGATAATACATCTACTTTATGCAATGAAAATGTTGAACTACCTTCGTCGCATTCAAACCGTGCATACTCGGGTAAAGCCTCTACAATTAATTTAAAACCCAACGTTTTATAAAAAACAATAGAACGTTCAACATCTAAAACAGGAAATGTAATTTGATTTAAATTCATAGAATTAAGTTGATTTAAAATAACAACTCAACTATTCTTTTCAGAATTTGATTTTATATGATTCAATACTCTTTCATGAATCTTATGAACGATGGTGTTGCTCCATAATTGCCAGTAAAATACCGGTCTGATGTTATGGTAATAAACGGTTGTACCTTCCAATAATGTTTTATTTTTTGATACTGAAATCAATTTGAATTGACCTCTTTTAGAAACAAAGTAATCGTGTAAATGAGGTGCATCTACATCCCAGAAGCTGAGTTCTTTCATTGGTACAGGCTGCTCGACCACATCAAATTGCAATAGATTTGGAGCATTCCATTTGGTAATCGGCTCTACAAAACTTCCGGTATTAAATGTACAATGCCTGATCGCTCCAACTCCTTCTCCTTCAATTCTTGCATTGATTGGATACGCAATCCCCACTTTGAAAAGAAACTCCGCAGGCTCTTTTAATTGAGGAAATTCAACAACATTCGTCCATACTTTTTCAATGGGTGCATTAATTTCTACGCTTGTTGTTACGGTATGATATGCAGGAGAAATATCTTTCTCTGCAAATGAAACCAAGGGTATGCAAATCAGTAGAAGTAAAAATACAGAAAAGGAATTTACGTTGTTTTGGTTGATTACATAATAACCAATCAATGTTCCAATCCATGTAAACAATAATCCAAAGGGAGCAGCCATTGCAATACAGATAATTCCTTCAATTGCACAAACAACTAAAACTGCTGTGAATATTCCTAAAGCAGTAAATCCAACTTTTGCAGCAATTCTTTTATTTTTTACAAATGAGGTTTTGTATCCATATAAAATTGTTGAGCCAGCACCAATGAATACAGGCGTTAGAATAAAAAGTGCCAGGCCATATTGACCAATTCCATAAATACCAAGAGCTGTAAGTATACCAGCTATAAGAACTGTTATTACAATTGATATCCACTTCCTTTTTTCACTGCTCATAAAAAATATTAATTAAAAACCGTCTTCCACTTCCGGATCTTCATTATGAGGCAATTCGTCCGGCAGCAGTTCTTCATCCAATAAATGATCTCCTACAGGTGTAGCATCCGTTGTCTTCCCATCCGGTTTCATAAACAAGTAAGCCGGATAACCAATCGATCCATCCTTCTGCACACCTTGCATATAATACGCCCATACAGGCAAAGCCATACGCGCACCTTGTCCATACGTCATAGTATTGAAACGGATCACACGTTTTTCACCCCCAACCCACACGCCGGTTACAAGATTTGGTGTAATACCCATAAACCAACCATCTGCTGAATTCTGTGTTGTACCGGTCTTACCTCCAAGTTCTCCTTGTAAGTTAAATTTACTTCTTAAATCTACGGATGTACCACCTGCTTCTTCAACCGATCCTTTTAATAGTTCGATCATATTATAAGCTGTTTCTTCGTTGATCACCTGACGGCTATTCGTATTAAATTCTTCCAATACATTTCCATGTTTATCTTCTATGCGAAGTAAAAATTGGGGCTGCGTCCAGATGCCTTCGTTTACGAAAACACTGTAGGCATTCACCATCTCAAACAGGGTAACATCACCTGTACCCAGACATAATGCAGGTGTTGGTTCAAGCTCACTTTTTATTCCCATGCGTTTTGCAAATGCAACAAGAGAATCCGGTCCTACCAAATTCATAAGCTGTGCACTGATCGAGTTTACAGAACGTGCCAGTGCTTGTCTCAATGTCAGTTCTTCATTCGAGAACTTCCCATTACTATTGTTTGGAGTCCACGGTGAACCGCCGGGAATGGGAATACTGATTGGTGCATCCGGAAATTTAGAATCCGGAGTCAATCCTTTCTCTTCCATTGCATAGGCATACAAAATAGGTTTGAACGTAGAACCCGCCTGACGCTTGCCTTGCAGCACATGATCAAAAGGAAAATAAGCATAATCGATATTACCTACCCAGGCACGTACGTATCCACTTTTGGGATCCATTGAAAATAAACCTGTGCGCAATAATTTTAACGAGTGACGGATAGAATCTAAAGGAGACATCATTGTGTCGACCGCTCCATGCCAGGTAAATACCTGCATTGAAACTTTCTTTTTCATATCCAGCATTGCCAATGCTTCGTTGCCGTTGTTTTCTTCTTTAAATTCTTTAAAATGTATACTTGATTTTGCAAGACGTGTTAACAGATCCGGTTCAGTAGCAGTCCATGGATCTGTCTTAGACCAGCTCTTATTAAATTCCTTTTGTAAAAATGCCATGTGCTTACGCATGCCTTCTTCCGCAGCAGTTTGCATACGACTGTCGATGGTTGTATATATTTTCAAACCATCTTCAAGCAGGTGCATGTTGTGTTCTTTGCACCAATTGAACATGATCTTCTTTAAATAATTTCTAAAATGCGGTGCCAAACCGGATGTTTCTCCATCATCCTGAAACTTCACTCCTAAGGGTTTTGTTTTTGCAATCGTTGCTTCTGCAAGCGATAAATATTCGTATTTGACCATTTGATCCAATACCGTATTTCTTCTATTTAAGGTGAGTTCAGGTCGCTTGCGCGGGTTATACAACGACGGACCTTTTAACATACCGATCAATAAACTTGCTTGCTGCAGATTTAATTCTGAAACTGATTTGCCAAAATATTTTTTCGCAGCAGAACGAATACCGAATGATCTATTTCCAAATTCAACCGTATTGAGATACATCAATAAAATTTCCTGTTTGGAATACGACTTCTCTAATTGAATCGCAATAAACCATTCTTTAATTTTATGAACCACTGCATTGTCCAATACACCTGTGTATTCATCTGCACTCCTAAGACTGAATAAATTTTTAGCAAGCTGCTGTGTCAAGGTACTTGAACCTCTTTTCTTTCCCATCAACAAAGATGGTACGATTGCAATAACACCTTTAATATCTACACCGGAGTGTTCATAGAAACGCGAATCTTCAGTTGCAATCAATGCATTGATCAATACCGGCGGAAGTTCTTTGTATTCAACATCGTTGCGGTTTATTTCATTATAAAACTTACCCAATATTTTACCGTCACTGGAATACACCACAGAAGCCTGATCGCTTTCCGGATTCTCCAGTACATCAATACTGGGAATAGCGCCAAATAAGTTAAACGGGTTTAAGTAGACCAATACCAATAAAAAAATAATTCCTAAAAAAACGGCCGCTGAACCTTTTAACAGCCAACTTAATAGTTTGTTGTAATCTTTCATAAATCAACTAAGCAATGAATGTTTTTATAGCTTTTTGAGAAACATTTTTACAAAAAAAATGCTTCCCGAAGGAAGCACAAGATACACATTTTTTATTCTGCTAATAACTGTTTGATCAATTGTTCAGCCTTCGGTTCTGAAGGTGCCGGAGCTTTATACGTTGCTACTCTTCCTTTTTTATCGATCAATACAAATTTGGGTATGTATTGCAAACCGTAACGTTCGCCTACACGCTCTTCTTCACCTCCATTACGTGCAATTAAATTTACCCCTACAATGTCTTTTCTTTTCACTACAGATTTCCACCCATCGATATTATCGTCATTATCAACAGATACATACATAAAAACAATACTGTCGTTACCAACAAATTTCTCTCGGAGTTGTTTTGAATGCGGCATTTCCTGCATACAAGGTCCACACCACGTTGCCCAAAAATCTATGTAAACAACTTTGCCTTTATAATCACTTAAACTTACTTTAACACCTTCAGTATTTTCGAGGGTAAAATTGGGAGCTACAGGTCTTTCTGCTACATCCGATACAAATGAAGCACAAACAACTACAAGCACAACTGCCATTGTCTGTAAAAATATGCCACGGTTCTTTTTCATAACGTTAATGCTATTTATGTTGCCTGATTGCTAAAATAATGCCACAATCTAAACACTCAGGTAAATTACAGAAATATCCTGATAATTGCTTATACAATAAAACAATAGCCCTGACTTTTATAGAAAGTCAGGGCCATATTATGAATCACAGACTCAATTATTTGTGATAGTACTTAGCTAGTGGTTGGTCGAAAAGACACAACCACGGCAAAAGGTATTTGTATTATTGATGATAGTACTTTAATGCTTCCGGCAAAAAAGCTTCCAGATCTGCTACACGTCTTGCATCTGAAGGGTGTGTGGACATAAACTCCGGTGGAGCTTGTCCGCCCGAAACCTGACTCATACGTTTCCAGAAATCGATTGCTTTATGCGGATCATATCCCGCCATTGCCATAAATACAAGTCCCATCTTATCTGCTTCCGATTCGTGTTTTCTGCTGAATGGCAACATCACACCATACTGTGCACCTGCACCATATGCCAAATCAAACATTTGTCTTGTTGCTGCAGATTTTGTTGACAAAGCAACATCTACTGCCTCAGCCCCGACCTGAGCAACGATCTGCTGGCTCATACGCTCGTTACCGTGGTGAGCAATGGCATGTGCAATCTCATGTCCCATAACAACTGCTATACCTGTTTCATCCACACACACCGGCAAAATCGCCGAATAAAAAGCTACTTTGCCACCCGGCATACACCATGCATTTACCGTGGTATCGTTTTGTATCAGATTGAATTCCCAATTGTAGCCTTCCAATTCTTTGCTGCGACCCTGATCGGCCATGTATTTCTCAACAGCAGTTTTGATGGTATTTCCAACACGTTTGATCATAGCAACCTGTGTTTGGTTTGTACTCAACGGACCTTGTTTAATAACCTGTGCATATTGTTCAGTGCTCATCGCAATCATTTGCGATTCCGGAACCAGGCTCAATTGCTTACGACCGGTTACAGCAACACTTTTACATGCTGTATATATTCCAACTGTTACTACCAAAGCTGTTGAAATAAAAAATATTTTCTTACTTATCCACATAGTATGTTATTTAAACTCAAATATAAGATTTTTGTATTGAATGAATATATAAAAATAATTTATGAAAATAATCGGCATAGGAAGAAATTACATCGAGCATGTAAAAGAATTAAATAATGCTATAACATCAGCTCCAATTATTTTTCTAAAGCCCGACACAGCACTGTTGAAAAATAATGAAGCATTTTATTTTCCAACATTCACAAAAGATATTCATCACGAAATTGAATTGGTTGTTAAAATTTCGAAAGAAGGAAAAAACATTCAGGAAAAATTCGCTCATAAATATTACGACGAAATAGGTTTGGGTATTGACTTCACGGCGCGCGATCTGCAGCAGCAGGCAAAGGATGAAGGCTTGCCATGGACATTGGCAAAAGGTTTCAACGGCTCTGCTCCTGTTTCTGAATTTGTTCCGAAATCAGATTATCCGGATGTTCAAAACATTTCATTTTCATTAACGATCAATGGGGAAATACGCCAAACAGGAACTACAGCGGACATGGTCTTTACGATTGATTATATTATTGCATACATCTCTCAATTTATCACATTAAAAAAGGGAGATCTGATTTATACCGGAACACCAAAAGGTGTCGGTTCTATTGCTATCGGTGATACATTAGAAGGATTTCTGGAAAATAAAAAAATGCTTACCTGTGAAATTCGCTAAATACATATTAATTATTTTATTAAGTACATGCCTCTCTGCCCCATTGCTTGCGCAGAGTCAGAGTGCATACCCAAAAGGATATTTTATGTTTCCGATCAAACCCGGACAACGGAATTACCTGGCGGCAAACATGGGCGAATTGCGTCCCAACCATTTTCACGGCGGTATGGATATTAAAACAGATGGGCAAATCGGCCTACCTGTCTATGCCTGTGCAGATGGCTATGTGTCTCGTTTGCGTGTTTCTACAAATGGTTATGGTAATACACTTTATATTACACATCCCAATGGACTGGTTACGGTGTATGCGCATCTTGATAAATTCAATGCAACAATACATGCATACGAACTGGAACAATTGTATGCACGAAAAGAAACCGATATCGATATTGTAATTCCCGCAGGTACACTTCCTGTTAAAAAAGGGGATATCATTGCAAAGTCAGGAAATACAGGCGGCAGTGGCGGCCCCCATTTGCATTTCGAAATTCGTGACAGCAGAGAAAATGTATTGAACCCTGCCCTATTCGGCTTCACAGAAATCGTTGACAACATCAAACCTACGTTCGACAAAGTTGCTATACGCACAATGGATATCGACTCACGTATCAATGGTGAATTAGGGCGTGCAGAGTATACAGCACAGTTGGTAAGTACTGGAAAATACACCATCACACAACCGATCAATGCAAAAGGATTGTTGGGCATTGAAATTAAAGTTCATGATAAAATGAACGAAACACATAATGTGTATGGCATTAACTGTATTGAATTGAAAGTAGATGGCAAAGAAGTTTTTTATCACAACTTAGAAACCTATGCATTCAATGAAAGCAGATACATCAACGTACACATTGATTACGAAACGTATATTCTAAAAAGACAATATTTTCAAAAATGTTATGTTGCTGATGGAAATAATCTGAATTTCTATTTAATGAATCCCTTACAAGGAAAAATTTTGATCAAAGATACAGCATCCCATAAAATTGATCTCCGCATATACGATTCGAATGGAAATGCTTCTTCGTTGTCATTTACTGTTAAAGGCAAACAAGAGCAGGCTCCTAAAATTACCAAGCCTGCAACACCGGTTCCTGATTTTCATATTTATGAAAACACCTTAAAAATTACCGGCTCTGCAAACAACACAGAACCAGCAATTCTATATTTCAAAAATAAAATCGCTAAGATCTCTCCTGCTTACTACATCAATCAATCACCCGTGTATGTATACGATCTGAGAACAGGTTTACCTGATTCTTCCAAAGCAGGAACCTATACTGCGATCTACGATTTTGTGGAAATGGTTTCACCAGGTAAGAAAAAGGTGGTTGTGGATAACTTAACCATACAGTTCTCCGATTCTACTTTATTTGATACACTTTATCTGCGGGTTAAGAAACACCTGATTATAAACGGACAGGAAACGTTTGAGATCAACAATCCGACGGAACCCGTTTATGGACCTATTGGAGTTACATTTTGCCCTGAAATAGCAGCCAACAAAAACGAACGCTGCTACTTCTACAGCATAAATAACTCTGTATCAAAAAAATATGAAGGTGGCGTTTGGCAGGAGGATAACCTTGTGCATAACTTAAAATACCTTGGAAAATTCACTGTATTAAAAGATTCTATCCCACCTGTAATTACCTACAAATCAAACACAACAAAACGCATAAATTTTAGTATTTTTGACCGCGGATCGGGTATCGATAGTATCTATGCTACATTGAATGGCGAATGGGTAATGATGTACTACGAACATAAGACCGGACTGATCTGGTCGGAGTTTAAAGATCCGACGGAAGTATTAAAAGGAGAATTTGTACTGGAAATAACAGACAATGCCGGCAATACTTCTACTTATAAAAAAACATTATGACATTAACGGCTGGCGATAAAGCCCCTGTATTTAAAGGAATAGACCAAGACGGAAATACCATCAGCTTAAAAGATTTTGCTGGTAAAAAAGTAGTCTTATACTTTTATCCGAAAGACAATACACCTGGCTGCACCAAACAGGCGTGCGACTTAAGGGATAATTACAAAGCATTGTTAAAAGCAGGTTATGTAGTTATTGGCGTAAGCAGCGACAGTGCTAAGTCTCATAAAAAATTCATCGAAAAATTTGAACTTCCTTTTCCTCTGATTGCAGACGAAGACAAAAGCATTCACGAACAATATGGTGTTTGGGGTGAAAAATCCATGTATGGCAAAACATATATGGGTACGCTTCGCACAACATTCATAATCGATGAAAAAGGGAAAATTGAAGAAGTCATTTCAAAAGTAAAAACAGACGAACATACAGCACAAATTTTAAAATAGAAAATCAATAATCATGTCAGAATACACAGAACTGAAAAAAGTTGCATCTCAAGTAAGAAGAGATATTGTACGTATGGTACACGGTGCCAAAGGCGGTCACCCGGGCGGTGCATTAGGCTGTACCGATCTATTGGTACTTTTATATTTCAAATTGATGAAGCACGATAAAAACTTCAAGATGGATGGCATCGGTGAAGATATTTTTTATCTTTCAAACGGACACATCTCCGCTGTGTTGTATAGCGTGTTAGCACGTTCTGGTTATTTCCCGGTTGCTGAATTGGCTACACACCGTAAGATCAACTCCCGTTTACAAGGTCACCCTACTCCGCACTCTCATTTACCAGGCGTGCGTATGGCATCGGGTTCATTGGGACAAGGCCTATCTGTAGGTTGTGGAACAGCACAGGCTAAAAAATTAAATAAAGACGATCGCTTCGTATATGTATTGATGGGCGATGGCGAACAACAGGAAGGACAAGTATGGGAAGCAGCAATGTATGCACCACATACAAAATTAGATAACCTGATTGGTTTCGTGGATTACAACGGGCAGCAGATCGACGGTCCATGCGACAAAGTTATGTCACTAGGCGATCTTGGAGCTAAGTACAAAGCATTTGGATGGAATGTACTTTCATGCGATGGTCATGATTTTGCAGAATTAGAGAAAACGATTCTTAAAGCACAGGCGAACAAAGGTACTGGCGTACCAACAATGATTTTAATGAAGTCTGAAATGGGTGCCGGTGTAGATTATATGATGGGTTCACACAAGTGGCATGGTACTGCACCAAACGATGCTGAATTAGCATCTGCTCTTACGCAGTTATTAGAAACATCAGGTGATTATTAATCCATATCAACAGAAGACTTTACAACAATGAAAAAATATCCATTTACAGAAAAGAAAGATACCCGTTCCGGATTTGGTGACGGGATGACAGAATTAGGAAAAACAAATCCAAACGTAGTTGCACTATGTGCCGATTTGACTCCTTCATTAAAATTAAACGACTTCGAAAATCAAAATCCGGAACGTTTCTTCCAGATCGGTATTGCTGAAGCAAACATGATCAGCATAGCTGCTGGTATGACGATTGGTGGTAAAATTCCATTCACTGCTACGTTTGCAAACTTCTCTACAGGTCGTGTTTATGACCAGATCAGACAGTCGGTTGCGTATTCTGATAAGAACGTAAAAATCTGTGCTTCACACGCAGGTTTAACTTTGGGTGAAGATGGTGCAACACACCAGATCCTTGAAGATATCGGTTTGATGAAAATGCTTCCGGGCATGACTGTAATCAACCCATGTGATTACAATCAAACAAAAGCTGCTACGATTGCAATTGCAGATCACAAAGGACCTGTATACTTACGTTTCGGTCGTCCTGCATTGCCTGTATTTACTGCTCCCGATCAAAAATTTGAGATCGGTAAAGCATGGATGGTAAACGAAGGCAAAGACGTTACAATCATCGCTACAGGCCATATGGTTTGGGAAGCAATTCTTGCCGGTGAAAAATTAGCAGAACTTGGCATTGATGCAGAGATCATCAATATCCATACAATTAAACCATTGGATGAAGAAGCAATTTTGAAATCTGTTGGTAAAACAGGTTGTGTAGTTACTGCTGAAGAACACAACATCTTAGGTGGTTTGGGCGAAAGCGTTGCGCGCGTATTAGCAAGCAACCTTCCTACTCCTATTGAGTTTGTTGCCGTGCAGGATACATTCGGTGAAAGTGGAACTCCGGATCAATTGATGGAGAAGTATGGTTTGAAAGACCGCCATATTGTTGAAGCAGTTCAACGCGTGATCAAGAAAAAGAAATAATTTCTGATATAGAATAAATTTAAAACCGATGCATTCGTGCATCGGTTTTTTTATGAACATATCGACGCCTTGGAAAGAAGTGGTTGGTAGTTTGCGCAAATACATTTTACTTACAGAATTAGTCACAGAATTAGTCACAGCTGCGCAAACATACCGAACCACGGCATATTTAGTGTCGACTGAAAACACTGCATCTAGCGCCAGTCTTTAGCGAAGCGGTGACTGGTGCTCACCATTTGGTAGTCTTTGACTACACCATTATTAAACAAATGCAGTCAAAGACTGCAAAAACAGAAGACACCAGTCCCGCTTACGCTAAAGACTGGCGCCAGAAACAGCAGCTTATATATATTAACGATGCAACTCCATTCACAACTAATAGGAACGGGACATTATGTACCCGAACAGATTGTAACCAACAACGATCTTACAGCTTTCATGGAAACCTCCGATGCATGGATCCAGGAGCGTACAGGAATTAAAGAGCGTCGCTACTTTAAAGAAGGTGTTGACACCGTTTCAAACATGGGTGCAAAAGCGGCACAGATGGCTTTGGCAAATGCAAAGGTTGAAGCGAAAGAAATTGACCTGATCGTATTTGCTACCTTGAGTCCGGATTATGCATTCCCGGGTGCAGGTGTGTTATTGCAACGCGAATTGGGAGTACCAAACATTCCAGCCTTGGATATCCGTCAGCAGTGCGCGGGTTTTATCTACGCGCTCTCTGTTGCCGACCAATTCATCAAAACAGGAATGTATAAAACAGTATTGGTTGTAGGAAGTGAAATTCAATCCAACATTCTGGAGTTGTCTGATCGTGGTCGCAATGTGGCCGTTATTTTTGGGGATGGTGCGGGCGCGGTTGTACTAAGAGCAACCACCGAAAACAAAGGCATCCTTTCTACGCATTTACATGCCGATGGTACCTATGCAGAAGAACTGATGCTGGAACACCCGGGCAGCAGAAGCAAAACACGTGTAACCCCTGAAATGATCGAGAATGGAGCGCTGCTTCCGGTAATGAATGGACAAGCAGTTTTCAAACAGGCCGTGCAGAAATTCCCAGCAGTAATTATGGAAGCATTGGAAGCAAATAATTTACAGACGACAGATATCAGTTTATTGATTCCGCATCAGGCAAACTTACGTATTGCAGAATATGTGCAAAAGCAATTGAAGTTGGAAGATCATCAGGTCTTCAATAATATTCAGAAGTACGGCAATACAACGGCAGCTTCTATACCGATTGCCTTAAGTGAAGCAGTGCAGGAAGGCAGATTAAAATCCGGTGATATCCTTTGCATGGCTGCCTTTGGAAGTGGCTTTGTTTGGGCGAGTGCGTTGGTGAGGTATTAATAAATCAATAATAAATTATGTACTATAAAATATTAATCTATTCATTAAGTTGTATTTTAATTTCAGCATGTAACAACGACGGAAAACGTATTGAATATTACGACAATGGAAATATTCGCCATATAAGATTTTTTAAAAATGGCAAATTAGACAGTCTATTTCAGAATTTCGATTCTACTGGAAAACTCACTTTGGAATTGCATTACAAAAATGGTTTATTAAACGGTTATGATAGAACGTATAAAAATGGAAGATTAAAATCTGAAAGCTATTTTGTAAATGATAATGAACACGGCATGGTACGTTCATGGTATGAAAATGGTCAACTCCAATGCAATGATTATAGAATCGATGGATATGGGCAAGGAATAGAAATACATTACTATAAGAATGGTAATATATTTAGTGAAGGCCAAAACAAAAACGATGCAAGAACTGGTCTTTGGAAATTTTATTATGAAAATGGTATTTTAGAAAAAGAAGGAATATATCAGGATGGACATGAATCAGGGGTTTGGAAATTTTATAATAATGCAGGACAATTAATTAGTGAAAAAAATATACACTAAACAAATATTTGTACTTTAACGAATCCTAAACAACTATCTTTACAAACCACATAACAATACTGCATTATGGTAATTGAATGGAAAACAGTAAAAGAATTCGAAGACATCACCTATAAAAAATCAAACGGCGTAGCACGTATTGCTTTTAATCGTCCGGATGTGCGCAATGCTTTCAGACCTAAGACAACGTCTGAGTTATATGATGCGCTCTACGATGCCTATGAAGACGCTTCTATCGGAGTAGTATTGTTATCAGCTGAAGGGCCATCGTCGAAAGACGGAATCTATTCTTTCTGCAGTGGTGGTGATCAAAAAGCCCGTGGAGCAAAAGGGTATGTTGGCGAAGATGGCAGACATCGTTTGAATATATTAGAAGTACAACGTTTAATCCGTTTTATGCCGAAGGTTGTGATTGCAGTTGTACCAGGTTGGGCAGTTGGCGGTGGCCATAGCTTGCACGTTGTATGTGATCTGACACTTGCCAGCAAAGAACATGCAATCTTCAAACAAACCGATGCAGATGTTACCAGCTTTGATGGCGGTTATGGTTCAGCCTATTTGGCTAAGATGGTTGGACAGAAAAAAGCGCGTGAGATCTTTTTCTTAGGAAGAAATTATTCCGCACAGGAAGCATTTGATATGGGTATGGTGAACGCTGTGATCCCGCACGACGAACTTGAAAGTACTGCATACGAATGGGCACAGGAAATATTAGCGAAGTCTCCTACTTCTATCAAGATGTTAAAGTTTGCGATGAACCTAACAGATGATGGCATGGTGGGGCAACAGATCTTTGCAGGTGAAGCTACACGCTTGGCTTATGGTACAGACGAAGCTAAAGAAGGCCGTAATGCATTTCTTGAAAAAAGAAAGCCCGACTTTGGTGACGTTGGTTGGGGACCTTGTTGATCTAAAAAAATGAATGTTCTATTTCTTCCTTATTCAGAAAAATAGAACATTCAATAATTTATAATTCATTCTTTAAATCATTTATATGAAACACCTTTTTTTGATCAGTATATTCGCATTCATATCTATCAACCTTTTTGCACAAGACAGTGCTCCTTTAGCAATTTATACAAAAAGCTCTCATACGCTATATAGAAATTGCTCTAATTCAGTTTCAGTTAAATTGCAATTACCTTGTGATCAACTCAAAATATCCAATGATAAAATTTCATTCGTAGCCGGTAATTCTAAAGTTATAATTGACAGCATAGAACGCAATCAATTTTACTTATCGATCATTCCAAATGTAACAGCAACATCATTAACATTACAAGCCTTTTCAGATGCCAATCTTGTAGCAGAAACAACATTCATCATAAGAGACCTTCCTCCTCCAAGTATTCATATATATACAGGCGGTAAAGAAATTGATATCAAAAACAGTTTATTTGGCATTCCTAAAAATATTTCTATAAAAGCATTGCCCAATGAATCTATAACAGAAATATTTGGTGTTGATGCACAGTATGCCGTTACAGATTTTGAAATTACATTTTCAAAAAAAGGAACAACTTTATATAAGAAAGTAATCAAAGCAAACAACATTGATCTAACAACAATCAATTCTATCAATTCTGCTGACCGGATAATTATTCTAATAAATGAAATAAAAATCCTTACGCCCGAAGGCAAACTAGAAACAATTCGTTTGGGAAATTCTATACTGGTTATACCAATCGACAATTCTTATTAGTCTATTTTTAGCATTCAATTTAAGACATGGAATATCAATATAGTAGTATTAATTTTTTTTAATGATACATACTTTATAAGCTACAACATACATGTTTAAACATTGATTATATGGACGCTGTATAATAGTCATATAGCATCATACAGCATTTTTATAGCTGTAATAGATTTAATTTTAATTATCTTTGAACATGTGTTTATCAAAAAATATTTATCTGGCTGATGACGATGAAGACGATCGTCTTTTTTTTCAGGATGCATTATCTGCAGTCTGCAACGACGTAAATTTGACTATTGCTAAAAATGGTATTGAATTGATGGATATCTTATACCTTCCACCGTCTCCGCTACCGGATGTTATTTTTTTAGATTTGAATATGCCAACAAAAAACGGTTTTGAGTGTCTGGAAGAAATAAAGAAAAATGAAACATTGAAACACTTGCCGGTTATTATATTTTCAACAACCGTACAGGAAGAAGCCGTTAATAAAGTGTACAAAGAAGGGGCTAATTTTTATATCCGCAAACCCGACAATTTTAATCAATTGAAGAAAATTTTAAAAAAAGTGCTTACGATTGATTGGCTGAAAGAAGTGAAGCAAATTTCAAAAGAACAATTTATTGTTTCTATAGCTTAATATATATAGCTTTATATAAAGCTATACTCTTTCATCCATGCATTCTTTAGAACTTGACTTTGAACAGGCCAAAACACGCCATTTGTTATTTAAAACAAGGTTAAAGTCTATATTATATGGAGCAGAGATTGACGAACAGCCTGTTGTTTCACATATTGATTGCTCCTTAGGCAAATGGATCTATGAGCATGCCCTGCAATCATACGGACATATTCCCGAAACCCATCAGCTGGAACATGTTCATACCACTATCCACGCTCTTGCAAAGGAATTAATAAGCTTATATAAAAACGGGAAGATTGAAGAAGCACGTTGTGGCCTCATTAAAATTGAACGCATTGCTGATACGATTCTATCGTTACTTACAACAATTGAAAGGAAATTAAAGCAGAGCAATTATCCAGCTTCTTCTGTAGATGCATCGAACGAACTATTAAAGAACAATTACAAAGAACTTTTAGAACTTCATTCCACCTTACGCGAACTGGATGTACGCATCAGCAAGCAAGCTGAAGCATTCTCAGCAACACAACACCATGTCGAAAACAAACTGCGCAGTCACTTCAGTCATGCTCCCGTAGCAATCTGTATTTTGCGTGGATCTGATTTTGTTATAGAACTTGCCAATGATCTGTATTTAGAATTGGTAGATAAACAATCGGATTTTATTGACAAAAAATTATTTGACGCATTACCTGAACTGGAAGGCCAAGGTATACGTGAAATGTTGAACGGTGTACTGAATAGCGGGACTCCTTTTATAGGAAATGAAGTAGAAGTAATTCTGAATAGAAATGGTTTTCCGGCAACAGCCTATTTTAATTTTATTTATAAATCACTGGAAGATGCAGATAGCGTTCCGGGAATAATGGTTGTATGTTCAGAAGTAACAGCTCAGGTGCTCGCTAAAAAGTCTCTCGTTGAAAATGAACAACGATTAAATATTGCAGTGGAAGCAAGTTCCTTAGGTACTTATGAAGTGGATCTAAAAACAGGAGAATTTATTAACTCAGACAGACATCTCGAAATATTTGGATTTGCTCCGCAAGATAAACCGAACCATCAGGATCTGATAAACTTTGTACATCCCGATGATTTGTGTATTCGTACAAAAGCTTTCAACATAGCATACCAGACATCTAAACTTTTTTATGAACTGCGTATCATCATGCAAGATGGCTCTATCAAATGGATACGTGCCAGTGGCAAATTGTTTTTTGACGATAAAAATGTACCTGAAAAAATGTTCGGTACAACAATAGATATCACAGAAGAAAAACTGGCTGAAGAAAAAATACGCAAAGCTAACGAAGTACTTGAAATTGCATTGCAATCTGCACAGCTCGGTACCTATGAGCTGAATATCAAAAGTGGAAAAGCAAATTTCAGTAAACTGTGTAAAGAGATCTTCGGATTTGATTCGAATCAGGATGTAACAATTGATCACATCCGTGCAGCAACATATCCCGACGATAAGGAAATTACGCGTTTACATATGCTGGATGCGCTGACCAGCAAACGTAATTACGATGCAGAATACAGAATCATAACAGCAGATAGCTCCGTGCGATGGGTCTCAACATCCGGCAAAGGCGTTTACGACGAAGAAGGCAATTTAAAAAAACTGATTGGGGTAATGGAAAACATTACCGATAGGAAAAATGCCGAAGAAGAATTAAATCTCAGCGTTCAGAAATTCAGATTGCTGGCAGACTCCATGCCACAATTTGTATGGACAGGCGACACGGCAGGAAATTTGAATTATTTCAATCAATCTGTTTTTGATTATGCTGGACTCACTCCCACTCAGATTTATTTAGAAGGCTGGCTTCAGATTGTCCATCCGGATGATAGAGAAGAGAACATTAAAAAATGGATGCACGCCATTGAGACCGGAGAAGATTTTTTATGCGAACATCGATTCAAAAAACACTCTGGAGAATACCGCTGGCAACTGAGCCGTGCCATTGCACAACGCAATAAAGCTGGTGAGATCCAAATGTGGGTTGGTACCAGTACAGACATTCAGGATCAGAAAACCTTTGCTCAGGATCTTGAAGCACGAATCAAAGAGCGTACAAAAGAATTAAAGAATGCCAATTTAGAATTGGAAAGTATGAACCAGGAACTCCGCTCCTTCGCTTATATTTCCAGTCATGATCTGCAAGAACCCCTGCGCAAGATCCAAACATTTGTCAGCAGAATTCAGGACTCTGATGAAACAATGCTTTCACCTGAAGGTAAAACGTATTTTGAACGCATTCAGCAATCCGCACATAAAATGAAAACGTTAATCAACGATCTGCTTACCTATTCACGAACAAGCGCTGCAGATCGGATTTTTGAACGCACCAATCTCAATCTTCTGCTGCAGGAAATAAAAAATGAATTTACGGATAGTTTAAAAGAAAAAAACGGAACATTGGAAATTCATGCCCTTGCGGAAATGAATGCGATTCCTTTCCAACTGAGACAACTCTTCATCAATTTGATCTCAAACGCACTGAAATTTACCAAAGAAAATACCCCTCCGCTTATTGAAATATCATCTTCTTCAATACTTGGCAAAAATACAGGCAACGAACATGCCCATGAAAACGAGTGGTATCAACAGCTGACTGTGCGGGACAATGGAATTGGTTTTGATTCAGCATATAAAGAAAAAATCTTCGAAGTTTTTCAACGCCTGCACGCAAAAACAGAATATGAAGGAACAGGCATTGGCTTGTCTATCTGTAATAAGATCGCACAAAACCACAATGGTTTTATTACTACAGAATCAGAAAAAGGTAAAGGAGCAACCTTTCATATTTATCTGCCAATGAACCTGCAATAAGAAAAACAACAGGTGCTTATTTAACCCATTTTTTTGCAAACTAAAAGGAATACATTCATTGAAAATGTCTGAATCAGGATTAAAGAAATAAATATACTCTTTAATCCTGATTCAGAGGAATTGTTATATTCTCTTCATCACACCGTATAACAGCGTATTTCCCTTTCCTTTATAAGAAACTTTCATACCTGTTTCAGTTTGAATAATGTACAATCTGATATTTAAATCATCGCCTTTACTAAAATCAATATAATACGCCCCGTTGGTACTAAAGGAATTTATTTTATAAAAACATTTTATTGTTTTTCCACTTGTAAATTGTACTTCAGCAAAATCCGTATCGATCAAATTTATTTGCACCAATTTATCTGTATTAGTTAGCTTATCAACTACCAGACCATTACGTGCAGTGTCGCCAATCACTTTATAACCGGAAAGATTAAGTCCCCAAACACCCATTAAATCTTTTGCATTAGAAGGCTGCACTTCGTTCCCTCCAAACTCTTCAACAAAATATTTTAGTTTAGCAATTTCATCTTTTTGTGCAAGATTCTGAGTATTGACGCGGCTAAGAGAATCATGAAGCAGCTTGGTACCAAGCACTGTTGAATCTCTTCGCGTTAAGATAGAATCCAGAATCTTAGGAAAATCGGCAGGCTTAAAATTATAGCGTACAACTTTTTTACGGATTTCTTTATACACGATTGTGTATTGCGAAACAGAGTCTAGATTTTTCTTCAGTAAAACATTTGCCTTCTTCAAAGAATCTATTTGCAACAATAAATCTGATTTACTTTGGCCGAATACGCTACTTGAGCAAAAAGTAATAAATAACGCGAGTGTAATAAGTTTTTTCATATAAAGCCCGTTTGATTTTTTCTAATAAAAATATTCTCCTTTTGTTTCACCTAATTTAAAAAACTTTCTAATAAAACAATTTTAAGTTACCCATAAAGATTGTTTCGTGCAACAACAACGCTTCCGTTTCCATAACTTTATTAGCGCCGGATTATCGGCCATATGGTTTCGTATTCATCTTGTCAACAAAAAATGGTTTAACTAATAATCAAATGCATATTAAATAATATTCATTGCAGAAATATATATGGGAGAACTGCTGATTTTTTCCAGTTCTTCTTTCGGAATATTTTTAAAAGCAGCAACAACATGTGCAGGAATATTTTCTTTCAGTTTATCCATAATTCCCCAATTACCCGCTGCTTTTAATTTATGATATAAAGCAGATTCGGAATCCATCCATAAGAGTCCGGTGTTGACTTTTAAAGAACTACACACGCTTTCCATCAATGCAAACAATTCCTTTTCATGACCGTCTTTAATATACACTCCATCAAAAGCTAAGAACCGAAATTCTCGTGGATTAAATAACCTTCTTAACACAGGAATGTGCGGAAGAATTTTAATAATTACTTTGCCTGCCAAACCAGACAAACTCCGGATCACCCAATGTGCTGTGTGTACACGAACACCTGCGAGTATTTCATTTTCCTTTTTCAGAACATAATACGAATCATCACAAAATTTCGGAGTAAAATCAGTCAGCAAAAAATCTTTATAGCTTTCTTTCAACAGATCAAGCATTGTTTCTTTATCTGTTGAATCAATCAAGGATACATTTTTATCTTTCTTAGGATATAATCTACTGAACGTAAGTGTTTCAAAACTCCGGAGTTTTTTAAATCCAATGTACTTAAGAAGTTTTTGTGAGCGAATATTGGAAGCATCTACATACGCATAAAAAACAGATTGGACCAGAGTATGTTGTTCGAAATAATTTCGGATATGTTTTAAGATCATGCTTCCGAAGATTCCACCTTGCTTTTGTTTATCAATAGAAAAATATCTACTGTACCAGAAGTCATATTTGTTATTATTCACCGACATAGTTGTTTTAGAAAAACAACAAGTACCGATTACCTCATCCTGTTTTTGCAAACTAAAAAATAAGGGATCAGGAACCTTCTGTATATTCTCTTCTGTATCCTGATGCTGATAGACTGTTTCCTTCGTACCCCAAAGCGTATGCTTAAGCAACGAAATCACAGCCTGATCGGGTTTATGTTGAAGGATTATTTTATAAGGATGTTTTTCAAAAATGGTATTCATAACATAGCATTGGCTGAATCAAATATGTCGGGATATTATTTAAAAATCAACAACATATGCTGTTATTTATCTTGTATGGATAATGCAAGTAATTAACATCATACTGTAGTTGGTTGTTGGCCAGAAAAGGCAAGACAGCGAGTTAATTTGTGGTTAGGGAAGAATCAACTATGCCATACATAAATAAAAAGAGTCTCAAGAAAACTTGAAACTCTTTAAATGTCGGGGTGGCAAGATTCGAACCCAAGCTTTAATATCGTTGATAATCATTATTTTAACAATACTCACTTTTAACAGGTAACCGAATAGGTCACTATGTTTTTGTGCTGTTATAGAACGTTTTGGTATCACCTAGATGACCTATATAAAGGTACAAAATTGCGAAGATTAGAACTACAAAAGAGGTCAATTTATCTCAAAAAAAATGTAGCAATTTGCTATAATGTGAAGCTGAAAAATCAGATGTTTTTAATCGGTGATGTACGTTTTTACCAGCTCAGCATCAAGGCCTACATAATTTGCAAATTCTTCAATGCTTACGAATTGATGTTGGTCCTTTTTCAATTCTGCTTTTAACTTCCTTAAAAGCTTTCTACAATACCTCTCGCTTTTACCGGTAATCCGCTGCACATCCTTAGGATAAATACAACTTCGCGTTAATTCCATACTCTATGTATGCTTTATCTATGCTTCATCTATGCATGAAGCATAGCTTTACACAAAGTTAGAAGTTATTTTGATAAGGCATAATGGACTATTTCGGAACAAAGTGTCTAATAGGTACCTAAGCGGAACCAAGCATTTGAATGCTTTAATTTAAGCCTTTACTATTGCCATATGTTTAACTAAAAAATTATTCTTATGGCAAGACAAAGTGGAATTTTAAAACTTAAAGGTACTATCGGAGGTATGACCTTTTACAAGACATCTTTAGACGGGCATCTTGTGCGCGAAAAAGGTGGAGTAAGCGGTGATCGTATTGCAAATGATCCTGCATTTATCCGGACAAGAGAAAACGGTGAAGAATTTGGCGCTGCAGGTCTTGCAGGTAAATTGCTTCGTGATACGTTGCGCGCACTCATGCAAAGTGCTTCTGACAGTAGAGTAACATCCAGAGTGACTAAGGCCATGATGGATATCCTAAAACTGGATATAGCAAGCGCCCGAGGGAAAAGAACACCTTTCAGTGGTTTGGCTACAGCTCAGGGTAAGGCTATTTTAAAAGGCTTTAATTTCAACTTGAAAGCAATCCTTGGTAGTATTTTATACAAGCCATACACGGTGAATACTGCTACGGGAGAAATAGCAATTCCCAACCTGGTGCCGATCAATGATATTGCTGCTCCGGCTAAAGCAACTCATTGTACTATCAAAGGAGCTTTTGCAAATATAGATTTTGCAACAGGCATTTTTGATATTCAGTTTAGCCCTCCTGAAAATCTTCCTCTTGATGGAGCTTCAAGTAATATTTCATTGGTTCCTGCAGCTGTACCTGTAGGTACTGGTCTTCAATTTTATTTGCTTGAGATTGAATTCTTTCAGGAAGTAAATGGACAACAGTATTCATTGAAGAACGGTGCATTCAACTCTCTGGCAATTGTAGAGGTTATCTAATGGAACTTCAGTTATTAAGAAGTTATTTTCCTAATGGGACCAATGGGGAATTATGGTATGGCGGGCAATTGATTTGTCATACCATAGAACTCCCTTGGTTAAATAACCAACGCAATATTTCTTGCATTCCGGAAGGAGTATACAAACTCCAAAAGCGCTTCGTAGAAAAATTCCAATGGCATTTGGGACTTTATAAAGTACCTAATAGACAATTGATTTTAATTCATCCCGCAAACAATGCGAAACTACAATTACGGGGATGTATTGCTCCAGTTACTAAATTAGAAAGCCCTGGCATAGGAAGCTTTTCTCGAGAAGCGGTAAAAAAAATAAATGACTTAGTTTTTCCTATCCTAGATAAAGGAAAAGAAGTCCAGTTAAAAATTTCTGTTAAATCATTAAATTCCTAAAAATCATGAATATTGTTGACAGAGCAAAAGCTCCTACCCCTAAATTCTTCAAAGTCCTGCGCGCTGTAGGCTTAAGTGTTGCCGCTGTTGGTGGTTCACTCCTAGCTGCTCCGATCTCTTTGCCCGCCGCCTTAATTACTGTAGCAGGATATCTAACATTGGCAGGCGGTGTTATCACTGCGGTTAGTCAAACTGCTGTAGAAAATGAGTAATCATAGCGGACACAACGGCACTGTGTTTGGAACCATTGGCGGAACTCTACTGAGCATTATGGCTAATATAAATTTAGAAGATGTGACCAGGACGGTTTTGCTGGCCACCATAGGTGCAGTAGTCAGTTTCGGTGTATCACTATTACTCAAAAAAATAACACGGTTAATTAGTAAATAAGGAGGCGCTCGCCTCCTTATTTTTTTTATATTTTGCCTACTCTTCTATTTTTCTTCTCATTACTTAATACATGTAAATGTACTTATTCAGAACCATTATAAATTACTAAATAGGCTTATTATTTAATACTTTTTAGTTCCATATATCGATACCTTTTTGTATATTTATATCATTAAACGCCAAGAATAATGATAGCAAATGTAACAGCAGAAAGCAACAAGGTTGCGGAATGCAAAGAATTAAAGATAAGACCTCTGTATAGAAAAAACCGCTATAGCGAGAGTATTGTCCCTGAAATACGTCTTAATGGCAAGTGGCTCTCCGATTTGGGTTTTGAACAGGGTAAGAAAGTACAAGTAGAATTTGTTAAAGGCCAAATAATACTTCGTATTGATGAACCGCTATAATAGATTATTGCAAATTGAAAGAGTATTGCTGCAGGAGGAAGCCAGACAGAAACGTCTGGCTAAAAATACCGAACGAAGGCCTGAATTGAAGAGTATGTTTTATAAAGATATTCTTTCCACTTCCTTCCCTGGCGATTCAACCGTGTTTGAGAAATTAGAAAAACGCAGACATGCATTATTGAAGCATGGGTATGTTGATACGAGTGGGAATGTAACGGAGAAAGGTCTTGACGCTTTGATAAGAGAAGTAATAAAGGTAATACGCACTAAACATAATTAAGCCTTACAAATATGCGGGCGCCAGCCCGCATATTTAATTTTCCAGACTATGAAAAAATCTATTGAGATCGTAAGACAGTATAGAAAATTTCTTGAGCAAATCGAGGGAATGATTAAAGCCTCCGGGCTAAAAGACAAGTTCATCTTTGAAAAACTCGAAATGTCCAAAACCAATTTTTATCGCCGGTTAAATAAGCCCGAGTTGTGGACGTATGACGAGCTGGAAAGACTGTTCGAAATACTCAAGTAAATGCAAGGATGCTTCTGTCTCCCCCCAACTAACAAATGTAAAAGCTTTTAAAAATGCACTGGCGCACTGCCCCCCGAAGGTTCAACAGCAAGGGAAAAATTAAAGTGCAAGGGCAAAAAGGCAACAATAAAATATAAGATTTATGCCTTAATTCAGGTTGCCTTTTTGATTTATTTTCCCTTGCAATTTATTTTTTATCCTTGCTAAATTACGCCAGTGCATTTTTAAAAGTTTTTACGCCATACGCCTGTGGCTTGCGCCTTGTCTGAGCGGAGCGAGTAGCGCATACAAGGAATGTTTATGGCCAAACTACTATTACTTCTTTGAGAAAATATTAATGGCCTTATTAATCTGTGCGAAGCACGCCTTGTGCAGCCTGGCGGGATTTTTTGCTCCGCACCCGGGAGCGTTTGGCGTGCGGATTCGCAAAAAGCATGACAGGCTGCACACGTGGGGTTGAAGGGGCAACAAGCCCCTTGGAGATACTTTACATAATGTTCTTATATGACAGCTTTGGATTTGCGGGGAGGCTCGCGCGGCTGTTCGTATAAGACCCATTATGTAAATGTAGCGTTGTGATGGATAATCTGATGGTAGATGTGCCAGGTGACCTTTGCGGCAATTTTGTGTGCCTCTTGTATTTTTGTTTTCCCGGCAACTGTTTCTGCACACAAAAGGAAAGCCGCAATGAGAGCCTGGCCAGCTACCAGCAGAATTGGGTGGGAAGGCTGACTGGCAACATAGAACATCAGCATACAATAATTGTGTTGTATGTTGCCAGTTTGCCTTTGCGTGGGCGGGTGATTAAGCGAGGGATTAAGACAAGCTTTGGCTTGTGTGTTGGGTTTGTGTGGCTTGACTTAATGCCTTGCCTGTGCATAGGTTTTTGAAGAGGATTGCTTCTAACAATAATATTTTCAGTATCTTAGGTTTATTATTTAACCCTTAGCCAAGTTTTTATTATGGAAATCTTAGCACATAACATCAAACCCGGACCAAAGCCAAAGAAAGAAGATGGAACAGACGACAGAAGAAGACATGTCGATCCACCAAATAAACCAAAGCACCCTACTTTACCCATACACAAGCCTAAAAAATAGTAAAGCATTTTAAAATTACTTAACGCCTATTGATTTTCAATAGGCGTTTTAATTAAATTGCATTTGTAAGCATTAGATTGGCGTTTAATGATTACATTTTAAAGAACAGGCTCCTTTGGAACCTGTTCTTTTTAGTTTATTTTTTTGATAGACTATTATTTAACCAGAAAGAGATGAAATTAATTGACTAAAATTTTCATGAATTTTTTTTTCTATATCCTGAATTTGAACAGATCTATTATTACTTAAATACTCAAAAATAATCGAAATATTTTTCGGTCTTATTGGCATACCATTATGCTCAATGAATGGACCATCACTTTCTGTTAACAAATGATTCAATGGAATTCGTTTGATAATTTCTTGTCCCGATTTTGACTTTATCATTGCGGTATTTATAGAAAAATAAAAACCAGCTTTTACAATTTCATCGATCAAAGTAAGTGGACCAGAATACCAATGAAATATTGCTGACTTAATATTATTTTCAATAAGTAACCTTAACACTTCTTTTTCTGCTTTCCTAGAATGAATACTCAATATTTTCCTCTTACCTTTTAATTCATATAGAATTTTGTTAAAAGTATCTAATTGAATATTTTTTGTAGCTATTCCTTCTTTTGAAAAGTCCAATCCTATTTCACCGATATAAGATGTTTTAGATATGTTTCTTATGAAACTAGGAAATTCTTTTTTATGTGATTCAGCTTGTAAAGGATGCATCCCCAGAGCTAACCTAACTCTTTTAAATGTAATTAAATGCTTAATTCCTAACTCAAAGTGACTTGGAAGATTCGTCATTCCAATTGTAATAATACCTAGCTGCTCACATTCATTTGCCAATTGCAAAGGATTATTATACATATCAATATGACAGTGTGTATCAATCATTGAATGCCTGCTTTATTTTTTATTGTTGAACTCCCTATACTATTAATCCATTTCTTCAACTCACTTCTTGTTCTCTTCATAAGATTTACATAATCATCAATTTTTATTATGTCATTAATACCATTTGTTAATAATTCATCTCTAATTTCGTTATCCGAAAAATCTTTTCTAATAAAAGAAAGGCAAGCATTAAAGTCTTGCCCTTGTTTTGAAAGTAAGAAAGGCGTTTGCACTTTTCTACCAGTATTATTTTTGTTAATAGAGTTTCCATATTTCGTTGTATCTAAAATGTCTTGCAATGCCGCTTGCCTATAAATACAGGGCATACATACGCCACAATGATCTCTATCTTTAATACTCCAATTGACTCGATGCCCTCTTTTCCCACATGAATTAGAGTATATTACAACTAATTTTAAAAAATCTAGATCTTTACAATTATTTACCATTTCACCTTTAGTACATAAATCATAAGGATTTTCAACTTTATTATTAATGCCAATTTTATCTAACAATTGATTTATACCTTTTAAGTAAGTTGGATGAGTCGTTCTAGTACTACATGAACCTCGTCTAGATGCACTCAAAGGAAAGTTGAGAGAGACTGTGCCATTTTCTGGAACCATAATGGATGCATTGCTATATGTACCGGCTAATAGAGCAATTCCTATAAATAAAAGAGAGCGACTTCTAAATGTCTTTTCCTTCTCAATATTTGAAGTACTTAAACTAACACTAACTGAAGGGATAAAACTAAATCTTTCAGGATACTTTTCATTTAATTTTTCTCTAAGTATTATTTGTTCTTGCCGAGCACTAATATGAGGATCAAAGTGAGATACGAGCATCAATTTTTCCTGATCATGCTCTTTCAAAAAATCTATCGCCCCTATTAATGAATCTAATCCACCTGAAAATAAATTTATTTGTGCAGATTCATTAGGGATATTCTGCATTGTTACAATGGGAAGGTTTAATGTATTAACCTTAAATTCTATTTTCCAATGATCACCAGTTAAAAAAGAAAGTAGCTGTTCTAAATGCAAAGTAGATGTAGCCCAAGCTTGCATTTCATATACAGGTAAACTAATATGTAATTCTCTTGACCAACCAT
Organism: Cytophaga aurantiaca DSM 3654; assembly: GCF_000379725.1. GTDB lineage: Bacteria > Bacteroidota > Bacteroidia > Cytophagales > Cytophagaceae > Cytophaga > Cytophaga aurantiaca. The sequence goes on from NZ_KB903654.1 coordinate 57,775, forward strand.
CTATAGAGTTTGCATGTCTTTCAATAAAACGATCTATACCATATATAAAACTTGCTATCAAAAAAAAATCTAATGCTTTTTTATTAGTCGGATTCACATATGGCAATAAATCTTCAAATGCTATCTCAATTTTAGAAGTACCATTTAATTGCGAACAAATAATGTCTGACTCTATTATATTCTTACTATTTATCGTAGGGACACTTACGTTTATTTTCATTATTCCTCAATTTTAATTATAGAATCAAAAATCTTTTCAATCTCATTTTTACCTTCTTCTCCAGCCCAATCCACATTAGATATTATTCTGTTTTCATTTAATCGAGCTACTCTACCCATAATATCCTTTTTTATTAGATCAAATGTTTCCTTTGAAATAGCTTCACCTCGAATTTGTGAAATTCTTTCTTCCAATCTTTCTGAAAGATATTCAAATATGTAGACACCAAAAAAATTACATAAAATATCTGAAAGCATTTTATCATCTGCAAAACCACTAAAAAGACTATTTAGATTAGTAAGATCATCATTAGCATTTACTTCTATAGATCTTAATACTTCGCAAATAGCTTTATTTGCAGCTGTCTCATCCATTCCTACAGCAGCATCTTTCGTACAATAGGTAATTAAATAATCTATTACATTTTGAACTGTTTTACCAGTTAAGCTATCGAAACCAATTTCTTTTAAAGCAGATTCAAATCCATTAACACCAGCACTTGAAAAAAAAGTGGCCATTTTTTTTGAGGATCTTAACCCTGCTCGTCCTATTGCACTTGATTTTCCCGAACTTATATTTTTGCTACCGCCACCTATTCTAACAAGTCTATCAAATATCGCTTTTATATGATTATCTCTACGTTTTATCAGATTAGCATATTGTTTAGCTTGTTTCTCAATTTGTTCTGGTGTACCACTTTCTTTCTCATTTTCCTTTTCTTGAATATTTTCTATTGTTTTTGCAGCACTTGTAGTAGAAGATGTTAAACTCCCCCAATTAGGTTCGTTCTTAACGCCTGAACTGATTCTTTGAGTAGTTCCCATTAGTTTTGTTTTAAAGCTTTACCTATTTTTGAATCAGATGTAAACGCATCAATCGCTGTCTGAACTTGAGGATTTTTCTTGAGTGCAGTTTTTAATTCATTATGCAAATTATATGGAATTGCTTTGTTATCAATTTGCTTAATTATCCTTGTATATGTTTTTACAGCATTAATAATATTTTGTTGCATTAATTCAATAAACACTTTATGGATTGATTCATTATTAGCATTTTTCAAAAGTTCTTTTTCCAAAAGAGAAAAAAGGCTATCTAAATCAGTTTGATTATTTATAGTATTAACTTCTTTTGTTACTGTCGTAGTTAAAATTTTACCCGACCCATGTCCTATTAATTTTTTATAGAGAGATCGTATGTATTCTGGTATTAAAGAAGATCCGCTAATAGTACTAGTCAATTGGTCTCTTGAAATCCAATAGTAATTTCTCAAATCAACTTTAGAAAGCTTTGGCTCTACTTTAAGCCATTTTAAGATCTTATCATTTGACCATTCAGAATATTTTTTTTCTTTAATCTCTTCCTTATCGTCTTTTGAAGCAAGCTCTTCAAGTTCGATAATTTCTTTAGGCTCTCCTTGTTGAGTAGCCTGCCACTCATAAAGTTTTTTAAACAAGTCGGGATTAGAATATTCCAGAACCATTAATTTTGCCAAAATATCTATTTTAAAATCTGAAAATTTAGCAACTGTTACTAGTTTTCTACGCAGTGTAAATGTATTTAGAAATCTCTTGATTTGTCGAGGATTTCCATTTAACCCTTCCGTAATTATGGAAGACAAGGAGGCTATCAGTGAAACACTATCTCCTAATTTGGATTTTTGCTCTTGTTTTATAATGTCTTGTAAATTTCCAAAGCCGAATACACTATGTCTGTCCTTTTCTCTATGTATACAAAATGCCTCATATACATTTTTAAAATCTTCTTCTAACTCTTTTTTACAGAAAAGAAGAGTCATATATGTTTCGACTTCACTATCAGAAAGTTTTGGAAGATTATAAGGCAATTGTATTAACTTTTCTAAATAATCGCTTACTATTCTTTTATTTCTACTATTGGGATCTTCAGAATTTTCAATTGCATCTGTTTTATATCTATATTCTATTGCATGACGAACTATTCTAGGATCTGCACCAATTATAAAGGCTGTTTTAGGCACATTCAAAAATAATTTAATGGCTTCAAGATTTTCTATAATGCGTTCTGGTGTACATCGATCAAGATCATCTATAATTACAACAAGCTTTTTAATTTCTGAAGCTTTAATCAACGCTTCAAAATTTTCTCTAAATTCTCTTACTGTTGTGCTAGTATCTTCTTGCGGTTGCTTTTTTATAATATCTTTTAGAAATTCTTCCCCCTGACTTCCAAGCTTGTCTGATAAATCTTTAGGGGATAAACTTGACAATTGTTGTAAAAGAAATGGAGCAAGAGACACTCCTCCTGTAAAATATGCAGTACCAATTGGAAGTGCAATATTTTTAAAACCTAAACCTAAAACCCTCATCCAATTGACAGATTTCAGCAGTTTACTAGTTTTATCTTTTACTTTATTGCCAATTGTTTTATGCTGTTCAAATTTTTCAATTATTGATTCTAATAATGCAGCTTTAGCATCATCATACCCTTCAAAGACCCAGCCGTTAAAATACAAGACTAAGGTATTATCCTTTAACTCATCATCCTTTCCGGACAATTGTTCAGTTATAATTTTTAAAATACTAGACTTTCCACTTCCCCAATCTCCAAAAACTCCAATTGTGATAGGAAGAACTTTGTCATCATTTATGACATCTATTAATAGATCTGCATGTACTTTGAAACCTAGTAAATCTTCTGATGTTTCGTTATCTGCCCACATATTTATTTTATCTTAAAATATTTTTTCTAATAATTCCACTAAGTACTCTTTTACCTTTTCATATTCCGGCAATTGATCCTTAGCTATCTGATGCGCTAAGCTGTTGTTCCAGGCTGCCTGTAAACTTTTATCATTGTCTGCATTAATCATTTGATCAATGCCGGTAAACTCAAGGCCTTTAAATGCCATCTTTTTGTGAAAGGCTTCTGCAATTTTTGTCCAATCCAAATCTTGTACATTGTTGGCCAAATACCAGATATCATAGAAGTCCCGTGGAGCGGTGTAAGAACGCTGTATAAGCGCGCGTAGCTTTTCTGATAGTACTTCTGAGATTGCATAGCAAGGTATTGTTTGAGTAGCATCCAATAACGTATCTGAGTACGCATGAGATACCTGCTTTTGCACCACAGGGAAAAGCATGGTTTCGTATAAAATTATTTCAATCTTAATACTGGTTGTCCATCGGTCTGGTGCTGGCGGCGCCTGATTTTTAATGTGGTCTGCACCCCAGAATTTAATGAGTGCAGCATAACCCGTTAATGTATCTTTGTGTTTAAGAGGTTTCAGTTCCTGAACATGTAATGGAACGCCTGTTCGCTCCGTTACCAATTTCATTATTCGTGCAAGTAATTTTTTATCCAATACAAAATCAGGATTAACAGAAGTAAAATCAAGATCTTCGGAAAAACGATAATCCGGGAAATAACATTTCTTCAGACAAGTTCCGCCTTTAAATATCAAGCTTTCTCTGCATTCCGGAATAGAGAATATAGCGTCAAGGAAGTGACCCAATACCCAGTCTTTGTCTATGGTACTTTTAGCTACTCTCTTTTCTTCTGCCAGCTTTTCTATTTCTCGTTTAAGTATCATTAGTATTGTTTATTCGTAATGTCTAGTATTTCTTCTTTGGTAATGTTCAATCGTAATTTCCACTCGGCCACAAAATCGCCTTTTTCATTGCCTTGCGGATCGAACAGGTTGTACTTTGTGTTTACTTGTTCTTTGGCGTAGCGAATGAATGCTTTTAAGCCTGGTTTATCTAACAGTTCTGCCAAATAACCCATCCGTTTAGTAGCAGCAATGTTATTAATAGCTTTGCTGTAAGTAATCATACTATCGGAAGAAAGTTTGGCTTGATTGAATGCTCTTAACAATTCTGCATAACCTCCGGAATATTGAGGAAGATCAAAACAATCTACGATGGTTTTATCGATGTCTGTAATAAAATACTCATGACTTCCATGGCCTTCTTTACTAATACCTACTCTCTTATTGTTCGCAATCTTTATAAATTTGTATGATGTACCAAAAATGCTTTTATCTTTTTTTAAATGAGTAGTTTGAATAAATACCGTGTTTGAAAACTGTTCGGTTAAGCCATATCTATTCAATGCTGTCCAATAAGCTACTGCTCCTAATTGAACTACAAAAGTTCCTATTGCTAGTTCGTCTCTGAAATTGGCTCTACAATATTTACCTCGTTCTATTCTCGATAATATTTTTTTATGGACGAGATTCTCTACTATTTCATTCACATCAGAGAATCTTTTTCCAACCAATTCTTCTATGTCGAGTAAGCTAAAAATGTCCAATTCTTCCTCATCCAGCATCAGAATGAAGTCTATTTGCTGTTGTGTTAGATTTTCAGATATATATGTACTTCTAGCCATTACCTTTTATTATATGATAAACCCTAAAAATTGGGGTTTATCGTTTGTCAATAGGTAAATTTAATAATTATTTAGTTAAAATGACAAGTAATTGATTATAAAAATATTAATAGCCAAATTCAAGAAAATAATGGTACTATATAGATTTAACAACAAAATTGAAACATTCGTCTTTATTTACCCTCTTTTTCAAGTATTGAGATCTTTGATTTTTTGTCCAAAAAGCCGAAGATACCATGCAGATGAATGGTAGAAAATTTTCCCCTAAATGTAATTCAAGCTGGAAATACCGATAAAACTGACCACCTATTTTACGGGCGAAGAAGTTGAGCTCGTGGTTTGTATTGGGTAGTTTTTCAAATGTATAAATTAAAAGGTCTTGTGTTTGCACACAAGACCTTTTAATTCGTAGACTGGAGGAGCCGAATTTCGAACCAATTATTTAATAATTTATTGAAATTTAATCAATTACTACGAATCCCATTTTAAAAAGTGTTACAAAACTATAATCTTATCAAGCAACTATATCGACTATTGGAAGCTGAATATCATTTCACAATGTCTTTAACAATTTTAAATAACTTTTTATCATCCAGTGCAGAACCACCTTTCTATTCATCGTTATCTTCTGGTTTAGGCTCAACATTAGTTTCAACTTTCGGAATTTTATGTTCTTTTTCATCCCATTCCTGAACCAACCTAACTTCATCTCTTCCTAGCTGCTCATAAAAATTATGAACTTTGTCAACAATTTCTTTGGTCAAAGAAGGAGGCATTTCAGCTCCTGACTCAATCTTAGGCTCCTTTTTTTTCTCAGCTTTTGGTTCATCTTTGATTGCAGGTTTTTCTTCATCAGGTACTTCTTTTACGGATTCTACTTTATCTTCGTGACCAACTTCAGGCTGAGCTTCAACCTTAGTTTCAGGTTTAGAATCATCTTTTGTTTTAGATTTTATATCCTCCTTTGCTTCGGTTTTGGGTGCTTCTTTTGTTTCAGGTTCTGCTTCACCAATAACTAAAGGCTCTTAATCATTTTTGACCTTGTCACCTGTTCCATTTTTAACTTTTAATAAACTTGCGTTTATAGCAACTACAACAGTACTCAAAATCATTAATCCTGCTCCCATTGCCGGGGTGAGCATGATGTTCAACTTATAAAGAACACCTGCCGCCAAAGGCAATGCTACTATATTATAACCCGTAGCCCACATTAAATTCTGAATCATTTTTCGGTAAGTTGCTTTACCGAAAAGAATTAAACTCACAATATCTTTCGGGTTACTATTTACTAAAATTATCCCTGCGGTTTCAGCTGCAATATCACTTCCGCTTCCTACTGCAATACCAACATCAGCTTGTGCCAATGCAGGAGCATCATTAACTCCGTCACCGGTCATTGCTACAAACTCGCCCTTAGCTTGTAATTCCTTGATTTTCTCTAATTTTTGATTTGGCAATACCTCTGCAATAAAGCTGTCCATCCCTAATGTCTCACTTACACTCTTAGCAACTTTATTATTATCACCAGTAAGCAATATTGATTTGATATGGTTTTCTTTCAAGGTTTTTATAGCTTCTGCTGATTCAGGACGAATTTTATCAGACAAAGCAACATATCCTATCAGTTCGTTGTCCATCAATACGAATACTATCGTTTCTGTATCATTAGCTGTAAAATCTTTAGGAAGTTCAATATTGTTTTCTTTTAAATAACCCGGACTAACAACCAGTATCTTTTTACTTTCTACAGTTGCTTCAACTCCTTTACCAGTGATGGCATTAAAATTTTCTATTGATGGAATAACAATTGACAGCTCCTTTGCCTTTTGTAGAATCCCAGTTGCAATAGGATGTTCGGATTGTTGTTCTAATGCTGATGCCAAACGTATGATTTCATTTTCATTCCGTTCGCTTTTCAATGAAATAATTTTTGACACTTCAAATTTTCCAACAGTTAGCGTACCTGTTTTATCAAACACTATTGTGGTAATTTTTCTTGAATTCTCAAATGCCGTTCTATTCTTTATCAATAAACCATTTTTTGCCGATAAAGCAGTAGACTTAGCTACGACGAGGGGTACAGCTAATCCTAATGCATGTGGACAGCAAATTACGATTACCGTAACCATACGTTCCATTGCAAATGCTAATGATTCACCTGTTAAGTACCAAAATAGAAATGTAGAAATACCAGAAACAATTGCAATGAGGGTTAACCATCTCGCAGCCGTATCTGCCATCAATTGGGTTTTGGATTTTGATTTTTGTGCGTCCTCTACCAATTTAACTACCTGAGAAAGAAAAGAATCTTTTGCAGCATGAGAAACGGTAACCTTAATAGAACCATTTCCATTAATTGATCCTGCAATTACTTTATCTCCTTTTATTTTTTTTACAGGAGTTGATTCTCCCGTGAGCATAGATTCATTTAAATAACTTTCCCCTTCCAGTATGATTCCATCCGCTGCAACTTTTTCGCCTGGTTTAACAAGGATTATATCATTCTCTTTCAAGGTATCCGTTTTTACATCATGAACCTTATCGGACATTACCATATGCGCATCGGCTGGCATGAGTTGAACCAATAGCTCTAATTCTCTTGATGCCCCGGCAATGGATTTCATTTCAATCCAATGTCCTAAAAGCATAATCAAGATAAGGGTTGCCAGTTCCCAAAAGAAATCCTCACCTTTCAATCCAAATACAATTGCAGTGCTATAGATATAAGCAACCGTAATGGCAAAAGCAATCAAAACCATCATGCCCGGACTTTTTGTTTTTACTTCATTCACAAATCCTTTTAAGAATGGCCAACCACCATAAAAAAACACACCTGTTGATAGTCCAAATAAAATATATGGTGAACCTGTAAACTGCCAATCAACTCCCATAAATTTTTGTATCATGGTTGATAAGAGCATGATTGGAATGGTAAGTATGAGCACTACCAGAAACCGTCTTTTGTAATCGGCAATCATTGCATGGTGGTCGTGTCCTTCATGTCCCATTGTCGGATTGCTACCTTGTTTCATATTGCTATGGTTCATTTTTGAATGATCCATTTCTGGGTTCTTCATTTTTTGTTCTTCCATGATTTATAATTTTGGATATTTGAGTTTAAGTGATTCGAGGTGTTCGGTAATGATTTTTGCTACAGCGAAGTTGCGATACCAACGCTTATCTGCCGGAATTATGTGCCAAGGATGGTTATTACATTTTTTTATTAGCATATCATACACCTGGATGTATTCATTCCATTTATCTGCTGCCTTCTTATCTTCTTTTGCATATTTCCATCGTTTATGTGGCTGGGTAAGCCGTTCCTGAATCCGTTTCTCTTGCTCTTCCTTTGAAATGTGTAGAAATAATTTCAGTACATGAATATTATTTAAAGCAAGATGCTGCTCAATGGTATTAAACAATTCACAGCGATGATGAAGATTTTCTTTTGTAAGTTTTTCCATAATAGATGGAACTAGAATATCTTCATAATATGAACGGTTAAAAACCTCTATCATTCCTTTGGCAGGAAAGTGTGAATAAATCCTCCAAAAAAAATCATGTTGCAACTCTTCTTCCGTTGGCTGCTTAAAAGATTTTACCTGTATGCCCATCGGATTCATGCTTGTCATTACATGGCGAATGGTTCCGTCTTTCCCTGCTGTATCAACACCTTGAATAATTATAAGGAGTGAAAAACGCGCATCTGCGTAAAAAATATTTTGAAGTTCAAAAAGCTTTTCATGAAAAGCTTTAAGTTTCTTTTTACATTCTTTCTTAGAATATTTATCGGTCGGTAAAGTAGGAATATTTCTGAGTGCTGTCATTTTTATTTCGATTTGAATAGGTTAAATACTGGTTTTTTATTCATATTTTTTTCAATTCTATTGTAAAATAACTCACGTATGATTTCCAGAATTGCTCTTTCAAAAAACCTTTTCAATCTTGTAAAAACGATTAACAGACTGATTTTATTTTTATATATTTTTTTTACCTACTTTAAATCCGCCTCAAATCTATACAGCAAATACTACCTATTTAATGGCGAAATTAACAATCGTAAACCGATTTTTAGTTTAAGATACGGTACCATATCAAAGGGTGAGAAAATATCAGTTAGTAATTCTAAGTCTCTGTCGGCACCAAGAGTTTATTGCGTCAAATCATTGGAACCGATTGGGAATCTATCAAATTTTCAACTGAATTCAATTTCAATAAAACGTTTGTCTAATACCTAAACTTTCATTCGTTTTCGCTATAGAGTTCGCAGCTTTTTCTTCCAAGCCTGTTAATGCTCGGATGGCATCAATAGTCTCTGGTATTACTATTGCTTGGTTGTCCACTACATATGCATAAAATAATTCGTCATTTACTACAGTAAGCATATCTTTCCATATAACCACTTCATACATATCACCATAAGGGCGACCAATTGTAAGCATCAACTCTTTAATGGTATTATTAGCGGGCAGACCATCACCATATTCAATCATAGCAATGCGAGAAGAACGACTAAATGCATCAAAAACCTCTTCTTTTGATGCATTTCTAGTTAACTGAATATTCCAGTAATGTAGATGGCTTAATGTTTCCGGAACTTTAACAGCAGCAGTAATAACGTCTAGGGAAGGATCAACACTATTGGCATCAGGTCCCTGATGGCTTGGGATTTCTTTTTCAGGAAGCAATGTATTCATGATACCACCCAAATGACTTTCCCAGGCATCGGTTGCCCTGCGTAATAATGTACCCCTTGCTCTTTTAAGTAAGCCAGCGGTTTTTAGAGCAGTAAGCGTGCGGACAATAGAAGTGGTATTACAGGAAACAACACGGGTGCAATCAAGTCCCAAAGCTGTTTCGTAATTATTTTCTGCATTAAACGAATGTCCTGTTACTTCATGCTTTTCACCACCCTCAACAATAAACTTCAACTTTGCCTGCCGATATTTTTCTATGTTTTTTGCTGCAATACTTTTAGGCGTACAATCCACAATTATATCGCAATTAGCAATAAGGTCATTAAGATTTCCAAGCACTTTTATACCAGCTTCAACCATTTGTTTTTTGAAGTCATCATTAAAAGCATAAACAGGAATTTTTTTTTGCTCAGTCACTTTAATACGCCAATCTGAAACTACATCACAAATTCCAGCTAACTCCATGTCGTCCTGTAAGGATACAGCATCAGCTACCCGTTTGCCTATAACTCCATATCCATTTATTGCTACTCTTATTTTTTTCATAATGTATTATCCTCATTTATGTCGTAATGCACATCTCTTTCAATTTTGTAAAATTAAAATCATTCACACATTCTTTATTTTGACATATTCGTTCTTAAGAATTATTGTAAATCACTTACAAAAGATTTTTCTTCTCCTGGTATTCTTCATTCGTAATTTGCCCAGAAGCAAATCGTTTTTGCAAAATATCAAGTGGGGAATCTTTTCTCTTTCGCTGGCCTGGAACATCATAAGGCATTGCGAAAATCCAAATCATAAACATTATCCAAACGAACCACCAAACAAGGTGCATTCCCCAAACGTGATAACCATCGTACATCATAATTTTAGTTATTAAATAGTTAATTTATTTGTTTAAAAATTTATATTGTAGCTACGGATTTGCTTTTTTTATCCGTTGTTTTTACAATTTTTTTAATGAATGTTTTAACATCCTTTTCATTTTTTGTGGAGAGTTCTGCTTTGTTAACCGTAATTACTTTTTTAATTGCTACAAGCAGTTTTTCCCTCAGGGCTTTCCTTTCAACTTTTTTCATATGGATATGTTTGAAACATTTTTTTTAATTGTATAATGTCCTGCTTTTTTTAGTTGGCTTTGTAATTCGTCAACATCAATATCTTTATCCATAGTGATAATTGCTCCTTGCGGATTCAGATGAACTTCAGCTTCTGTAACATCTGGTACTTGCAACAATGCTTTTTTTACATTGCTCACACAACCACCACAACTCATTCCCTGTATTGTATATTCCTTTTTCATAATATTTGTTTTTTAGGTTTTTTTATTATTTCTGATACAACGACAATTTATTTCATTTTGCTCATGTCCATTCCTTTCATGTCGCACATACCCATATCATTCATTGATTGCATACTTTTCGGATGCTCTTTCATTGAACCAATCATCATATTACATTTTGATGTATCCATGTCGCACATTTCCATAGTTTTTCCCATCATGGTTTTGCACATAGCCGTATCGTCCATACACATATCCATCATATTACCCATCATTTTTGTTCCAATGGATTTATCTTTTTTCATCATTTCGAATGAAGCTGAGGTAATTTCCTCACCATGTTTTGCTTTCATGGCAACCATAACTTCTTTCATGTAGGCATCGTTGTCCATAAGTTCTGTAATTACTTTTGCCCTAGTATCTGCATTGCTAATTTCATTTACAGAGTTGTTGCTGCATTGCGTAAACGAAAATATCGTTGCAACGGCAAATAAGATTGTTGTTGTTTTCATTTTTGTATATTTAGTTTATTATTTTTTATGGAATGATGCATTGTATATACCAGCGATGCAAGCACCGATGAGCCAGCAAAGAATAAATGTTTGCACAAGACCTAAGATTACTTCAATAGCTGAGATATTCATTCTGATTATTGAAGAAACATCTATGCCATGTAATAATGTATTGAAAAATTTCACTGAACTGTTGTGTCCTAATATAAGCATGACCAATGCACAGCCCAAGTATAACAATGCACCTGTTAAACCGAATGCTAAACCGAATTTTCTAATGTTGATGTGATTCATGATTTTCTTTTTTAGTGCTTTCAGAATGTTCTTTGTGTTGTCCGTGATGCATTGGCATTAATAAATGACATGCAAACATTCCAACTATAAAAATCAGAAAGGTCCAGTTTCCCGTTATACCCAATATTGGCAATAAGAAAATAAGTAACAGTGGGACTGTACAACCTATAATCATCCAAAAGATATGATTTTTCATTTTTATGAAATTTTAATTGAAACAAGATGAATGAATCAGATTGTTTTAAAAATGATGAAAACCATACTGTGGTATGATTTTCATCATAAATCATTATTAAAATTTTTAAGCGTTTTGCAGGTTGTTTGTTTTACTCATTTTGCTACATTCATCAGCACATTTTCGACATGCGTCCGCACATTTTTTACAATGTTCCAAATGTGTATGTTTTTCACATTCGGTAGCACAGGCAATACAAATCTCTGCACATAAATCGCAAAACTTATTTACAAAATCGATTGTGTGTTTGTCTGACCTTGCCATAAAAGCAGCAGCCGTGCGGCACATGTCCGCACAATAGCGATCAAGCTCAATACATTCTGCTTGCTTTGCAGCATCTTTTTCGTTTGAACATGCAGTTGCACAATGTTCGCACTCTGATGCACAGTCGTTGCAGGCATCAATACATACTTTAAATTTTTCGTGACTCATAATTCTTCTATTTAGCGTTATAAATAAATTTTCACAACAGCATCAAGGTAACCCCATTAATTAGAGCGAGCATTATATAACCAAGGATATAAGTTATACATTTCACACATTCAGAAGTTTATTTAAAACTGTTAAAAATTGTGTTATGATTTAAGAAGAAATAATTTGGTATAGTGACTAAATATAATTTGATACTAAAAAAATATTTTTTTGATTATACAATTTTTTATTTTCCAGTTATTGAGTTATTCGATAAGCTTTATTATGACAGAGTTCATCTAAGCCATATTGGATTTAATTTTAGCAAAATCATGATTATCGCCTACATGCCTCATTGAAAGATTATGCCTATCAGACCTATGAGAGTTTTCATTCGCATTATCAACATGTTTAAATAAAACCAATGTCATCCCGCAAATAGGACAATTACCTGGTGTATCCTGCAATATCTGAGGATGCATTGAACAGGTATATTTAGGTGATTCAGTGTGATGTTTCATATTATTATTTTATTTGTGAAGCTTGTAAAGAGTTTGTGAAGCTTGTAAAGAGTAAGTGCTATTGCCCAAGTAAGTGTAAAGATCATTAACAACCATTTAAAGTCTGAACCAATTAAGAAATTCACTACGGTCATCAAACCAATTGAACTAATGCCTGCAAATAGTAAAATAATAAACACCCCCTTAATGCGGTCTTGGAAAGAAGTAAAAGAAATAAAAACAATCAATGTACCAGTCGTAAAAATGTAGCCGCCCATTACCCAGAAAACCTTTTGTGTCCAATTCAAAAGTCCAGGAATAATATGTTCTATATTTTGCCTTGTAGAACCCATATAATTAAAATCTTCTGGGAGCAATGCAGGTCGCATAAAAACAAAGTACAATCCCATCACAATAAGCTGAAGCCCACCTATTGCTAGTATTAGTGTAGCGTAATGTATTTTTTTAAACATAACGCTTTCTCATTATTAAGGAGATACAAACTTGGAAATGTATTTATAAGTCTAAAAGTAAAGGCATCCTATAATTGACTGCCTTTACTTTAGACTTATAATTTTTTCAGAATTTAAATTACTTCATTAACATATCCTTCTGCATGCAATGAGCAAGGCAGCCAGCCTGAGCCTTATAATTATTGTGAACATATGCAACTACCTTACCTGATTTATCATACACTTCACACTGATCACCCTTGGTAGGCTTTACTGTATATTCTACTTCTCCGTTGATATTATGAAAGTCACCATTTTTAGCAGCTTTGCCTAAAATTTTACCATCGGCATTAACTAAATTTCCTTGTTTGTCAATAAAAGCAACTTTTTCACCTTTATGATTTTTAATAATGCTGTCTATAGAAATAGTACCAAATGTTGTTCCTGATTTGTCTTTTATAACTCCAGAAGCATCTACTTTAACTGGAAATTGTGATTTGTAGTTTTGTGCAATTGCGCCACTTATTGAAAGTGAAAAAACAACCATGGTGAGTATTAATATTTTTAAATTTTTCATGATAAATTTGTTTTAGTTGAATAAAATGGTTTACGCTACAAACTTAATTGATTATTAAATTTCAGTAAATGAGAAATATTTTCCAGTTCAATGACAGTTATCATTTTAAGAACATCATTTTATTCACATATAATGTTAAACCTTATACTTATTGCACTATCATATAGTCCTAATCTGTTATATTTTATCATTCTTGGTTAAGTTAAAATGAAGAACGACAACTATGGGGTTAAAAGATTTAGTTTAGAATTGTTTATTTTTACAAATAACATATAATAATGCAAGCATATATTATAGGTAAACCATTATAAATTAGATTATTTCCACTATTATTAAATTTCGTTCTTTAAGGCTGATATCCAAAAGTTTTGTAACTCTTTCCTATTAAAATATAACAATTATATATTTTATATTGTATTACTTTGTCATAGATGAAACGACTAATATCCATATTGCTTCTAATTATTTACTTCGCCTTTAATCTAGGCTTAGTATTGAATAAGCATTATTGCGGTGGAAAATTAATTTCGCTCTCTTTTTCTAATATTGAAAACAAAAGCTGTGGTATTTGTGGGTCTAAAAAAATGACCAAAAACTGTTGCAAAGACACACAAACGCAACTTTCAAGTGACGACAATCAGCTAAGTTCACAAACAAATTTTGATTTTCCCGGTATATATTTTAATGCACTATTACCATCTTCATACTTCTTGTTAGAAGCGCCTGTTTATCCAAATAGCATTGATCACTCTGGTCAATTTTATGCATTTGAAACAGGCCCTCCCAAAACACCTATTTACATTACGTTACATTCCCTTATAATTTAATTTTTAATTTTTTATCAGGTACATGGACGCTATTATTGTATAGTGATCATTGTATATACTTTATTACTTTCTCAATCTCTTATCAAAGTCTAAAAAAATGAAAAAGCTAGCTTTTGCTGTGCTTGGCATTTCCTTTTTGGTAATGTCATGCAAAAAAAAGGCTGAAATGGATATGAATCCTTCTCAGTCTCTTAATATTAATTACTCCGTTGCTTACATAGTAAATGGAGGAAGTAATTCCATCTCAGTTATCAAATTATCTGATAATACAGTAAGTGCAACGCTGGATTTAACGACTATGCCTATGGCAGGAATGGGCAATATGTCCACAGGCATTACTTGGCCTCACCATATTTATATAAATCCTTCAAAAACTCAATTAGCCGTTGGTGTACCAGGTATGGATATGAGCGGTGGACATGCTGGAAATATGATGAACATGGCAGGTAAGATTGCTATAGTGAATGCCCTTACCGGAACTATTTCTAAAATAATAGATTTGCCGGTTAGCAATCATAATGCGATATTTTCGCCAAATGGAACAGAAATATGGACATCGCAAATGGAAGAGATGGGAAAAGTTCTTGTATATGATGCTAACAATTATTCTCTTAAAAATACAATCAATGTTAAGATGCAACCCGCTGAAGTCACCTTTTCTTCGGATGGCTCAATGGCATTTGTTGCTAATGGCGGATCGGATACAGTAACTGTTATCAACGTATCCGATAAGATGGTTATGGGACAGGTTAAAGTAGGTGGTGATCCTGTAGGCGCATGGACAGGCGCAGACGGCAATATGTATGTTGATAACGAAGCAGGCCAATCTATTACAGTTATCAAAGTTTCTGATATGTCTGTAGTAACTACTATATCACTTGGGTTTATGCCAGGTATGGCTGCTTATAATAATGCTATGAGCGAACTCTGGGTTACTGATCCTGACAATGGTAAAACACATTGGTATACAAAATCAGGAACTACTTATACTCATGGTGGTGAATTCCCCACAGGTGCTGGAGCGCATGCTATTGCTTTTAGTGCTGATGGAATGACTGCATATATAACAAATCAATCTGCAAACTCTGTTTCGGTTGCAGATGTAATGAACCATACTGAAACGAAAGAAATTCCTGTTGGTACTAAGCCAAACGGTATTACTATAAAATATTAATTATGAAATCTTGCTGCGAAAATGGAAGTCAGAATCCCAATAAAGGTAAAAGGGTTATAAATATGATTTTGTTGGTAATCATAGGGTGCATCTTCCTTTTCGTAGCTTATTTACAATTGTTTTATCCTAACTCTAAATAATAAACCTATGAAAACTAAAAAAGGAATTTTATCCATCGTCTTTGCTCTTATTATTTCCGTGTTTGCATTTAATGTATCGGCAAAAGTAGTGCATAATGAAACATCAACATTTAAAGTATATGGTAATTGTGAGATGTGCAAAAAACGCATTGAAACAGCATTGATGAAAAATAAAAACATCACTAAGGCAACATGGGATGTTAAAACAAAAATGCTTACAGTGGTTTATGATCCACACATGGTAAGTCTGGATGCAATTCATAAAATTGTAGCTGATGCAGGTCATGACACCGATAAAGTTAGAGCCAGTGATGCCGCATATGATAAACTTCCGGGATGCTGCAAATACGAAAGAGCAAAATAACAATTCAATTTCAAAAGAGCTATCTATACTCAAAAGTCAAAACATTTATAAATATTTAAACTCATGTTAATATGAATAAAGTATTTATCAATGGCTCATAAAAAAATAAAATATTCAATTATAAAAAGAAGAAAAATGAAGAAAGTAATTCTAAGTATAACAATTGCAACAATGATATTGACAATTGCTTGTAATGAAAATAAAGAAAAAGTATCTGCAGAATTAAATGAAGAGACCCACGACCATGCAAGTCATGATCACGAAAATACTGCAAAAACTGAAGATAGAGTGATAGAAGCTAGTGATATGAAAAATCCAGCATCTACAGAGATAATTAATGCTTATTTACAAATTAAAAATGCATTAGTTACAGACAATAAAGATGGTGCTGCAAAAGAAGCAACAGCATTATTAACTGCATTTTCCAATTTCGATATGACACAATTGACAGGTAGTCAACATAAAGAATATATGGAAATAATTGACGATGCAAAAGGACATGCAGAACATATTATAAAAAGCCCGATTGACCATCAAAGAGAACATTTTGAAGGTTTAAGTATCGATATCAATGATTTAATAGCGTTAGTTGGTACTGATAAGCAACTTTATCAAGATTTCTGTCCTATGGCAAACGGAGGGAAAGGTGCTATTTGGTTGAGTGAAATCAAAGATATTGAAAATCCATTTTTTGGCAATAAAATGCTTAAATGTGGAAGCGTTCAAAAACAAATTAATTAAATGAAAAAGGTTTTTAAAAGAATTGGCATATTATTGCTTATCATTTTTGTAGGGATTCAATTTATTCCTACAACAAAAAACGAAAGTGATGCTGTATTGCCTTCCGACTTTATTAAAACTTTTAAACCTCCAGAAAATATTAAGAATTTACTTATAAATTCCTGTTATGATTGTCATAGTAATAACACTAAATATCCCTTGTATAATAAAATGCAACCTGTAAGTGGGTTTTTAGAAAGCCACATAAAAAGAGCTAAAACAGAACTTAATTTTAGTGAATTTGGAGACTATTCGAACCGAAAGAAAAAAAGTAAATTAAAATCCATATTAAGCCAAATTAAAGATGATAAAATGCCTCTTCCATCGTATATGTTGATGCATAAGGAATCTATCCTTTCAAAAAGCGATAAATTGGATATTGAAAAATGGTTGACTGAATTGGAACAGTCAACCATTAGTTACGAATGAAAGAACAAAGATATGATAAGTTAACGGTTCAATGACCCACAATCTGAAAGCTTTACACATAAAAACTTGGGCAATCCCAAGATTAACACTACACCTATGGTTGAAAAACTTATATCCTTCTCGCTTAAAAACCGCTTGCTTATTTTGCTTATTTCAGCAGCACTCTTTGCATGGGGGATTTATTCGATTCAAAAAAATCCGATTGATGCCATTCCTGATTTATCGGAGAATCAAGTAATCGTCTTTACCGAATGGATGGGTAGAAGTCCGCAGGTAATTGAAGACCAAGTGACTTATCCACTTGTAACAAACTTGCAAGGCATTCCAAAAGTAAAAAACATCAGAGGCACGTCTATGTTTGGGATGAGTTTTGTGTACATCATTTTCGAAGACAATACAGATATCTATTGGGCACGTACTCGAGTGTTAGAGCGGCTTAACTATGCGCAGAAATTATTGCCGCAAGATGTTTCTCCAACCCTCGGTCCAGATGGTACAGGTGTAGGGCATATTTTCTGGTATCATTTAGATGCACCAAATGTTGATTTGGGCGAACAACGTGCCTTACAAGATTGGTACATAAAATTTGCCTTACAAAATGTACCTGGCGTTGCTGAAGTAGCATCCTTTGGTGGATTTCAAAAGCAATATCAAATTGTTATTGATCCACACAAGTTAACATACTACAATCTTACCTTAATGGATGTATTGAAAGCTGTAAAGGCTAACAACAATGATGTAGGAGGACGAAAATTTGAAATGGCCGATATGGCGTATATCATACGTGGATTGGGCTACATAGAAAATATAGAAGACATTGAAAACATAACTGTCTCTACACGAAATTCTATCCCAATAAAAGTGAAAGATATCGGTAGCCTTCAAATGGGTGGCGACTTGCGATTGGGAATTTTTGATTACGATGGAACAGGCGAAGTAGTTGGTGGTATTGTTGTGATGCGTTATGCAGAAAATGCAGATCAGGTAATTAAGTCCATTAAAGAAAAAATCAAAGAAGTAGAAAAAGGTTTGCCTGAAGGTGTACACATAAAAGTATCCTATGACCGAAGTACACTCATTGAAGAGGCTATTGAATCTGTAAAAGGAACCTTAATTGAAGAATTAATTGTGGTATCACTTGTTGTTATTTTATTCCTTTTCCATTGGCGCAGTGCATTAATCATTATTATACAATTACCAATTTCTGTAGCTGTTGGATTTATCTTACTGGAAGCATTTGGCATTTCATCCAATATCATGTCGCTTACTGGTATAGCTTTAGCGATAGGGGTTGTGGTAGATGATGGTATTGTGATGGTCGAAAATTCATACCGACATATTTCGGAAGAGCAAGAGAAAAAATCAAACATTCTTTAATCAGCCAAACAATGAAAATTATAAAGAAAATATTCAGCAAAAGTGTTGATCCGCTTTCAGACGAAGAACGTTTGGATTTGATTGAAAAGTCATCCAGACAAGTGGGGCCGGGTGTATTTTATTCAACCATCATTGTGATTGCTTCTTTTCTTCCGGTGTTTTTATTAACAGGGATGGAAGGAAAATTATTTCACCCATTAGCGTGGACGAAAACATTCATCTTGATTGTAGATGCATTTCTTGCAATCACCTTAACACCTGTATTAATTTCTTATTTATTAAAAGGGAAATTACAATCGGAAGATAAAAATCCAATTGCACGTGGATTAGAAAAAGTATATACACCTATTTTAGTTTTTTGTTTGAATTGGAGAAAAACAATCTTAGGTATAGTTCTAGGATTACTAGTCATAGGAGGGCTTATGCTTACAAAAATTGGAACGGAGTTTATGCCACCACTTGATGAAGGCTCTATCTTATTCATGCCTGTAACCTTACCAGATGTTTCAAACTCAGAAGTAAAACGTATTCTTCAAATTCAGGATAAACTAATAAAATCTGTACCTGAAGTAGATCATGTATTGGGAAAAGCAGGAAGAGCATCCACAGCAACTGACAACTCTCCTATCAGCATGATTGAAACCATTATCTTATTAAAACCCCATTCAGAATGGCGCACAGGTATTACGAAGAATGATATCATTAATGAATTGAATGGAAAACTTCAGATACCTGGTGTGACGAATGGTTGGACACAGCCCATCATCAACCGCATTAATATGCTTTCAACAGGCGTGCGCACCGATGTAGGCATTAAAGTATACGGACAAGAATTGGATTCCATTTATGTGTTGTCTGAAAAAATTAAAACTGCAATACAAAATATTGATGGAGTAAAAGATTTATATGTAGAACCCATTGTTGGAGGGAAATATTTAGACATTACAATCAATAAAGATGCTATCGGCAGATATGGTTTAACTGTAGACGATGTAAACATGATTGTTGAAAGTGCTATTGGTGGCATGAACATCACTACAACAATTGAAGGTAGACAACGCTTTGCAGTAAATGCACGATTTGCTCAAGCCTATAGAGAAAACATTGAAGAGCTGAAACGTTTACCTGTGCAGACCATGCAATTTGGAACCATCACACTTTCAAGCGTTGCCGACATAAACATTACTGATGGACCACCAATGATTAACTCTGAAAATGCTTTGCTCCGTGGAACTGTACTGTTTAATGTACGCGAGAGAGATTTGGGAAGTACTGTAACAGAAGCACAAGCACAACTAAATAAAATGATTTCAAAAATGCCAAAAGGCTACTATGTTGAATGGAGCGGACAATGGGAAAATCAAATTCGTGCAAATAGAACACTGAAATTTATTTTACCTGTTGTTATACTCATTATTTTTATTGTGTTATATGTAACCTACAAATCAATGAAAGAAGCATTATCTACGATGATTACAGTGCCCTTTGCATTGGTTGGTGGTGTATTTATGGTTTACTTTTATGGTGTTAATCTTTCGGTTGCTGTTGCAGTCGGCTTTATTGCTTTGTTTGGTATGGCAGTAGAAACGGCCATGCTGATGGTAATATATTTGAACGAGGCCATGGAAAAATTGGTGCATGAGAAAGGAAACTCAAGAGAGACAATCACGGATCTTGATGTACGCAACTATGTAATTGATGGAGCAGCTAAACGTTTGCGTCCTAAATTAATGACTGTATCGGTTTCCTTATTTGGTTTAATACCCATCTTATGGTCTTCGGGAGTAGGTAGTGATGTGATGTTGCCCATTACCATCCCGTTAATTGGGGGCACCATAACATCTACTATTTATGTGCTATTGGTTACTCCTATTGTATTTGAATTAATGAAAATTTATGAACTGAATAAACATGGAAAAATTGATGTGCTCGATGTTAAAGAATAAACTCGCTGGACTAGCGCTGCTTATTATGGTATCTGTTTCTTCCAATGCACAGGTGCTAACGTATGATACTATTAAATCTGCCATAATACAATCCAATCCGATGTTGGAAATGTATGCTAACCAAGCAAAATCGTTCGATGCTATGGCAACGGGTGCAAAGGCTTGGGATGCACCCCAGATAGGATTTGGATTCTTTATGACGCCGTATCAAACTTCGTATTGGAAAACACAAACCCAAACGGTAGATGGCATGAATTCAACAATGCCTGCCATGGGCAACTTGATGATTCAAGGAAAACAAATGATTCCGAATCCATCGAAGTTACGTGCAAACCAAACGTATATGCAAGCAATGTCGTCTGTGGAATTAGAAACCCAACGTGCCCAAGCAAATATGTTGTTAGCTGATGCGAAAATGAATTACTATGACATTCAGATTATCGATAAAAAATTGCAGGTATTAACAGAAGCTGAAAAGACGCTACAAGTAATGATCACGATGGGTGAAAAAAATATTGCTTACAATCAAGGATCCTTAGCAAGTATATACAAAGCAAAGTCTCAATTAGCATTGCTAAAAAAAGATCGCTCTATGTTGGAGAACGAACGCAATCAAAAAGTGTATATGATTAATACACTTATGAATCGTGATAAAACTATTTCTTTTACTGTAGATACAACGATAACCATTCAGCAATACGAAACTCAGATTGTGGATACCAGCAACATCATCAGCAATAGAAGCGACCTATTAGCGATTGACAAAAATATTCGTGTAACGCAACTAAAACAGAAAGCAGAATTATACAAAAGCAGACCCGACTTTGGAATTGAATACGGCCATATGTTTTCCTTTGGTGGAAATCCTAACCTGTTTACGTTGATGGGTATGGTTACTGTACCGATTGCACCTTGGTCTTCGAAGATGTACAAATCAAATGTTACTGCAGCGAATTATCAAATCAAAGCGATGCAAAATGAAAAAGCGGCAATCATCAATGAATCCACAGGAAAACTATATGGTTTACAAAACGAAATAAAATCAACCAAATATCAATTGGAATTGTATGAAACTATTTTGTTACCTGCCATTAAAAAAACCTACGATGTTTCCATGATTGCCTATGCACAAAATACAGGTGAGTTATTTGAAACCTTAGATGCTCGTATGAATTTACAAATGACGCAAATGCAGTATTACGATATTTTATTAGAACTCTTAACCTTACAGGCAGAATATGAAAAACAACTTCAAATTTATTAATCAGATGCTCCGCATACTGTTGATACTATTAGTGTTTGCATCCTGCAACAAGGGGAAACAAAACACCATGGATAAAATGGACAACATGGATCATGATATGCATGAACATAGTGCGATGTATTCTTGTCCAATGCACCCAGAAATAACTTCAGACAAACCTGGTACTTGTCCGAAGTGCGGTATGAATTTGGTATTAATTCCTCAAAAAAATAGCATCGATACATTGGCTACATTAATTCAGCCAACCAATCGGGTTGTACTTTCTGAGCTTACCGCTATTGTTCCTTCAACAGAAAATCATGGTGGACGAATTGGTGCATTGGGTTATCTTACCTACAATCCCAATTATGTAAACACCATCAGTGCAAGAGTTTCAGGCCGAGTTGAAAAGATGTATGTTAAATATAATTTTGAAGCCGTAAAAAAAGGACAAAAACTGTTAGACTTGTATAGTCCTGAATTATTAACGGCACAAAATGAATATCTATTCATCCTACAAACAAACGATGCTACAGATGAATTTTCAAAAGTAGCTCTTCGTTCAAAGATGATTAATCTAGGTATGAATGAAAAAGACATTGCAAATTTAGAAAAAACGAAACAAGCAAATGCTAGAGTTTCAATCTATGCAAATGCGAATGGACATATTCATTTTGTATCCGACAATACAGATATGGAAGCACATGCACTCAGTTTCCCAAGTCAAGGAAACACAACAACAATGGGCGGCGGCACAAATACTGCTATGACTGAATTAATCCGTGAGGGCGACTATGTAAAAAAAGGAGATGATCTTTTTACCATTGCAGATGAATCAAGCATCTGGGCATTGTTCAAAGTATTACCTTCTGATATTGGATCTATCCAAAAAGGAGATGCGGTAGATATTATTATCAACGCAACCACCTATTCAGGAAAAGTGGATTTTATTGAAAAGTCATTTAACAATGCCGAAGACTTTTATACCGTGCGTGTATATATGATATGTAACGACCACAGTCAACTAAAAATCGGCACGCTGATCCGAGGTTATATTTCAACAAAAAATAACAAAGAAAAAAACCTTTGGATACCAACTGCTTCGGTGGTTCAATTAGGCAAAGGAAATGCTGCGGTTTTTATTAAAAAACAATTGGCTTATGAAGCACATAAAATCCAAACAGGTAAACAATCATTTGAATGGATTGAAGTATTATCTGGCTTAAATACTACGGATAGCATTGCACCTGTAGCTTCCTACTTAGTAGATAGCGAAGCATTTATTTCAACCGATAATAATTAAATTATGAAATATCTAATCACTCTATTTATTCCATTGCTCCTATTTTTCTCTTGTACAAATCAAGAGGAAAAAGGCATGTCCCACGAGCACGATGTAACAACGTATTATACCTGTTCCATGCATCCACAAATTATGGAAACCAAGCCAGGTAAGTGCCCCATTTGCTTCATGGATTTAACACCCATTTCTTCAGAACAGTTGCAAGGCAACACCATCAAATTAAGTACAGAACAAATTGCATTAGCAAATATTCAAACCAATGTTATTGGTTTTGACAACATAGAAAACCAAATTTATGCTACAGGTGTTGTTAAAGAAAATGAACGTTCGATTCAGTATGTAAATGCGCGTCTAGATGGCAGAGTTGAAAAACTGTTTATTAAAACAACAGGTGTATCGGTTATGAAAGGTCAAATACTATATGAAATGTATTCTGAAATGTTGACTGCAACACAAAGTGAATTTATTACAAACTGGAAATTGCTGGAGCAGAATCCAAACGATGAATTGCTAAAACGTATTTATCAAAACGCACAAACAAAACTTTCACTTTGGGGACTTACAAATCATCAAATTGAACAATTAAAAGTTCGATCGAAACCTCTAATACCGTATCCAATTGTTAGTACTGCCTCTGGCGTGATTAAAAAAATAAATATCTCGGAAGGTGGAACTGTAATGGAAGGTGATAATATATTTGAGTTGGTTGATTATACTACCTTGTGGATAGATGCGGAATTTTATGCAAATGAAATGAATACACATGATGCCATTGGTAAAATAGTTCAACTGCAATTTGATGGAAAAGCGAAAGGAAAAAGTAGTGGTCGTATCATCGAAATTCTTCCACAGGTATCCCCTTCTTCTACGGTAACAGTTGTTCGAATTGCTTTTGAAAATCCTTCATCCAATATACAACCAGGGATGCAAGCAAACATTATCTTTCAAAAAGAAAGCAGTAAAGCAATTCTTGTTCCTTCAAATGCAGTATTAAATGGTGCAAATGAAAATACAGTATGGATTAAAAATACCGATGGTTCTTATGAATCTAAAATGGTACAAGTTGGAGCAACCAATAGCAATTCTACAGAAGTATTACATGGATTAAAAGCAGGTGATGAAGTTGTAGTATCCGGTGCGTATTTACTTCAGAGTGAATTCATCTTTAAAAAAGGTGTAAATCCAATGGCAGGTCATGATATGAGTAAAATGTAAGAAACGATTTTTGCCGCTGTGTCTCCTCCGCGGCGGATCGATCAACCACTTATCGATATACGCTTAAATTATAATATTTGTAGAAACACAATATAAAAAGTATATTGAAATAGTATGTATAATTAATAAAGTACTAACCGTAAAAAATTTATTAAGGCTATAAATTATAGCGCTTAACAAGCTGGTTTAATAAAAACTTCTTTCTGATTAGAACTATAAGAATACGTATTCCATTTGCACTAGAAAAATTAAATTATTGCTGAGCACAATTATGATTAAAAATATTTTCTTTATTGTTTTTTTTACTATAAACATAAATTACAGCTATAGTCAAAATTCTATACACAAAGGTACTGTAAAAAAGGCTGGTGATTATTATGTGGAATTACTTAAAGGCGATGGAATACTAAACTTTTACGTAACCTCTGCCCTATCAGATTCTATTGATATAAAAACCTTAAAAGGTGAAGTCGATTTAAAATACGATCAACAGGAAACAAAGGAATCATTCGATTTAAAAAATGTAACATCCTTCTCTATTTCCATGAAAAAGTCATACTTCAAATCAGGAGAATTATTGATTATTATCAACGACAACAAATATTTAGTAAAATTCAAACGTTCAGACATTATAGATATTGAAAAAAATCAATACAAATCTTCCAAGCCATCCTATACACAACCGTCCCCTTCTCATCAAGGGCATACTCATTAAATTAATAATGAGTCAAATATAATTAGTAATGATACAGACTAATCTAGAAAATATACTTAAAGAATATAAGGCAGATAATGAATCTGTATACAATACATGGTTTATTAATAACGATGAACGGTTAAAAGCTTTTAGATCTATCAGAAGAGGTGTAATACAGGTAGTACAAGCAATTAAAGAAAATAGATTTGGCAATGATTTTAAAGGATCTCCGTTGGAATTTATTTTGACATGTATCACCGAACAAAAACAAATATTTGAAGGTGCGGCACACCCCTTCTATTGGAAACCCAAGTTACGTATTCCAGATATTTATGAAAATGAAATAAATAAAACTTTTTTCGGACAATTTCTGGAAAATTGTTTATTAGCTACTACAGAAGACCAAATCCTTAACGAAATTATAAAATTAGATCAACTTAAAATAAAAGGATTAGGGCCAGCAGTAGCGAATATAATATACTTTCTACATCCAACTATTATCCCTCCCTTTAACACAGCAATTGTTAAAGGATTTAATTATTTGTTTCAGGACAATAAAAAATTAGGATCATGGTCGGAATATTTAGCAATGCGTGTACACATTTTAAAAACAAATGAAGCAAATAAATCAATGTTGTCAAATGATCTTGGTGCAATAGCCGGAATGCTGTTTGAAATAGGATCAAAAAATATAATTATAAACGAACAGCAGATTATTTCTTTAGAAGAGAAAGAAAAGGTTAAGAGACAAATTAGAAAACGTCATTCTACTATTCTTGAGGAAGAAAAAGAAGAAAACTTTCATACAGAAATGCAATATCATCTTTTAAAAATTGGTGTTGCCTTAGGATACGATGTAATCAGTGCATCCAATGATAGAGGAAGATGTCATGATGGAAAGAATTTTTCTTTTATAAGCTTAGATTCTTTTCCTGATATAAATGTTGAAAAAGATATATACAATACTATTAAGCTTATTGATATAGTTTGGTTTGAAAAAGGTACAAATAAAATTGTTTGTGCTTTTGAAGTTGAAAAAAGCACCTCTATTTATTCAGGGATATTAAGATTGTGTGACCTATCATGTTCAATAATAAATAATGATTTGACATTATATCTTATTTCTCCTGATTCAAGAGAAAAGGAAGTACTGATGCAATTAAATAGACCTTCCATCAAATCTAATAATATACCAGTGTATTATATCCTTTTCTCAGATTTAAGAAACCATTGTGAGGCACTTTGTAAATTTGGAGACAGTAAGCAAATACTCAATAAAATCTCCAAAACTATAACCGTTTAGATAATATGAACTTTGATAATAATGTATTACATATCAAAAATATGGTTTGCCCCCGGTGCATTAGTGTAGTCGAGGATATTTTGCATGAACTAAATTTTTCATTTGAAAAAGTTAAATTAGGCGAAGTAATTTTAAATAATTTTTTTTCTAACAATCAAGTTTATACATTAAAAGAAAAATTAAAAAGTCACGGCTTTGAATTATTAGAAGATAAAAAAGGCAAAATCGTAGAAGCTTTAAAGACACATATCATTCAGCTTGTAAAAAATCCTAACTTTAACCATTCAACAAAATTGTCTAGTTTTTTATCTAAAGAAATAGGATACGATTATTCTTACATTAGTTCTTTGTTTACAGCTAATGAAAGAGTAACGATTGAAAAATATGTGATACTGCAAAAAATAGAATACGTAAAAGAACTTTTATCTTATGATGAATTAACACTTTCGGAAATCGCAGACAAATTGAATTATAGTAGCCTTGCGGCTTTATCTACTCAATTTAAAAGCATTACAGGAACGACGCCTTCACATTTCAAACTATTAACCTTTCATGGAAGAAAATCATTAGATAATCTCATTCCATAATTATGTAACATTTAATTTATATTATATAATGCATTTTTTTTATTCAATTGTAAATTTAAGAAGAGAGTTGATTTGTAACTTAATCTTCTAAAATAATTTATTGAATAACATTTAATACTTATAATTATGATTTCGATTAAAAATATATTTTTAATAGGTAATTTTTTTTGCCTATTTTCGATAACATTAACGCCGCAATTTTCTTACGCGCAAAATGAATCACGTTCAATAAAAGAATATACGCTTACCATAAAAAATGAAATGGTTAATTTAGCTGGAAAAGATATGCCTGCGATGACCATAAATGGAGGCATTCCAGGACCTACCCTTCGATTTACAGAAGGAGACTCTGCAGTGATTCATGTTATCAATGAAATGGATGTAGAAACTTCCATACACTGGCACGGAATCTTGATTCCAAATTTTTATGATGGTGTCCCTTACCTTACTACACCACCAATTAAAGCAGGAGAAACATTTACTTATAAATTCCCCATCAGACAAAATGGCACATACTGGTATCACTCGCATACAGCTTTACAAGAACAAAGTGGTGTATATGGATCTTTCGTAATTGAGCCTAAAGAAAAAACGCACCAGTACAATAAAGAGCTTGTGTTGGTGCTTTCCGATTGGACGAATCAAGAGCCAAAATACGTTTTAAAAAATTTAAAGCGAGGCAATGAATGGTATAATATAAAAAAACAAACCATTGCTCCATTAAACCGAGTTATCAAGCAAGGTGCATTAGGAGCACAATTAAAATTCTGGAGACAACGTATGGAGAGCGCTGATATTGCAGATGTATATTATAATGCTTTTTTATCAAATGGTTTGAAAAGTCATGAATATCCAGAATTTATTCCAGGAGATAAAATACGTGTTCGCATAATAAATGCTTCTGCTTCTTCTCAATATTGGCTGACGTTTGGAGGAAATGATCCCATATTAATTTCAGCAGATGGTATGGATGTGGTGCCTGTAAAACACAATAAAACATTTATTGCCATTGCAGAAACGTATGACTTTATAGTTGATATTCCTGCCTCAGGAAAAATTGAAATACGCGCCATGGCCCAAGATGGCTCTGGTACGACTTCTACATTTTTAGGTACAGGTAAAATACTAGCAGCAGCTGTTGTGCCTAAGCCAGATAAAATTGGAATGATGAAAAAAATGGGTGAAATGAAAATGCGCATGGGCGCACCGTCCATTAAATTAAATCCAGCAAATGAAAACGCAAAAAAAATCATGCATAATTGGGGTATGAAAATGAAAACAGACATGGGTCATGCTGATATGGATAAAAAAATGATGGATACAACATCTATGAAACATATGGGTGACATGGATATGAAAATGGATGATACCACAAAAATGAAAAAGAAAATGCCAATGAAGGGCATGAACATGTTTGCGGAATACAATTATGATTATTTAAAATCTCCTGTAAAAACTTCTTATACGAGTGAAAAACCTGTTGAAGAAATGATATTAAATTTAACAGGTAACATGTCTCGTTATATCTGGAGTATAAATGGTGTACCCTTATCGGAATCTGATAAAATTAAAATTGAACAAGGAAAAGTTGTTCGAATAACGATTAATAATTTAACCATGATGCATCACCCAATGCATTTCCATGGTCATTTCTTCAGAGTCATTAATAACAACGGTGCATACTCACCGTTAAAGCATACGGTAAATATTCCGCCGATGCAAAAAATAACAATTGAATTGAACCCAGATGAATACGGAGATTGGTTTTTTCATTGCCATGTGTTGTATCACTTGTCTACCGGTATGGCGAGAGTATTTAGTTATGATACGCCACGCGATCCAAGAATGAATGGTTATCCATTAAGAAAATTAATGAAAGAAGGAAATAAATTATATTTCTGGGGCATGACAGATGTTGCTTCGCATATGACAGGTACAAATCTTGTAGTATCTAATCTCAGAAACCAATTAACATTTGAGGGAGAATATGGTTGGAATAAAAATTTTGAAACAGAATTAACTTATGAGCGTTACTTGTATGATTACTTCAGAGTGTTTGCAGGGGTAAATATTGAAAATAAATATCCTAAAAATATCGAAAGCGCCTCCACAACTGCGATTGCAGGGATACGATTTTTTACACCCTATATGTTTAATCTAGATGTACGCATCGATAGTAAACTTAGACCGCAAATTAGCTTAAGCAGGTATCTTATGATTTTCCCAAGAACCATGCTTTATGGGAAATATGAATATCAAGTTGACGTTGGACTGTTAAATAAAGAAGATATAAATACCAATGCAGGAAAAAACTATTCCTCTCAAACTACTTGGTCTGTTGGTTTAAAATATTTTGTATCTAGAAATATTTCTCTAATGGCGAGTTATGACAACCGATTTGGCGGTGGTGGCGGTTTATCTATTCGATATTAATTACTCGTTTCTATGTTCAATGATTCTATAAACCTTAATTTCAGTTTTATAAGATATTCTGATCTGTCAAGTTGTATCTTTATTAAGAAATTAACTGTCAAAGCAATATAAAAACTCTTCAATTCAAAACCAATATTAATTGCGGTGGCTGTGTAGCCCAAGTGACTCCAATCTTAAATGCATTAGAAGGAATAGATAAATGGGATGTAGATACTAATGATCCGAATAAAGTTTTAACCTTCAATACTTCAATTCTGACTAGTGAAGAAATTAAGATTGCGCTAAATAAAGTAGGCTTTAAAGGAGATGCTTTATGACTTACAAATAATTACACCAAATACATTGCTTAAAAATAAAAAGCTTATGTACTTCGGAGACGATATGACACCATTATATGCAAGTACTTTAAGGTCAGGCCACCTTTAGTGATGATCCATTAGAGGTGGTCCTGATCGACAAAGCATTATGTCCTTTTTTGCTGAATTACTTGAAGCACATTATCAGGTTATTTTCTCAGACATTCGAGGATATGCGCAATCCATTTGCTACGACCAATCAAAACACACCTAGACACAATATGCTAAAGCTGTCATTTCATTGTCCTCGATAAACTTTCCAATCAAATGTTGATTTTTGTCTTTTAGATTTAATGCTTTTAAAAATCCCATTGTAGCTGCGATATGGATTGAAATAAATACTATTTCCTTTTATCCTTACAGTCCATAGAGAATGAGATTAAATTAAACATCTCCCTCATTCTGCTCCTTACTCTGCTGCCATACATACTTTCTATTTCTGAAGCAGAAAGATTAGTTGTGATATGAGTAATCATTTTCTTTTGTACAAAGAGATCGTAACGGCTTAAAAGAATCTCTGCCATGACGTTGCATTCATTGCCATAGTATTTGAGGTTGTTTTCTGTACCAAGATCATCAAAGCAGTATGTGCGTGGCCAGGTATTCTCGCCTTTACGACTGAAGGCATTTTTACTGTATTTGTGAATGGTTTCATATCCGTCCTGAATAAACTCAAAGCTTACTTCTCTACACGATCTCATCACATGCCTATTGGACTGATTGATGAAATTATTTAATAAGGTCATTAAAGCTGTTTTTCCGCAACCTACAGGACCTGATAACAGAATCCCTTTGCTTAGGCTTATATTAAACCTTGCTGCGTTAGCACTGTCTTTAATTGCATAAACAAGCAGTTTGAAAATAATTTCATAGTCAGCGGGATTGATTGCAAAGTTTTCTCCGAATTGCTCCTTGCCTTTTTTATTCAAGAACGTAATACATTCCTCAAAGTCATATCCCTTCGCCTGCTTCTTGCCTTTTTCGATTGAAGGACTGATGGCTTTTGCTTTTAGGTCCTTTTCTTTTGGAACCATTTCTTCTATGCTTTTGCTGTTACAGAGGCTCTGAATAGTCTTTATCATTTCCGGTATGGAGGTTTCCTGCTTTGAGCTGTTGCTGACTTGATTGCTTGGTTCTGTCATGTGAATTGAATTTGGCGGTGTTTAACATCCAGTTGCGGGCTGCAGCCTGCCAGTCTTTCATTGGTGCTTTACCTCCTACTTTCCATCCGTTGGATTGGAAATAGTTGTAAAACTTTTCGGCTTCCAGTTCCGGAAATTCTTTTTCTTTAAAAAAAATAAAAACTTCTTCAAGGGTTGGTGGGTGCACTGTTTCACTCTCTTTATTTTTATTTGAATTGTTTATATAAGGTAGTTTTACAGTTGGTTTTACAATTTCTGTACGAGTAGCTGTACACTTAGTTGTACAATCAGTTGTACAGAAATTGTAAAAGTTGATGCGTGTTCCATGCATAGGATTATGAGAAGGTATGTACTCCAAATACTGCCATTCATGCAATTCCCGAAGACATTTAGTATAGGTAGAAAATGAATTGATCTTGGCCGCTTTCATAATCTCTGTCCTGTTTATGGAAGTTGGATTCAAAAAACGGTTTGCATTCCACACCTGAAATAAGGCCATATACATGCTTATGTGAGAAGACAACAACCTGTTGTCTTCATAAAACAATTCCATGATTCTGTTAAGGTGCTTGATGTAGTTCATTGCCATATCTTTCAATATGATTTGGCTCTACTACTTACGCTTCTTATTTTTCTCCAGCATTTGGATTACATCTTCATGTTTATAATAAAGCGTGCCTCCAATTTTGGTATAAGGAAGCGTACCGATAATTCTTAGGTGTTGGAGCGTGCCGGGTGAGATTGCTAAGAGCTTTCGCACTTCCTGAGATTTTAACCAGGGTTTCTGTTGGTTGGATGTGATGGAAAAAAGTTCTTTTAATTCATTTAAAAGTTCGGTTTTGAAGTTTTTAAGATCTTCTTTAGTAATAATTTCTACTGCCATATTTGTATGTTTAAAATGTATGGCTCAAAAAGAGATAAAAATACTCAAGTAAAACAGTTACAGGGGTTCTACAACCCTTTGCAATCTTGATTGATTTACAGGCAGATACATGTAAACATTTTTGCAATTATTTTATTTGAGGTAAAAAAAATGGATATTTGTATATAATTAAAATTAATGGAATGAATTAAAGAAAAAAGAGATATATAAATATTGTTGGCTATAAGCTAATTAACTGTACTTAGAAAACGACCAATTTTAATAAGCATCACAGGAGAATTAGACTGAAGCTCACGCTATGCGTGGGCATTGGTTGTTCTTGTGATGCGGGTGCTTGGTCGTACCTCTAAGACGGAATGTATCGATGTCCCGCGCTATTTTTTTTAAAACAATGCCGGGACGCAAACCGTTAAATTATTTACAATGGACGTACCGACTGAAATCTTACACATACCCTATAAAGAATTACCGATAAGTAGCGGTATGAAACGCTTTTTTACGTTTCACAATATCCCTATTCTTGAAAAATTATTACAGATTCCACCCAAAGAGTTATTGGAGATGAAATGGTTTAATGCAAAGCTATACTACGAGCTTACATGCTTGCTTGAAGAGCATGGATTGATGAAGGATTGGAATAAATTAGAATAACAACTTATTCAATACTTTTAATAACATTCTCTAAAAGTTCCCTCACTGATTCCTTGGTCCTATCTTCAACATTATAATATTTGTTATGAAGGCTGTCAAAAGATATCTGATCTGTCTTTTTTGAACAAAATTTTTCACTCAATACATGGAGAATATCCATCTGTACTTTGTTCGTGACAATTCCTGATTTGTTCAATAACTTAAATAGGTAAGCGGTTTGAGCAACCGACATGGATGTTTCTATTTTGTGCACTCCTTTTGAAAGAATGGATTGTTGTTCGGGATTGTATTTCTTTTGCTTTTTACGGCATTGCTTAATTTCTATATTGATCCATTCATCCAATATTGGTTTTATATTAGGATATTCTGGACTAAACGGATTACCGATTTTTATTGGAATGGAACTAAAACGTTTGGTATAACTTAATAATACCTGCTCTTGGACGTATGGATTATCTTCCTGATGCAACTCTCCTATTATTTCGCTTACAATATATTTGAAAAAAGTTGGCGAATTGAAATTTTGTGAAATAAGAAAACTTATTACTACATCTTCTTTTAGAGAATTAATTGATAAAGAACAATCGCTTAGCCAGTTTTTCCAGAACTGGGAAACATAACTTACAAAATGAATTGTGCAGTATTTGCATTTCTCTGGTTCAATTAATGGTGCTATATGTTTAAACAACCGTTCATTAAAATTCGTTTTTATTGCATGTTTTATTTCTTCTATAAAATCAGCAAATTGATTAAATAGACTATGTTTTCCAAGGTCAGAAATAACAAGCATTTCATTCGTAAACCTTTGAAAATTGGTTTCTAAAAAATATAGAACCTTATCGCATTCTTTACATATTGAATCATTTTTTTTATATTCAATAAGTGCGAACTGATGATTCTGAATATACAGCTTAATCTCTTCTTCTGTTCGTAGTTTAAAAGCTGTTTCTCTAATCTCCTCAATAATAGTATTTACTTCGTCTTTGATTTCGTCACTATTATTCTCGATTAGGTTGTCGAAAAATTCCAAATTGTATTTCAATTAAAAATATATTTAAATAGCCTGGTTGTATTTCTACCTCATTCTAAAAGTCACTTCATTAACCCTTTATCAAAAAAAACAATAAAAAGTAACTCAAATCATGTAAAATAGTTTGTATTGTTAACGTATGGGATCATCGTATTATTTTTTTATCATTCAAAAATATTTTAATAAATATCACTATTCTTTATAGCTTAATTGAGCTTTTGATCACAAGGTTAAAATTGAATTCATCATACGTAATGTATCAAAAAA
This sequence comes from Cytophaga aurantiaca DSM 3654, assembly GCF_000379725.1. Lineage (GTDB taxonomy): Bacteria > Bacteroidota > Bacteroidia > Cytophagales > Cytophagaceae > Cytophaga > Cytophaga aurantiaca. The sequence goes on from NZ_KB903654.1 coordinate 91,473, forward strand.
AGAACTTTAAATAGTTATTATTCAAGTTCTTTTTTTGATTATCTAATCCGAAAATTAATTAAAAATCAAATACTACTATATCCGTAAAAATACGTAATCTAAATACTTTAAAGACTTAATATAATAGTACTGATGATTATATCTTTATACTTCCTGTAGCTTCTTTATTAATCTGATTACTGATTTGACAAAGTCTAAAACAATAACATTTAAAAACCGATAGAACTTATGTGTGTTAATCTTTTATATAATCAATTATTTGAAATTTGTATTGATACCTATGAATATACTGTTATACTTTTTTGACCGAAATGTAAACAACTACTGTGCGCATCACCAACCCTATCAGGACTTGATTACTTTTAACATTGATTTTACCAATACTGACATAAGTGCTCCAAGTAGGACGATACCGGCACACCCTCCATGGTAATAATTCTTCATTATTAAATATATGTTGAATACGATGTCCCTTAGGCTTTCCAAGCTGTTTACCGTAGTTTGAATAACGGTCATCCATTGGGTGCATAGCTTCTCTTTCCCGAAATCTGATGATTAAATAATTATAAGAATATATATACTTGGGATAGTTTATCAAGACTTAATTTAATCCTTACAACAATTCAATGGTTTAAATTTAAAATTCTGTTAAAGGAATTTCAATTGTTAACATTTTTTTATCTATCTATGCACTCAGTCATTTTAATTAGAGTTTTAAATGTTTCCCAAGAAAGCAAGAAAAGTTTTTATAAGTTCCTTCGCATCTCTTCACAATAAGACCTTTGCAACCTTATATTTCGCTGAAACAATCAGCCTTTTAGGAGATGCTTTTACATGGGTAGGCCTAGCTTTGCTGTCATATCAATTTGGCATAGAAAAATCGGCTGTTATACTTTCTATTGCTTTAACGTTACGAGTTTCTGCCTTTATTTTATTCGCTCCATTTGCAGGAGTAGTAGCAGATAAAATTGATCGAAAAAAGATTTTATATATTACTCATTTTATCCGAATGGGTATTGTGTGCTTCTTCCCTTTTGTTGATGCTGAATGGCAAATTTATGTATTAGTATTTTTATTGAACATATTCAATGCTTTCTTTACTCCAACCTATAAGTCCATTATTCCGCATATAATAGATAAAGAGAATTACAGGCAAGCTATCGGCCTTTCTACAGCAACCTTTCAGCTCTTAGGTGTATTGGGGCCAGGTTTGGCTGGAATTGTCAGTGTATGGTTAGGTGCAAGATATATATTCTTTTTAGATGCTGCATCCTTTATCATAGCAGGCATTCTTATTCTAAAGCTTCCTGCTGATTCACTTAACAAAACCAAAGATGTTACAGTAAATGAACAAACACATTCCATATGGAGTGACGTTTTTAAAGGTACTCAACTTTTATTTTCTAATAAATTAATCCGCTTTGCACTCATCATTGAATTCATTTCAGCTATAGCAGGAGCTGAGATTCTAGTCAATACAATAGGCCATATAAAAAATGACTTTCATTTAACAGACAATTATTATGGTTGGGTTATGGCAGCCTTCGGAGTAGGTGCTGCTATAGCAGCTTTTGTTGCGGGCAATATTGACAAATCTAAAGGGCGTACAAAGTCTTTAATAATCGGAGTGTTAGTATTAGGGTTTTCTATCATTGCTGCTAATTATGTAGATTATTATATTTTATTATTTCTATGGCTGATTGCAGGACTGGGACAAAGTCTTGCAGAAATGCCTTCCGAAACATTAATTGGCGAAAATATTGAAGAGCAGCAACAAGGAAAGGTATATGGTGCACATTTTGCATTTTCTCATCTATGGTGGGCAATCGCCTACCCTATTGCTGGATTATTGGGAAATATATTTCCGCATGAAGATTTTCTCTATGCAGGTATATTATCCTTAGCTTTGTTATTAATTATAGTAGTGATTTATTCTTTTAAAAAATGGTTTACTAATTCTATGAGTTAATATTTGTGTAGATACACTAGCGTTTTGATATTACTCAAAGATACTCAATTGATTATCTAAATCCATGTTGTTTTTCTGTATTTCATACTTCTCAAACATAGCATTGATAGGCTTTTTCTCAAATATGCTCATACTTAATATTTGTAGAATTTCGTAAAGGCTATTTTGAATGCAAAATTTCTTCTTTGCTATTGCAACTAATACATAAGTGGCTATAGCAATCCATACTTGAGTTTTAACTGCATTTTCGCTTTGACCCCAAAAGGATTTTATTTTTAGATGTTGTTTAATCCATTTAAAAAATAATTCTACCTTCCATCTATTCTTGTATAACAAAGCAATCTCTGTTGCTTTAACTTCTAAGTTATTGGTAAGAAATATCAGTGTCTTAGAGCTCTCTGGATCAATATATTTTATTCGACTTAATTTAATTGGATAATATTTTAATGGGTAGTGACTTGAAAGTCGTATGATTTGATCGCACATAATTCCTTTCGATTTGTCACATTCATTAGAATAAATTCTATTGAAATTACAATTGTCTTTACTCCGAATGACAAAAAAAGCATCGCTAAGGTGTATTTTATATAATCGTTTAAAATCAAGATATCCACGATCTAATAAATAGATATTGTCTTTAGCGAAAACAATTTTGTCTAGAATATTTACTTCATGAATACTTGCATTAGTAATATGAATAAATTCAGGAATTGAAGTTTTAATGTCGAGTTGAACATGAACTTTTATTGCAGCTTTTGTTTGTTTAAATGTTGCCCAACAAAAAGTATTTAAACATAAATCAATTGTAGTTGCATCAATGGCAAATATATTATTTGTTAAAGTAAGGTCGGAAAAATTATCATTGACATAAAGTTCTTTAGCTTGACGAATCAATACCATAGCGTAGTCAGCAAATATTCTCCAATCTCGATTTTCATTTGCTTTGGAAAGAGTACTCTTAGAAATCAATTTACCTATGCCAAGATGATATAATTTATCTTCATTGGCACCTAAACAAATTATCGTATCACTTAAACTTTCTCTTTGTGTAATCTGACCGAAAATCATGCATAAAAACTGTTTCCAACAAGTAAATTCTTTTACTTTATAATTTCCATTATATCTATTTACACAGGTACGAAAGCTGGTTGTAGATAATAACGCAATTAATTGAGAAAAAGCATATTGACCTGAATTCATAACTTATTTGTTTATAATAAGTTAAATAGAATTAAAGTCTTTAAATTTTCAAATCGTGTTAGGTAATAATATTCTTGGAGGCCTTGTAAAATATAGAATGCAGAATTATTATATTGCTAACATCAAAACGCTAGTGGTGTAGATATTTATATAATTTGAGGAACCATTTATACCAATAATGGATTAGCTATTAAAATTAAAGTCATTCGATGAACACAGAAGAAAAATCACATTGGGATCATGTATATTCCACAAAAGGCGCTCAGGAAGTTAGTTGGACACAAGAAGTACCTAAAACTTCATTGGATTTTATTAAAAACTTTCAGTTGCCCAAATCAGCGTCCATTATTGATATTGGTGGTGGTGATTCTAAACTTGTTGATTTTTTATTAGAAGAAGGCTATACAGATATCACCGTCTTAGACATTTCTGTGAAAGCCCTTGAACGTGCAAAAGCAAGACTAGGTGATAAAGCTATACAAGTACAATGGATTGTTTCTGACATTACAGCGTTCAAGCCTGAAAGACAATACAACGTATGGCATGATCGGGCAACCTTTCATTTCCTTACTACAGCTAATCAAATAAAATCGTATTTGGAAGTTGCCAGACAAGCCATCAATGGATACATAACCATCGGAACATTCTCAGAGAACGGCCCTCTCAAATGCAGCGGATTAGATATTAAACAATATTCTGAACAAGAATTGGAAACATCTTTTGCAAATGGATTCAAGAAATTAAACTGTATTCAGGAAAACCATGTAACACCATTCAATACGATACAGAACTTCACGTTTTGTGCATTTAAAAGCAATTAATATAAATCTGGTACTAATGCGTGACTCTAATTTCAATGCTTCCCAAAATTTTATAATTCTTTGCAATCATTTTATAATAACTAATTCCCTTCTAATACGTTAGTTTGTATATACAATGAAAAGACTTCTCTGCATATCGCTTTTGTTCCTTTACATCACCTTTAATATAGGGCTGGTGGTAAATACATATTATTGCATGGGCAAAGTCGAATCCGTATCCTTATTTGACACATCAGCTAAAAAATGTGATAGCTGTGGTGAAATAATTGTATCTAAAAACTGTTGTCAGAATTCTACGGTATATTTTTCTATAGGTGATGATCAGGTATCTTCGCAAACAACGATTTGCATACCCGATTTTTCAGCATGTTCCGAAATAACACCTTTATATAGCATTCATGTAGTTGGCCATGCTGATGTAAACATACATGATGGTCAATTTTATGTGTTTGAAACAGGGCCTCCCAAAACGCCCTTATACATTCAAATACGCTCCCTTATTATCTGATTTTTCAATTGTAAATGTATGTTGGAATACTTTTGTATTCAACTTACACACTTCTTTATTTCCTTTCATTTCCCCCTTTAAATCGAACGCATATAACAATATAGTTTTTGTTATAATGCCAAGGGTGTGAATCGAAAAAAGGCATCATATCATTTATCCCACTATTTAAAAATCAAATTTATGAAACTTATAAAATTAATATCCGCAATTATATTCATGTTCTTTACAATCCATCTTCAGGCTCAGGTAAGTGGCAATTATAAGAACCAATTTGAGGCATCTTCTAAAAAGAATCAATCGTTTGTTCAAACAAATAATGTTGATGTAAAAGCAATCGCTCAGATAAGTTATAAAAATCAAAGTCATACGATTAAACACTTAGCTCAAATAAGCTCGTCAGAAGTATGCTCTATTTATAATGAAAAATGTGCCGCAATATCTCATATCGGAGATTATAAACATCCAAACTCCAACATCGTAAGCCAACATTGCACATTAGAGTACTGTGCACATGAAATACCACTTAAATGCTGTAAAATATAATTCTTGCTAATTGAATAAGCTGCGAAAATGGAAGCAATGCGCCTAATAAAGATAAAAGGGTTGTCAATATAAATATGAGGTAATTTGTACTCATTGGGAGTATCTTCCTTTCGTAGCTTATTTAAACTATTCACCACTAACTAATAAACAACATGAAAACTAAAAAAGGAATTCTATCAATTGTCTTTGCCTTGGTTGTATCACTATTTGCATTGCAGGTATCCGCAGCGATACAAGATGAAACATCTACGTTTAAAGTATATGGAAACTGCGATATGTGTAAGAAACGGATTGAAACAGCACTATTAAAAAATCCGAATGTTAAAAAAGCAACATGGGATACAAAAAGCAAAATGCTTACAGTAGTCTATGATCCTAAAATGATAAGTCTTGATGCTATTCATAAAATCGTAGCTGATGCAGGACATGACACCGATAAAGTAAAGGCTACCGATGCTTCGTATAAAAGTCTTATGGGCTGTTGCCAATACCAACGAAAAAGTTAATCCTTAACTATGAAAACTATATAATATACTATGAAAAAGATTTATCTGCCAATAATTACGATTTTCATGTTATCATTCGTAATTACATCTTGTCAAAGTAACGACACAAAAGTAAAATCGCCTGAAAACATGGATATGAACACAGAATCATCTGTGCAGTATACTTGCCCAATGCATCCCGAAGTTCTATCAGATAAGCCTGGCACTTGTCCTAAATGCGGCATGGATCTGGTAAAAAAGGAAGCTGCTATTAAAGCCGACAGTTCAATGAAAATGTAAATCAACAACTAATAAAGCTGTATATACTTGTTTAATGATAAGTGTATACAGCTTTATCCTTATAATAATCATAAAGACTATAGACTCCAAGGGCTGTAAAAGCCTTATATATTTTTATTTTAAACAAGTTAGTTAATCAAATTTGCCTCCGATTGATAAAATACTATATTTGTACAGTGAGATTCTGGATATCTATATTTAGCGTTTATATAATGATATTGGCTATGATGCCATGCTCAGATGCTATAACATGCAAAGAAGAAATATCCAATACTCAAAATAACGTTGAAAAACACGATCACAGCGAAGATGAAAGTGATTTATGTTCTCCCTTTTGTGTTTGTTCCTGCTGTGGCAACTATGTTTTTATGTTTATATCTAAAACAGTAAACATTGAAAAAATTGAAAAGGTAAACACGCCTATTTTTGTTTCTTTTTACCATATAGATTTCATTTCCTCTTATTACTATTCTTTCTGGCAACCGCCTAAAATTTAAGTATCTCCCCTATTTAACATTTCAAATTCATCAAATCATTTGTATTAAAACACAGATGCGTTTGTAACTATTCGTGTAATAATTTCTATGACTAAGAAAAAGTCTAAGAATAAACCTATAACTTTTTTTAGGGTAATTAAAGTTATAACTATTGTATTACTATGCTCAATTCTATTATTGGCAATAGTTCTACATACTTGTGTTTTCTTCCATATACATTTTAAATAAAATCTCATGTTGGATAAAATCATTCATTTCTCAATAAAAAATAAACTTATAATCGGTGTGTTTACAATCGCACTGATTATATGGGGATGCTGGTCAGCAACCAAACTCCCTATAGATGCCGTACCAGATATTACAAACAATCAGGTAATGGTTATTACCACAAGTCCCTCACTTGCTGCCCAAGAGGTTGAACGACTTATTACATTTCCTGTAGAAGTCAATATGGCCAACATTCCTGGCTTAATAGAGGTACGTTCTATATCCCGTTTTGGACTGTCAGTTGTTACCATCGTGTTTAACGATGAAACAGATATTTACTGGGCAAGGCAGCAAGTATCCGAAAGGCTTAAATCTGCTACTGATCAAATCCCAAAAGGTCTCGGTGTTCCATCCATGGGGCCTGTAAGCTCGGGCTTAGGTGAAATATATCAATATGTCATCCACCCTAAAAAAGGATATGAAAACAAATACACACCAATGGAGCTACGCACCATTCAAGACTGGATTGTACGCAGACAATTATTAGGCACTAAGGGTGTAGCAGATGTAAGCAGCTTGGGCGGATATGTTAAACAATACGAAATAGGTATTGATCCAGACAAATTGCGAAGCATGAACATCACTATGGGTGAAGTTTTTTCAGCATTGGAAACAAACAATCAAAATGCAGGAGGTGCTTACATTGATAAACGACCGAATGCTTACTTTATCCGAACAGAAGGATTGGCAACAAATATTGAGGATATAAAAAAGATTGTTGTTAAAAACACGAGTAATGGAACACCTATTCTTATAAGAGATGTAGCCACAGTAGATTATGGACATGCTGTACGCTATGGTGCTATGACACGGAATGACAACGGCGAAGTAGTTGGCGGTATTGTAATGATGCTTAAAGGAGAGAACTCAAATGAGGTAATAAAAAATGTAAAGGATCGTATAGAGCAAATACGAAAAACATTACCTGAAGGTCTCGAACTTGAAGCATTTCTTGACCGAACAAATCTTGTTAACAGAGCCATTCACACGGTATCTAAAAATCTTATTGAAGGAGCTCTTATTGTCATTTTCGTGCTTGTATTGTTCCTTGGAAATTTCCGTGCAGGATTAGTTGTAGCATCGGTAATACCCTTAGCCATGTTGTTTGCATTGTCTATGATGAACCTTTTCGGAGTGTCAGGCAATCTTATGTCACTTGGAGCAATAGATTTCGGATTAATTGTTGATGGGGCAGTAATTATTGTGGAGGCAACCTTACATCATATTGCAGGAAAAGGATACACACACAAGCTATCGCAAAATGAGTTAGATGAAGAAGTATTTGAATCCGCTTCTAAAATCAGAAACTCTGCGGCGTTCGGAGAAATCATTATTCTCATTGTATACCTTCCAATTCTTGCACTTGTTGGTATTGAAGGTAAAATGTTCAAACCAATGGCACAAACAGTTGCATTTGCAATATTAGGAGCGTTCATATTATCACTTACATATGTACCCATGGTTTCTGCATTATTTTTAAGTAAAAAACCTATGCATAAAAGAAATATCTCAGACAAGATTATGGATTTCTTTTACAGGATTTATTCTCCTGCTATTCATTTTGCGCTTAGAAGAAAATTCGTTGTACTCGTAACGTCGATCGCATTTTTCTGTGTCAGCATTTTCATATTCATAAATATGGGCGGTGAATTTATTCCAACATTGGATGAAGGAGATTTCGCCGTTGAAACACGTGTTCTTACAGGTAGTTCACTGATGGAGACTGTTGATGCTTCTTTTAAAGCAGGTGAAATATTAACAAAGAAATTCCCGAATGAAGTAAAAGAAGTTGTAGGTAAAATCGGCTCAGGTGAAATCCCCACAGATCCTATGCCGATAGAAGCATGCGATTTGATGGTTATTTTAAAAGATAAAAGTGAATGGACTGCTGCATCTGATAGAGAAGAATTAGCAAACAAAATGCAGGAAGCATTAGAAGAAATTGCAGGTGTGAATTTTGGTTTTCAGCAACCCATACAAATGCGCTTCAATGAACTTATGACAGGTGCAAAACAAGATGTAGCTATTAAAATTTATGGCGAAGACTTGGATATACTCACGGATCAGGCAAATAAACTTGGTAAGCTTATTCAGCCGATTCAAGGAGCAAAAGATTTGTATATCGAAGAAGTAACGGGTTTACCACAAATCGTTGTAAAGTTCGACAGAGATAAAGTAGCACAGTTTGGATTAAATATTCAAGAAATGAATCGAGTTGTAAGTGCAGCTTTTGCAGGTGAAACAGCAGGACTTATCTACGAAGGTGAAAAAAGATTTGATTTAGTAATACGGATGAACAAGGAAAATCGTCAAAGTTTAGAAGATGTACAAAATTTATTTGTAACAACAGCGAGCGGTCAACAGATCCCATTGAGTCAGGTTGCCGAAATTGATTTCAAAATCGGGCCAAATCAGATTCAAAGAGACGATACCAAGCGCAGGATTACCGTTGCATTTAATGTGCGGGGACGTGATGTAGAAAGCATCGTTAAAGAAATTCAGGATAAAGTGCAAGGAGAGTTAAAACTTGCACCAGGTTATTATCTTACTTACGGAGGACAGTTTAAAAACTTAGTGGAAGCAAAAACACGTTTATCAGTAGCCGTACCAATTGCAATGGCACTCATATTTATATTGCTTTACTTCACCTTTAATTCCTTCAAGCAAAGCGTATTAATTTTTACTGCTATTCCCCTTTCTGCAATAGGTGGTGTCTTTGCATTATGGCTGCGGGATATGCCTTTCAGTATTTCAGCAGGTGTTGGATTTATTGCCTTGTTTGGAGTTGCAGTGTTAAACGGTATTGTTTTGATAGGCGAATTTAACACACTTAAAAAGAGTGGGCTTACAGATCTAAAAGATATCATCCTTAAAGGAACACAGACAAGACTTCGCCCTGTACTTATGACAGCAACTGTAGCATCATTAGGATTTCTCCCTATGGCACTCTCTCATGGTTCGGGGGCTGAAGTACAGAAGCCTTTAGCAACAGTAGTAATCGGGGGGTTGTTATCTGCTACCCTACTTACACTATTAGTATTGCCAATATTATACATTCTTTCTGAAAATGGTTTCAAATTAAAAATGCCGAAAGAAGCATTGATTGTAATTACATTGTTAGTGCTCATTTGTCCTGCTATTTCTTCTAAAGCACAAGCCCCTCAAATGATAACATTAGAACAAGCAATGAATACAGCGGTACAAAACAGTTATGGTATGAAGGCTGCTCAATATGGCATTGATTACAATAAGGCATTAAAAGGTACTGCAACGGATATAGGAAAAACAAGTGCGACACTCATGTATGGGCAATACAACAGTTATTATAACGATAATAACTTTATGATTTCGCAAACCATACCATTTCCTACTACCATGCAGAGGCAGGCACAGTATTATAATGCCACAACCAAAAGTGCTGAATACAATCAACAGGTAACTCAAAATCAGCTATTGTTAAATGTTAAAACGGCTTACTATTCACTTCAATATGCAAAAGCAAAACAGGCATTTTTACAAAGACAAGACAGCATATTCGTTCTCTTCCTTAAATCTGCCGATCTGCGTTTGAAAACAGGTGAAAGCAATATATTGGAAAAAGCAACAGCGGAAAGTCAACTTTTTGAAGTAAGAACGCTTATTGCTCAGAACAATGCAGACATTCTTATTTATCAAAATCAACTACAAACATTGTTAAACAGCAACGATGTAGTTACATCGACTGGAAATATACTCGAGAAAAGAGTACTAACGATTTCCGCAGATTCGAATTCAATAACGGACAATCCTGCTTTACGTTATTTCTACCAACAGATAAGGGTTGCAGAAGCTGGCAAAAACGTTGAAAAGTCAAAATTGATGCCTGATCTAACAATCGGATATTTTAATCAATCCCTTTATGGAACTGTCAATTATCAGGATCTCAGAGAAATCTCCAATAGCTCTACCCGTTTTCAGGGAATAACTGTAGGCGTATCTTTTCCACTATGGGCAAAACCTCAGTTGGCACGAATAAAAGCTACTGAAACATTCAAGAGTGTAGCACAAGCTAATTTTGATCTGTATCAAAAAAATCTGCAAGGACAATATGCGCAAGCATTTCAAGAGTATCAGAAATTCGCTACCAGTTTAGAATATTATGAACAGAATGCTTTGCCAACCGCTCAGATTATCTCTCAAAATGCGTTACGAAATTATCAAAGCGGCAATATCGGCTACATAGAATTTTCTCAAGGCTTAAGTAGAGTGTTAAGTATTCAAACCAATTACTTAGCAATTCTGAATCAATACAATCAATCTATCATCAACATTGAATTTCTTATTGGAAATAAATAATTAAAGACATGAAAGCAATCATTTTAAAAACAATACTATTTATTACAGCATGCTGCATGCTTATTGCCTGCGGTACGAAGGAAAACGAAGCTACTGCACATGAAGAACATCACGATGAAGAAGGCAGTGTTGAATTGTCTCAAGTACAATTTACACGGGCGGGTATTGAATTAGGCAAAATAGAAATGAAAAATCTTAGTTCTACCATTTCTGTAAATGGTGTACTTGATGCGCCTCCACAAAACATGGTTTCCGTTTCTGCACTCATGGGAGGTTTTATAAAATCTACCGATTTGTTGCAAGGTATGAGGGTTAAGAAAGGACAAGTTATTGCCACGCTTCAGAATACGGATTTCATTGAAATTCAAACACAGTATTTGGAAAGCATTCAAAAATTGAAATTTCTGGAATTGGAATACAAAAGGCAGGAAGAACTTTCCAAAGAAAATGTGGCTTCTGCTAAAACATTTCAACAGGTAAGTTCAGACTATAATAGTTTACAAGCTACTATTGGCGGACTAGAAGAGAAATTGAAAGTTTTAAATATTGACCCTTCAACTTTAACTAAATCTACTATTCGAAGTATTGTAAATATTTATTCGCCTATAAACGGATATGTAACAACTGTGAATGTAAACATTGGAAGATTCGTAAATCCACAGGATGTAATCTGTGAAATTGTTGATACAGAACATTTACATGCAGAACTAACCGTGTTTGAAAAAGATATTTCAAAATTAAAGATTGGACAAAAACTTAGATTCGTTCTTGTTAATGAAAGTGGCAAAGAACGCACTGCATCCATTTATTTAATTAATCATCAGATCTCACCTGAAAGAACCATACGTGTGCATGCACATATAGACAAGGAAGACCCAAATCTAATGCCCAACATGTATCTGAAAGCACTTATTGAAGTTGGCGAAAACAATAAAACAACTGCCCTACCTGAGCAAGCTATTGTAAACGCTGGCGGAAAAAGCTACATCTTTATTAAAGACGATGGACATGGCCATGAACACACGGAAGAAAAACATGCTGAAGGAGAAGCTCCACATGCAGAGGGCTTTGCTTTCAGAGCTATTGAAGTTACAAAGGGTATAACAGAAAATGGATTTACGGAAGTGTTATTACCTGAAGGTTTTGAAATAGATCATGCTGAAGTTGTAATCAAGGGGGCGTACGACTTGCTTGCAAAAATGAATAATTCCGAAGAAGAAGGTCACTCTCATTAATTAAAATCATTTACATTAAATTCTACTACAATGAATAAAGATAATTGCAAGAATTGTGATGATGAATCTGACAACAAAAAAGAAGTCGAGCAAGCTACCGATAAACACGATCACGAAGAAGGTGATGGACACGACCATGATGCCATGGACTCAGAAGAAGAACCTCAAAGCTGGAAGAATTATCTTCCAGCTATAATTTCTTTTCTATTACTAATAGGAGGAATCATTGTCGATCATCAAGTAACTAAATTTCACAGATTGGATTTCTTTCAGGGCTATGTCCGATTAGCATATTATCTTATCCCCTATCTGCTCATTGGTTGGCCTGTGCTAAAAAAAGCATACCGCTCTATTCTGCGTCGAGACTTCTTCAATGAGTTCATGCTGATGAGTATTGCGACACTTGGTGCATTCTACATAAAGGAATATCCTGAAGGTGTTGCGGTGATGCTATTTTATCAGATAGGCGAACTATTTCAGGATAGTGCGGTGGAAAAAGCAAAACGATCCATCAAAGCATTGTTAGACATACGTCCCGATGAAGTAAATGTGCTTCGTAATGGGAAAGCAGAAAAAGTAAATCCTTCTGAAGTGGCTATTGGTGAAACCATTCAAATTAAGTCAGGAGAAAAAATAGCATTAGATGGAGAACTGCTTTCTGAAAAAGCATCCTTCAATACCGCTGCACTTACAGGAGAAAGCAAGCCTGACAATAAGTATAAGGGGGAACCTGTATTAGCAGGAATGATAAACCTAGACACAGTATCTGAGGTAAAAGTTACTGCCCTTTTCAAAGACAGCAAATTATCCAAGATATTGGAGCTTGTACAGGATGCAACAGCAAAAAAAGCAAAGACTCAATTATTTATTTCCAAGTTTGCACGAAGGTATACGCCCGTAATGGTATTCCTTGCTATTGCGATTACTGTTGTACCATCTTTCTTTGTAGATAATTATGTTTTTAATGACTGGCTGTATAGAGCGTTGGTATTTCTTGTCATTTCCTGCCCTTGTGCGCTGGTTGTATCCATCCCATTGGGCTACTTTGGTGGCATTGGATTAGCTTCCCGAAATGGTATCTTATTTAAAGGTTCTAATTATTTAGATGTCATGACTGAAATTGACACGGTTGTGATGGACAAAACAGGAACGCTGACAAAGGGTGTTTTCAAGGTACAGCAAGTAGAACCTACAGGCATAGATAAAGACAGTCTTTTAAAATTTACCGCTGCATTAGAAACACATTCAACCCATCCGATTGCAAAAGCAGTAGTTGCTTATGCTGCTATTAAGGAATTACCTGATGCTGAAAACGTAGAGGAAATTGCAGGTCATGGATTGAAAGGAACAATTGAAGGCAAACAAGTATTAGTAGGCAATCTTAAATTATTAAGTAAGTTCAACATTTCCTTTGACGAACAGATTAAGAACATCACTGACACTATTGTTGTAACGGCCATAGACGGCAAATATGCAGGCTACCTTACTATTGCCGATGAAATTAAAGAAGATGCCTTAGAAGCGATTAAAGCATTGCATGGACTAGGAATTAAGACTATTATGCTTTCAGGCGATAAGCAGGCTGTAGTGGATGCTGTAGCAAAGACTTTAGGTATTGATGCTGCTTACGGAGATTTGCTTCCTGAAGGTAAAGTAGAAAAAGTACAGGCTCTTAAAAACGAAGGTAAGAAAATAGCATTTGTTGGTGATGGTGTAAACGATGCTCCTGTCGTAGCCCTAGCAGATGCAGGTATTGCAATGGGTGGATTAGGCTCGGATGCAACAATTGAAACTGCAGATATCGTTATTCAAAATGATCAGCCTTATAAAATTTTCTCTGCCATCAAAATCGGGAAGCTTACCAAACGCATTGTTTGGCAGAATATATCGCTGGCATTTGCTGTAAAAGCTATTGTTTTAATTTTAGGCGCAGGAGGTTTAGCAACCTTATGGGAGGCTGTATTTGCAGATGTTGGCGTGGCACTACTCGCAATTTTAAATGCGGTACGGATTCAAAAAATTAAGTTATAATAGAGATCTAAATAAAAAAGCTTTTGTATATCGTAAGTTTTTTTATAAAATTATCAAGAATTATTTTTTATACATTTTCAAAATGTCTTAACTGTGAAATGGTAATTTTAAAAAAAATGTAAAATCAAATATATTGACGATAAAAAAAACACACTCTAATGTAGATTGCGATGATAATGCTGCCCCCCTTGAAGGATTAATATAAATAAGAGCCATTTACCTCAATAAAATAACGAAACGAATCCTTGAAGGGTTTGTTTCGTTATTTTATTGAAAATCGCCATAATTTAAATTAGGCAAAAACTTTAATACCTATTGCTACACATGATGTAACGGCTTGTAAGACTTTTAGTAGAATCACTTGAGGAGGTAAAGATGTTCGGTTTTGACAATATCTGATACATATAAACTTTTCGTTTAAATTATCAGGAATCATCAGAACCGATTTATAAAAAAACCGGAGCGGTTCGAGGTGGAAACACATCACCTTAAACTGAAATCTAATCAATACGATTTAAGAGGTATGATTATTTCCAAATTAAAATCATCATACCCACTAAAATAAAGACACCACCTACCAAAAGCTTTGCGGTCATCGGTTCTTTCAATATAAGAAACGATAAAAGAATGGTGACTACAATACTTGCCTTATCGATAGAAGCCACCATGGATACTTCGCCCTCCTTCATCGCACGGTAATAAAATATCCACGACAGCGATGTTGTAAGACCTGAAAGCGCCAGAAAAATCAGATTATTCTTCGTAAGATTAGAAAAATCTTTTACTCCGGTAAGTACAGTAACATTTAAGGTAACCAAAATAAAAACAACTGCTGTGCGTATCGCCAAACCCAGATCAGAACTGATTCCTTTAAGCCCAGATTTTGCCAACACTGACGTAAGGCCTGCAAACAGCATGGATACTATTGCATATATAACCCATCTTTCCATTTTATTATCTAATTAATTCGATTTTAAATTAAAGCTATTAAATATTATTCAACAGTATTAAAACTTTTGTTTTTTTTAATGGTTTCATAAACAATAAAACCGATAAGTATAACAAACAGAATAAATGATGTTCCTGTTGTTCCAAAGCCAAACCCTCCTTGTTGTTGTGTCTTGGTCAGTAAATCGCCAAATGTTGCACCAAAGGGGCGGGTTAAAACAAATGCTATCCAAAATAACACAACGGGGGAAATTTTGGAGAAATAATGCAGTAATACAATTATAGATAATATAGAACTTATAAATATTGCACCGCCAGAAAAACCAAGCCCAGAATCATCTGCTAAAAAATCGCCTAGAGCGGTACCTAATGTATTTGAAAATAATATTGCTGCCCAATAAAACAACTCTCCTTTTAATGTTTTAATATTTGTAACTGACAATGATTTTTCAGTGAAATACCATATACATAAAATTAATATAAGAATTGTTACTAATATAAGTGAACCTGTTGCATAACCCAAACCAAGGGTACGATCCATATAATCTGACATTGTTGTACCAGCTGTACTTGTTGCCAATATGACTGACCAATATAAGATAGGAATATAGCGTTTTGAAAAGAGCTGTCCAATCAGTATCAACACAAAGGCACTTAATAATATAAGTGTGCTAATGGCATAGCCAACATTTAGTGTCATGGACAAAAGATCGCCTGCAGTCTCACCAAGTGTTGTAGCGCAAATTTTCATTAACCAAAATAAAAGAGTAATCTCTGCTATTTTAGATGCTTCAATTTTCTTAATCATAATTGTTAATCTATCTAATTTATAATAATATTTACAGATATGAGCCAGAAAGCAAGATCTGATCTCTACTATAAATGAATCATTTATTCATGTACTTTTTTGTTCTTTCTATAATAAATAACTCGCATCATTGTTGGAAACACAAACAACAATAAAGGCATGGCTACTACAAATCCACCGATTACCGATACTGCTAGTGGCTGCTGCATCTGAGCTCCTAAACCAATACCTAATGCAAGTGGCATTAAGGCAAGTATCGCTCCTATTGCAGTCATAAGCTTGGGGCGAATTCTCAAAGCTATGGCATAATTAATCGACCGATCTACATCTCCTGTTTCCTTTAGATTAAAGAAAAACTGATTGACTGTAAAGATTGCATTCTCTGCTATAATACCCACGATCATAATAATACCTGTATAACTGCTTACATTGAGCGGGATGCCAGTATAGTAAAGCGCAAGAATACAGCCAGTAATACCTCCTACAGAAATAAATAATATCAGGATTGAAATAAGCCACTCCTTGAACAAAAATACCAGAACAGCAAACACTAATAAAATAGCCCCAATGAGTATAAGCATTAATTCATGGAAAGATGCCTGCTGTTCTGCATAAGCCCCGCCGTACACAATTGAATAACCGGTTGGAAGTGCTAGTTTTGCCTTAAACTTTTCCTGTATTTCACTAATGGTACTACCTAAATCGCGTCCGTTAAGTCGGGCTGTTAATATAGCGTCCGATTTTAAATTCTCTCTTTTTAATTCAATATCACCAGGTATTATTTTTATTTCGCAGAAAAACGAGAGCGGTTTTACTGTACCGTCGGGCAGGAAAATAAGCTGACTTTTAATTTTTTCCAGGCTATTATCACTGAAGTTTGTAAAGCGCAAAAGTATCCTTCGCATTTGCTCTCCGTCTTGTATCTGCCCTACCTGAATACCTCCGGCCATGGCCATTTGGGCGGGAGACAGCATAGGCACGTTAGCATTGAGCCCTAAAGGAATACCACCTGTATATGCCGAAAGTTGGTTCTGAAAATCTACTAGGCTTATTTTAAACTGTGCAAGTTTTTGTTGATCGGGTATGAATACAACAGATGGCCCTGCCACTACTAAGCCATTATTTATATCTTCTACTCCAGGTATTTCTTTCAATATTGCTTCAGCCTGTACAGAAAGTTTTTCCAGTATTTTTTGATCATTACCAAATATTTTTATTTCAATAGGATTTGAAGAACTCATCAAATCGCCCAACAAGTCAGCTATTCGTTGACCAAAGGATACTGCTAAAGAAGGCTGCGAAACTTCTATTTTCTTGCGCAATTCATCTATCACTTCGGGAGTAGTATGTGTTCTGTCCTTTTTTAACTGTATGGAATAATCTCCAAAATTAGCAGGCACTGTCTTGAAGGCCATGCGAATTCCAGTACGCCTGGAATAACTTTCTACATCAGGGTTTGTAATAATTATTTTTTCTACTTCCCGAAGTATTCTATCCGTTTCCTCCAATGAAGTTCCCGAAGGAGTATAATAATCCAAAACAATGGTCCCTTCATCTAGATCAGGCAGAAAACCTGTTTCAAGTTTTCCAAAGACTGTAAATGCCCAGAAGCCTATGATTGCGATAAATATACTTGCAAAAGCGGGCTTGTTAAAGAACCATGTCAGCCAGGCTAATTTATGTGTGTCTCCAGTATTACTATGATGCGCTTTTTTAGGAGCTTTATATCCAATCATCAGGTGCAATACAGGTAGTAAAAGCCATGTTACCAAGAAAGAACAGATCATGGTGATTTGCATTGTGTCGGATAATTCTTTAAAAAAACTTCCTGCAAGACCACTCATCAAACGGAATGGGAAATGAATCACTATCGTTGCAAGCGAGGATCCAATCATAGCAGGAAACAAATCTTTAATTGCTTCTCTGACAACAGTGTATTTACTCTTCTCGGGATGTTCTTCGTGTCCACGGTATATCTGTTCTATAATCACAATGGCATCATCAATAATCAACCCAATAGAGGCCGCAATTGCACCAAGCGACATAATATTGATAGAAATTCCAGTTAGATATAGTATAAGTATGGTAAACGCTACAGTAACTGGAATGGTAAGTGTAACAACAAGACTGGCTCTGAAAGAACGCAGGAAAATAATCATAACAACAATCGCCAAGAACAGTCCTTCGTAAATTGTTTTTAGTACACTGTGGATACTATCACCTACAAAGGCAGACTGATTGTAATACGATTTCAATTCGATACCCGGAGGGAGCAATTTTCGAACTTCTTCAGCTTTAACTTCTATATTGTCTGCAAAATCAATAAGATTTACACCTTGTTGTTTTACAAGGTCTATTACTACAGCATCGTTTCCATTTGCATTAATGACTATAAACTCCTGTTGTTCCTGAATATCAATAGTTGCAATATCTTTCAGCGTTACTGTTCTGCTTCCATCATTTTTAACTACCACATTTTTTAAATCATCGACATCCATTACCCTAATGTCTGTAAGAGTTAGGTATAACCTCCTGTAATCAGACAGATAGCCATTGGATTGAACAAAATTATTATTATTAAATACAGTGATCAATGCAAGAGGTGTAATGCCAAGGCTAGACATTTTTACAGCATCTGGAATAACAACCAATTCTTTTGACTTACCCCCTCTGACTACAACATTTGAAATGCCATCGACCTGTGCAAATACTGGTCTTACTACCAAATTTGCATTGTCTTTCAAAGCAATAAGACTATGATTTTTACTTTCTAATGTATATCCATACACAGGAAACAACGACTGATTCATGGCTTCCACAGAAATATTTACACCCGGTGGCAGCATATTTTTAATTTCGTTGATCCGGCTTTCCATTTGAAGCTTGGCCGTATAGATATCTACTTCATCCCATTTAAAATAGACTTCAATCACACAGCTTCCTCTGCTCGTACTACTTTTTACAACGCTCACGCCTTTTACTCTCCGCACGGCACTTTCAAGCGGCTTCGTAACAGTAATCATCATTCTGTCAATAGGCTGTTGACCATTATCCACAATAAGAGTAATCTTAGGAAAGCTTACTTCAGGAAATAATGCTGTTTGCATACGGGTATAAGAAAATATACCACCTATCAAAAGCATAACACCAACCAACAGAATCGGTTTTGATAAAATCTGAAAATAGCTTTTTGATTCCATATTATTTTTTACGTTTATGAATTGTATAATCTGTTAACCAAAGAATCTGCAATAGGAACAATGTACTATGGTTATTATTAGAATTGAATATTGTTTGTACCAAAGGTCCGACTTCAATCCTACCGGCATTCGGTGTTTTATATCCTATTCCAATGAAAGCCCAATCGGCTGTATAAAATTTTGTTTGAAATGACGATACATTCAAAAATGCTTCGTTAAAAAAAGAAAAATAAAATTCTTTTACATCTAAAACCCTACCTTGCAAAGGCTTCTCGAATGCGATTTGATAATTCAATAAAATAGAAGGCTTATTATTAATATTTTCAATGAGGCGAAATCTATGTAACATATACCCTTTGAATATGCGATGTTCGACAATAGCCTGTTGCCATATCTGATGCTGCGTTTCCACTTTTTCACTGAAACTATTTCCTGCAATATATGTGTAACCAAGAGCAAAATTCACATCTTTTGAATACTTATAAATAATACTTGATTGAAGAAAAACTTCAGAAAATCTTGTCGTGTATTGCTTACCTTGCTCCACAGACTTTACCGGAATAAAGGTACATGAAGTAAATATATTGTAATCAAAACGCTTGTTAACTTTTCCTTTATAAAAAAAGGATGGAATAATACCCGGCAAGTTGTTAGTTTGACTAAATGTAATTAAGCAATTACAAAACAATAAAATAAATATTATTACCAACTTGTTTTTCATGCTTAAAAAACTGAGTCGATGGAATTTAGTACTTCTTGTTCCATTTTCAGTAACCGACCATCCTGATCAAACAGCAATGTATAAACTCCATTTTCAAAATTATTTTTTTTACCCTTATGCTTCACCTTTGCTGTAACCTCATATCTCTTTATACCTATTGGATCAACCTCCTGCACCTTTTCGATTTTACTTTTTCGAAAGTTATCCTTCATTACAATCAATATTTTTTCTTTCAGAATAGGACTTAATTCATCGAAATCTATTTCCTTTTCTGTTTCCAATAATTCACCTTCTACTGAAAATTTCAGATTATAATCTGCATTTGACAATTCAAACTCAACCTCGTAAAAAGTGCTGTCTTTCTCTTTCTTATGATAATACTCTATATCTTCGGCTGCCGGATATTGTTGCATTAGATAGCTGCTTATCTGAGATGGAACTTCTCCCGATTTTAGTTTTCTTTCTTGTGCAACAGCGTTGAAGAACGTACAAACAACAAACATGAATAGAATACTATATTTCATTTAAGTATATTTTACAATTAATCTTTCTGAATTTTAACCAGTGTAGTATCAGCTAATCCATAATTTCCTTCAGATAAAATGCGTTCCCCTGTAATAAATTGAGGAGAAACAATTTCTGTATATTTGTCGTTTTTAATTCCTGGCTGCACAACTACTTTTACGGCTATACTATCATTGATAAGTTTCATCACCCAAAAATTCTTCATTACTTCGTCGCTCAATAAACAGGCATTAGGTAATAACTGAGCGCCCTTCTTCTCCCGTGTAGTAAGCTTTACAGAAGCGATCAGATTTTCAGGAAGAAAGAGTGTCTCTATTGGTTTGGCAAGATACGTCTGCGTTTGTGCCAATACATTCATACTGGTCAAAGGAGCTACAATACGTGCTTTCAGCTCTTTATTGTCGGGAAGAAGAATGCTGCAATAGCTATCTTTTTTGAGCAAATGAACATATTCGTAAGGAACATTAATCTGGAATGCTAAATTCCGGCTTTCGGCTATCGTGCAAAGCGGATTTCCTTCCAATACATAATCACCAATTTGTTGTTTGTCAAGAGTGCTTATAATACCATCTGAAGGAGCTTTTATCACAATCCTTCCAAAATCCCTCAATGTGCTGTCTGTGCCAATATAATTACCACCAAAAGCTCTTGCTTCTTTAGTTTCCAATACATACAGTACATCATTCTTATTCACTTTATCTCCAAGCTTTATCCTTACATCAATTATAAATGAAGGAACAGGTGCTGTAAGAAGATTGCGCTTCAGATAAATTGAAGTAGCCATCAACGTTACCTCCTCTCCAATATTGCCTTTAGAAACAGCAACAACATTCACAGGAACTCCGGGTGTAGATTTCTCTACAGTGCTATCCACTTCGTGTTTACAAGATATTATGGTCATTCCACACCACAAAAAACTCATATATAAAACACCTTTTTTGATACTATCCATATTATAATTCATTACCAGTTCCAATAATTATATGTATTGATTAAAAGTTGTTTGTTAGCCTGCATGAGTACATAATCACGTTGCAGTAATGCCAGACTCTTCAAAACATTTATATAAATAACAACTGAAAGCTGGCCGTTGCGAACTTCCTGCCTATAATAATCCATCAGCTTTTTATATTCTTCTAACTGAGCTTCGGTGATTGTCATTCTTTCTTCCAGCATCCGTATTTCTGTAAGTGCTTTACTTTTCCTAACGGTATTCTGGATAATGAAAATATTCTTATAGGATTCTGTAGAACGAATAAGTATTTCTGTTCTTTTATTATTAATTGTTCGTTGTTTACCATCATACAAAAACATAGTAAAACTTACGCCAGCACTTGCACCAAAGCGATTGGGAGCAGAAGGGATATACACTCCGTTTAAACCAGTATTTGCATACAGGTTTAGTTGAGGCTTATATTTCAAGTCAAACATTTTTTGTGTTGCTCTCAGGTTGAGGCTATCCAATCTGAACCTTTCTGTAAAAGCGGAAGACGCAATTTCTTCTTGTTTCAAACTCAGGTTTATTTCAGGCAGAATTACATAAGAAGTATCGTTGATGCCACAGAGTATATTCAAATCCATTAAATCCCTGCGGTAAGTAGCATTGAATGTATTCCATGCATTGAACTGGGTTTGGTATTCAATTGTAATTAAGCTTAGATCAGATTGTTTTGCTATACCATTAGCAGCCAACTTTGAGATCATATTTTTTTGGTCTTCCACTATTGCTATTAAACTTTTCAAATAATTCATTTGCTTCAAATCTTGTATGCAAAGAATATATTGATCGGTTACAAATTTTTCTATATCGTGTGCAGTAAGCCGTATAGCATTTTCGTTTATCTTTGAAGTAACTAATATCTGCTCGGAAGCTGTACGTCCCCTTATACCATTTAAAACTGGCTGATTGACGTTGAGTAATCCCTGATACGCCCCACCATTACTGGCTGCCATATCGTAACCATTATATTTTACCGGATCGCTAGGATTCAAAATCAATTCATTCTTACCATTGTCAGATGAAATAACAGGAGCAAACAAATAATTTGCAGTTAGAGTAATCTGTGGTTTGGTATAAAATGCCTTTAGCCTTTCAGCTTCTGCCTTAGCTGCATCACTAAGGTTTTGATTATCCTGTATTAATGGACTATTTAATACAGCTTGATTTATATAATAGCTCAAATCATTTTGTGCCATACATGCTAGTGTAGACATCCATAAAATACAGCTAAGGACAGTTTGTTTTAAAAGCATAATACTACTTTGTAACTAAAAACGACTACTAATAAACAACTTGTAATTATT
Organism: Cytophaga aurantiaca DSM 3654; assembly: GCF_000379725.1. Lineage (GTDB taxonomy): Bacteria > Bacteroidota > Bacteroidia > Cytophagales > Cytophagaceae > Cytophaga > Cytophaga aurantiaca. The sequence continues at coordinate 114,170 of NZ_KB903654.1, forward strand.
ATTCTTCTTTACTTATAAAATTTTCGTTCGGATCGTAAGTGATCTCATTTTCTTTACCGTCTTTCAACATATTTAATTCATATAGTATCTTATGCTGAACATTTTCTACTTGTTCAATTTCCGTTACTTTCCAATCTTTAAATTCATCTGTTTTAAGAGAATCTTTTATTGGCTGTGGTAAATCTTTATGCGTTATTTCTATTTCTGTGGCAAGCCAGTTTTCAGCTTTGTAATTACCCTTATCCAGCTTCCATTTAACATCTGAGTTTTTTACTTGAGGATATAATTTTGAAAAGGTGGCAACTATGGATTTGGGAATATCTTTATTTTATATGCTTTGGGCTTGTACAATACTTATCATTGTTAAATGATAAAATAACATTTTTTATTTTTAATCTTTTTAGCTTAACATACATGCAATCTTTATTCAGATTCTGTAATATTTCTGGAATAACAGAATAAAATGTGGAGTTAACGTAACTTTTAGCTCCACATTTTATTTATCCTGCTATTTATCATTTGTTTTTCTTCCCATTCTCTTCAATAGATTCTTTCTTTACAATATTGCCATTGGCATCATACAACAGTTCATAAGTAATAGAAGCATTTTCCGCTTCTACCTCATAAAGTACTTCACCATCTGCGGCAGTTACCATTTCAGCATCTTTGTATGTAAATCCAGAAAAATTTTTCTTCAATGCATTCAACACAGGTAAAGGAAGGTCATTCGGAGAACTTAAACTTTTTTCTGTTTGAATGAGTGTTCCAGTACTTGAAAAAATAGCTTCAAATTTAATATCATTCTTCTTGTACTTCGCTTCATAATTGTCTTCTTCCAGCTCCCATTTTACACTTACCACATCCGGAAAAAGTTTATTAAAACTTTGGGTTACCGATGCAGGGACATTTTGCGGTTCAATCTTTTGCGCTTGTACTGACCATACTGATATTAATAAAGCAGTTATTAATGTGATCTTTTTCATAATTATAACATTTTAAGTGAATTGATACACAAGAATAAACCGTAATGTTGTAAGATTTCTGGAATTTCTAAAAAAATATTATAAGTGAATGTGTACTTTCTTTATAGGAATATGAAATATGAAAACCGTATAACTGACAAATAGTTTTAACAATAGCCAAACCTAGACCCGTAGAATGTGAATTATCTGTCCTCTTATTAAAGCGTTCAAAAAGTGTTTCCGGATTTACAGATAATTCTTTACCACTGTTTGCTATTGTCACTTGATTTACCTCAATAGATATGGTAATAAATCCATTATTAATATTGTGGTTAATAGCATTTTTAATGATGTTAGAAAATAGAATTCTTGCAAGGTCGACATTCATTATTATTACTGGGGAAGCATACTTTTCGAGTTTTAAATCAAGTTTTTTAAATTCAATCAGATCTGAAAAATCTTCGCAACAGGATTCAATCAATTGAGTAATTTGTATGGGTTCATTTTCTGCGAATTGTTTGTTCTCAATCTTGGATAATAACAGCAATGTTTTATTCAATCTAGACAACCTTTCTACATGCTCGGTTATATCATCAATAATGGTTGCCTGACTATTAGTAAGTGTAGGCTCTTCCATCAGCATATAAACTTTATTTTGAATGATACCTAGAGGTGTTTGCATTTCATGGGAAGCATTTTCAATGAAATGCTTCTGGCTCATATATACCTTACGGTTGTTTTGAATGAGTTCTTCCACCGAATTATTTAATTCCTTAAACTCAATGATATTGGTAGGTGCCAATTCCAACCGACTGTCGTTGTCTAATTTATATTGTTTTACTTTCGAGATGGTTTCATAAAACGGATTCCAAAGCTTGCGAAGCAATACTCTGTTGAGAATAAAAACTAATCCAAACAGTAGAATAGAAAAAATAAGAATGTCTACTAAAATAGTTGCCAGTAATTCTTCCGAATTTAGAAGAGAAGCAATAATAGTGAGCTTATAATACTTACCATTACTTGTAAAAACAGATTCCATTTTACGAAAAGGTTCTTCTTCATCTTCCAGTTCATCATGCATTCCTGTATCTTTAAACTTTCCAAATTCATATTTATGTAAAAATTTCTCATACTCTTTTTCAGATATCGCCTTTACTTTAAAATCTGTGTGATATAAAGTTTTATCTGTAATAAGTCTAGGGTTCTTGCTAAACGATTTATTTATTTCATGTTGCCTGTGAGTAAGGTATTCATCAACGTCCTTGTATATAGTCCAGCGCAGAGAAAAGTAAAAAACGGCACACCAGATCAGAAGCATTGTCAAAATCAGAATCAAAAAATACTTTGTGGTAATATTTAATAGTTTCATACGTTTACAAATTTATATCCAATACCGTAAATGGCTTCGATATTATAGTTGGCTTTATATTCCAGTAGCCTTTTGCGAAGGTTTTTAATTTGTGAATACAAAAAATCAAAGGAATCTGCCCTATCTGCGTTATCTCCCCAGATGTGTTCTGCCAATGATGTTTTACTTATGATGCGTGTTTTATTCGAAATAAAAAAAAGTAACAGTTCGTATTCTTTCTTTTTCAGAATCAATTCTTCTTTATCAACGTAAACTTTTTTGGTATCAAGGTTAAGAATTATATTCCCAATAGTTACTTCATTGCTACCATCAAACTTCAGTCGTCTTAGAATAGCGACAACTCTTGCATTCAGCTCTGTAAGATGAAAGGGCTTAGGTAAATAATCATCGGCTCCCAGCGTTAGCCCTTTTACCCTATCATCTAGCGAATTTTTAGCAGACAGAATAATGATGCCAGCCTGTGATTTTCTCTTTTTAAGCTGTTCCAGAATATCAAGGCCATTCCCATCCGGTAACGTAATGTCAAGAATAACACAATCGTATTCATACAGATGAATTTTTTCTTCTGCTTCTGCAAACGTAGTTGCTACTTCACATACATAGCCGGACTTAGCAAAATATGCTGTAATGCTATGAAGCATTCCTGCTTCGTCTTCTATAACAAGTATCTTCATAATGTATTTATGCCAAAATCAGGTACAATATATTAAACCAATTTTGTAATATTTCTGGAATAATTTCTGAATTGCTATTTTTATTATAGTTGCTGTTCCAATAAGTAATATCGAATAAAAAATCCATTTATAAACATTCTAAATGCTTACCTTGACATTGACATTCGAAGACTACCCCAATTTTTGTTTCAACATATTCATATCGTCGCGCACTTTCTTCTCTACTACTTTAGCATATATTTGAGTAGTACGTATGCTGCTATGGCCTAATAATTTACTGACTGTCTCCATAGGCACTCCATTTGTTAATGTTATAGTAGTAGCAAATGTATGGCGGGCTAGATGAAAAGTTAGATTTTTACCAATGCTACACAGGTCTGCTATTTCTTTCAAATAACTATTTAATCGTTGATTAGAAATATTCGGAAACAACTTTCCTTCAGCCAATGCTTTGGGATGTAACTCATATTTTTCAATTAAAGCCAAAGCTTTCGGTAAAACAGGAATACGAACAGAATTGTCTGTTTTCTGTCTATTTGTATACAGCCATAATTCACCATCTATTCCAAGGCTTATATTTTCATTACTGAGATTCATTACGTCAATATAACTTAGCCCTGTATAACAACTAAAAACAAATAGATCTTTAACTTGCTGAAGTCTTTGAATGGAAAATTCCTTATTTTCAATTTTCATTAGTTCTTCAGCTGTCAAAAATTCTCTCGTTGTCTTAACAAAGGTAGGTTTGAATTTTGCAAATGGGTCTCTTAAAAGCCATTCGTTGCGGATAGCCAGGTTTATCATTTTGCGTAATCTTTCAATATGTTTCATTACAGTATTTTGTCCGCATGGCTTATGATGGTCCACCGGTTGATACCCTTTAACAAACATTTCAAAGTCAAAAATAAATTTATAATTGAGCTGTGATAGAAAAATGTCCGAGGTGTGTAACTTCTCTTTAAGGAAGAGACTAACATACTTTTGGGTCGTATGATAGTTTTTCATTGTTCCCCACTCCAGTGTCTCTTTTAACTCTGTATTATGGTAATGTATTAATGACATCAATGAATGCTCTCTTTCATCTTTCCCCTGATACATGTTTTTTATTGCTTCTGCAGTTACTAGTCTTTTATCTGCCATTAACTGTTGCTGACAATTTAAAATCTGCAGACGAACCTGGTCTATATAATTATTGAGTGTCCGCATTTCTTCTTTTGTTCCCTTTGCCTGTCCTTTCTCTGAATTCCAATTCTCCGGATTAATACTTCTTTTGATAGAAATTTCTACTCTTGCTCCATCAACTGTAAGTCTTGCCCAGATTGGGGCTTCGCCATTTTTAACTTTTGATTTGTTAATCCAAAACAGAATTGAGAATGTGTTTTTTACTTGCATGATATTATTTGTTTTGATTTTGTTTGGTGATTTTTAGGTCACTAAACAGTCATAAACAGGTAACCGAATTAAGGTAAACAGAACTAAATAATATGTTGTATATCAAATGGTTAACTGTTATTCGGTTACCTAACTGCAAGTATAATAAAGGTAACCGAATAGGTCACATTTTTTCTGAAAAATAATGATTTAATATGCTGTGGATAAAAACAAAAAGCCTTTGAATCATACGATTCAAAGGCTTTTGAAGAGAATTGCTTCTCTCAATGTCGGGGTGGCAAGATTCGAACTTGCGACCTCCTGGTCCCAAACCAGGCGCGATGACCGGACTACGCTACACCCCGAACAATAAAAACAACAACACAAACAAGACAAAAAAAGGAACAACACTGTTCCTTACATGTGACCCCGAAGCGATTCGAACGCTTGACCTACTGCTTAGAAGGCAGTTGCTCTATCCAGCTGAGCTACGGAGTCAATACTTTTTATTCTTTCTAAACGTTCTTCATTCGAACGCTTGACCTTCCCGTCTTAAACGGGATGCTCAACATTCCAGCTGAGCTACGGAGTCAATACTTTTTATTCTTTCTAAACGTTCTTCATTCGAACGCTTGACCTTCCCGTCTTAAACGGGATGCTCAACATTCCAGCTGAGCTACGGAGTCAATACTTTTTATTCTTTCTAAACGTTCTTCATTCGAACGCTTGACCTTCCCGTCTTAAAACGGGATGCTCAACATTCCAGCTGAGCTACGGAGTCAATACTTTTTATTCTTTCTAAACGTTCTTCATTCGAACGCTTGACCTTCCCGTCTTAAACGGGATGCTCAACATTCCAGCTGAGCTACGGAGTCATTATGTACTTTCTAGCTGAACTACAGAGTCAATACTTTATTTATCAACCTACTACCATTCTGTAGGTTATTTAAACAAAAAAAGTTTCAAGTGAACCTGAAACTTTAAAAGTCGGGGTGGCAAGATTCGAACTTGCGACCTCCTGGTCCCAAACCAGGCGCGATGACCGGACTACGCTACACCCCGAACGAGAAGGAAACCTTCACTTATTTAAAGAACGTGTACTACTTTCGTAGAATTTCAACAACTATTTTAAGCTGCTCTGTAGAGAGGGAGGGATTCGAACCCTCGGTACGGTCGCCCGTACGGCAGTTTAGCAAACGGCTACTTTCGGCCTCTCAGTCACCTCTCCCTTAAAAGTTTCACAAAGGTAATATTTTGTTTCTAATAAACCATAGTATAGTGCAAAAGATTTCCACAAATATTTAATTTTTGAATTGTAAAGGGCAATTCGTAGCTTAGAATCTCATTGTAAGACATGCACTTCCACTCTCCCATCTCTTGGTTTATTTATATATCTGTAGGACTTTTTCTACTGATAAATGGGATATTTTTTCTGCGGATCAACAACATCGCAAAAAAAACACGTGCCAATATCCGATTCCGGATCTACATGAAGTTCATGCTCAGATGTATCGTTCTCGCATGTATTGTACTTGCCTTAATGGGCCCCTCTTTTGGTAAAAATAAATCCAATATTGTTGTTGAATCCAAAAACATACTATTCTTACTGGATGTTTCCCTTTCTATGGATACCCGGGATGTTTCACCCAGCAGACTGGAGAAAGCTCATACCATCATTCACAACATTGTAAATCAAAATCCCACGGATCAATTTGGCATCATTGCCTATACAACAGGAGCATCTATTGTTTGTCCGCTTACCTACGACCACGAAACTTTTTTAGTATTCGAACGCACTGCCACAACAGATATGTTCGATAATACAGGCACAAATACCTACGATGCGATACGATTGAGCAATACGTATTTAAACACGTACAACAAAGAAGGCAACACGAAGCCTACAGTGGTTGTTCTGTTAACTGATGGAGAAGGCATAGACACGGATGTGCAGCCAAACAAAACGGATGCCTTTTCAGCATTTAATATTGTAGGTATCGGCACAGAGATGGGCAGTCGTATACCGTTTCAAAAAACATATAAAAAAGATAAGAACAATGAAGATGTGGTATCCATTCTTCATAAGGAAGCATTGATAAAGTTATGTTCTGTAACCAAAGCAACGTACTATGAAGTAAGCAGCAAGCAAAATAATGAGCCTGCATTGTATTCTAAGATTCGAAACTACAAAGGCGAAAGCAGCGGTTTATCAAAAATTGATGTAACAGGAAATAAATATTATTACTTTTTATATATCGCTCTTGGTTTAATTATTTTAGATGTTTTAATTACAGTTAAAACGGTTGAAATATGATGCTGAAACTTTTTCTATTCATTCAGTTTTTTACAAACTTCTGGTTTTATTTTAATAAGATCGAAGATTCCAATACGTTAAAAATAAAAGCAGCTGAAGCATACAAAACACATTACTACAGCGAAGCCATAAACTACTACGATAAACTTCTTACTGCATACGAACCCAATTCGGATCCGATAAAATTAAATCTGGCACACGCGCATTACAAAGCACAAAGTTATGACGCTGCAGCCAAGCTGTATACAGAACTTTCTCTCAGTCCGGATCAATTGATACGTTCTACAGCGCTTTGTCAGTTGGGTGTTATACAGCATCGCACGAAACGCTATAAATTAGCTATCTATTATTTCAAAGAAGCGCTGCGTGTAAATCCTACTAATACACATGCAGCGTACAACTATGAATTATTAAAATTAACATTGCAAAAACAAACGAATCCTGGTTCTTCAGGTGGTGGCAAAGGTGAAGGTAATTCTCAGGATTCTCAAAATAATCCAGATAGTAAAAATAAAAAAACAGATAATACCTTTAACCCGGATGGTTCAAGTCAATCCGATATGTACTTCCGCATGTTGTACGAACAAAAACGCTTAAGCAAACAACACGCAGAAAAAATATTAGAATACATTCAGGAACAGGAATCTCAATATTATCAAAAAGTAAAAAAACACGTTCCGAAAAACATGAATCAACCGGACTGGTAGTTTAGGTAATAAGTTCTAAGTAATATGTTTTAAGAAAAACAATACACAATCATTTGCGTAAAATTTAAACGCCTTTATTTAAAACGAATCTGATAATAATTGCGTTCTTAAAACGTAACACATCTAACGTAAAACATTTTATGAAACCTGTATACATTGTCGCTGCAAGCCGCACTCCTATTGGAAGCTTAGCTGGTAGTCTTTCGTCTTTAAGTGCTTCACAACTTGGAGCAGCAGCTATTTCAGGCTGTTTAAATTCGATTCAGTTTCCCAAAGAAGCTGTTCAAAATGTATATATGGGAAATGTATTGAGCGCAGGTCTTGGACAATCTCCGGCCCGACAGGCATCTAAGTTTGCAGGATTACCTGACGCAACAGAAGCTACAACAATAAATAAAGTATGTGCATCCGGATTGAAAGCCATTATACTGGCTGCACAGCAGATTATGTGCGGTGATGCGGATGTCGTAATTGCCGGTGGTATGGAAAGTATGTCGAATGTGCCGTACTACTTAGATAAAGCCAGACAAGGTTATAAACTAGGCAATGGAATACTTACAGACGGCATTATCAAAGACGGTTTGTGGGATGTATACAATAATTGTCACATGGGCAACGCCGCAGAAAATACTGCAGCAGTATTAAAGATCAGCCGTGAACAACAAGATGCATACGCAATCGAATCGTATACACGTTCAGCTGCTGCGTGGCAAAATGGTGTATTCAAAAAGGAAGTTACTCCAGTTACAATCCCTGGTAAACCCGGACAGGAAACGGTTGTGGATACCGATGAAGAATTCACGAAAGTAAATTTTGATAAGATTCCGCAATTAAAACCAGTGTTCGATAAAGAAGGTACAGTAACCGCTGCAAACGCTTCATCGATCAATGATGGCGCAGCAGCAGTACTTTTGGTGAGCGAAGAAGCATTGAAGCAATACAATCTGAAACCGTTAGCGCGAATTATATCTTATGCGGATGCAGCACAGGACCCGATGTGGTTTACAACCGCACCGGAGTTATCGGTTAACAAAGCGCTTACGAAGGCTGGTCTTACTATAAAAGACATTGATTATTTTGAATTGAACGAAGCCTTTGCAGTTGTTTGTCTTGCCCTGAATCAAAAGTTAGGACTAGATGCTAACAAAACAAATATATGGGGTGGTGCTGTATCTCTTGGTCACCCGATCGGTTGCTCGGGTGCACGCATCGTAGTGACGTTATTGAATATACTAAAAACACACAATGCTCGTTTGGGTGTTGCCGGAATCTGCAATGGCGGCGGCGGTTCAAGCGCATTGGTTATCGAAAATCTAAGTTAATTATGTCAGTTCGTTTCTTCGTCGTATTTTTCCTTTTATCACTTTCCGCTGCTGCGCAAAAAGTGGTGTACACACATTATGATGCCTATGATTCCATTGGCATCAGTACACCTGTACGCGAAGAATACCAAGTGCTGCCAACCGATTCAACAATCAAAAATGGTTACTACTACTCCTTCTCACAAAACAGAGATACACTGATACATTGTTTTTATGTGAACAATAAAAAACAAGGTCCATACACTTTGTACTACGGTCATGGATTGGTAAAATATAAAGTAACGTATAAAAACAATGTTAAGATGGACACGGCATATTACTATACCGAATCCGGAACAGTAATTGCAAAAGAAGTCTACACTCCAGTAAAAGGAAAGTATACAACCGAGGTGCCTTATACAGCTTATAAATACTACAGCAGCAACGGACAATTAATTAAAACATGCTTTTTATTGAACGATATTCCGGACAGTACTTATAAGGAATATTACAACAGTGGCAAATTAAAAATTGAGTCTGAATTTTCTAAAGGTGTTCGTAATGGTTCATTTATAAGCTATTTTGAAAACGGAACACTTTCTCAAAAAGGAAATTATGCAAACGATGAATTAGATGGCATCATTACTTCTTATTTTCCAGAAGGAGAAAAGCGTGTAGACGCCAGTTATAAAAACGGCATTCTGGATGGTGCTGTAAAACAATATTTCAGAAATGGTAAATTGTTTTCTGAGTCGAATTATCTGGACAATACACAGCATGGTGTAACAAAAACGTATTACCCTTCGGGCAGCATTCGTACGGAAGAAAATTATGCCTATGGAGTATTAAACGGTGCCTTTAAAACCTATTATGAAAACGGTCAGCTTGAAACCGAATCGATCTTACAGAAAGGTAAAAAGCAAGGTACATTCAAGAGTTACAGCAGTAACGGCCAGCTGATACTTGAAGGGGCATTTTTGAATGGAGAACTTAACGGAGAGAACCGCGGATGGTACGATACAGGAACACCTAAACATGTATATCATTATAAAAACGGAATCAAAACAGGCGATAATACAAGCTATTTTGAAAATGGAAAAATAAGTAAAACTGAAAAATATTCGAACGAAGGTACGGAAGTTGTTCAGAAGAAATTTTATGAAACAGGTGAGCTAAAAGAACAAGGTACATACCTTGTAAAACAGCAGGCAACGGGCAGTACGTTTGTTCCGAATGGTTTGGTAAAACTCTTTTATAAAAACGGTCAACTGAATAAGCAAACTCCCTACACAGACGGTAAGACCTTAGGTGAAGTACTTTCCTATTATGAAAATGGTGTATTATCTTCCAAAGAATATTATTCGTACAACATCCGCACAGGTACGTTTTTATATTATCATCCTAATGCAGCCCTTGCTGAATCGATCATCTACAAAAACAATAAAAAATACGGCGTATACAAACAGTTTTATGACACCGGAGTTTTACAAACTTCGGGCAATTACATCAACGACAACAAGCATGGGGAATGGAAGTTTTTTTCTGCTGCAGGGAAATTAGTAAAAAAAGAACTTTATAAGAATAACTTTATGGTTTCGGAAAAAGTATTCGAATAAAGGCTGATTTTTCTAAAATGTGGTTAAAAAATCGTACGGAATAGCTATAAATTAACCATTTCCATTTTTATTCGCTTTTAAAGCTCATTTTTTGAAACTATCTTTGAAAGATTATAGTACGCTTGTATGAATGCAATAAAAGAAACACATTTTGAATTACCAGGACAAACTGGGTTTTATAAAGGTAAAGTACGTGATGTATATCACTTCGCAGATAAATTGGTTGTTGTAGCTAGCGATCGCATTTCGGCTTTTGATGTTGTATTGCCAAAAGCAATTCCATACAAAGGTCAAGTGTTAAATCAGATTGCGGCGAAGATGCTTGCGCAAACTTCAGACATCGTTCCGAACTGGATCCTGTCTACTCCGGATCCATCTGTAAGCATAGGTGTTAAATGCGAACCCTTCAAAGTTGAAATGGTAATCCGCGGATATTTAGCAGGCCATGCAGCAAGAGAATACAAAGCAGGCAAACGTATCTTATGCGGTGTTGCATTGCCTGAAGGATTAAAAGAAAACGATAAGCTTCCCGCTCCGATCATCACTCCTACTACAAAGGCAGATGAAGGACATGATGAAGATATTTCAAGAGAAGACCTGTTAGCGCGCGGTGTTGTAAGCGAAGCAGATTATGTTCAGCTTGAAAAATATACACAGGCTTTATTTCAACGTGGTACAGAGCTTGCGGCTAAACAAGGTTTGATTCTGGTTGATACAAAATATGAATTCGGTAAGGTTGGGGATAAAATTTATCTGATCGATGAAATCCACACACCCGATTCATCTCGTTACTTCTACATTGAGGGGTATGCGGAACGCCAGAAATCAGGCGAAGCACAAAAACAATTGTCTAAAGAGTTTGTGCGTCAATGGTTGATCGAAAATGGTTTCCAGGGAAAAGACGGACAAAAAGTTCCTGAAATGACAGATGCAATCGTTGCAAGTATTTCAGATCGTTACATAGAATTATATGAAAAAGTGATTGGCGAAAAGTTTATAAAACCAACTGAAGCAAATCCTGAACAACGTATTTTGAAAAATATTTTAACAGCTTTATAAATAATCACATTTCGATTTTACATCCGAACTTATGAAATTTACAATAGAAAAAACAGAGAAATACGTTCTGTTCCAATTACACGAAGAGAAGTTAACTTCGATCACTGCACCCGATTTAAAAACTGAATTGGTTACGTTAAATGCTGAAGGTTTTAACAACATCATTTTAAACATGAGTGATGTAAAATATGCGGATTCATCCGGATTGAGTTCAATCTTAATCGGTAATCGCGTGTGCGCTAATAGCGGCGGGTTATTTGTAATGTGTAATGTAAATGATCACGTAATGAAATTATTGAAGATTTCTCAACTTGATACGATCTTGACATTATTGAATACAGTTGAAGAAGGTATCGATGCGGTATTTCTTCATGAAATTGAAAATGGTTTAGAAGACGAAGAGTCTGCAGAATAATATACGATGGACTTTGAACTAACCGTACTGGGTTCAAGTTCGGCAACGCCGTCAAAGGGCCGATACCAATCGGCCCAACTTTTAAAAATACACAATGAATATTTTATGATTGATTGTGGTGAAGCGGCGCAGTATCAGCTGAGCCGTTACAAACTGAATCATACAAAAATATCTCATATTTTTATCAGCCATTTACATGGCGATCACTTCTTTGGTCTGATCGGGCTTTTAAGTACCATGAATCTGTACGGAAGAAAAAATCCCTTACACATTTTTGCACCGGCAGGTCTGGATGAAATCATTCAGATTCAATTAAAATATTCGGAAACCATCTTACAATTTCCATTAGAGTACACACCTCTTGATTCCAAGGAAAGCGTGCACATTGTAGATCATCCGTTAATAGATGTATACACCATTCCGTTAGAGCACCGCATTCATTGCAACGGTTTTTTATTTAAAGAAAAAGCCAAGCCATTAAAATTGAATAAAGAAAAATTGCCGGAGAAATTAAGTTTACTGGAAATTGCTCAACTGAAACAAGGAATAGATGTACTGAATGAAGATGAGACGATCAAGGTTGCTGTAAAGGATTGCTGTATGCCTGCGTTGAAATCCAGAAGCTATGCCTATTGTTCAGACACCCGCTATACTGAAGCCATTCTCCCCCTTGTTAAAGGTGTAGACTTGCTTTATCATGAGAGTACGTTTCTGGATGAGCTATCGGACAGAGCCGCTAAAACATATCATACCACGGCCAGACAAGCTGCGGAATTCGCTAAAAAAGCGGAGGTAGGCAAATTGATCATTGGCCATTTCTCTTCCCGCTATTACGATGTAGAACCCTTCCTTGCTGAAGCAGGTTCCATCTTTAAAAATACAGCACTAGGCATAGAAGGTACCACGTTCTCACTATCAGATCGCAATTCAACGGATGGAACAAACAACGGATAAAAAGAAAACAACGTTATTCATTATTCTTGCAGGCATTTTTATTACCAATGCATTGCTTGCTGAACTGATCGGAGTGAAAATTTTTTCCATTGAAAAAACGTTTGATTTCTCCCCTGCACAGATCTCATTATTTACAGATTTCAAACTTGATTTCAATCTTACTGCAGGTGCCATCATCTGGCCCATCGTGTTTATTTCAACCGATATTATCAATGAATATTTCGGCAAAAAAGGTGTTCAGAAAGTTACCTTTCTTACCATAGGCTTAATTGCCTACAGTTTTTTCATACTTTATATTTCAACACACATTACAGCATCTGATTATTGGCTGGATGTAAATAAAACCGATGCAAATGGTGCGCCCTTTGATATCGACTATGCGTACCGTCGTATATTCGGACAAGGACAAGCAATCATTATTGCTTCGCTTACTGCATTTTTAATCGGACAATTACTGGATGTATATGTGTTTCATGCCATACGCAAATCAACCGGGGAAAAATGGTTGTGGCTGCGCGCAACTGGCTCTACGCTTATATCCCAGCTGATCGATAGTTTTGTGGTACTATTTATTGCATTCTATCTATTAGCCGGCGATCACAAATGGAGCATTGAACAGATAGTTTCTATAGGCATTATTAACTACATCTATAAATTCAGTGTAGCACTTATACTAACGCCGCTTTTATATGTTGCGCATCATTTTATTGACCGCTATTTAGGTGTAGCGGAAGCAGAAATTTTAATAGAAAAAGCGAATACGGAAGAGTATTAATTACAATTGAGACTTGATCCGATCGCAGCAGATGGCCGTTGCAATCCCAACATTCAAGGACTCTGCCACACCAAAACGAGGAATTGTCAATGAATGCGTTAATAGCTTTTTAACCTCTGCGCTTATTCCATGTGCTTCGTTCCCCATTACCAATATACCTTCGTGCGAAAATACTGTTTTGTGTATATTTTCACCATGCAGGTCAGCCCCGTATACTACCACTTTCTGCTCTTTTAAAAATGTTGGCAGATCTGTATAACTTACAGAAACCCGCAAAAAGGAGCCTTTAGATGCATTGATCACTTTGGGATTATATAAGTCGGCTGTGTCTTCCGAACATATAATATTTTTGATTCCATACCAGTCTGCAATTCGGATAATGGTACCAAGATTGCCCGGATCGTTAATGTTATCCAATACAATAGCCCATTCTTTATTAATTACACCAGGTATCGGTTCATCTTTAATGGCACAAACTGCTATCGCTGAATCGTTGCTTTGCAAGCTGCCGATATCGTTTAATTCAGCATCTCCGGCCACTTCAATAAGCTTCTCAAATGGCTTTAATTGTGTAGCATATTTATTTTTAAAGTACTCCGTAACCAATAGTTTATCAATGGAGATATTTGAATCCAGTACTTCCAAGACCGTTTTTTCTCCTTCAATAATAAATTGCTTATAAAGTCTTCGAAATTTCTTATTTTGAAGAGATTTAGTGAATTTTACAGTCTGTTTCGTTAACATTGAATTCGAATTGAAGCTACTATATTACATCTTTACTCTCATACTCGCAATCATTCTGCTTCAGGGTTGCAAACCATCTATTAGTTATTTTGCCACAGACCCGGATTATAAGGGAAAGTACATGTTGTATTCTCAAAAAACAAAAGGTGCAAAAAGTTCTTATAAATCAGAGATAGAAAGTTTATACAAACAAAAAGCACAATATAAACTTGTTGGATTGACTCCCTATTTAACGATCCATTACATCGGAAAATCTTTTTACGATACGAGTTATATTCATCAGGAAATAAAGGCAACAAAAATACGATACGATAAAAAAATTACAAAAAAGCCTTACACGGAAAAACGTTATTTAGCAATTCTTGCAAAACGTAAAAAGAAGATTGAAAAACTTCAAAAAAAAATAGTGAATGGCAACTGGATGATGGGTTCATTCGGTGAATATCCTTCTATCCTGGACACTTCAGTGATTCGATATACGCAAGATCAGATCTCAACCTATTTATTCAGCAAAGGTTTTTTTAATAATGAAGTAACCTACAAGATTGATACACTCGGCAGAAAAACATTTGTAAGCTACCGCATTCATGAAGGTGATCAATACAAGTATGGAGCCTTTGAATACGACATTGAAGACACTGCAATACTTAGAATTGTAAGAGATACAAAAGGTTCTAAGCTTGAAAAAAATGACAATTACGATCAGGCTAAAATCGATACAGAAAGAGATCGAATCTATAGATTATTAAAAAATAGCGGTTACTACGAATTTTCAAAAGACTATATAAACGTTGTCATAGATAGCAGTACTCTTGGTAATCATACCATAAAGTTTACGCTTGAAATAGACCAACCTGTGGATTCAAAACACATGCGTTATAAGATCAATAATGTTGTGTATATCCCTGTGATCAAAACAAACGACACGATCAGTCAATACCGCGATACTCTCACTTACAAATCAATTAAATATTGCCGGAACAATCTGCATTACAATTACAAAATTTTAGATGGCAAGATACGTTCCAGACCTGGCAGTTATTTCAAACAAGACTCTTTGTTGAAAACACAGCAGCAGCTGGGATCCATGGATATGTATCGATTTGTAAATGTAAATTTCGTAAAAAGAGATTCAGCTACACTCGACATGCATATCTATACAAGTCGTTTACAAAAATATTCCATCTCACAGGAATATGGTTTAAACGTTGTGCAGGGTGTTATACCCGGTCCATTCTTCAATATAAATTTCAGAGACAGAAACATCTTTGGAAACTATGAAATACTTGATTTTAATGTGCGTTATGCATTAGAAGGACAAGCATCTGTACTTGACAATCAGAACAAATTACAAACTGTTGAATGGGGTATCAGCACCAGTCTTACCTTTCCGCAATTGCTTGTACCTACACGCTTTCGGTTTTCTGCTGCCAAATACAATCCTAAAACGAGAGTTACATTGGGGTATAGTTCTACACAACGTCCCGAGTACGATCGGTTCGGGTTCAGATCGCAGTTTACGTACCTTTGGGAAACAAGTATGTATTCTTATTTTTCATTCACCCCAATCGATATTAACGTCATCAACAGTACGATAAAAATGGTCGAGTTTGAAGAATATCTGCAAAATCTAAAAAATAATGGAAACAATTTATATGTGAGTTTCCTCCCGTCTATTGTAACCAATATGAATTTAAATTATACATTCAGTAATCACGCATTGGGCAAGAAAATACCATCTTACTACATCCGACCTTCTTTTGAATTGGGTGGTATCGTACCTAATTTAATTAACAAAACACTTACACACGAAACCAACAACCGTTTATTCGGTTTGCAATATTATCAATACATAAAACTTCAGGTAGACTTCAGATATTATAAACCTATAAAAGTAAAAACCATATTGGCATTTCGTGCAAATCTTGGAGTTTCTAAACCTTATGGTTCATCGGGCCTTAAACAAGGCGGTAGTAACGTACTTCCTTATGAAAAGTATTTCTTTGCCGGTGGTACCAATTCGATCAGAGCCTGGCGTTACAGACGTTTGGGACCAGGCTCCTATGCCAATCCCGATCCAAGTCAGCAGTACACCAATGAAGAGCCCGGAAACATTGTTATTGAAACCAACTTCGAATTAAGAAGAAAACTATACAGTTTTATTGAAGGAGCATATTTTATAGATGCAGGTAACGTATGGCTTCTCAACAAAGATAAAAACAGACCGGGCGGTGAATTCAGATATTTTCAATCCATTCCTGAAATTGCTGTAGGTACTGGTGTTGGTTTGCGATTGAATTTTACATTTATCATTGTACGTTTAGATGTAGCATTCAAAGCATGGGATCCGGTACATCCAGTCGAAGACCGATTTGTATTATTTAAATTTGAAAATAAAAATAATTTACCTGTCTATAATTTTAGCTTAGGTTATCCATTCTGATCAGACATGCTTACAAAAGAAACCATAGAAAAAGAATTTCAGAAAATTCAACAGCATATATGCAGCGAGCTTGAAAAAGCCGACGGCAAAGCAACGTTTAAAACAGACGAGTGGAAAAGACCTGAAGGCGGCGGCGGAAAAAGCAATATACTTACAGGAGGTGCTGTAATTGAAAAAGGCGGTGTTAATTTCTCTGCCGTACATGGCCCTACTCCGGATAATATCTTAAAAGCACTCAATCTTCCCCAGGCAGATTTCTATGCAACAGGTGTATCCATTGTGATGCATACAACCAATCCATGGGTGCCGATCATACACATGAACATCCGTTATTTTGAAATGACAAACGGAACCTGGTGGTTTGGCGGCGGTATTGACCTTACTCCACATTATGTTGTGAAAGAAGAAGCAATCGCATTTCATCAATCGTTGAAAGATGTATGTGATCAGTTCCATGAAACGTTTTATTCTACATTTAAAGAATGGGCGGATAAATACTTTTACATCAAACACCGTGGTGAATCCAGAGGTGTTGGTGGTATCTTCTTTGATCGCATGGGAAGTGACGCTGCGATCAGCAAAGAGAAGCTGTTTGAATTTGTTTGTGCCTTGGGTTATCTATTTCCAAAAGTATATACAAAAATCATTGCTGAAAATAAATCCAAATCGTTTACTGAAGAAGAACGTAACTGGCAGAAGCTTCGCAGAGGAAGGTATGTGGAGTTTAATCTGGTGTATGATAGAGGAACGAAATTCGGTCTGGATACAAACGGAAGAATCGAATCTATTTTAATGAGCTTACCTCCTGAAGCCAACTGGACATATGATTTCCAGCCTGCAGCAGGAAGCAAGGAAGCTGAAACAATTGACTGGCTTAAAGCACAACCAAACTGGCTCGCAATCTAATGTTAGAAGCATTACAACAGATCGATGTAGACGTATTGGTGTGGATCAACCATACCTTTAAGAGTGATTGGATGGACGCTGCGATGCTGTTTTGCAGCGCGAAGCTCACCTGGCTTCCGTGGTACGCGGTACTTTTATTTTTGCTTTATAAATCAAATCCAAAGCGCATCTGGATCAATCTAATCTTGATCGCTTGCTGTATTGCTCTTGCCGATCAAACAGCATCTGCGTTATTAAAACCTTGGGTAGCCCGATTAAGGCCTTGTCACAACGATGCTGTAAACATTAAACTCATATTGATCGACGGAATTTGCGGTGGCCAATATGGCTTTGTTTCGTCGCATGCAGCAAATGTATTTGCAGTGTTCTTTTTCTTCGTGCTGAAAGATGTATTTCAAAAAATGAAGGTGATGATTTATGTACTTTTAGTATGGGCTATTATTGTTTCATTAAGCCGTGTATATCTCGGCGTACACTATCCGGGAGATGTGCTCTGTGGCGCACTTGTAGGCATCCTTGCAACTTCAATTATTGTTTGGCTGGAGGGAATTATTGAGAGAAAATTTTTTAGTAAAGATTAAGTTTCTTGGGGCGATGCCCCAAGTTATAATATGTCAGGCTTACAGCCTGAGGATTTGATGTGAATCGATAAGCCTGAAAGGCTTACATACAAAAACTTGGGGCATCGCCCCAAGAAACTCAACGGCTATTACTTCACTTCAGCATCTACCTGAAAAATTCCAAACGTATTGTTATCCGGATCCAGAAAGTACCCTTGCCAGCATCTACCCGGTATTGCAAATTTAGGTAAGGCAACTACTCCACCGTTTGCTAAAATTACAGCAGCCGTTTTATCAAAATTCTCTACCTGCATAGAACAGGTAAATGCATTTGTACCCGTTCCCACCGGAGGCACACTAACCGGACGCTTCAAAAGTCCGAGTTTTGATAAATTAGATAACTATTTCTTGAACTACTCAAAACGAAGATGGTGCTTTAGTCTTACTCCTTTGGAATATTGAGCGACTTAATAAAAATAGCAAACTCGTTTAGTTCCTCTTCTGAAAACAATCTCTTTTCTAGTAAGGTTGCAACCATTGCACCAGAATAAAATAAATAAAAGTGTTGTGTATCTTTAATTTTAATAAAGTGCGTCCATTGTTGAGTAGAATTAACTGTATCTCCAATAATTTGTATCGATGCATTTGTTACATGATATGTCAAGATTTCTTTGAAAATTGCATCTGTATTATAAAGTTTTTTAATCTGCAGGAAAACTGACACAGGAAAAACAACAACCAATACAATCATAAAAAGAGCATAAAAATAATGCATTGAACCCGCTTCTGAACCACTAGCAAGCAATTGTATTACAGATAAAATTATAATAATGGACATCCAAAAAAACAACTTCTTTTTAAAGATTAAACCTAACATCAAATTACGATACGCTTTAAATTCTATTTTGCCTTTAAGAGAAATATCCAATACCTTATTATAAGCTATCGTTGCTATCGGAACTCCTTTTTTAATTGTTCTCCATCCATAACCTAATCCCCAAATTGACAACAGCATAAAAAGTCCAGCTCCCAAGAAGGAAGTTACTTTATCTGAAGTTGAATTCGCAGTAGGTTCAGGAAAATCAAAAAGTACACACAGTAAAAATACGCCAAAGACAAACAATATAGTACTGAAAAATATAACTAAAAACCACCCTATAATTTTATTCATACTTTTAAATTTTCATTTTACTGACCACTGCCTACTGACAACTGTTCACTTTCTCCCCAACAGCTTCGCTGCGTACTTACCCAGAATATCAAATTCAATATTCACTTTTGAACCAACAACACATTCTTTTAAAGAAGTATGTTCAAATGTGTATGGAATGATTGCTACGGAGAACGCATCGTCTTTGGAATCTACAACCGTAAGGCTGATACCGTTCACACAGATCGAACCTTTCTCTACGGTTACATTACCCGATGAAGCATCGTATTGAAAAGTGAACAGCCAGCTGCCGTTATCGTCTTTGCGTTGCGTGCACAATGCCACCTGATCTACATGTCCTTGTACAATATGTCCGTCAAAGCGACCGTGTGCAGACATAGCGCGCTCTAAGTTTACATGCATGCCTTGCTTCCACTCAGAGATACTAGTCTTACGGATCGTCTCCTGAATAGCCGTTACGGTATGTGTATCATCGCCCAAAGCAACCACCGTTAAGCAAATTCCATTATGCGACAAGCTCTGGTCGATCTTTAATTCATGCGAAATCGATGAACGAACGGTGAAATGCAGATTCCCCTGCTCTTCAACAATCTTCTCAATAACACCTAAGCTTTCTATGATTCCTGTAAACATTTTATGTAATACGTTTTAAGTTTTAAGTAATAAGAATAGCTAACATTCTTTTTTACTTAGTACATTGTACTTAGTACTTTATTTCCCTCTTCCTTGAAACATGATCAACACCGTATCCAGCATGATCTCGAAATCTAAAGACAAAGACATATTTTCAATGTATAAAATATCGTAACGCAAACGCTCTACCATTTCATCCACGTTTTCAGCATAACCGAATTTTACCTGTCCCATGGAAGTGATACCCGGACGGACTTTATGCAAGTGCTTATAATACGGCGCCTGTGCCATAATCTGATCGATGAAGAACTGACGCTCAGGCCGCGGACCAACCAGCGACATATCCCCTTTTAATACATTGTAAAACTGCGGAAATTCATCCAGACGTGTCTTGCGCATGATCTTTCCCCAAGGTGTAATGCGACTGTCTTTATCGTTCGCCAAAGCAGGACCGGCTTTTTCAGAATCCATATACATGCTTCTGAATTTAATGATCTTAAAGGGCTTCGCATCTTTGCCAATTCGTTCCTGTTTGTAAAACACCGGACCTTTAGAACTTAATTTTGTAAGCAATCCAACAACGAATAAAAATGGAAAACCCACAATCAATACACCTAATGCAGCAACAATATCAATCAATCGTTTCAACGCTTTTTGCCATACCGGTATCAGATCCTGATTAATTTCAAGCAAAGGCAAATTGGATAACAATTTTACTTTTACTGAACCCAATATCAATTGATAATTTTCAGGAATGATATTCGTCTTTACAGATTCGCCTTCTAATGCTCCAAGCACTTGTTCCAGATAATCGTGCTCTTCTTTTTCCAACGCAATCATTACACGATCAATATGACAGCGATGAATCACTGTATTGATGCGCTCCAGATCACCAATCGATTTCAAAACCGGTGCACATACATCCGTACTTGTTTCAGATGTCGGCAAATACGTAACAAATGAGAAACCGAACGTGGATTTTCGTTTTTCCAATTCATCATACACTTTACGTGCAGCTTTTCCTGAGCCAACAAGTAAGGTATTGAAATAAATTTTTCCGGAAGAGATCTGTTCTCTTAAATAGGTAAAGGAAATAATTTTAGAAATGGAGGTACAGATAAATTGTATAATGAAATACGCTCCAAATGTTTTATAATATTCATGATATTCATTTACTCCTTGGTCATCCAGCAACAAGGTAAAAAAGATAATCACCACTCCGATCAAGGTATGATTAAACCCTTTGAACAATTCTTTGATGCGTGTTTTGCCGAATATATCCGAGTATGAACCTGCAAGTGTATTTAAACCCACCCAAAATACACCGATCACCGCTGCATTTGCAATCAATGCAATACCAAAAGCTTCTGTTTCTTCGTGAAGGATTTGTTTTCGATTATAAAAAAACAAGATCCATGCACACAGAGAAGCTATAAAATCTAAAGAAGCAGGAATTAAACTGTAATACGGTCTTTTCAATGTATTTAAAAATTAATTATTCACTATCAGAATCTATTTCTATGCTAAATTATTAAATCCGAAGAAGTAGAACTATTTTAGTATTCAAAATATTTACCAGTTACCGAATTAATAATGCCTGAAGATTCCTATTTACATAAAGGGTTGCGAAGAAAACTCATTAAGATACTAAGAGACAAGGGTATTAACGATGATGTTGTTTTGGAGGCGATAAATCGGGTGCCAAGACATATCTTTTTAGACAATGCATTTTTAGAACATGCTTATCAGGACAAAGCATTTCCGATCGGCGATGGTCAAACAATTTCCCAACCCTATACGGTTGCATCTCAAACAAGCCTGTTAAAGCTTGAACCAGGCATGAAAGTATTAGAGATTGGAACAGGTTCAGGTTATCAGTGTTCTGTTCTGTTGGAGATGGGTGCGAATGTATTCACGATCGAATATCATAAAAGCCTATTTGAAAAATCGAAACAGATGTTGCAATCACTAGGCTACAAAGCTCAATTCTTCTGCGGAGATGGCAGTGAAGGACTTGCACGCTTTGGCCCGTACGATCGAATCCTTGCAACTGCCGGTGCTCCCTATGTACCTCAAAAATTGATTGAGCAATTAAAAGTAGGCGGTATTCTGGTTATTCCCGTAGGCGATCAAAAAAATCAAAAAATGCTTCGTCTTACCAAAGTAAGCGAAAAAGAAATTACTCAGGAAGAGTGCGGCGACTTCCGTTTTGTACCACTTGTAGGCAAAGACGGCTGGAACGCAAAAACAAATAAAATATGAATCCGGAAGCAAGACATCCCAGTGAATCAGTAGTGATAAAATCTGAATTGGTTTTACCAAATGACACCAATACCTTAAATAATTTAATGGGTGGAAGACTCATGTATTTAATGGACGTAGTTGGTGCTATATGTGCTTTAAGGCATTGCGGTAATGGAGTTGTAACTGCTTCGGTAGATAATGTTTCTTTTAAAGCTCCCATTGCATTGGGTAATATCCTAACATTAGAAGCCAAGATCACCCGTGCCTTTCAAACATCCATGGAAGTGCATATTGAAGTATGGGCTGAAGATGTATTGACCCGGATTAAAACAAAAAGCAACGAAGCTTTTTTCACTTTTGTGGCATTAAATGCAGATAAAAAACCGATTCCGATTCCGGAAGTTATTCCCGAAACAGATCGTGAAAAAGAATTATTTGCTGGTGCATTACGACGCAGGCAATTGCGTTTAATCCTTGCAGGAAGAATGAAACCATCAGAAGCAACCGAATTAAAGGCACTTTTTGATAATCTGTAAAATTGCACAGGAACAAGTATTCAAAAAAATGAATATCCATATATATTAACGGATGTTCATTCATATACCCTACCACAATTTTAACATTAAGTTATTAGTAATCAATTATAAATAACTTATATTTGGATATATAAAAACTCTTTCTTAAAATTGTTAAATTTAAATGTTTAAACACGTATTCTTAAACCATTCTAACACATATGAAAATTAAAATCGTTTTTACTAGCGCAATTTTAGCCGCTGTTATGTTTGCATGTAACTCTGAAAAAAAAGCAGACGTTGTTGCAGTTGATTCTTTAGGTACTGAAGCTACTTACACTGCAGACACTGCTGCATCTTTAATCCGTTGGGAAGGCAACATGGGTGGTAAATTTGTTTACAAGCATTTTGGTACTCTTAAGATCTCTGAAGGAACTTTCACAGCTAAAGGCTTACAGATCACTGGCGGTTCATTCACTGCTAACTTAAAATCAATCAACCCAACAGACAGCAACTATACTGAAAAGACTCCAAGAGTTGGATTAATCGGTCACTTAGGTGGTGCTGATTTCTTCGCAGTTGATTCATTCCCTACTGCTACATTCGTTATTAAATCTGTTAACGGAAACTCTGCAACAGGTGATTTAACATTACGTGGTAAAACAAATTCTGAAACGGTAACAGATATCGTTGTTGATACTACTGCTGGTGTGAAAGCTACTGGTAAATTGGTATTCAATCGTCAAAAATATGGCGTTGCATACAAAGCAGCTAAAGACTTGTTATTATCTGACGATATCACATTAGATATTGCTTTAGTAGGCAAAAAATAATTGCGATTAAGTTTATAGTTTATTATTCTGAGAAGTCCCGTCTAAAGCGGGACTTCTCTATTTATAGAGGTTTTTAGATTCTATGTAAATATATTAATACCTTCGCTTTCATCGAAGGCATTAATACTTATAGAACATAAAAAAAACGTCCTGATATTCAGGACGTTTTTTTTATGTTCTATAAGATCAATTTTACATTTGAATAATTTCAAATTCTACTCTTCTATTTAATCTTCTGTTTACTTCAGTATCATTCGGACTTATTGGATGGTCTGGCCCATATCCAATGGTATTGATTCTCTTCGTATCAATACCTCTGCTCACCAGATAATCTTTTACTTTATTGGCTCGTTCTTCAGAAAGTTTCAGGTTCAATTCTCTGCTTCCCTGATTATCTGTATGGCCCGATACTTCAATAGTTACATTTGGATTCTGATTCAAGGTTGCAACCAATCGATCCAGTTCAGCATACGATTCAGGTAAAAATTCTGCTTTGCTTTGCACAAACAATACGTGCTTCAATACAATTTTATTTCCTTTCTTAACTTCAAAAACAGACTCATCTTTCTGAGCAGGAACAACAACTTTTGTTTGTGGGACTGAATCAACTGGTATAACAGCTTTAGTCTTAACAACAACTCTTGCTGTATCGATCGGGGTTGCTGCTTTAACTGTATCTATTTTCGTCACAACAACCGCCGGCGCTACCGTAATATTGGGTGGTATAAAAGGTTGCTTGGATTGAACCGCATAAATTTCGCGAACTTCTTCTTCGGTAATAAATTTCTGCCAGATGTTGAAGTCATCCATTTTACCTGAAAAATAACTTGCCTGACCTGGAAAATCACAACCCACGATTAAGGGCTGATTGTTCTGAACAAACGTTGTAGAAATATTTTCACATGCAATCAAGCGTCCGTTTAAAAAATACTTTGCAACATATCCATTGAATGTAACTGCTAACATATTCCATTTACCGGCAACCAGTGTAACTCCATTTTTTGTATACAATCCTTTTGAAGCGCCTTCTTCTCCACCGTCAAAATAAAATCCTTTGTCGGAAGCTCCAAAACGAAATTGAAAATGCGTATCGGTTTCTGTTTTGCAAAAAATAGGAGAATAATTGCTGGAATTTAAAGCCTCCCAAAGTGGCGAGGGCGTATATTTATCTACGTAAAGCCAAACGGTAAAAGCAAAATTGCTGGTAGTCAGATTATGCTCTTTACCAAACGGAATGCGCACCAAACCATCAACTCCATTAAAACTTAATGCTTTACCGGCACGCCCGAATCGATCGGTTGCTGCAGCAACTCCCCCTTGCATTTGGCCATGCACACGGTTTGGACCAATATCGTACGCATTTCCATCAAAGGAATAAGCATATACCCAACCGGCAGCAGTTTTCTGAGCCAGAGAATAATAACTCCCCATTAATGAAAAAACACTTACTACTACAAGTAAATAAAGCCTCATACGAACTATTGAATATTCAATTGCTACGATAAAGATATAATTAAATTCCTAAACATTGCTAGCCAATGTTAGAAACTCGTATAAAATATGTGATTTTAAAAGCCATTTTTTTAAGTACTTATACCTACCTCTTAATTAAATTGGACAAAAAATGTTGAACTTTTATGTAAGTAATAAGTAACTTGCGAAAAAAAATGGCTGCTTGTACCTTCGATATCCCATTTACACAGAATGTAAATGAAATGATCAAAACCATTCAGGAATCTATACTGAAAGTTGAAAATGCTGCTTTTGAAGGAAACAGTTCTTCAGGATCTTTCTCTTTACCTACCCCTTTGGGCCAAATTAAGGGTACGTATAAAATTACTGCTACCCTTGCTCATTTTGCAATCATTGAAAAACCCATGCTCGTTCCCTGTTCATTGATTGAATCCAAATTAAACGGCTTTCTAAATGCTTCTTCCTAAATTTTCAATGGAAGGAACAGTTAATTCAAAGTGTTGAATAAACTGTTCCTTCCATTGAAAAAAAACACTTTTTTACCTTCTATTTTTTAACAATTTATTACAATCGAAAACCTTTTTTTTCATATTAAAGTATACAGAACTAGTAAAAAATCACACTAGTTTACCCCTAAATGAAAAAAAATCTACTCTTAGTATTGACCTGCTTATTGATAGCTTCCTTCACTACTTATGCTCAGGTCTGCCCCACAGATTTACTTTCAGGACAAAACCTGATTGTAAATGGAGACTTTTCTGATGGCTTTAACAACTGGGACTTCACCCACGACTCAGATAATAATCCAAATACAGGGCCAGATGGCTACGTACAATTCACCTCAGGCTTTTCTGTACCGGGTTATTTGTTTGTTGGAACTGGTTCACAAATGCCGGCATTTAACAATGCCTTCTCTTCAACATTCAGTGATCATAGTCCGTCAGGTGATGATAAGTTTTTAATGGTCGATGGTGTTTGTATTCTTGGTGTAAAAATATGGAAGCAGGATGTAGCAGTAAAACCCAACACAAATTATTACTTTTCTGTATGGGTGAATTCATTAAAAGACAATCCTAATTACCCTGGTAAATTAAACTTTGATGTAAACGGTCAAAATCTTAATAATGGAGATATTGATGCTCCCCAATATGGTGGTGCCAATCCGTTATCTTCAGGATGGCAAAAATTTGAAGCTGTATGGAATTCAGGCAGCAATCCACCTGCAGTTGTTACAATCAGTATTGAAGGTAAACAACTTATTGGTTGCGGCGGTAACGGCGGTGAGTCTGATTTTGCATTGGATGATATTTCTTTTATACCTGGCTGTACATATGGGTCATCAGGCCCTCAGCCTAATTTAGGTCCGGATAAAACATTGTGTGGTTTAGGAGCAGGCGGTTTGGTTTTAGATGCTGGTGTACCCCATACGGATACTACTACAGTAACCTGGAGCGCAAATGCACCTGGGGTTATATCAGGTTCTGGTATGGGAGCTCCTTATTCTAAAATAATTACAACTCCCGGAACATATTCTGTATGTGTAACTGCAGGAGGTTCATGTACCAAATCGGATATCGTTGTAATATCCGATGTATACTCAATCGATCTTGGACCGGATAGAGAGCTTTGCGATCCTGCATCTGTAACACTTGATGCAGGCTATACAGGCATTGGTGTTACTTATAAATGGTATAAAGACGGAGTTGCTGCCGAAGGTATAAATATAAATCAAACGTATTTTGTAAATACGCCCGGTACCTATAAAGTAGAAGTGCGTGACCCTATATGCGGATTACAAACAGATGAAGTAATCATTACAACAAAAGCACCTCAGGTTACAAATCAAGTATATTGTGATCCGGGAAGTATCACCTTGAATGTAACACCAAACAACAGTGGTAAATACAAATGGTGGACAAGCCCAACAAGCACGGCTGATGCAGACCTTGCACAAAAAGGCGGAGATTCGTATACATTTACAGCAACGCCAACGGCAGATTATACTTTCTATGTTCAGGATACTGCATCGTTTAGAATTCCGGTAGGTTTACCCTTAACAGGAAACGGTTTGTCTGGAGGAGGTGATCGTAGTGTTCAATCTGAAACAGAGTTGAAATTTGATGTGTTAACAGGTATTACAATTGATTCCGTTTATGTTCAGATGCACCTTTACAATTGCCCATCCGGAGCAATACAACTTCAGGTTAAAGATGCTCTGGGTAATATTGTAGGTACATCAGCTCTATGGACTCCAACAGCAGCAGATGGTTGTGTGCTTGGTAGTTCTGTGATCTTAAAAATGCCCGTTGGGATTTCTGTTCCAGTGGGTACAGGCTATGTGTTGAAAATGATAACTGGTTCAAATATGAATTGGTATCAAAACGGTATGACTTACCCACAAACTTATGGTGGAGTAATTAGCTTTACGGGTAACAGTACACAAGGCTGGGCAAACAATGCAATCCCTGGTATGTATCGCTGGATCGTAACTGCAGGTACTGCTTGTGCCCGCGTACCGGTAAAAGCAATCTACAAATCCTGTGTACCTCCTGTTCCACCAACATCGGATGCAGGTACAGACATTAAACTTTGTAATACGCATACTACGTTATTAAATGCAGCAGCTTTAGCAACAGATGAAAGCGGTTCATGGACATTTGCAACAGGTAGTTTAGGTACTGTGAATCCTGCTACTAGTCCAACAGCTACCATAACATTTACAGGTGATACAGCCTATGTTGTGTGGACGGTAAGAAATACAACAAGTGGCTTGCTTGACAGCGATACGGTAATGGTAACCACAACAATAGTTGTACCTCCAACCATCAGTGCTCCGACACAAGCATGCCCGGGCACAACAGGATTAATCTTCACAGCTTCCCCGGATAATACAGCTACAGGGAGCACGTATCAATGGACAATTGTAAATGGCGACATTACTTTTGTTTCAGGTGATGATACATATCAACTTACAGCAGATGCTGGTGTTACAAAAAGCACGATTAAGGTAACCGAAACGAAAAACGGATGTAGTGCATTTACCCTGGACTCATTGCTTATGTCACCATCAAATGACGTGGCAAATGCAGGCGCAGATCAAATCATCTGTTCTTCCTCAACAACACTTACAGGGAATATTCCTGTAAATGGTACGGGTACATGGATAGCTGTTACAAGTGATCCCAATCAGGTAATCACACAAGTACCGCCTAATAAGGCAACGGTATCGAACCTATCTACCAATACAGTATATGAGTATATGTATCAGATATCCGGTGCATGCGGAATACCAACCACAGCTATTGTAAAAGTATCTGTAGGTACAGGAGGATTTGAAATCAGTTCAATTGCACAACCATTAGATACCATTTGTGTTGGCTCTGCAAGAGATTTGAAAGCATATGTAACAGGCGGATCCGGATCATACACGTATGTATGGACTAAAAAAGGTGCATCCCATTCAGATGAAAAAAGTACTCCGGACTATACAGTAACCACATCTTCTGTTAGCGAAACCTATTACCTGTTTGTAAGAGATAATATCAATACCAGTTGTGTAACCGATCTGGATTCGGTAAAAATTACTTCGATAGATTTTCAGAAACTTTCAGTGCCAAACTTGATTACTCCGAACGGAGATGGTTTGAATGATGTATTGAAAATCACTGAAGTAGGTAACTTAAATAAACCTATGCTGGCTACAGGATCTACCCTTTTGATCTATAACCGTTGGGGAAATGAAGTCTTCAAAGCCGATAATTACAACAATGATTGGAAAGCATTACACACAAGCGATGGTATGTATTATTATTACTTAAAAGCTGGTTGCGGCGGAGAAATTCATAAAAGCTGGATACAGATTCTAGGAAATAATGAGTAGCTATTGCAAATAATCACATAAAAAAATCCCGTCCCGAAGTTATCGGGACGGGATTTTTTTATGTGATTATTTGTTGTCTTTATGTAACATGCATGATTAAAAATATCCTAAAAATAAATTTTTATTATTTCTATTCTTCTTTAATGCAAAATCATATCTAAGAACCAATTCATGACTTCCATAATGATATGAATTCGTTTTATTTAAAATAGTCCAATCGTATGAATAACCAAACAGTAATGTATTTGAAAACATAAAACCAAACAGCCCGCCTACAGATTCGCCTGTGCGAACCATAATACCAGCATATAGAAGTTGTTTGTATATAAGAGTTGTAGTTAAATCAACTTGCACAGGCGCTCCGGCAACAACTTTAGTAAGCATGGTTGGTTTCAAATCCAGTGCTTCTGTTAAATTGAATACTGTTCCGGCAATCATATAAAAATGTACCTTTTGCTGATATAGATTCATACTCTGTCCTTGATATTCTCCGGAAACTGTTTTGGTCAAAATCTGAGGAGTACTTATACCTGCATAAAATTTAGGTGAATAATAATACATTCCAAATCCAACATTAGGGATTGCTTTATTTTGCATGTTGGAATTAAAAGAAACATCATTCGGATCGTCTAATTTCACAGATGAAAGCGAAGTACTTAAAAGATTCACGCCAATTTTTGTACCAAAAGACAATTTCGATTTTTCAGTCAAAGGTAAATGATAGGCAAAATCTGCGTAAGCACTTGTAGAATTCATAGGTCCTATCTTATCATTTTCAAAAGATAAACCTAAACCGAGTTTTTGTTTGGCAATTGGTGCACTAACAGAAATGGTCTGTGTCTTAGGCGCACCATCATATCCAACCCATTGAAGTCTGTATAGTCCTACTACCGAAATTGCTTGTCTGCTGCCAACGTACGCAGGATTATATGTTTGTACATTATACATATAATTTGTAAACGACGATTGCTGCTGGGCAAATGCATGATTTGATAAACACAAACACATCACTGGAAATGCTTGCAAAAAGTATTTAAACGTTTTCATAAATTAATGTTTTATATAGATTGAACCTTTCACTGGTGCATCCCCATTATTTTTATCAAACAAATAAAAATAAGTTCCTTCCGGCAATAATTCTCCATTTCCCACTGCTACCAATCCTGCTGTACATCTACCATTCCAATCATTGGTATAAGGTGCAGCAGAATAAACTTTTTCTCCCCAACGATTAAAAATCACGATGGAATTATTGGGATATAAACTAAGCCCACGAATAACCCACACATCATTTACTCCATCTCCATTAGGCGAGAAGCCTTCAGCGATGGAAAGTGTATTCTCACAGTTATCCAGAGATATTACAATAGACTCCGACACTTGACACTTTGGATCCGTTACCTTCAAACTATATGACCCCATCTTAGAAACACTTGCATTTGTTATAAGCGGTGCTTTTTTATCTGATATAAATCCATTAGGTCCTGTCCATAAATAATTCCAGTCCGGTTGAGGATTGGATACCTCCAAAGCAATTGACAGCCCTTCACATACCGTATTAGGAGTAATAATTTGCAGTGCAATTGTATACACTGCAACATCTGTTGATGCAGTATCACTCACACACGAGTTGGCATCTGTAACCGATAATTTATATGTTCCCGCATTAGCAGCTGCTGCATTATTAATAACCGGTGCCGAAAGTTGGGATACAAAATTGTCAGGACCTTCCCAATTATACTCCACACCAGTTGCTGCTGAAGAAAGCAGAGCGATTGCATCTCCAGCACAGACCATTGAACTGGTCATAACTAAAGGTTTTAAAGGAATTGGGTTTACAGAAACCCGCAATACATTACTGCTATCAAAAGGACAATTAGGTGAAGCATTACTTGTTATTCTTCTATACCAAGTTGTTTGAGTAAGTGGCTTCGGAATATAATTTTTTGTTGTAGCCGAAGAAATGTTTGTAAATCCCCCCTCTTTTGAAATGACCGACGATTGCCATTGGTAAAAAACTCCATTATTATTACTTAATGTAGAAGTTGCACCTATCAATTCATGCACATGTGAACCTGCACACGCATCCGATTGCGTTTGCGTTAATTTATTATTAATCGTTGCAGGACATAAGGAACATAAAGGAACGGCTGCAGTATTGGTACAATTCATTGTTAATTCATATGTATCTGTTGCTGTGCCATCGCCCATACTGCCATTTACCCGATGCCCAACATAACAATAGCGATCGGAAGCATCTTTTACATACACCAATGTATGTCCGCCTTTTTCTGCATAATTTGCTTTATCAACACCAACGATAAAGCCATCCGGCACAACTGGATACATTGAAAAATTTGGTAATGCACCATCTAATGATGAATAATCATTAGATCCCCAGTAATATAAATTGTTCTCTTTCGTAACTGCGCAAGCCGACAACAATGCAGCATCGTGTTCCTGTACACTTATAAACATTACATTTTCCAGATTTTCGGTGCTGTTTTTTTTGACTCTTCCCCATGCTAATTGTTTAGAAACAGAACCGATACCAAGAATACCATTATCTCCATCACCCATAGAATATAAATTTCCTGATTGACTTAAAACAAAATATGCTGTTCCTGTTATTTTGAACATTCCGGACGTAACAGCAATCATTCTTGGCATCTCATTTGGAAAATCGGATGGTTTGGTCATAAGAGTTGCTCGTCTATATGACGTAGCAGCAGCATTTGCATTATATACTCTCACTCCCCAGGTATACCAATTATTACTGCTGTCAACAGCAAACACCCCATTTATGCTCATTCGCAATTGAACAACTCCTGCAAGTATAGGAAATGCTCCAACAGCTGTTCTTACCTGATGCCATGAGTTTGATCCTGCTGTAGAGCCATCTCCATAGAGTTCTTTTGTCGCCCCAATCACCCAGACATGACCTGAGTCCGTTACGATTGCCAATGAATGAAACGTTGCAGTCATGATTTTTACATCCTTGGGCAATACGTTAGGCGGCAGACCGTCACTTTTACCAGCGACGGAAATTTTTTGAAACGTAGTACTCGTAGTAAAAACTTGATTAATAACAATATTACGAGTTCCCCAAGCGAATAAACCCGTTGTAGTCAATAAAATTGCCTGAGAATTATTAATAGTATTGGAACCTAATGCACCTTTTAAAGGTGTACCTGTTAAACCTGGATAATTTGTGCTGTTAATTTGTTGTGGCACCAATACATTCCCAACTCCATCACTTGCTTTCCCTTCTCCCCAAACAACAAATGAACCATCTTGCCTACGCGCAATTGTTGAATGGTAATCCGAAATGATCTGATCATATAAATCATTGGGATCACAGGTCTGAGAAAATGAAAGAAATGAATAAAGGAAAAAACTAAAACTTAAAAGTGTATTTTTTAACATAACTAAATAATTAATAATTAGACAAATATAATCTTTTGTATGAAAAATCAGAATAAATAAAATAATCTCAATAAAACTTCAAATAATTACATATAAGAAAAATAAATGAAATTTAGTAACCCATTTTTAATACATTATTAATTTTTAAATAATAATTTGCAGATAGAAACCATTTCAAAGACTAAACCCTTAATATCATGAAACATATATCAATCGGAGTAATTTTTGCAGCATTGCTTGCAACAACATTTGTTGGCTGCCGCCAAGGCGACAAAGGAGAACCTGGACCTGCAGGCGCAAGTGCTTCTACACCTGCTTATAAAAGCGGTTCAATCACAGGACAACTTGAAGGAACAACATACACAAATGATTCTGCGTTTACCTTAAATTTAAATTATCAATATTATAAGAGCACCGCTGACAATGCTTTTAATGTAGTGTATGGTGAAGGAGGTACTTCCTATAACTACAGTATTACCAGATACGATTCAACTGGAAATTCTTATATCAAATTCGATTTTTCATTGGATTATTACGATCCTCAATTACGTACAACAGAACTGACACCAGAAATATATAACACTTATGTTACAATCGTATCAAATAGAAAGCTAAGTAACAATAACATGTTTTATTTTGGAACAACAACTGATTATAACTATCCATTTAATGTTAGTCCCATTTCTTTAGTTAACTATACGAGTCCAAACTTCTCAAGCATTACGTATGATAACCTCGTTGTTGACAGTAGTACTGGCTTAATTAGTTTTGATTATTCGATTGAATTGGGTTATTATCCTAGTAACTCTAACTCAACAGGTAATTCAGCAACTATGACTGGTAGTATAAGCGCAACTCCTTACAATGTAGTATATAGACAAGCTGCAGAATAATCAACAAAAAACATATTTATGAAAAGTCCCGTGCTATTCAGCGCGGGACTTTTTTATTTGTATGAAAACACTTTTGCCTAATGAATCTATTGTTTCATATTCATATTTCCGTTTAATATTGAACATAAGAACGGGCTCACAAACCAATATTTTTTCACCAACCTGAAAGCTTGACTGACGTTTCTTCAATACATGCGATTGCTTCAAAAACCTAGTAGCATACTGCTCATAAAAAAGTAAATGCGGGTTGTATTCTGCATAGGCAATTGAATACGGAATATCTGTTTGTTTTGAAACCATAAAATCACCGTATGATTCCATATAAAATCTACTAAAAGACCTTGTAAAAATCTGTATATAGAAAACAGAAAAGACCAGCGTAAATAGAATACCGATAACAATACGTTGTTGAAAATAAAAAAAAGTAGAGATACGTTTGAATGTTTCAAAAATACCAAAACCTATTATAACAGCACATAGTGGTAAGATGGGGGCATCATACCAAAGTAGCTTTACTTTTGAAAAAGAAAAAATACACAGAAATGCCAGTGCCTGAACAAGAATATAATAAATGAATTTGTTTTGAGAGCCATTCATTTTTTTTAATAAAAAAATTGCTGCAGGTATAAAACCAAGCACCCAATAGTGCAATTGAATTTCAAATAATATTTTCCAGTAATAATTCCATTCAGGATGAACAGGTTCAATAAATGTATGATATCTACCTATTTCATAGGTCCAAACAGCTTCTAAATATCCTGGATCCAAATATTCTCTACCCAAATACCAACTTGCTAATGCAAGGATTGAGAAGACCATTCCCATCCAAAAATAACCATTTGTAAAAAGCAGCGTGTGTTTTTTATATAGAAATAGAAAGACAAAACTAGCTGGAAGAAAAAATACAATCATCCACCCCTTTGTTAATATAGATAGTGTTGCGAATAAAATAGCCCATAATAAATATCGTTGATAGGTATTTTTTTCAGGTTCTACTAAAAAAGAATAATAAAAAAATATAAATCCAGTTGTAAATAAAATTAATGGCACATCATGATCCCCTGTAAATGCCATATGCGGACATACAAAATAAGGAATCAGCAATAAGACTGCTGCTGAGGTAAGCGCCCACCAATGGTCTTGAACGATTCGTTTTATAGAAAAATAGATCAAGAGAATCAATGTTACAGCCGAAGCTATTATAGGTATCCGCAATGACCATTCGTTCCATCCAAAACATTTACCGAATAAGGTTTGAATAAATACGAATAGATACGGCTTGGTATTTTGTAAATGACTCGTAGGATCAAAAAATATAAAAAAACGTCCACGTTCACCCAATTCGTTAGCAGCTATAAAATAATATCCTTCATCAAAGACGAATAACTTATTGATGTATGCCTGATAACACATAGGCAAGGCAATAAGGATGATTGCTGCAATTGTAAGGATTATTTTAATTGGCTTGCTCATTTTACTCTTTTATACCACTTATATAGTTCAAACCACAACACACTTAGTATTGCAACAATAACAGATATACATAATTGTCCGATAGATAATGAGCCAAGTTTAAAGAAGGCTGAAACAATTGGAACATATAATAAAACACATAATAAAATAAAGGTAGCTACGAGAATAAAAACCATCAATCTGTTTTTATAAAATAACGTTCTGAATATGCTATAATGCAACGAGCGATTCACAAGTGATAAAATAATATTGGAACACACCAATGTTGCAAATACCATTGACCGTGTTATTTCCTCATTATTACCTTGACTTGTGGAGTATTGATACATACTCAGCGTACCAATAGTAATCACAAGGCCTTGTACAATGCTTATTAACAATTCATTTATATTCAAAAACGTTTTACCCAATTGTCGTGGTGGCACATTCATGCTGTTTTTTTCCATAGGTTCATTTTCATAAACGATGGAACAGGTTGGCCCCATAATCAACTCTAGAAAAATCACATGCACCGGAGTGAAAATTTCAGGATAGATCCAGCCAAGTAATAAAGGTGCTGCAACAGTTAAAATAATAGGTATATGAATCGAAATAATATATTGAATAGCTTTTTTCAAATTGGTATAGATACGTCTTCCCATAGCTACAGCATCTACCATTTTCCCAAAATCATCATCCGTAAGAATGAGCGAAGACGCTTCCTTAGCTATTTCTGAGCCCCGTTTGCCCATTGCAATACCAATATTAGCTGCTTTAAGCGCTGGACCATCATTTACACCATCCCCTGTCATACCAACGATATATCCTTGAGCTTTTAGTCGCTCTACAATACGAAGCTTTAACTCCGGATACATACGTGTAAATATGGAATATTTGCAAACAGCTGAATCGAATTCTGTATCGGATAATGCAAGTAATGCATCACTATTGATTCCATTATCATACCCTTTAAAATCTGCCTGCTTTGCAATAGCAGCAGTAGTTAACGCATTATCACCCGTTATTATTTTGATCTCTATACCCGCATTATAAAGCTTTTCAAACACTGTTGAAATATTTTCCTTCGGAGGATCAATGAAACCAATCAAACCTAAGAACTCAAACGAAATTAATTCCTGTTGCTTGGGAAAATCAGCACCTTCAATTCGTGCACGCCCAACTCCCAATACACGTATACCTTTTGAAGCAAAATCGGCTAATTGTTTTAAAATATTTTTTTTCTCATCCTCAGCTAATACAGAATACTTCAACAATGCTTCAGGTGCGCCTTTACAAGCTACAATTCTATCTCCTGCTGCATTCTCAAAAACATGCGTCATCATAGGAGGATTTCCGCCCAATGGATATTCATGAATCATAGAATATGCTTTTCGAACATCTTCTTTTGTAGAATGCTTATACGCATCATGAATTGCTATCTCCATCGTATCGAAGGGAACAGATTCACTCGCCCACATAGAGGTTGAAATTACAACCTGAGCATCCTCCAAATTAAAGGATTCAGAATTATAAACAGTATTTGACTTAAAGGCATAGAGCGTACTCAATGACATTCTATTTTGAGTAATTGTTCCTGTCTTATCCGTACAAAGAACTGTAGCCGAACCTAAAGCTTCAACAGTTTGAGTTTGTTTCACAATGATACCTACTTTCATCAAGCGCCAGGCACCAAGAGCCATAAAGGTTGCAAAAGCAACTGGTATTTCTTCAGGCAAAACAGACATTGCAATGGTGAGTCCTTTTAATAAGCTATTTAGTAAGTCTCCTGTTTGATAATACGTATATATCCATATCAGTAAAAATATACTGCTGCCTATAATTGCCATCCATGTAACAAAAGAATTGATTTGTTTTTCTAATGGTGTTTTTTGAATAGAAATAGCATCAACTGAGGTACCGATTTGCCCAAGTTTTGTTTGACTACCTATTTGTTTGACTTCAAATACACATTGACCGGAGACAACTAAGGTACCTTGAAACACAGATGAATTGTCATCCGAATCAATTACTTTTTCTATGGCAAATGATTCCCCCGTTAAAATAGATTCATTAACAGTAAAATCATTTAATTGTTTGATGATTCCATCCGCTTGAATCAACTCTCCTTCTGAAACAACCAAATAATCTCCGATAACAATTTCATCTGAAGTAATCTGAACAATTTCATTATTACGAATCACATGCGCATGCGCCTGTGTAAATTCTTTTAAAGCCTCCAGCGCTTTTCGAGTTGTATTTTCCTGATAAAATGAAATAGCGGACACCAAAACAATTGCCCCCAACATAAACCACCCTTCTGATAATTCGCCCAATGAAAAATAAATAATTGTGCAAGCCAAAAGCAATAAAAACATTGGCTCAAAAACCGTTTTTTTAAATATATCCCATATTGGATGATTCGCTTTCTCATCAACAATGTGCGCTCCGTGTTGATTTCTGGAAGTCTGAACTTCTTTCGTTGTTAATCCTGTAAATGGATATGGATTCATATGGTAGATACTTCTTGGCTTAATCGTATTTCAGCCCTTATTCAAACAAGTTAACATATTGTATCATAAAAAATAAAAAAGTTTGGTAGAACATCTATGGTAATTATTTTAGCTTTAGTATATTTCTAACTATTTTAATGTATTTCATATGCATACCTTTAAAGCTATTATTGAGAAATTTGAAAAGAATGGTGAAAAAACGGGTTGGAGTTTTATCTATATTCCTATTGATATTTCAGAAGCGATGCAACCCAGCAACAGAAAAGGTTTTCGGGTGAAAGGCACATTAGATAAATTTCCGATTGAAGGCATAGCTCTTCTTCCTATGGGAGACGGTGAATTTATAATGCCCATCAACGCTTCCATGCGTAAAGGAACACACAAGGCTATGGGCGGCACATTAACCGTGCGGATTGAATTTGATCCGAAAGAATATGAATTGAATTCGGATTTTGTTTTGTGTCTTGAAGATGATCCAACTGCGTATGAGTATTATAAAAGTCTTACAAAATCACATCAGAATTATTTTTCAAAATGGATCGATGCTGCCAAAACAGAAGTAACAAAATCGAAACGCATCACGCAATCTATACAGGCGTTGGGAATGGGATTGGGATATTCAGAGATGATGCGGATGAATAAAGGGAATTAGGTTTTAAGTAATAAGTTTTAAGTTCTAAGATGAAATCTTTTACATTTTACGATATCGCATTTAAAAAAAAGTGTTAAGTCCGTTTCCAAACTTAACACTTAAAACTTATTACTTAAAACCTACAATTACCATCCCAGCAAATATGCAAAGATCAATGGCACTACAATCGTAGCATCAGACTCTACAATAAACTTCGGTGTATGAATATCTAGTTTACCCCAGGTAATTTTTTCGTTTGGTACTGCTCCTGAATACGAACCGTATGATGTTGTTGAATCAGAAACCTGGCAGAAATAACTCCAGAATGGAATGTTTTCCATTTCCATATCCTGATACAACATTGGTACCACACAGATCGGGAAATCACCTGCAATACCACCACCTACTTGAAAGAAACCAACACCTTTACCTTCAGAATTCTTTACATACCAATCAGACAACCACATCATGTATTCAATACCAGACTTCGTCATAGTTGGTTTGAATGTACCTTTGATGCAGTATGAAGCAAAGATATTACCCATGGTAGAATCTTCCCAACCCGGAACAATGATCGGAAGGTTTTTCTCTGCTGCTGCAAGCATCCAGGAATTCTTCGGATCAATTTCATAATATTGTTCAAGCTCTTTACTCAACAACATTTTGTACATGAATTCATGCGGGAAATAACGTTCGCCGGATTTGTCTGCGTCGTCCCAAACTTTAAATAAATGCTTTTGTAATCTTCTGAAAGCTTCTTCTTCAGGAATACATGTATCTGTAACACGGTTGTAGTGGTTCTCTAACAGATCCCACTCATCCTGCGGACTTAAATCTCTGTAATTCGGTACACGCTTGTAGTGTGAGTGCGCAACCAGATTCATAATATCCTCTTCCAGGTTAGCACCTGTACATGAAATAATCTGTACTTTATCCTGACGGATCATTTCTGCTAATGATTTACCCAATTCCGCCGTACTCATAGCACCGGCAAGCGTAATCATCATTTTTCCACCCTCTAATAAGTGCGTTTCATATCCTTTTGCTGCATCTACCAAAGCGGCAGAGTTAAAGTGCAAATAATGCTCTTGAATAAACTGAGAAATAGGTCCCTTTGACATATTTTATTGAATGTTAAATAGAATTATAGCCTGCAAGTTACATCATTCTGATGAAAACTTATAAACCTGAGCCAAATCCGATATTATTTAATTATTAACCCTTGAAAATGAGAAAACTGTCTGAATTTGGATTTGTTTGATTGATTGGAAAGTTTGGATTTAGTGGTTCTTGTTTTGTCTTTCAATCAAGGTCAGAACCAACTTGTTTTAACACTTAAAATTTAAAGATTTAGTGCTTTATAGCTTAATAATTAAAAAGCTACCTTAATCCAAATTTGCCAATCAATCAAACAAATCCAAATTCAGACAAATTGTTGAGAATTAATTCATAACTCATAAATCATAATTTATAATTCCCTGCCTCTTTTTTGTAATTTGTAGTTAATAATATTCACCACTTGATTTAGCAGGAGCATTTATGGCAGAAGCAATTAATCCCGGAAACTGGAAAGACATATTTTCAGATACATTATATATCATTAATGATCCGAATGCAATTGCAGCAACACCCGTTCAGGCTGCATCAACTACTTCTGTAGAGATGCCGAAAGCCGTTGAAGCACCTAAAGAAACAGTTGTAACCACAGCAACTCCAAGTATTCCGAAATCGCCTTCGATTCCTGCTTCCCCATCGTTAACAGCGGTTAAAGAAGAAATTTCATCTAAAGCACCGGAAGCTCCAGCTTTAAAGCCAACAGGGAAATATAGCAATGGTATTTTAATCTTGATGCATGTATCATACTCAATGACTTCTGCACAACAGGAAATGTTGGGTAAGATCGTTAAAGCGGTGCAGCTGGATTACAACGACTGCGGTGTTTTGCTCGTCTCCACTCCTGTTTCATTGACCCACATAGAAACATTAAAGCCACGTATTATCCTATCTTTCGGCTTACCGACAGATGCCTTTACGCCTCGCCTTTCAAAAGATCTATACGCGATACAAAAACATAATAACACAATTATTTTATTAGCAGATGCATTAGCTAAACTGGAAACAACTGTTGCATTAAAGGCTAGTTTGTGGAATGCAATGAAAGAGATGTTTGGGATAAAATAAAGAAGCAATAAACATATATCCGTATATGCTTATTGCTCTATAAAATTCGGTATTATATTAAGTATTGTGCATTTCCCTTTCGGGAAACTTATGCAACGGCAAATACTTTTGTGCCAATGCTAACACGAGCTGCAGATTCCAGATCCATCTTATAATGCACAACAATCGCGCTGGTATATCTTCTTATTATTGGCAAAATTTCATTTAAACGTTCTTTATTATTGCTGTTCATTAGTATTTCGATAAAGGATTCGTTTGTCCATTTAACTAATTTTAATTCTTTTTCTACTTGTTCCATAACTGTTCAATTTAGGGGTTAAAAGTTAAGATTGAAATATGTATTAAATTATCTTTTGTTAATGCGAACGCTAAGATATTAACGCCTTTCATTGCCCACGGTTGTTGATCTATATATTAATTTATCAACCATTTAACAGATAATACTACACACTGATTACAGGAATTGAATTTGATTCTGTAACTTTCATAACTGGTATTTAAAATACATTTATTGTAAATACATTTCACAATGCAGAATCAACTAGCTGCTCATATTCGCAGATTTATTGACATCACAGATGAAGAAGCATTTCAGATACATACTTTTTTTGAAAGCGAAAAAGTAAAGAAGAAAGTAAATCTCCTGCATACACCAGAAGTTTGCAAACACAATTACTTTGTGTTAAAAGGTTGTCTGCGCTTATTTTTTATCGATGACAAAGGTGTTGAACAAACAACACAGTTTGCTATTGAAAATTGGTGGCTCAGCGATTATATGTCTTTTCAGAATCAATTGCCGGGCGATTTCTACATTCAGGCTGTAGAACATACAGAACTATTACGAATTTCTTACACGGCACAGGAAAAGTTACTCACAGAAGTTCCAAAGATGGAACGTTATTTCCGGCTTGTATATCAGAAAGCAGCTGCTGCAGCGCAGCTTCGTTCCAAGTATCAGCATACCTTTTCAAAAGAAGAACAGTTTTTAAATTTTCGCAATAAATTCCCGGAGTTTATTCAGCGCATACCACAATATCTGTTAGCATCCTATTTAGGATTCACTCCGGAATATTTAAGTGAAATTCGTAAAAAAAATATTTCTTAAACCAGTTTAAGTTTTTTCAATAACCCATCTTTTAGTTTTGTTCCATACAAAAACAAAACACATTATGGAAAAGAGATTAAATCTGGGAGCATTGCAGCCAAAGGGATATAAAGCAATGGTCGGGCTTGAAGCCTATCTTCAAACAAGCGAACTTAGCAAGAGCCATATCAATCTGATCAAAACGCGCGCTTCACAGATCAATGGTTGCGCCTATTGTCTGGATATGCATACTAAAGAATCGATCCAAAACGGTGAAACATTGCAGCGTTTATTTGTATTAGCAGCTTGGAAGGAAACAGATCTGTTTACCGAAGAAGAGAAAGCAATCCTTGGTTTAACCGAAGAAATTACGGTGATCCATCAGCATGGAGTTTCGGATGCTGTATATAAAAAGGCTGTGGAGCTATTTGGGGAAAATTATGTTGCCCAAATAATTATGGCTGTTGTGGCAATCAATGGCTGGAACAGAATTGCGGTAGCAACACATTTGCAAATTGATTAAAACTTCTACACCCCATTTGCATTCATGGTATATAAATGCAAATGGGGTGTAGAGATCGTTAATAAGGTAATGTTTGTTATGCCAGGGAAATCGTATTCTTTCCTATACTGATCATGGCTCTGTTGGCAAGCCCTTCCTGATAATTTATAATGATTGCATCTGTGTATCTCCTAAACAGAGGTAGAAATTCTTTTAACATACTTTTATTATTACTGTTTAAAAGAATACGAATTGTTGACTCTTCGTTCCAGTTATAAGCTTTAAGTGTTTTTTCAATTTCTTCCATAGTCTCTAGTCGTTTAGTTGTTACATGCAGCTGCGTAGTAAAGTTTAAAATTTGAAATGTATTGGGTCTCAGTAGTGTGTAACGGGAACAATGCTTATAGAGTTGTAAAAAATCAAAAAAAATTTAGGTAGTCTATAAAAAAACACTATAAAGCAGAAAAGTCCTCCGTCCCGATCGGGATCGGGACGGAGGACTTTTCTGCTTTATAGAATGGAAAGAATTAATGCGTTTTGATCTGTGTATTAATCAGGTTTGAGCTGGCACGACCTACCAGCTTTCCGTCCGGAAGTGCTAAGGTGGCATGCACATTTATGATGCTCTTGCCCTGGCGGATGACTTCCGCCGTACAGGTCAACACATCTCCGATCTGTGCAGGTCTCAGGTAATCTACGTTCAGCGTTACAGTTGCATAGAAGAATTCATCAGCAGAGATCAGACAAACGGTACCACAGAGATCATCCAGAATGGTAGCAACGATGCCACCATGAATTGTTTTCATCATATTGGTCATATCTGCTCTTACCGGTACTGTCACTATGATCTTTCCGTTTTCGGCAAGCACAGGGGTCATTTGAAGCCAATTGCTGATCGCTGACGGACTATCGTGAACTACTTTACCGATTCGGTTCTGGATGTATTCTAAGCGCGGATTCATAGCTCAAATGAAATGTATATAGGTTAATTGTACTACAATATATTGAAAAATGTTTCAAACCGGGCTTAGACGTGAGTTTTTCAGGTTTTATACAAATAAAAAAGTCTCCCGTTCCGATAGCTATCGGGATCAGGAGACTTTACGAGGTTTCGACCAGATTCGAACTGGTGTAGAAGGTTTTGCAGACCTCTGCCTAGCCACTCGGCCACGAAACCCTTTATTGAGGTTTGCAAAGTTATAAAAAACGGACGAAGAAGAAAGGCTTTTGCAAAAGAATTTTATAATCCCATCATTAATCACTTACTATCAAAATATTAGAGAAGTTATAACTTGATTAAGCTTGAAGGGTGATTAAGTCTTTATGTCTAAATGAATAGTATGTTTCATAACTATGCTTTTTAACATAATAAAATACCGCACATACACTTTTCAATAACACTCTTTTCATATTTCAAAACAATACATAATGATCCTAATCACACACATCAATGACCTCGTACTTGTGGTATTATATAATTGTTAATACATCTCATTTTTAATGAAATACTCAGAGAATACTCAGAATCTAAAGATACTTTTCAAAATAACTGTTGCAACAATTATT
The DNA here is from genome assembly GCF_000379725.1 of Cytophaga aurantiaca DSM 3654. Taxonomy (GTDB): domain Bacteria; phylum Bacteroidota; class Bacteroidia; order Cytophagales; family Cytophagaceae; genus Cytophaga; species Cytophaga aurantiaca. The sequence goes on from NZ_KB903654.1 coordinate 157,334, forward strand.
TTACCTAACCTATCAAATGATGAATTACAAGAAATATAAATGGGGATTCGCCTTCTTATTTATTCCATTAATCGGAGTCTTACTTGCATGCAAACACACAGCAGTAATTCCGGATAAACCGGAAATTTCATTTCAAGCAGATGTACAACCAATTATTATGAATAATTGTGCAACTGCTGGTTGCCACGATGGCATGAGCGAGCAAGCCGAATTAATCTATTACTATGATATCATAAATTATGTTACTCCTTCTAATGCGAAAAAAAGCGATATATACCAAAGAATTACAACCCTAAAAGGTGAAAGTAAAATGCCTATTACTGGACATCTGTCAGAAACACAAATCTTAACAATTTATACATGGATCATGCAAGGAGCTAAATACAATTAATATGAAATTAAACCCATTCTTATTCCTGTTTATTGGTGCGTTTTTATTTATGCAATATTCTTGCTACTACGATAAATTCGATGAAATACATCCTGCTGCTGCTTTAATTAACACCTGCGATACAGCACTTGCTGATACATATAACGGCTCTATAAATGCAATTATGCAGTCCAATTGTGTCTCTTGCCATACGGCAGCAACCTCATCTTCCATCAATGTTGTATTGGACAGTTATCAAGGTGTCAAAACATCCGCAGCAAATGGAAGCCTAATCGGCACAATGACTGCTCAACCCGGCTATAGGGCCATGCCTCCCTCAACAAGAGTTCACCAATGCGAAATTGATAGAATCCAGAGATGGATTGATGCTGGTATGCCTGAATAATACTCAAATTATGAAAAATCTAAAAAAAATAATCTTACTAAGCATACTTGTGTGTACAATTAAGGTTTCCAACGCACAAGATGATTTACTTGAAAACCTAAATACAGAAGCGGATAAAACTAAACAATATACCCAGGCAACTTTTAAAGCGACGCGAATCATTAACTGTCAAACGGTAGAGACGTTATCTAAAAACAGTTTAGATTTTAGAATATCGCATCGCTTTGGTGATTTTAGTTCCGGATCATACAATTTTTACGGACTCGATGGGCCTGCAAACATACGGATTGGTTTTGATTATGGCATAACAGATAAATTCATGATTGGAATTGGTAGAAGTTCGGATCATAAATTGTTTGACGGATTTTTAAAATATAAAATCCTAAGCCAAACTACAAATGGTAGTATGCCAATAACCCTAACAGGTTTAATATCAATAAATATTACGAGTGAAAAAGATGCAACGGCAGCTTTAACGGGTATAAATAAATATGAGAATTTTTCAAGCAGGATATCGTATATGTATCAACTGATGATTGCCAGAAAATTCACTAAAAAACTATCTGTACAACTAAGCCCAACATTTATTCATTACAATCAAGTAATCAATACAACGGATAAAAACGACATGTTAAGCTTAGCAACTGCAGGAAGATTCAAACTTACAAAAAGCTTATCTCTATCCGGAGAATATGTTATTCGAATAAGTCAATATACAGTACAAATGAATGCATATCACAACAGTTTAGGTTTTGGGCTTGATGTTGAAACCGGTGGACACGTGTTTCAAGTATTTGTTATCAATTCTTTTGGAATTAATGAAGTTCAAGCCATCCCCTACACCGTTTCACAATGGGGCAAAGGCGAAATCCGTTTAGGTTTCAATATTTCAAGAGTCTTTTCATTTAATAAATCTCACTAACTATGAAACAATATAGTATTTCAATTCTTGCTACTGCCCTATTATTGGGAATGACCATGTCCTTTAAAAATGAAGGTCAACCAATGTATAAAACATCTACGGGCCAAATTAGTTTTTATTCTGAAACACCCATGGAAAATATTGAAGCCAGTTCTTCAACTATGATCTCTGCAATCAACCCTTCCAACAAAAATATTGCATGTGTTGTATTAATGACTTCATTCAAATTTAAAAATGGGCTGATGCAGGAACACTTCAATGAAAAATATGTTGAAAGTGATAAATATCCAAAAGCAACGTATTCAGGAATAATAAATGAAACGATTGATTATACAAAACCTGGCACATATCCCGTCACCAGTAAGGGTACATTAACCATCCATGGTGTTGCACAACCAAGAACAATTAATGGAACTCTAACTATTGATGCAACTAAAAAAGTAAATCTAACGTCAACATTCGATGTTAAATTAGTAGATCATAAAATAGAAGTGCCTCAAATTGTATTTAATAAAATTGCTGAGGTGATACAGGTGAAATTGAATGCGAATTATACATTGCAATAAAAATTATTACGCTTTTTAATGATGAGTAATAATGAATGATTATTACTCATCATTAAATTCTTTTGAGGAATTCAATTTTGCCTTTCTACTTTTTATCAAAAAATATGAAATCACAATCATAGTAAAACAAATCAGATTAATTACATTCAATATAGAACCCAAGTAATAAGTAAAATACAACAAGCCAAATATTCCAGCCATCCATAAAGAATGAAGCTCAAAAGTTTCGTGTTCATAATTAGCTTTCGCAATAATAGGCGGCAAAGTACGATAAACATGTAATTCATGCTCTTTTCTTTTTTGGCTATAAACTTTGTGATTTTTATGTGATATCATTTGATAGTTTTTGAAAATATATTCTTGAAAGTCCTTGAAAAAAGAATCAAATGTATCTGAAAATTTCAATTCACTTTTATCTTTTAACACCAATACAATTCTTCGAAGGCCACCATCGGCATAAATGTAATAGCCTAAGATTTCTGTTAATGGAATAACTTTATCTTTCTTAAAACTATAAAGATAGTGTCTACAAATTGTTGATTTATCAATATCCACATCCTCTATAATATCATGGAATAGAGTAAAAAAGTAAATACTAATTGCTAATAAAAAAATAAAAAATGCTTTAAAATAAAGACCTGAATCATTTTGAGCTTGATACAGCAAACCTGCAGAAATGAGCAGTAAAAATAAAATAATGCTTACAAGTACAACAACTAGTTTTCTTGAAAAGCCACGACTTACTATTTTTTTATTGACCATTTCCATAAGTAAATTAAAAGTACATAAAAAATAAGGTCAAAAAAAAAGTCCCGCCTTTCAGCGGGACTTTCAAACTATCTATAGAGAAGAAAGAATTACTTCTTTCCGTCCATTGTATCTTTCAAATTAGAAAGAGCTTCGATATCACCTAAAGTAGATTTCTCTACAGCAGGAGTTTTCGCAGTAGCTGGCGCTTTAGCACCACCTTTAGCCGGAGCAGCTTTCTTTTTCTTAGCATCTGCAGGAGCAGCAGCATCTTCAGCTACTTCTGAGAACGTTTTCGTGTGAGACAATACAATACGTTTGTCGTCTTTAGAGAACTCTAATACTTTGAAATCTAATGAATCACCTTGTTCTGCATTTGCACCGTCAGCCTTCACTAAGTGTTTGTTCATAGCGAAACCTTCGATACCGTATGGCAACTCAAGAACAGCACCTTTATCGTTTTTAGAGATAAGTGTAGCAGTGTGAGTAGAACCTGGAGTGAAGATTGTTTCAAATGTATTCCAAGGGTTTTCTTCTAATTGTTTGTGGCCTAAAGCAAGTCTTCTGTTTTCAACATCTAACTCCAATACAACTACATCCAATTTATCACCAACCTTAACGAATTCAGATGGGTGTTTGATTTTCTTAGTCCAAGATAAATCAGATACGTGAACAAGACCGTCAATACCTTCTTCTAATTCGATGAATAAACCGAAGTTAGTCAAGTTACGAACAAGACCTGTGTGCTTAGTACCTACAGCATATTTAGAGATCGCGTCAGACTTAGTCCAAGGATCTTCAGTCAATTGCTTAATACCTAAAGACATTTTACGTTCGTCACGATCTAATGTCAATACAACTGTTTCTAATTCATCACCAACTTTGATGAAGTCTTGTGGGTTGCGTAAATGCTGAGACCAGCTCATTTCAGATACGTGGATCAAACCTTCAACACCTGGTTGTAATTCAAGGAAAGCACCGTAGTCTGCAACGTTAACGATTTTACCTTTAATTTTTGAACCAACTTCAATGCCAGCAGCAAGAGCATCCCAAGGATGAGAAGTAAGTTGTTTCATACCAAGAGAGATACGTTTTTTCTCTTCGTCGAAATCCAATACTACTACTTGTACTTTTTGGTCTAAGTTCAACACTTCTTGTGGATGGCTTATGCGGCCCCAAGAAATATCTGTAATGTGAAGTAAACCATCAACACCACCTAAATCGATGAACACACCGAAGTTTGTCATGTTTTTGATAACACCTTCTAATACTTGTCCTTTTTCAAGGTTGTTAAGTATAACAGCTTTTTGTTTTTCGATATCTTTTTCGATCAACACTTTGTGAGATACTACAACGTTATCGTTTGTATAGTTGATTTTAACAACTTTAACTTCCATTTTCTTGCCAACGAAGATATCGAAGTCACGAATTGGTTTAACGTCAATTTGAGAACCTGGTAAGAAAGCTTCAACGCCGAATAGATCAACGATCAAACCACCTTTAGTTCTTCTTTTTACAAGAGCTTCGATAATGATATCGTTATCAAGAGCGCCTTGGATATTTTCCCAAGCCTTAACGATACGCGCCTTACGACGAGACAATACCAATTGGCCTGAAGCGTTTTCCTGATCTTCAACGTACACATCGTATACTTCACCAACTTTCACGCCGCCTTCAACGTCACGAAATTCAGATAAAGAAATAAGTCCGTCTGATTTGAAACCGATGTTGATAATAACATCGCGTTCAGTAATACCAACAACAGTACCACTTAATACTTGTTTTTCAGTAACTTCACTTAATGTACCTTCGTACATAGCAGCGATTGATTCTTTTTCAGCAGCAGTATAAGTACCACCGAAACCTTTGTCACCAATTAAGTCCCAGTTAAAATCTTCTGGTTTTGGAGTAAGCATAATATTCACCCTGTTATACATCAGCCTACGGGCAAGAGACTGAAATTTGTTTTTAAGATCCGTTTAACCTAAAACGGACTGCAAATGTACGGCTTTATTCCTTTTATACCAAGGATTTAGGGGAGTTTAGGGTAGTTTGTGGTAGGAAGTTTGAGTTTTTAGGAGGAAAAAAGTGGTTTGCAAAGCTTTTTAAGACAATATGAATTACAAATCCTTGTATCTACTTCCAGATTATATCCAGAAGAGCACGGAGTAATAGAAAAAAGACAAATTTCAGATGGTTGGTAGTTTATTAAAATCTCCCCTAACCAATTATTTTCCCTTGATGAAAAAAGTTGTAGAAAACATGAAATAACTCTGGATTTTAGCTCAGGAGAGAAGCATAATTAGATATATACAATGTGAATAAGTCTTAAGACTTGCTCATACTCTAAAAATTAATAAAATAAATTATGTCAAAATCAAACAAATTCAAAAGATGGATCCTCAAGAACGGCATCCAAATTTTTATGACTACAATCAATGTAGCTATGAAAATACATGATTTATTAAAGGATCATTAAGCGTACTGAACCATGGTGTATTTTTCGTTCATACTTACTAGGTTTTTAAAACCTCGTAGGTATGAACAACTACACTTCAGCTCTATTAATAAAGGCCAGTCTGCTATCATTCCCACGGTTAAAGCCATGGCTATGTAAATAACAATTTTACTGACAACTGTTTACTAACTACTGACAACTATTAAACTCCCGCCCTCTTAATGAACGCCAGCCTGTGTGTGTAGATACGCTTCTCCGCGTGAATGATCCCTTGCTCATCAATCAGATCCAAGCGTACTTGTCCGGATGCGTGAATGATCTTATTGCCATTCAACATCATTCCAACGTGCGTGATCTTATCGAATTCATTTTTGAAAAATGCCAGATCGCCTTGCTGATAATGTTCATATGGTACAGTAATTCCGATCTCTGCCTGCTGAGAAGCATCACGCGGTAAGGGAATGGAATACATACGAAACAGTTGCTGCATGAAACCCGAACAGTCTATACCGAAATGCGTACGGCCACCCCACAAATACGGCGCTCCTAAATACATAAAAGCAGTCTGCTCTATTTTCTTTGCATTAAATGGTTCTGCATAACCAACATCGCCTTCTAAAATAAATGGTTCGTCACCTACTACAATGATTCCATTTTTATACATTGGTACCGTAGAGCCCATCAATAAAGGGAAAAAACGTGTTTCACTTTTTGCTAAGGCATACAATGATTTACAAAATACCGCTGGTGTTTGATTCAATTTGTGAATATATTCTTCATCTATCGGCAAATATTGTTTGGCATCGATCCAACCTTTATATCCATCAAAATCATTCTGAATGTATTTCCACTTTCCATTTTCTGATTGTTCCAAAATTTCAAAACAATCCCCAAACAGGAGTTGTGAAGTCATTTCATGACGATCACCTGCTTCAGCCCGCATGGGCACTACACTTAAGTGGCAAATTCCGTATTGTTTCAATTTAGTATGTAATAAGTTTTAAGTAATAGGTTTTAAGAATGTTCTTCGTCGCAGTCTAGTAACTAGTACCTAGCAACTGAAAACTTAGTACTTCACACGTTGCATCTCGCGTTCATTATCTTTGCTCTTGATCGACTCGCGTTTGTCGAACAGCTTCTTCCCTTTTGCCAAGGCAATTTCAACTTTTGCATATCCACGTTCGTTCGTAAATAAACGGAGCGCAATTATTGTCAACCCTTTTTCTTTTGAATGCATAAACAGTTTTTTCAACTCTGCTTTTTTAAGTAGTAATTTACGAGCACTCAAGGGGTCGTGATTGTAAAAAGAGCCTTTATCATAGGAAGAAATATTCATGTTCTTGATCCAGAGTTCTTCTTTATCAAATAGACAATATGCTTCGCTGATCGAAGCTTTACTCAACCGGATCGCTTTGATTTCAGTACCTTTCAATACAATTCCGGCTTCATATTTTTCCAGGAATTCGTATTCGAACGATGCCTTTTTATTTTTTATATTTACGTTTTTAACGATTTCTTTCGTAGCCATTTTTATAAACCTCCTCCAATTCTCAATCTTGGTTCAGGAGACAAATCCCAATCTGCAAAATCTTTTTCTAAATACTGATAATAACCCGCCACTGCAATCATTGCAGCATTGTCTGTGCAATATTCAAAGGCAGGTATGTATACATCCCAACCGTCTGTATCGCGTTTTTGTTCCATCGCTTTGCGTAAGCCTGAGTTCGCCGAAACCCCACCGGCAATCGCAACGCGGGTGATACCTGTATCTGCAACCAAACGTTTCAATTTGCGCATCAACACTTCAATTAATGTGTGCTGCACGCTTGCGCAAATATCGGGTAAATTTTTCTGAATAAATTCCGGATCCAATGCTGTATTCTTTTTCAGGAAATACATAAACGCCGTCTTAATTCCGCTAAATGAAAAACTATAACCCGGCATTTCTACGGTAGGAAAAGGAAAGGCCAACGGATTGCCCTGCTTTGCATAGGAATCAATCAGCGGTCCGCCCGGATACGGTAAGCCCATTAATTTTGCTGTCTTATCAAAGGCTTCTCCAACTGCATCGTCTTGGGTCTCGCCCACCACTTCCATATCCAGATGACTTTTTACGATCACCAACTGTGTATGTCCGCCGCTTACCGTCAAACAAATAAATGGAAATGTAGGTTTAGGATCATCCACAAAATGCGCCAGAATATGGGCCTTCATGTGATTCACCTTGATCACAGGAATGTTTAATGCAGAAGCAAATGCTTTTGAAAAAGAAACACCAACCAATAATGCACCTAATAATCCCGGACCTGATGTACAAGCCACTGCATTCAGGTCTGTTTTTTGTATATTTGCCTGAAGGAGTGCTTGCGATACGACCGGAATAATATGTTGCTGATGTGCCCGTGAAGCTAATTCAGGGACAATTCCGCCATATTTCTCGTGAATTCGCTGAGAAGCGACTATATTACATAGTATATTCCCATCCTGAATGACAGCAGCAGCTGTTTCATCACAGGAAGATTCGATGGCTAATAGTGTAACTGACATAGATTGAATACTAAAGTAAAGAATTTTAGCAGAATTTTGATAAAGACAGTTTTAAAAACTGTCTCTTATACTGTGCTTCTCTTGCTCATTCTTCTCACAATCATTGTGATAGGTTTCAGAACTATTTATGTACAGGAAAAGGTTGCACAGATTGCAAGTAAAGAACTTTCCGAATATCTGCATTATAAAGTTGAAATCGAACGTCTGGAAATCGATTGGTTTGATCATATAACCGTTTATGGCGTATCGTTGTATGATTATGAAAATACCCGAATGATTCATTTGGGCGAAACGCAAATAGATTACCGCATTTTTACATTTGAGAAATCATTCGCTTATCGAATTGAAGAAGCTACACTAAAGGATGGTGAAGTTCACTTAATCAATTACAAAAATACAGAGATTATCAATATCAATGAATTTATAGATGGTTTAAGTAAAGTACTGGGTCCAAGTACAGACACAACAAACGCTACAAAGCCATTTACGATTCACGATGTAAAACTCATAAACATGCGTTTTGCATACGACGATTTTGATAACGATCACATAACCGGATTTGATCATAACCATTTTTCATTTGATAGCATTTATGGCATAACCGAAAATCTATATGTGTTTGCAGATACGTTTAGAATCGGAATCAAAGATCTTACCACAATTGAAGGTGGCACACACATGCGCGTACATAAATTGTCCGGTGTATATACGTTGTGTGAGCATTACATGGACCTTGAGAACATGTATGCACGAATAGGAAATTCATTTCTGCAAAATTACATGAAGATCAGTTACGGTACCATCACCGATCTTTCAGATTTCAATACAAAAGCCAATATTAAAGCTACGTTAGACAGTTCATTCATTGATCTAAGAGATATCTCTCATTTTGCATCCGCATTGAAAAAATATCCCTACAGAATATCTATCAGTGGAAATGTGTCCGGCAAGGTCAGTAAATTCAGTATTTCAAAACTGAATTTATATAGCGGCAAAAGTTATGTAAGAGGCAGTCTTCATATGGATGGTTTACCTGATTTTGAAAAAACATATATAGATGCTGACTTCAGAGATGTAAACATCAATCAGGCAGAGCTCACTCCTTTTTTCAGTTCAGAAGTAAGAACAACCTTAAAAATTTCCGATCACTTTAAAGGTTCTATTGAATTCAATGGATTCCCTGAAAACTTCATAGCCAACGCTGCATTAACTACTGCGATCGGTTATGTAAAAACAGATATGGCTTTTCATCTGAAAGATAATATCATGGATGATAGTTATTACTCAGGAAAATTAACGACCAAAGGTTTAAATCTTGGAAAGCTTATTCAGAACGATCAATTGGGCATCATCAATATGGATGGCAGCGTTGAAGGTGTTGGCTTTGATATTGATAAATTAAAAATGAAAATGGTTGCCTCCATCCATTCCTTAGAGTTCAATAAATACAATTATAAAAATATCCGTACTGATGCCATTCTGCAAAAGGCATTGTTCAATGGACATGTAGACATTGCCGACTCGAATCTGGTTATGCAGATCGATGGTATGCTGGATTATCGTCAGCCGGAAAAAATACTTCAGGTAACGGTTGCTTGTGAAAAAGCAAAACTAAAAAAATTAAATCTGAATGCATTTAATAAAGACCTTCTAGTAAAAACAAATTTAACAATTGATTTTAAAGGAACGGAAATAGACGATGCTTATGGCAACGGCTATCTGACCAATACCTATCTGTTATACAACGGCAACAAAGAGATATTTATTGACACCTTGCATCTTGCATCAAACATTCAAAACGACACTTCGCGCACACTTGAAATAACATCGGATATCATCAGTGCCTCTGTTAATGGCAATTTCAAACCAACCATTATTGCTCACGACTTCTCAGAATTTGTTCAGGAAGTAACGAGCAGCATTGCGGATGATAGCTTAGATGTAGTAAATTATTATAAGAACAAAGTAGAACATCAGGAAATACCGTATCATGCTAATTACGATATACAATTGCATGATATAAATTCATTTCTAAATATTTATACCCCGGGTTTATATATATCAGGTGAATCAGTTGTTAAAGGCCGTTTCAATTCGGGACGAACAAAAATTTTAAAATCGCGGGCTTATATAGATACCATCTATTACAATGGATTTGAATTCAGAAAAAACAAGATCAATCTATTCTGTTCACAAAAAAGCGACAGCTCAGAAGTACTCGGCAACGTAACATTTACTTCTGAAAACCAAACAAATTCGAATTACATAGAAACAGAAAATTTAATATTTGAATCTGTTTTAGCCGGCGAACAAGCAGACTTCTACTTCAACGCCAAGCAAAAAAGGTCTCCGAACAGTACCAAAGTATCGGGCACCATAGATCTGTTTGAACCTTATAACATCATTACATTTAACAATTCAACGTTAAGCATCAAGGATAAAAACTGGACATTCGAAGATGACCGGAAAATATATTTCAATAATTCCAGTGTCATATTCGATAGTATATCCATATACAACGGTGACCACAGAATAACACTGGATGGTAAATCTTCTGAAGGAAAAACAAGCGGTAGTTTATTAATGAATAAAATTGATATAGCTGATTTCTCACATTTCATTACAACAATTAAATTAACAGGAATCATTGATGGCAATTTACATTTAGGAGAATCCACCGTGGATAGTAAATTAACCATAAGCGATTTCAATGTGGACACCCTATACATCGGAGATGTTGAAGGTAAGACCGCCTGGAATTCAGCAGCCGCACAAATGAATATGGATGTAAATGTGTTACGAAAAAGCAGTAATGTGTTTAATCTTACAGGTTATTATATTCCAGAAAGTCCTTCCCAAAGTGAGGAAATGAATCTGACTGCGCGTTTTACAGAAACAGACATATCTCCTTTAAACACCATTGCAGAAGGAGTTTTCTCATCCATCAGTGGGAATGCAACAGGATATGCAACGATCACCGGTTCGTTGTCAGAGCCCGTTGTAACAGGTAATATAGATGTTGACAACGGACAATTTACGGTTCCATTCCTTGGTACTACCTATCATTTTTCAGATAATGTCGAATTGAAAAATGATCGCATCTCGTTCGATAAAGTAAAATTGAAAGATGTAAACAACAGGACATGTGTCATCTCCGGAGGTTTGAATCATACTCATTTCAAAAATTTCGTATTGGATTTCAAAGGGCATTTTCAACAAAATCATGGATTCCAGGTGTTAAACCTGAGCGAAAAGGAAGGAGATATTTTTTATGGAGAAGCTTATGTAACGGGCAATTGGGAGATTATCGGAGCTTTAAATAAAATTAAAATTACAGCCAATGCGAAATCTCAACCCAATACAAAAATATTCATTCCATTAAACACGTATGCTGGAATAGAACATGAAAGTTATATCCGTTTTGTGGATCCTACCAGAGAAAAAACAACCGTTGATCAAAAGAAAGCAACGGACCTTTCAGGTATCGAAATGGATTTCAATTTTGAGATCACTCCGGATGCGTACACTGAAATTATTTTTGACAAAAAAGCTGGTGATATTATCAGAGGAAATGGGAATGGCAACATGCGATTAACCATTGATACCAGAGGTGATTTCAACATGTTCGGAAACTATGAAATCACAAAAGGTAAATACAACTTCACACTTGCAGGTATTATTAATAAAGAATTTACAATTGATCCGGGCAGTACGATCAAATGGCAGGGCGAACCGTATGAAGCGATCCTTGATATCAAGACACGCTACAGAATCTTTACATCGTTAAAACCAACATTCACAGGGGTTCCACCGGATGACCCGCTTTATTCTTCACCTGAAGCACAACGTAAATATCCCGTAAATGTATTGATGGGATTAAAAGGTAATTTGAATACTCCTGAGATTAACCTGGGATTAAAAATCGAAGATAAATACCCCGGACAATTTGCAGGATATGTCACCAGCTTTGAAGCCTACGTTGCGGGTAATCCATCTGAAATGAACAAACAGGCATTCAGTCTGATCGTTCTTCGGAAACTCTCTCCTATCGGTAACGTTGTAGCATCGGATGCAAACAGTACCTACGCAAACTTAAGCGAATTACTTTCTAATCAGTTGAGCAGCTTTGTTTCTCAGTTCGATGAAAACCTTGAAATAAATGTAGACTTAACAACGCTTGATAAAAACGGATTAAATACGTTCAACATGCGTTTTGCTTATACTACATTGGATGGACGTCTTAGAATTTCACATCAAGGCGGTAACTATTCTAACAACACAACAAATTCCACAGCAAATATTGTTGGTGAATGGACCGTAGAATATACATTAAGTCCAAGCGGAAATTTAAAAGCAAAAGTTTATAATAAGATCAATCAAAATGCTTTAATAACTTCTACCACTACATCCACAACAATGGCTGCTGGTATGAGTATCTTCCACACACAGGGCTTCGATAAAGTGAGTGAAATTTTCAAACGGAAAACACCTAAGAAAAAGAAACGCAAAGCACCAAAACAGTACTGGACTCCTTATAAAGAAGAGGATTGATTTTTTAAACAATAATACTTACAAATTGTTTAAAAAGAATACACTTTAGTTTTAATCACATGAATGAGATTGCTGTTTTTTGGTTCAGAAGAGATTTACGTCTTACGGATAATACAGGTTTATATCACGCGTTAAAAAACGAACTTCGGGTATTGCCCATTTTTATTTTTGATACAGACATTCTTGAAAAGCTTGAAAGCAAAATAGATGCACGTGTTGAATTCATTCATGCTACCGTTGATTCTATAAAGAAGACTTTACAAGCTCTTGGCAGCGACTTACATGTATACCATAATACCCCGCTGGATGCATTTAAGCAGATTCTGAAACAGTATGATATAAAGGCTGTATATACCAATACAGATTACGAACCTGCAGCGATTAAAAGAGATGCTGCAATAGAATCTTTTTTAGCAGAGCATGGTATTACCTTCAAGACATTTAAAGATCAGGTAATTTTTGAAAAAGATGAGATCTTAAATGAAACCGGCAAGCCGTATCGTGTATATACACCCTACAAAAATAAATGGCTGAGCAAGCTGGCGTCCGCTCCCATCCTACCTTTCCCATCCGAAACATTACAAAGCAACTTCATCCGGACTGCTCCAACAGCAATGCCCGCATTGAGTACATTGGGATTTCAAAAAACGAATATTTCCATTCCTCCTCTTCAGGTTATTCGTAAGACTATTACAGAATACGACAAGACAAGAGATTTTCCATACTTGGAAAATGGAACATCGCTGCTTGGTATACACTTTAGGTTTGGCACGATCAGTGTCCGTGAAAAAGTAGTAAAAGCACTCCCTTTGAATGCAGTATGGCTAAGTGAATTGGTCTGGCGTGAATTCTTTATGCAGATCCTGTATCACTTCCCTTCTGTCTTAACCGAATCTTTTCAGTCTAAATTCAACGTCTTGCAATGGAGAACATCTGAAGATGATTTTCAAAAATGGTGTGACGGACAAACCGGTTATCCTTTGGTAGACGCCGGAATGCGCGAGCTCAATCAAACAGGTCATATGCACAACCGGGTACGTATGGTTGTTGCAAGTTTTTTAACCAAACATTTATTTATAGACTGGCGTTGGGGCGAAGCTTATTTTGCACAGAAATTGTTGGATTACGACGCTTCTGCTAATAACGGTAACTGGCAATGGGCGGCAGGTACAGGTGCTGATGCACAGCCGTATTTCCGCATATTCAACCCTACTGCGCAACAACAGAAATTTGACCCGGAGTTTATTTATATAAAAAAATGGGTGCCGGAGTTTGGAACTTCTTCGTATATTCAACCTATAATTGAACATAAAGCAGCCGTTGAACGAGCTAAAAAAATGTTCCTTGTTTTAAAAAATTAACCATATGAAATTCCTTTATTTCTTCCTTTCCTTATTCATTACCAGTTTAGCATCTGCACAAACGATACATGTTAAGATATACGATGGTACAACAGAACAACCTATAAAATCAGTAAAGGTAAAATCGTTACACGATCATGATCTGATAACCTTTTCAAACGACAGCGGCTATTTTGCTTTTAATTTAAAACACAACGATACCATTCTACTTGAAAAAGATTATTACTATCCTGTTTTTATGAGTTTGACTACACATAATTTTGATAGCACACACGTCATTAAACTGCAGTTATTCCCATCAGCAAAAGTCTATAAAGTTCCTACCCAGTATAGCAAAATGAACCTCCAGTCGTTTGAATATCATTTCACACACGATGAGATCGGTACAGACAGCAAAGCAAAAATAACAGTGATGCAAACGGGCGATGCAGTAAAAGCACAGCAAGTATATACTGGTAAACCTTTGAAGATAATTTCAATCGATGCTTTTCCCAATACAGGAGCTAAACACAAAAATCATTATATATTAGCTCAACCAGATACGTATTAAATTTATATTCGATTCTGTATAAATAAAAAAGTCTTCATGCAAATTTGCATGAAGACTTTTTTATTACATATGTATTACGTTCTATTTGATTCCGTATCCATTCAGTTTATATACAAGCCCTACTGCTAATACATTTTTAAACTGAACAGCTGGCCCTACAGATCCATTATCTCTGGTAATGTTAATATCATCATCGTAGATTAAACTGGTTGTAAAGGTTGTAGTTAAAAACTTATTTACTTTTAAGTATAAGAAACAATCCCAGAATACATCTACGTTAAAGTTGTTGTAGTTATCGAATAAATATAATTGCGTAGCAAACGTTACATTTTTAAAAATATCTGCTTTATATTTTAACATGAAAGAAACCCCGTATTCTTTTCTTAATGTTTGTCCGCGTTTAACACCATATGCACCGCTATCTGAAAGCGCTTGATCATTTACAATCGTGTATTTAGCTGCTACCGGTGAAAAGATAATACTGGTACTCTTGAATGGTAAATATTCCAAACCGATAGAAGCTTTAATGTATGCAGGTGCCAGGAAGTCTGAAATCTTAACCGAAGAATCTTTTTTGACGTTATCGTAATAATTAAAACCTTGTGCAAACTGAGATCTAAAATCAGCTAAAGCAGCATAACGCAATTTCTTTGTCTGTTCGTAAGCAAACTTTGTCTGAAAATAAATACGGTCATCACTTTTTCTGAAAGGAGCCGATTTGTTTCCTAACCGCTGAAAACCATATGCCAGATCTAAAAAGTTATTCCAGTGCACTCTGTCTTTGTGATATGCAACGGTACCAACCACAACACCTACAAAGGACATTGCATTTTGTCCCCCACCGGCCCAGTTATTCAAGCCAACGTTTGAGAAATTAATACCAAAAGCAATCGTGTTTCTCCAAAGTGTATCTGTTCCTTTTTTTGTCTTTACCATTTGTGCAGCAGATGCAATGGAATCTACTTGTGCAAAAGCTTGGTGAGAGGCGATTAAAATACACACGCCTAATAAATACTTTTTCATTCTATTCTACTTTATTATTTAAAATTACTTTTTCAATAAATCTCTGATCTCTGTTAACAACAGTTCTTCTTTAGTTGGTGCAGCAGGTTCTGGCGCCGGTGCTGCAGCTTCTTCTTTTCTCTTCAGATTATTCATCCCCTTTACCATTAGAAAAATTACAAATGCTAAAATTGTAAAGTCAATAATCGTTTGGATAAAGTTACCATAAGCAAACACAGGAACACCTGCTTCTTTTGCTTTTGCAAGACTCGCAAATGCCTGGTCACCAAAAACAAAAAACTTATCTTTAAAACCTTTGTCCCCCATAAAAATACTTACGATCGGCATAATCAGATCATCCACCATAGAAGATACAATTTTGCTAAATGCAGCTCCGACAATCACACCGACTGCAAGGTCAACAACATTGCCCCGCATGGCGAAGGCTTTAAATTCACTGATAAAACTCATAAAATTTGACCTTTTAGATTATTATTCAATTGATTACCAAAGTAAAATTAGACGAATATTTATAAAATAAAAACTTCAATCTCACTAAAAGTAGAATATTACTATTTAATACCATTACCTTTACATTCATGAATAATGTATACAAACACATTATAAGTCTGCTGTTGATCTTGTGCTTGTCGAATTCACTTCATGCACAGGATTCTGTTACGTTTAATAAAAAACGCTTCATACCGATTGTGACTGCCGCAGGAGTTACGTATGTTGGCAGTATGTATGGCTTGTATCAGGTGTGGTATAAAGACTATCCTTCCGAGTCGTTTCATTTTTTTAACGACAACAGTGAATGGATGCAGATGGATAAAGCCGGTCATTATTTTACTGCCTTTCAATTAAGCCGTATCTCAAGCGATGTATTATCATGGACAGGTACAAAACGCAAACGTGCCATCTGGTATGGTACTGCTACAGGCTTTGCATTTCAGACAACCATAGAAGTCTTCGATGGATTTTCATCTGAATGGGGATTTTCATTAGGCGACATGACTTTTAACACATTGGGCTGTGCAACATTATTAACACAATATCTGGCTTGGAATGAACTCCGCATCATTCCGAAATTCTCTTATCATCATACACAATTAGCTGCTGTTAGTCCGGATCTGCTGGGCGATACACCCGCACAGCAATTGTTAAAGGATTACAATGGACAAACGTATTGGCTATCCTTCAATGTTCGTAAACTTACGCAACAGGATTTCTTCTGGCCCAAATGGTTGTGTCTATCTGCCGGTTATGGCGCAAGCGATATGGTACGTGGTAATACTTCTGAAAGCAATGCCATGGGCTATTATCCATACCGACAAATCTATCTTTCACTTGATGTAGATTTTCAAAGTATTCCGACACGGAGTAAATTCTTACGCACCGTATTTTATGCGGTCAATTTAATTAAAGTGCCCATGCCTACAGTTGAATTCAATACGCATGGAGTAAAAATGCATGCTCTCTATTTCTAACTACGAATATGAAAATTGGTGATAAAGTCCGTTTGGTACACGGCAAGGAATCCGGTATTATCACTCGCGTGATCGATGCACAACAGATTGAAGTTGAAATTGAAGACGGTTTCCGCATACCTGTAGCTAAACGAGAAGTAACAATTATTGCTACAGAGGAAGGTTTGCTCACAGGCAAAACATCTGCGCCTGTTGCGGACCAGAATACAACAGTAAAGACCTTAGACGGTACGCTGCAGATTGCATTCCAGGCATTCAATGACCGTACACACCGCGTGTTTCTGATCAATGAACGCAATTGTCCGGTGTTGTTCAGCTGTTTCAAAAAAACAAAACAACATACCTTACTCATTCAATCCGGAAAGCTGGAAAGCAATTCCATATTAAGTCTGGATGAATGGAACACGAGTGAATTTTCTAGCTGGCCGAATTTAATTTTCCAATTTATCTATTTACTTCCAAGTCTAGAAAAACTGGTGCAGCCCTACTCGACTGAGGTCATTGTAAAAGCTGAGAAGTTTTATAAGAATAAAAAACATCATCCTTTATTGAATGGCGAAGCGAATACCTGGGCGATCGACAGCGATCTGAAATTGGATACGAAAGAGATCGAAGTTCTTACTGCTGCATTGAACACTCCTTCTGCATCTGCAGATTTATTAGCCTTTGATGAGCCAGAAGCAGAAGTTGATCTTCATATTGAAAAGCTGGATGCCGACTGGAATTCGCTTACACCTATGCAGATCATGCACACACAAACAACAACGTTTGAAAAGAAATTAGATCAGGCGATTGCCTGCGGTATGGATGAGATCACCTTCATTCACGGTGTTGGTAATAATGTATTGAAGAATGAACTTCATAAACGTTTAAGCAAAGATAAGCGCATCGACTTCTTCAAAGATGCAAAGAAGGAACGTTTTGGATATGGAGCAACACTGGTAAAGCTAAAGTAAGTAATATGTTTTAAGTATTAAGTTCTAAGAAAATTGTTTCTATTAAGTTTTGTTGTGCTTAAATAAGTTGATTAAATAAAAATAAAAGAGAATTCTCCTTAAAACTTAAAACGTATTACTTATTACTTCCATAAAACTTATTACGTTCAAATTGTGTACCTTTACACGGCAATACAAGCTGTCTTATCGCCGTTTGCCGAAGGGCTTAGGGAGGAAAGTCCGGGCAACGCAGAGCATCTTACTACCTAACGGGTAGGCTGTTGTTTAGAAATGAACAATGGACAGACAGGGCCGCAGAAAATAACCACCATGAGCTTGCTTGTGGAAAGGGTGAAAAAGTGAGGTAAGAGCTCACTCGTTTGGCAGCGATGTCGGATTGGGGTAAACCTTAGGAGTTGAAAGACCAAATAGGTTCCGGATATGGTGCTGCTCGTACCAGATAGCACGCAAGTGTTATTAGCCGGAATGGGTAGGTCGTTTGAGCCTTGTAGTGATGCAAGGTCTAGATAAATGATAAGAATCATCCCGATAGCTATCGGGATGAAACAGAACCCGGCTTACAGGCTTGTATTGCTTCTTTTAAAGTTTTAAGTAATATGTTTTATGTTTTAAGAAATGTAAAACGATTTCATTCTTAAAACGTATAACTTAAAACGTATAACTTTCTTTATGCCTAAAATTTTAATCATTGACGACGAACGCAGTATCCGCAGTACGTTAACCGAAATTCTGCAATACGAAAAATACACCGTTGAAGAAGCCAAAGATGGCGAGGAAGGTTTAAAGATGATTCTGGAGAACGATTATGATGTTGTTCTCTGCGACATTAAAATGCCGAAGATGGATGGCATGGAAGTACTTGAAAAAGTATACAGCACCGGTAAAGAGATTCCTTTTATTATGATCTCTGCACATGGTTCTATCGAAACAGCCATCGATGCTACACGCAAAGGAGCTTACGATTTCATTACCAAGCCACCTGACCTGAACCGTTTGTTGGTAAGCGTGCGCAACGCTATGGACCGCAGTACGCTGGTAACAGAAACGAAAACACTAAAGAAGAAAGTCAATAAAGGACATCAGATCATTGGTGAATCCAAAGAGATCAAACACATTTTCAAGACCATTGAAAAAGTCGCACCTACCGATGCACGTGTTTTGGTTACAGGTCCGAATGGTTCCGGTAAAGAACTTGTAGCACGTGCTATACATACACAAAGCAAACGTGCCAATGAGCAGCTTGTTGAAGTGAACTGTGCAGCCATTCCATCTGAATTAATTGAGAGCGAATTGTTTGGACATGAAAAAGGTTCATTCACATCGGCGATCAAACAACGTATCGGAAAATTTGAACAGGCAAGCGGCGGTACACTTTTCTTAGATGAGATCGGCGACATGAGCTTATCGGCTCAAGCAAAGGTTCTACGTGCGTTGCAGGAGAATACGATCACACGTGTTGGTGGTGAAAAAGAGATCAAAGTAGACGTCCGTATTATTGCAGCAACCAATAAAGATCTGGCAAAAGAAATTACTGAAGGCAGATTCAGAGAAGATTTGTTTCACAGATTAAATGTAATTCCGATTGAAGTACCGGCATTAAAAGATCGCTCAGATGATATTCCATTACTAATCAATCACTTTTTAACATTGGTAGCAGATGATCATGGTACTACACCTAAAAAGATCGATGCAAAAGCCATTGAAGCATTAAAAAATCTACCCTGGACAGGCAATATCCGGGAATTGAAAAATGTGGTTGAACGCCTTGTGATCATGAGCGACAAAACCATTACACTTGATGATGTTAAAACCTATGTGAAATAAGAAATTCTTTCAATAGTTTGAATTAGACTAAAACAGAAAAGGTTCTGAGTAATTACTCAGAACCTTTTTATATGTTAATACGATACAGACTCTATTAAGAATGCTTTACAGCAGTGTGCGTGTCTTTTGTATACGTTGGACAAGTTCTATGAGGAGCGCATGATGCAGCTAATAAAGTTGCTGCTGCAAATACGATGAATACGATTCTTGCTTTCATTCTGTTAATCTTTTAGTGTTGAACGTATACAAATATATAAAACTAGTCGAATGAAAAAAAATTTATGAATAGGATTGTGTAATTATTTTTAAAAATAATCCAATTTCCACCAATATATCACATATACAATAAATTGCATCCCCGCAGATCGGAAGTGTCGATTCTGCCCAAAATTTCGAATTTGTCGCCTGTAATTCGTCCAACATCTTGGGTTTCAATAAAACAACAGGCATTAATATTTGCTAAATCAATTAAATTAATACCTCCGCTCCCTTGAATCACTTTCTCAAATGGGTCATTTATTTGTCTCAAAACCGGGATGAATCCATCCGGAAATTGATAGAGCCCTTCACCCGTTGAATATGCCTGAGATAACAATTCGGTCATACCATATTCTGAATGAATATGCATTACACCAAATCCGTTACATAATTGTGTGTGTAATTCAGTTCGGGTAAGTTCTTTTCTCCTGCCTTTCATTCCGCCTGTTTCTAAAAAGATCACATTCGGATATGCTTCTGTTTCAGTTTCAGCCCAATCAAGCAAGGCATAGCTTACACCCCATACCAGAATCTTTTTCTTTTCTGTAGCGAGTGCTTTAAGTAAAGCCTGAATACGTGGTATATCAAAGGAATAAAATCCGGATGCATCGTGTTCCGTTTCGTGTATAAAATGCTTCATCATAAAAATAAGTGAAGATGAAGGATTCTCTTCATACGAAGGAAGCACCGCAACAATCACAATATCTTTCAACGAACCATAATACGATTCGAAGATCTGCTGACTTCTTTGTTTGTAAAATTCGGGATCTGCAACGTAATGTGTAGACCGGTTGGAAGACGTTGTACCGCTACTGTAAAATTCCACCGCATTTGAAAAATCAATACCGCCATCCTGTGTGATCACCTTTCGGTTTTTATAAAATGTGATGGGTAGAAAAGGAATATCCCCTGCGGCCCGCACCTTTTCAGGACCTTTATGGATTGCATCTGCGAATTCTTTGTATACAGAATTAAAAGCATATTGATACCTATATACTTCAACCAGCAAATCATCGTTAATGGTAGGAGACGATTCTAATAAAATATGCTTTATTTCCTTGTCAAATGACATTCTATATTGGTATATTGGACTACAAATTAACAACAATGTTAGTAAAGAACACAACATATTTCTTTTTGGTTTTAATTTTAGGCCTTGTTTTTTTGGGGTGTACAAAAGCTCCAACCTATCCAAAAGAACCTTCTATAGAATTTGATCATCTTCGCGTCATCAATGACGATGTAAATTATGTTGATTCGGTTTCTATTTTTATAAAATTCAAGGATGGCGATGGCGATATTGGAAACAATCCACCTGACCCAAATTATTTTGACTTCTTTATGGATATTTATAAAAAAACGAATGGTGTGTATGTACGCCTACCCGATTTTGATAATACATCCGCTTACAATGGAAGTCTTCCGCTGCTTTCACCTTATAACATAACAGGACCGATTGACGGTACAATACGCTATATTATCGATCCGTTCGCTGCACCTATACCATTAGCTCCAGTACCACCTTTTTACCCAGGAGATACCTTGCGATTTCATGTTCGCATCCGTGACAGAGCCGGCAATTACAGTAACTGGGTTGAGTCTGACGATTTTGTATTATGGGTTAATTTTTAAATCAGTTGTCCTTTCCTTCTAGTTTTAACAACACTATATTCAAGAGCTAACATTATACAACATGTTAGCCAGGCATCTTTATGAAAATTGTATTTGGTTCCGGAAAATTTCGAGTATTAAATAAAAAACCTTCTGAATTAGGTTTGGATAAAAAACTTGATGCAGAATTTACAATAGAAAGACATCAGGAATATTTTCATGTTTTCTGGATTCCTTTTTTTAGCCTTGGACAAAAATGGGCTATTAAAAAGCCGAATGATAAAACGTTTTATGAAGTACCGCAGGAATTAAAAAATGAACTTGCAGGATACCCAAAACCTAAGACTCCCTGGTACACGTATTTTCTACTTTATGTATTATTAGCAGGCATTATCGGCATTACTCTTTTTTCTATTTATTCAGGAATCAGCAAAACTCTATCAGACAAACACTACAATGATTATATTTATAATTTAGAAGAAGAATACGTCAATAAAGGATATCCGGATACCTATATTCAATTACGTAACGACACTTCACTTCAAATAACCCTTAAAGTTTTATCCTCTACAAAAACACACCTTCTATGCGCACTTAGTAGTTGGCAACCTCCTAAGACTACAATTTCTCCATATCAACATGTCTATGTGTATCCCTTCTTATCAGATTCCATTGGCGATCTGAAAATAGATACGGTTACGATTTCAAAAGCAGCACTTATGGGGGCGTATAATAACGACTTCAATGTGGAGGTAAAAAGAATCAAGATCGGCAAGTATCACCACCTACGTATGGACGGCTGTATATATCTGGACATGCCTATGTTTGACGTTTCCAATATTGCATATACAGATAGCACATTTTCCGCAACATTAAAAAATATTCATACGCCTGGCACTTTTTTAGCTATAAAAACGGATTCAACTTTATATCATACCAATCACCTGGATCGTCTTAATACAACAACGCTACCAAAGCATTTAAACTTTAAAGATACCTTTACGATATCAGGGAATTTCGAAAGAGATGCTGATTATTCAGCCTACATTTATTATAAAAGTAAATTCAACAGAACAGATTCTTTGAATCTAAGATACTATTCAGGAAAAGCGGAACTTAGTTACGGCATTATTTTATTAGAAAATATACATCTTAAATAAGAATCATTTCCTATTTTTCTTTCTAAAGCTTGCACCTGATCCGAGTGCAAGCTTGGGTAGAATATCCGATCTGTCGACTTTTTATCGGATTCCATCGACTATTTATCTATACTCGTCTATTTTGTAATTTCTTTCCTAAACATGTTTTGTACCTTGAATAAGGCGAAACACATATTTATGGCAAGTATCTATTCTATCTTTCTTTTATTAAGCTTTTCTTTTTTTACTGCTTCTACAGATAAAATTGAAAAAATCACGATTGAGCAACTGCAGGCTAAAACCATTCGTCTGGAAAACGACACCTTGTATATTGTTAATTTCTGGGCAACCTGGTGCGGACCATGTATAGCAGAGCTTCCCTACTTTGAACAAGCTGCAAAAACGCATGCAAACAAGAAAATAAAGATCCTTCTTATCAATCTGGATTTTATATCGGAAGAGGCAAAAGTACTTGCCTTTGTTAAAAAGAAAAATCTTCAGAATGCCGTTTATCAATTAAACGCTGCAGACCCAAACAAATGGATCAATCAGATCGATGCGGACTGGGACGGCGCTATTCCTGTTACTGTTTTTTATAAAGCAGGGAAAAAAATACTCTTTCATGAAGGAGATATCACACAAACAGAACTGGACGAAAAAATCAAACTACACAGCATCTAACTCTTTCTAATTCATAAATCATACCTTAATTCTACTCATATGAAAAAACTAATCGTATTCCTCGCAGCAGCTGTAATTTTCATGACTTCTTTCACTAAAGAAGGCGGCTATCAAGTTGGCGATAAAGCAGTCGACTTCAAATTAAAAAACATTGATGATAAAATCTTCTCTCTTGCCGATCAAAAAGATGCAAAAGGATTTATCGTAGTCTTTACGTGTAACCACTGTCCATATGCTGTTAAGTACGAAGACCGTATTGTAGCATTGAATGCTAAATATGCAAAACTTGGTTACCCGGTTGTAGCAATCAATCCAAACGATGCGGTTGCCTATCCGGATGATAATTTTGCGAACATGAAAAAGAGAGCAAAAAGTAAATCGTTTACATTTCCATATTTAGTTGACGATACACAGAATATTGCAAAGACATACGGAGCAACAAAAACACCGCATGTATTCGTTCTAAAAAAAGAAGGATCAGATCTTGTTGTTAAATACATTGGCGCAATCGACGACAATACCGAAGACGCTTCGGCAGCAAAAGAAAAATATGTAGAGCAGGCTGTAGATGCATTGCTTGCAGGTAAAACAGTAGCTACTACTTCTACCAAAGCAATTGGCTGCGGGATTAAATGGAAGCAGTAGTACACGATTAAAGGATTGCAGGATAGACAGGATTAGTACACGATTTTAAAGATTCCCAGAAATACAGGATTACTTCGGTACTTGATAAATTTTAATTGTTCTTTACTCATTCATTACTATTATTAAAAGAAGAAGCCTGCTGAATATTATTCGGCAGGCTTCTTCTTTTAATAATTTATACATGTGTTATTTTATAAGCTGTACCCATCCCTTTCGATCTTCCATACAACCTTTTTCATCTTTAACATAATAAAAATACACTCCGGCGGTTACATTATCACCGTTCCATGAATTATCATAAGCAGATGATTCATAAACTTTTTCATTCCATATATTATAAACAGATACATGCAACGGATAATTATAAGTCATTTTTAGATACATTACTTCATTCAAGCCGTCATAATTCCGTGTTATCAGGTTCATTACTTCCAGGTCTGAAGGATTATATATAGTAACCTTGGTAGAATCTTTAACACTACAAGTACCATAGGAAATAATTACTGAATAAGTATCGGATGTTGAAACCTGAATTTGCTGATCTTTCAAACCATTTGACCAAATATAATCAGAGCCAGAGTTTCCCGCATTCAGAATCACTGCTTCTCCTTTACATGCTATATAAGATGAGTCAAGTGTCCTTACCGGATTTTTATAAATAATAATGGTATCTAAATCACTGCACAAATTCTCATTCGTTGTTTGTAAAATATATTGCCCGGCTGTAGAAACATTGATAGAAGATACTGCTGAGGCAATTTGATTGTTATTATAAAACCAAGTGTTATTTAAATATGCTACAGAAGTATCTAGCAAGAGCCTTGTCTGATCGAAACACACCGGACCATTTAAATTAATATGAATATCCGGATAAGGTATTTCCTGCACAGTAAAATTACGCTCTGCCGAACACAAATGATTCGCCTCAATTTTTATAGTATAATCTCCTCCTCTATTTAAAATAACACTGGATGAATCACTTAAAACAGTTGCCTGTTCATTCCAGGAATAGGATGAAAAACCTGTTTCCGGTACTGAGAGTAATGTTGAATCTCCGGAACAAAATTTTAGTGAACCATTAATTCCATATTCATTTTCATGAACTACACATGTTCCGGCATTTAATTTTGCAACAAAGAACCAGTTCGTTTTAAGTCCATCAATAGAAGTCTCTTTACGCACCTCTCCATTTAAATATATTCCACCATAATTGTCCACACCTATACCTTTAGGACTATCGTAATCCAGTGAACTGATAAATTTATCCCATTCCGTATTACCTAAAAAATCAAACTTAGAAACAAAAATATCGGCTGAAAAAAGACCATATTGATCGGCATTTAAATCATACGTTGCCGCATGTATTGTTCCGTTAAAATCTGCATTTCCTCTAAAATTTCCAATTACATATACATATCCCAATTCATCTACCTCAATGTCCATGATATTAACATCTGAAGCCATTTCCTCCGAATATGGATTGAATGTCGGTAAACTCGTAAACGATCGTATAAATTTCGGTTCACCATCTTTATCGAGTTTCAAGAGGTATCCACTATAAAGCGAACCATAAATATAATCTACATGTACACTCGAATTTTTAAAGCGTAATGTTTCATTATAATTTCCTGAGACATATATATTATCCATTTTATCAACTGCAATAGTAGATGCAGTACTATAAGAAGAAACATCAGGAAATCTTGTCCATAGAAGATTTCCGAAAGGATCGAACTTAATGATCAATGCAGATTCATAATTTGTAACAGGAGGAGAAAAACCCTTTGATCCTATTTTGACATAACTTCCAGTATGTTGCGTAGATAAAATCAGATTGCCCTGTGAATCTGTAACAAGTCCATGATCAACAAAAACATCTGTTGTTTTCTGGATACTAAGCAGAACAACATGTTGCAGAACACCATCACCATTAAACTTGGCTATATAATGATTGTTTTCAAAACCAGCTACAACATTTAAGTTATACCCATCGAGTGAAAAATTGAAACTATATGCTCCAAACATATAAATATTCCCATCCTTATCTACACATATTTTTTTTGGTATAGAAAAGTCTGTATTTTTTCTCCATACTATATTCCCTGAAGTATCTAGCTTCATAATCCAAAGCCCTTGTGCGGTATTACCACTATTCTGGTTACCGGCTACATATAAATATCCTTTATTATCGCCAGTAATTGTATTTATTCCATCTTGAGAACCAATGTCTCCCAAAGTTTTTGCCCAAAGTACATTACCCGCACTATCGTATTTTACCAAATAAGAATCATTATCATAGGATGGTGTCCCAATACCCAGTTTATTTGAAATGGTCAGCGTGCCAGTGTAATACCCAGTTGAATAATTATTCCCATTATCTTCAACAAAAAAATCCTGCGGACCATAGAGAGCACCTGAATTGCCCCAAACAGATGTGATGATCTGATCAACCCATACCGCTTTTTGTGAAAAACATAAAAAATGAGAATGTATTAAGAATAATAATAAAAGCGAATATTTCTTTTTCATAGTAACGTATCAAACAATACCCTAAAGATACTAAACTACGAATAAGCAAAAACTCATTATTTATAATTATTTTATCATCCTTTAAGTATCATATAAAAAATAAATATTCTTATAATTTAATTTTTTCACATTAACAGAAGAAGCCTGCTGAATAATATTCAGCAGGCTTCTTCTTTACCTTTAATCAGCTACTATAACTTTATTGGTTGCAAATACTTTTCCATTTTGCATAAACTGCAGAAAATATAATCCGCTTTTTAGGCATTCTCTTTCTATAATTATTTTTTGTCCATTCACATGATCTATTTGTTTTACCAATTCTCCAATTGAATTAAACATAAGCAAGGTTCCTTTATCAAAATTTAGTGGTGTGGTTATACAAAGCTCTGTTTTAAAAGGATTCGGAGATACATTAATTTGTTGTGGTAAAACACTTGCATCTTCTACATCTAAACTTAGTGAACAATCTGATGAAGTTGCTTGTCCATTTGCAATTCCATAATTGTAAATATTAACCCCATTTTGAAAGCTGCATGTTAAAGACAAAGCAGGATCACTAATATATAATTCATAATTGGGTTTTAGCGGATGTTTAGCACTTCCAACTCCTTCAATCCACGTTTCACTGGTCAATACCATTGTTCCACCAGCATAACAAACTAAATGAAACATCCTTCTTACTCCTCCGTTCACATTCACATTTGTAATTGAGGAAACTTCGTAACTTCTGCCGTCGCCTAAAACAATGTTATCATCCACCTGAAGACTAAAATCAAATAATAATTGATCTGCATCATTTACATATCGATACACTTTTTTCGCTGCCACATCTTCTCTAATGTAGTTATCCGTGCTGTACATAGTCTTATCTGTATATTTTTTGTATGTATATGACCCGATAACAACATCGCTTCCACCCTCTATGGCTCTATTACTGTGCGATCCAAAGTTTGATGGCGTAACAATCCAGGAAGAATTATTCAACATGGGAACGTAAGTTTGAGAAAATATTTTTTGTACGGATACAATTAAAAATAATAATACAAAAAGTATTTTTTTCATATTTGAATTTATTTACATGTTTAGTAAGAAATATATCTATTGAACATATATTATCTTTCCAAACTAAAAGTAACCATCCGTTGAAAAAATTAATATGTTGGAACGCCATCTATAGCTTATAATTAAAAATCCCAAATCTCTATAGGTGAGATTTGGGATTTTTAATTATAAGACTGTCTTCTGCAACTATCAACTATTCTTTAATAATTTTATAATACGTATCTCCTGCTTTGACTATATAGAGTCCGGTTTGCAGGTCTTCTCCGAAGGTTAATGAAGTAACATTTTTATACGACAGTACTAATTTCCCATCCAGTGAATATACATCAATATCCAATGGGACTGGAAGCTCTGCTTTAAAGCTGTTGCTGCTTGGATTTGGATAAATTGTCGCATGAACCACATTACCAGAAACATCAATACCTGTACTCACGGCAGTGAACGTTGCGGTGATGTTCTTATTCGCAGTCATTACAACACTCAACGGATTGGTTGTGCCTGTGGCATCGCCGCTCCAGCCCTTGAAGGTATAACCAGTAGTTGGTGTTGCGGTCAAGGTTTGCGTGGTACCGTAATTGAATGACCCTGTTGATGGACTCACTGTTCCCGAACCAACAACTGTTGTGGTTAAGTTGTATTTAATGATCGTGAACGTTGCGGTGATGTTCTTATTCGCAGTCATCAC
>NZ_KB903654.1:185954-263105 GCF_000379725.1 Cytophaga aurantiaca DSM 3654
GCAGTCATCACAACACTCAACGGATTCGTTGTGCCTGTGGCATCACCGCTCCAGCCCGTAAAGGTATAGCCAGTAGCAGGTGTTGCGGTTAAGGTTTGTGTGGTAGCGGAGTTAAACGTACCGGAAGATGGACTCACTGTTCCTGAGCCAACAATAGTTGTAGTAAGTGTATAGGTTGTTGTCGCATCGGTACAGGTAGGTGTTGTACTAAATGCCATCTGTGCTGCTGTAAAGTTTGTAAACGTTGGATTAATATCTACGTTCGAAACATCGGTTGCTCCTTTTCCATCACACTCCGTTCTGCCATTTCTATAGTATGGAGCCTGCATGTATACACCCGAAGCACAGCTAGGTACTTCTGCATCACCTCCTACTACAACTGTACCGGAGTATGTTGCTGCCCAACACATGGCATTTCCTTTTAGATTTGCGGTATTGGTTACCGTTCCGCCTTCCATCCAGGCATTTCCCTCAACAATTGCATTGCCTGATATCGTTGCATTGTATACATACGCATTACCACGGATGATCGCGCTTCCACTGATATTTCCTCCTTCAACTGTTGCGTAATCTTCCACACGAACAGTTCCTGTAAGTGTACCGCCTTTAACAATTGCATACGGACCAACATATACGGTTGATGCAACACTTGCATTGTTAGAGATCCAGCCCCCTCCGTTCGGATGAATCTTTCCGTTTGTTTTTAAAAACTTTCTGAATTCTGTTGCAGCTTGAAAACCTTCCGGAACAGCATTTGCAATATTAATTTCATAGGGGTATCTCCGTTGTTTCGGATAACCCACATCCATGTTGTAATTGACATGTACTTTCGGTGCAGAATACACAACCAAATAAATATTTGTTTCAGTTGCCGTATTCAAGGTGAAGGATGCTTCGCCATCACCTGTAGACATTGAGCTATAACGGGATATTGTACCATCTGCTTTTGTTGTTACAAAACCATATCTCCATCCGGCCTGGGTAGTATTTACTTCTGTGTGCCCTTTGAATTTAATTGTAACTTTCTTTTCCGTACCTGTACATGTAGGATAAAGTGGAATGATATTCATCCCATAATCCTGCGGCGCCCAGTCGTCGTTGGTATAATACTGATCGGTTGTACCCGCAACTTTTGTAAGCAAAGTAAATTGTCGGCTTACATAACGCGGCATATTGCTTTTGATGAATTGGTGTACTTCACGGATCTTCGCACCAAAATTCTTTGTTGCAGTAATCTGATCGTTCCATTGGATCGGATAATCAAAGGCAGGCTGACGTTGTGCATAGCCCCACAAATAATCGTTAAGCTGTTCTTGTGTAAAACCTTTTAAGCGTTTAATGGTTTCAAGAGGATGTTCCTGATACTTTGACTCAGCCCACATTCTTCTGGTGAAATCGAATCCTTCTTTTTCCTGAACATAAAACAACAAATGATAATTGGTATAATGGTGACGGTTTGAAGACCACATAAAATGACGTGTTTGCAGCCAACGTGTTAAGGTGCCATCTGTATCGGCCCATTGCGGATATGCCATAGCACGCATGTAATTGGCATGACCTTCGAAAAACGGACCGGCCCAATCATACCCTGCAAAAGCTGTTTGATTTCCCGGATTTTCCTGAATACGCATCATCATCTGAAGTGTGTGCGCAAATTCATGACTCAGTGCACCTCCGTCTTTAGTTGCCTGCGGATGTACAAACATGGCTCCGATGGTATTGCTGAACGAGCTGGCAGCAGCAAAGCCCGTTAAACGTGTATCTGTGGACGTCCAGGTATTCATCATCATGATCATGATCTTATACTTCCCGAAATTGGTAGTCGGAGCATTATTGATAAAATGCAGATCGGTAATGTAGCGTTTGAAAATGTATTCCAATGTATCCGCTACCGACCTAGGAACGAAACGAAGGTCGGTATCTGCATACACAGATGGATCCGTTCCTACTTTATCTCCCCAATACAATACAAAGTTTGCAGATTCGTATTTACGGGTTTCTGAAACGTTATTGTAATATTCGCTGGCAGGATTATCAAATTCCGTTGGTCTAAAAACGGTTTTCTGTGCTGAAAGATTAAAAAAGATGCACATCAAAAAGATTACCAGTAGATGTTTTTTCATAAGCTATGTTACTGTTTTAAAAAGTTAGCGAAACGGTTCTACACATAAGACATATGGAAAATAAAAAGGTAACGATAGTTCGTTGTCAGTGGACAGTGGTCAGTAGGCAGAATTATCAAACAAATGATTTACAATATTTTAATCAAAATGACTTATAGAAACTAATCCCCGCTGCCCTAAATTTGGCACAGAGTGTTAAAAGCATAAATTTTATCAAAAATACATCTTTTTACCCATTTTTGTAATACAATTATATGACAAAAAAACACTTTTTGTCATATAATTGTATTACATTTATATTATATTTGTCTCACTATACTATTACAAATATGAAAAAGAACAAATTACAAATAGAACAATTAAGTCAAAAAATACAGGGTTTTGGATATCTTATTGAAACTACTAAACCAACAATAGGCTGGATAAAAACGATACGAACATCCCTAGGCATGTCTTTAGAACAGATTGGAAATAAATTAAACATAACACGACAAAGTGCCCAGAACCTAGAAAAGAGAGAGGCTGCAGGTGCAATAACGTTAAAGTCTTTAGAAGAAGCTGCAAATGCGTTAGACATGAAACTCGTTTATGCATTGGTACCCAAAGATGGTAGTATTGAAAAGTTAATAGAACGAAAAGCAAATCAACTAGCGGTAGAAATTGTAATGAGAACTTCAGGAACAATGAAGCTTGAGGATCAGGAAAACTCTCCGGAAAGAATTAAAAAAGCAATTGCAGAACGCACTTCTGAAATAATAGACGAATTACCTAAAATGCTATGGGATTAAATTTAGAATATCTTCCTGGCCAAACTCCTTTAGACGAGGAAGAAAAAGATGGTTTAAAGATTAAAACAATTGTAACGAAAGGAGAACTTGATGAATTCGAACAAAAGAATATTGAGCAAGCCATTCAGTGGACAATTGGCCGAAAGTATAAAATCGATAAAATAATTTCAGAATCATTTGTAAAATCACTGCATAAGCGCATGTACAGTGAGGTATGGATATGGGCGGGAAACTTTCGATCCACCAATAAAAATATAGGTGTTGATAGATGGCAAATCCCAACAGAACTTAGAAAATTATTAGATGACACTTTATTTTGGATCGAACATACATCTTTTTCAGAAGATGAAATTGCAATTCGTTTTAAACATAGAATCGTAAGCATTCATTGCTTTCCCAATGGCAACGGTAGACATAGCAGATTAATGGGAGATTTAATAGCAGAAAAAATTTTCAAGCGAAAAATATTTACCTGGGGACAGTTGAATGTATCAAAGACAAATGATATTAGAACGGAATACCTCAATGCGTTGAAAAAAGCTGACAAAGGGGATTATACAGATCTTATACATTTTGCTAGATCGTAATCTGTTTTTCGCGTGTTAATTCTATGTATAAATTAAAAACAAATTCAATCTATTATTTTTTCACCACTACAATTTAAAATACTACATTTATAATGAACTCAATGAAGATATTTTGAAAAATATATTAATTATAGACGACGAAGAAAAACTAAGAACCTTGCTTGCACGGATTATTGGTTTGGAAGGTTTTGAGGTACAACAAGCAGGCGATATTAAAACTGCATTAAAAAAATTAGAACAGATAGAAATTGATGTTGTACTCTGCGATGTAAAACTTCCGGATGGCAATGGCGTTGACACATGTAAAAAAATAAAAGAACTGTATCCATTCGTAGAAATCATTTTATTAACAGCATATGGAAATATTCCTGATGGTGTGCAGGCCATTAAAAATGGCGCCTTTGATTACATAACGAAAGGAGACGACAACAATAAAATCATTCCGTTGCTTTATCGTGCAATGGAAAAAGCTGCACTTGCAAAACGTGTTCAGCAATTAGAAAAACAACTGGGCGACAAACATTCCTTTGATAAAATCATCGGTAAATCAAAGGTTCTTATTCAAGCGATAGACTTAGCCAAGAAAGTTGCCA
The DNA here is from genome assembly GCF_000379725.1 of Cytophaga aurantiaca DSM 3654. Lineage (GTDB taxonomy): Bacteria > Bacteroidota > Bacteroidia > Cytophagales > Cytophagaceae > Cytophaga > Cytophaga aurantiaca. Next base: position 190,046 of record NZ_KB903654.1, read on the forward strand.
ATACTGATACCACCGTTCTATTGACAGGCGAAACCGGAACAGGTAAAGAAGTATTTGCACAAGCCATTCATCAGGAAAGCAATCGAAGCAAACAAAATTTTGTTGCGATCAATTGTTCCGCATTCAGTACAGATCTTTTAGAAAGTGAAATGTTTGGGCATAAAGCCGGTTCATTTACCGGAGCTACGAAAGATCAAAAAGGTTTATTTGAAGAGGCTAACAATGGCACCATTTTTTTAGATGAAATTGGAGAAATGGCATTGAATTTACAGGCCAAATTACTCCGTGTAATTGAAACCGGAGAGTTTTTAAAAGTAGGTGAAAGCAAAGTCACAAAAGTGAATGTTCGTATTATTGCTGCGACAAACAGAGATCTGCAAAAAGAAATTGTAGCCGGACATTTCAGAGAAGATCTATTTTACCGCATCTCTGTTTTTCAAATTCAATTGCCGCCACTACGCGAAAGAGTCGTTGATATTGAGCTGCTGGCGTATCATTTTTTATACTTGTTCTCAAGCAAGACCAATAAAAAGATCAAACACATATCAAACGAATGCATAGAAGCACTTAAGCAACATGCATGGAATGGAAACATACGTGAGTTGAAAAACAGTATTGAGCGTGCTGTCATCCTATCAACCAGCGATGAAATTCAGTTGGATCAATTGCCGATTGAATTTCAACATCACTCTGTCAATAAGGATGGAAAACAGCTTTCCGCATTCGATCTGGCAAGTGCCGAAAAAATACACATCCAAAAAGTGTTGAATTATACGAATGGAAATAAAACAAAAGCAGCCGAATTATTAAATATTGCATTAACAACTCTTTATAGAAAACTAGAAGAATACAAAATAAGTTAAACATTATAAGAGTACTCTTTATACATAAACCTATGAGGTTTTCTAACTATCACCTACACTCAACCGAATTACACGTCCACTTGGTTACGAAACCTCATAGGTTTAACTACCATCATCCCCTCCCTAGCGAAACGATAGTGCAAACCCTTTCAAAATGAAAGGGTTTTTTATTGCCCTATTTTATAAATAAAAGTCAAATCACATTCTAACAATACATTAGCTGTTAATGATCAAAGATGGTATAGGAGTTGACAAAGATCATGTAGTTGACTAATCCATTAAACTACATTATTGAATAACTAAATACACAACACTATGATCACAGGCATTCTCATATCAACAGGCACCATTATGTATGCCTTCTTTTATGCATCCATTAACTGGTTTGAAAAAATCTAATCCTATGACAGCATTATTTATTATCGCACTTGCAGTATTTAGTTATATGTGCTACGTACTACTTAAACCTGAAAAATTCTAATCTTATGAATACTGAAATCTCCGGTATACTCTTGATGTATGCGCTCGTTATTGCGTTTGCTATTCCTTTAGGAAGATACATTGGTAAGATCTTCAACTACGAACATACGTGGTTGGATAGCATCTTCGATCCACTGGATAAGCTATTCTTTAAGCTTAGCGGCATTGATCCAAACGAAGAAATGAATTGGAAACAACATCTGATTGCCTTGCTTACCATCAATCTTGTATGGTTCATTGTGGCCATGCTGGTACTTACAAACATGAGCTGGCTGCCTTTAAATCCGGATGGTAATCCATCTATGAGTGGTGACTTGGCTTTTAATACCGCAGTAAGTTTTGTAACCAATACAAACCTGCAACACTATTCCGGTGAAAGCGGTCTCTCCTATTTGGGTCAATTAATATTGATGTTATGGCAGTTTATCAGTGCCGGAACAGGGATCGCAATTTGTGCTGTGGTGTTTGTTGCTATGAAAGAACGTACAGCCAACACCTTAGGTAACTTTTATTCCTTCTTTGTAAGAAGCTGTACACGTATCTTATTGCCTATCGCGTTTGTTGTCGCAATTCTTCTGGCATTCAATGGAATGCCTATGACGTTTGAAGGAAAAGATACCATGGTTACCCTTCAAGGAGATACCGTAGAAGTAAGCCGCGGTCCGGTTGCAGGCTTTGTTGCCATAAAACAACTCGGTACAAATGGAGGTGGTTTTTATGGACCAAACTCAGCTCATCCGCTGGAAAATCCAAGTTACTTCACAAACATCATTGAGAACTGTTCTATTTTCTTAATACCCATAGCAATGATTTTTGCCATGGGCTATGTGTTGAAACGAAAAAAGTTAGCATTTACTATTTATGGAGTAATGACATTGGGTTTCTTGCTCTTACTCGTACCAAGCATCGTTAGTGAAATGAATGGTAACCCTGCCATTACAGACTTAGCAATCGCTCAACCCATGGGAAGCATGGAAGGCAAAGAAGTTCGATTTGGCCCTGCTGCCTCTGCTAACTGGGCAGTTTACACAACCGTAACCAGTAACGGATCTGTGAATGCAATGCACGATAGTATGACTCCGCTTACAGGCATGTTTGCAATGTTAGGTATGATGATCAATTCATTTTACGGTGGTGTAGGTGTTGGCTTTCTCAACTTTTACATATTTATCATTCTAGCCGTTTTTATTAGTGGCTTAATGGTTGGAAGAACTCCTGAGTTTCTGGGTAAAAAGATTGAAGCCAAAGAAATGAAAATTGCAATGATCATTGCACTGCTTCACCCCTTACTTATCCTTACATCAACAGCAATTTCAAGTTATCTGTATGCTTCCAACCCTACAGAATATGCAGGCTGGTTAGCTAATCCTGGTTACCATGGTTTTAGTGAAATGTTGTATGAGTTCACATCTTCTTCAGCAAATAATGGAAGTGGTTTTGAAGGCCTGGGAGACAACACTCCTTTCTGGAACATCGCTTGTGGACTGGTTATGCTGATGGCACGTTACCTTCCGATAATCGGACCGGTTGCTATTGCAGGAATTCTTGCAAGTAAAAAATACATTCCGGAAAGTAACGGAACATTAAAGACAGATACACCAACATTTGGTTTGATGGTATTCGCTGTAATTGCATTGGTAGCCGCTTTAGCGTTCTTCCCTGCACTTACCTTAGGCCCGATTGCTGAATATTTCTCCATGATTTAATCGTACAGAAAATGACAAAGTCACATACATCGTTGTTTCAAAAAGAGTTGATGCAGGAAGCATTTAAACAATCGTTTGTAAAACTCAATCCTAAAATTATGTTCCGTAATCCTGTAATGTTTACAGTAGAAATCGGAACAGCGGTAATGTTTGCTGTATGTCTCTGGATCTTATCCGGCGAAGCATCACAGGGAAGCTTTACCTATAACTTTATTGTATTCCTTGTTTTATTACTCACCTTGTTGTTTGCCAATTTTGCAGAAGCCATAGCAGAAGCAAGAGGAAAAGCACAAGCAGACAGTCTGCGTAAAACACGGGAAGAGACACCTGCGAAATTAGCAAACGGACAAATCATCTCTTCCTCCCAATTAAAAAAAGGAGATGTATTTATCTGCGAAGCAGGTGATATTATTGCAACCGATGGTGAAATCATTGAAGGACTAGCAACGATTGATGAAAGCGCCATTACAGGAGAAAGTGCCCCGGTAATTCGCGAATCCGGTGGCGATAAAAGTTCGGTTACGGGTGGTACTAAAGTTTTGTCGGACAAAATAAAAGTGCAGGTAACAACCGAACCAGGCGAAAGTTTCTTAGATAAAATGATTGCATTGGTAGAAGGTGCAAGTCGTCAAAAAACGCCTAACGAAATTGCTTTAACAATTCTGTTGGCTGGTTTTACCTTGGTCTTTATCATTGTAACCATTACATTAAAACCTTTTGCTGATTATGCAAACACCCCCATTACCATTGCTGCATTTATTTCATTGTTTGTTTGTTTGATACCAACTACCATTGGCGGTTTGCTTTCTGCTATTGGTATCGCAGGCATGGATCGGGCATTGCGGGCAAATGTAATTACCAAGAGTGGTAAAGCTGTTGAAACAGCCGGTGATATAGACGTGTTGCTGTTAGACAAAACAGGGACCATCACCATTGGCAATCGAAAAGCGACGCATTTTTATCCAAGTAACGGTGTGGATGAAAAGTATTTTATTACCTGCGCTGCACTCAGTTCTATGAGCGATGAAACACCGGAAGGGAAATCCATTATTGAATTAGCCGGAGTAAATCCTTCAAGTTATAATATTGAAAATCCGCGTTTCATAAAATTCACGGCAGAAACAAGATGTTCAGGGATTGATTATGAAAATACACGCATTCGCAAAGGTGCTGCAGATGCCATCAAACGTTTGGCTGAAAAGGAAGGAAATACGTATTCAGCAGAAACCATTGAACGTGTAACCGCAATTTCAAGTAATGGCGGAACACCTTTGGTCATTTCGGTCAATGAAAAAATAATTGGTGTTATTGAATTGCAGGATATCATCAAACCCGGTATACAAGAACGTTTTGAACGTCTGCGTAAAATGGGAATTAAAACTGTAATGGTAACGGGCGACAATCCATTAACAGCAAAATTCATTGCAGAGAAAGCAGGTGTAGATGATTTTATTGCGGAAGCAAAGCCGGAAGATAAAATGAACTACATCAAAAAAGAACAATCAGAAGGCCGTCTTGTAGCTATGATGGGCGATGGCACAAACGATGCTCCTGCCCTTGCACAGGCAGATGTGGGTGTGGCGATGAACAGCGGAACACAGGCAGCAAAAGAAGCCGGCAATATGGTTGACTTAGATAATGATCCAACAAAACTGATCGAGATCGTTGAGATCGGTAAGCAGTTATTGATGACCCGAGGAACGCTAACAACCTTCAGCATTGCAAATGATGTTGCTAAATATTTTGCCATCATTCCAGCACTGTTTATTGTAGCCATTCCTTCATTACAAGGTTTAAATATCATGAAGCTGCACAGCCCGGAAAGTGCGATCCTTTCAGCGGTTATCTTCAATGCCATTATCATTCCGTTCCTGATTCCATTGGCATTGAAAGGTGTTGCTTACAAACCCATTGGCGCAAGTGCGCTGCTTCGTAGAAACCTATTGATCTATGGCCTAGGTGGTGTACTTATACCCTTCGTCGGTATCAAAGCAATTGATCTGATTGTTTCTTTATTCATTTAAATAAAAAACTATTATGAAATCGAATCTACTTCCTGCCATAAAACTTACGCTTGTTAGCCTGGTATTCTTTATGGGCATATACACATTGGTCGTATATGGCATCGCACAACTCGCTCCAAATAAAGGTAAAGGTTTTATCATTGTGCACAAAGATAAAACCTATTACAGCAACATTGGACAAGCCTTTACAGACGACATGTATTTTAATTCAAGACCATCTGCAGTGGGTTATAATGCGGCTGGCTCAGGCGGCAGCAATAAAGGTCCAAGCAATCCCGACTATTTAAAAGAAGTACAGGCACGCATTGATACCTTTCTGGTTCATAATCCAGGTGTCAGCAAATCAGAGATCCCATCTGATCTGGTAACAGCAAGCGGAAGCGGGTTAGATCCGAATATTTCTTTGCAGGCCGCAAAAGTGCAAGTGAAACGTATTGCAAAGATCCGTCACATTTCAGAAGAACGATTAATACAATTAATTGACGAACAAACTGAAAAGCCCTTGCTTGGATTATTCGGCACAGAAAAAATAAATGTACTGAAACTCAACATTGCCTTAGATGATTTAAAATAACAGTACACGTGCAAAATATCTTTAAAGTTATATATGTAAGTGTATGCATACTTATAGGTGCAACACATACGCTACAAGCGCAGGTAACGGATCAAACACAAAGGACCGAATCCGATACCATACCTGAAACCAGATTGTTAAATCAAATGACCAACCATCTAACAATATCGGGCTACATTGAAGCCTATTATGGATATGACTTTAGTAATACTGGAAATCATACAAGACCAAGTTTTGTTTACTCGTATAACAGGCACAACGAAGTAAACATCAATCTTGGTTTTATAAAAGCAGCGTATGCAACAGACAAGGTACGGGCAAACATTGCACTCATGACGGGTACTTATGCAAATGCCAATCTTGCAGCTGAACCAGGTGTATTAAAAAACATCTTTGAAGCGAATGTTGGTGCGAAGATCTCAAAAAGAAAAAACCTTTGGGTTGATGCAGGTGTATTTGCATCGCACATAGGTTTTGAAAGTGCCATAGGTAAAGATTGCTGGAATTTAACACGTAGTATGCTGGCAGACAATTCGCCTTATTATGAAAGTGGTGTAAAAGTATCCTACACGAGTGATAACGAAAAGTGGTTTGTGAGTGGATTGGTCTTAAACGGATGGCAGCGCATTCAACGTGTTGATGGCAATAACACACCTGCGCTTGGACATCAGCTTACCTATAAACCCACATCAAAGATCACATTAAACAGTAGTTCCTTTGTGGGTAGCGATACACCGGATAGCAGCAGACAAATGCGTTATTTTCATAATCTCTACGGCATCTTTCAGCTTCACGAAAAATTCGGAATTATATTGGGTTTTGATATTGGCGTTCAACAAAAATCAAAAGGAAGCAGTGCGTATAATACATGGTTCTCTCCTGTTGTACAGGCAAGATACAACCTATCTTCCAGGTCAACGATTGCTGCAAGGCTCGAATATTACAGCGATGTCAATGGTGTAATTATTTCTACCGGTACACCACATGGATTTCAAACCTATGGCTACTCGCTTAATCTCGATTACAAAATTGCTGAAAACGTAGTCTGGCGGACGGAAGGAAAAGTTTTCAGCAGTACCGATAAAATATTTATATTGGATAATGAGCCCAACAATAATAATTACGTACTAACAACATCCTTAGCCGTATCTTTCTAAATGAGTGAAAAAGATAAAACCGTACAGCACTTTCTCGATTTAATTAAAAAGTCGAGGAAAGGTAAATTTAAAATCTACATCGGCATGAGTGCCGGTGTAGGTAAATCATACCGTATGCTGCAGGAAGCACATGCCTTATTGAAAAATGGTATTGATGTAAAGATCGGTTTTATCGAAACACATAATCGAAAAGAAACACATGCTCTGCTAGAAGGACTTCCGGTAATACCAAGACGAACCTTATTTTATAAAGGAAAAGAACTGGAAGAAATGGATGTGCAGGCCATTATTAATGTTCGTCCGGAGGTGGTTATTGTTGATGAACTTGCTCACACAAATATTGAGGGAAGTAAAAATGAAAAACGCTGGCAGGATGTAATCGAAATTTTAGAAGCAGGTATCAATGTCATTTCAGCAGTAAACATTCAGCATATTGAAAGCCTGAATGAAGAAGTAAAAACCATTACCGGAATTGAAGTTAAAGAACGTATCCCTGACAGCATCTTAACACTAGCAGATGAAGTTGTAAACATTGATTTAACAGCCGATGAATTGATCATCCGATTAAAGGAAGGTAAAATATACAAGCAAGAAAAAATACAAGCTGCTTTACAGAATTTCTTCAAGAGCGATCATATTTTACAACTGCGAGAATTGGCGCTCAAAGAAGTTGCATCGCAGGTTGAACGAAAAGTTGAAACGGAAGTAACAAAAACACAAGCCATTAAACACGAACGTTTTTTAGCTTGCATCAGCAGTAATGATCATACAGCGAAGGTCGTTATTCGTAAAACAGCACGACTGGCAAATTACTTCCACAGCAAATGGTATGTATTGTATGTACAAATGCCGAATGAACATGCCGACAAAATAGCATTAGATAAGCAGCGTCATTTAATAAATAACTTTAAATTAGCTACGGAGTTAGGAGCAGAAATCATCAAAATTGAAAGTACTTCCATCTCCAAAACAATCGTTAGTCAAGCCATTGAACGAAACATAACCACTATTTGTATAGGTAAACCCCATTTAAACATGTTCAAAATTATCTGGAGAACCAACTTATTAAATACACTTTTTAAAAAGCTATCTTCGAACAATATTGATCTAGTAATTTTATCATAACAATGAAAATAAAAACAAAACTAACCTTAGGCGTTGGACTGTTGTTCTTACTCATTATTTTATTGAGTGCTGTTGGAACCAGATACATCAATGCACTAAAGTCAGATACGGAAAACATTTTGGTTGCCAATTACAATTCTTTAGAGTACGCGCGTTTCATGTTGAGTTCCTTAGAAGAACAAGGTACTGAAGCAATCTCTATGTTCGAAAATAATTTAACGAAGCAAGAAGCAAACCTAACGGAAACAGGAGAAAAAAGTGTTACGACAGAAATACGAAATCTGTACAACCAATATAAAATCAACAGATCCGATAGTACGTTATTGCCACAGATCCGTCATGGCATTTATAAAATAATGGATCTGAATATGCAGGGAATCCAACGCAAAAGTGAGGTGGCTAAGTCTACCGCCAACAAAGCGATCTTCTGGATTGCTGTTACAGGTACACTTTGCTTTGTGATCGCATTTACCTTATTGATCAATTTACCTTCTAACATTGCCAATCCGATCAAGGAGCTTACCGAAAGCATTCGACAGATCGCTGAAAAAAAATATTCTGAACGTGTACATTTTGAGGGCCATGATGAATTTGGAGAACTCGCCAAATCCTTTAATACCATGGCGGAGAAATTAGAAGAATACAACAGCAGCAATCTGGCAGGGCTGATGATGGAGAAAAAACGTATTGAAAGTCTTATTAACAACATGTACGACCCGGTGATCGGTCTGGACGAAAATCTAAAAATACTTTTTGCAAATGAACAAGCCATCAAAATCATTGGCATTCCACAAGACGAACTTATCGGGCACTATACACAGGATCTTTCAATAAAAAATGATCTGGTACGAACACTTGTACAAGATCTGATGGTTGCAGAAAACACTCCGTCAAATAAAGCCATACCTATTAAAATTTATTCGAATAACAAAGAAGGGTATTTTGAAAAAGAAATCCTGCACATCTCCGTCACTCCTACCGGCGAAGAAGTCAAACAATTGATCGGCCATGTTATTATTCTACGAAATATTACGGAATACAAGGAATTGGATTTTGCTAAAACAAATTTCATTGCAACGGTTTCCCATGAATTCAAAACACCTATCTCTTCTATTAAAATGAGTTTGCAATTACTGGAAAACAAACAGGTAGGTACACTCAATGAAGAACAAACAAACTTATTAGAAAGTATTAAAGAGGATGCCAACCGCTTGCTTAAAATCACTGGTGAACTGTTAAATATGACACAGGTTGAAAGCGGAAACATTCAGTTATCCATTCTGCCAAATGATCCGAAAGAGATTTTGATGTATGCTGTCAATGCTACAAAAACACAGGCCGAACAGAAACACATCACACTTGAGATTACATCACCGGACAATATTCCACATGTACTTGCCGACAATGAGAAGACAGCCTGGGTGCTGATCAACTTATTATCAAATGCCATTCGCTATTCGTACGATAACTCTACCATTCAATTATCGATTGTATCGCGTGACGATAAAGTAACAATATCTGTAAAAGATACCGGACAAGGCATCGCGTCTCAATACAAAGACAAAATATTCAACCGGTACTTTCGTGTACCCGGAACAAAAAAAGAAGGTACCGGACTTGGCCTAGCTATCAGCAAAGAATTTATTGAAGCACAAGGCGGCTCCATCTCCGTTGACAGTGAATTTGGGAGCGGTAGCACGTTTACGATCGCTTTGCTGGTGGTCAATGGACAGTAGCCAGTGGACAGTTGTCAGATAAGCGGATTACAAATCCTTTTTATCTGGCTTCCGGATTACAAATCCGGAAGAGCTGAGGACTACTAAATGGAAAGCGGCTGTTATCACTACGCTAATACAGGCTCAGATATGTGTTTGTTTTATTCCACAGTGAAAACCATGGTCTATGCAAATCAGTAAATTATTAAGCACGCCCTACTGACAACTTTCCATTGATTACTGACCACTGTTTACTGACAACTTAAAGATGTTTCGGTTTTAAGCCTTGTGCTGCTCGTTCTACAATTTCAGTGATACGTTTTTGTCGGGTCTCTTCACGTTTGGCAGACACTACCCAGTATAGAATCATTTTACGTACAGATTTGCTTAGACTTAAAAAATAGTCTTTAGAACCCTTGTGAGCCTTAAATGCTTTACCGAGGTCTATTGGTATGGTTAACTCTTCTACTTCGTCTAAAATGACCCAGGAACCGTTTTGTTTCGCTTTCTCAATACTCTCCAATCCTCTCTCGGTCATGAGTCCGTCTTCAATGAGCTGCAGTACTTTCTCTTTGTTTACTTTCGACCAGGTACCTTTAGGCTTTCTCTGGCAGAAGAACTGAATAAAACTTTCTGCATCCAACGATTTACGTTTGCTGTCGATCCACCCAAAACACAAGGCCTCTTCAACTGCATCGCTCCAGCTGATGCTTGGCTTACCGGATTCTTTTTTATACAACAACAGCCACACGGATTGCTCTGAACGATGGTATTTACTTAACCATTGCCTCCATGCTTTCCGACTCTTCGGATAAAATGTTTTTATTTCTTCTGCGCTCATTTTTCATGCTTTGAACAAAAATAACATGTGCTTGTGACAACAGTATGTCAGTGCATACTAATACCTTACACAATTGGTTGGTGGCACTCGGAAATCAACAATACTCTTATTCAATATCCTGCCTCGCTAAACACCAACCAAGGCGGAATCACCAAAATCTTTTCAAGTTATTTTCTAAAGATACAATATGCTCTCCTTCAAAAGCCAACTCTTCAAAATCTTCGCTAGGTTTACCTTTAAAAAATATTTCATATTGATTTTCTGAAATTCTTTTTAACACCAACGTTGTTTCGGAAAGATTTTGATGATTGTACTCATAGAAACCTGTCATAAAATATGTATCAAGCAATGCTGTCATTTCACTTGTTTCCGGAACAGATAGAGTTATCGTTTCATTCTCTGTTGGAAAATTAGTGATCGGCATAAAAATTTCAATCATAGGTCCCCTTGAAGTTTTCAACTTACCATCAAACATATAATCAGTCTCACAGTGAATCCAAAGATTGAAAACCAATTTATCATTAAGTACAGAGATTGACAGTCTACTTTGACCAATCCGATATTCATCTATTTTATCTTTCCTGATAATTCTAAACATTTTTATTTATTCGGCTAAACTATTACTGTCCACTAACTTCCTATACGTCAAATATTCAGATAAATTCCAGGATAACCAACTTTTCTTTTCCCATTTATTTTTGAATTCATTTTTCCTCCATTCTATTGTTTGAATATACAATTCCGGAGTAAGATCATTTCGTTCAAGGGGGTATTTGTTGAATTGAAATTTCTGAATACGTTCAAGTTCAGCTATAGGAAGTTCAACAATGGGAAGCGTAGCATCCGATAAGTATGCTGCATACCGCATTTCATAATACGATTTACCTGCGTGTGCCACGTTATATTTTGCAATAATCACATCCCAGTTTATAAAGGAACTTACCAGCAGCAAGGCATATATCACCAGTACATTGTTTCTAAAAAGATAGAATGCAGATTTACGTTCTTTCACTTTTATAAATACCGTATACAAACCATAAATGGTTAAGAGTAAAAATATAAACAGTCCGATCCGTTTATGCGCTAATGAAAAGTAATGTACATACCAATAATTCCGTATGATCACAGAAACTGCCAATAACGTATTTTGTGCAAGCCATGCATAACACAATACTTTCAGGAGTTTATTCTTATGGAAAAAATTCAGAGAACCTCTGAAGAAGTACAATACCAGTGCGATCGAAAGCAATATTGAAAAGATCAGATACCAGGTTCCTTCGTGCACAAAACCTTTCAGCGCTTCATTCGCCCATTCAAAATTGAACCAGACAAAATAAATATCCAGTATATTCAGAACAAACAGCAATGCATTTAATGAAACAAAAAGAAAGATCGCAGACCGCAATTCATTTTTTAGTCCGATGTTATTGAAAGAACGTTTTTCTTTTCTTTTTATACGTTGCAGTTCCACATCCGACTGTGCATCATAACTGAGTATAGCGGCATTTTTTGATTGCTGCAAAATGAAATTACTTATTAACAATCCAACAATGAACGTGAAGACCAAAGAGAATTCAATATTTTCAAAAAAGATACTAAACCAATTTCCAATATATTTATTGATCGTTGAAACAATTTTATCAAACAGCGGATTGGAATTACTATAGATCAATACAAATATGCTGATGATAATAACAGGAAATAAAAAGATCCGGAACTTCCATACATACTTCCCCATGCTTTGAAATCTGGAGTTTCGCAGACTTGTAAAAAACAATTTCTGTCCGTCAAACATATTTACAAAAGCCAATCCAAACGACGATACAATTGACTTTACATTCGATTCTAAATGAACACCGATAAATAAGATCAATGCAATCGTATTCATCACATACACAAAATTGGAATATGTAATGATGGTAAAAATAGAAGACGAAACGAGCGCAACAGTACTGAATATAGAGAGTGCGTTTTTAGTTATTCTGCCACTTAGCCAGAAGTACAGCACCACCAGCGATTCAAAGATCAGCACATTTAAGCCGTTGGATTGTTTATAAAATAAAAGTGTGATCAGTATGGCACTAACCAGAGTGATTCTTTTCAGCGATGTCGTATTCATTTCAGGGGATTTTGAAAAGTAACGTTGAGGTTGCGGGATTATTTTAGTTTGTGGGGAATTGTTTAAAAGTATAGGATTGCAAATCAGGAATAGCTTATAACAACGAGTCAAAGACTCTAAATTATTTCTATCCGTAGAACGCTTCGCTAACTCTACGGATAGAAATGGTGGGGAATAAAATGTAGTCAAAGACTTCGGAATAATGGACACCAGTCCCAGCTTCGCTAAGACTGGCAATAGATAGCGTAGAATGATCCTACGAAAAATCTAAGAAGACCTGCTCACGCTTTTCATCGTATCACAGATACCCATCCTTTATACTTTCCTTTTACATTTTTTTTGTCTGTGTAGGTAATGTCATAATAATAAATACCGTCACTTACTTCTGAAGGATTCCATTTTATGTTGGTACTTGTATAGACCAATCCGCCCCACCTGTTATATATATTAAGTGTGACTTGTATGATATTTTCAAACACAAGAGGTTCAAACTGATCATTCATAAGATCTCCATTGGGTGTAATCAGTGTAGGCATCTGAACCCTTCCGTCACAATTTACTTTCGTAGCATTATAGGTAACCTGCAGGCTGCAGTTGTTTTGAAATTCTTCTATTTGATATGCACCCGTCTGATCGATCACAAAGAAATTCGTATCGATCACAGTTGTTTCTCCATTCACTTGTATTCTTATTGAGTCGGGATTCAAACGTGCTTTATATACAACGTTTCTATTATCACAAAAGGTAGAATCTAACGATGTTGTTACCACAGATTCAGTAACACTTACATCATCAATATAATAATAAGCAGCGCCGTCATATAGTTGAGGTACTACATCCCATTTGATGGTGCGGTCGTAGGTTTCAAAATTTCCGATTGTAATATATTCTTCGCCACCGACAGCTAAATAGTACCCTGAAATCGTTTCCCATTGCCCTAATACAGGCGGCCCCTTTGCTTTATCTCTAAAGATTTGTGGACTAACCTGTATCACTGCCGCAGTAGTCATTACCTTATCTTTTGATAGAGATAATCCAAGATTAGATACAGCCCATTTGGTTTTCGGACCATTCGCGACACTTACTTTAAAGTAGATATAATACAACTGACAGGCCTTTAAGGGTTCTGCAAGTTTTACACTTATATATTCTCTGATAACGGAGTTACTGCTCCCCCAAGAGTTATCCCATGCACGAATGCCTACATAGTTTGTCCCTGTAGCTGCATACTGAAAGCCAAAGTTCTGCGAATTATCCGGTGTTGAATACCATCCTGCAAGTCCGCAGGGAGTAAAAAAGTCTGTTGTCTGCCCATTGGGAGAATACCAATCTGTTGTAAACAACTGTCCCTGCATAACTGGACAAGGTCCTGTGTTATTTTCAAAACTATAATTTGGTACAAGGTTCTGAGCTGATGAAACAAATGTATACGTAAAGCACATGCTGCAGAAAAGAATCAATCGAAAAAGCATTGTGTGAAAAGTTTAAGAGATTTCTTTAAACAAAATAGCTCATTTATTAAATATATACCGCTTCGTTTTTGAATATTTTACATTGTGCTGTATATAATCACTATATCTAGTGATTGTAAGCATTGTCTGTATAGCTCCATATTTTGAAGCATACCAGTCTATAAGATCTGTTTTTGCAACAAAGGCCAGATATCCTTTATAATCTACGGTGAGCTTAACTTAATTTACTCAATATAAATTTACTCTTCCTTTTTCTCGATTACTACGACCTTTTTCGAAATATCAATATCTCCAATATGAAATATCATCTTACTTATTCCAAGAGCCCAAATGATACACGTAAATACCAATATCTTTTTTGCAGTGAGCTGTTTAAAGAAATGAGGTAATAAGAAAACCATTAAGAGAGCATTCAACATAAGCGAAAATACCACCAAGCCAATCATTGAATTTGTCACGTCTCTGATTACGACAGACTCGCTTGGATCATTCTCATTGACATACACTTCAACGACCTTCGCACTATATAGACTATCATACAATGCTCCGTATTTTTCCAAATTATTTTTTCCACTATAAAATGAAACGGAGTTTCCGATAAAAAATTTCGCACCAACAAAATATTCATATTTAACATTCACATCATACCTAGCGGATCCATTTCTACCATTGCTGGAATACTGTTCAGCAAAAAGCATATTGGCATGTGTAGGCTTCCAGTTTTTTGCTTCACTTACTTTGTAAAATTTATATGTAACAAAAAATAATGAACCAAATCCACCGATAACGAATGGAAGAAAAAATAATACCATGCAACCTAGTCCGAGCTTATGTTTTTTTAGATCACCAAATTTTCCACCTTTTTTTTGATCGTTGCTATTATCCGAATTTGAAGTTACCTCTGTATTCACAGTCCTATTTTAATCTGTAATGCCTATTATATTTTAGAAGCAATGTAATTAAAAAGTACACTGCAAAAAGCTAATATGGACAAACCTAAAAATATATACGACCAGACTTTCATTGGGATAAAAAACAATTCATGTTCAAGAAATAATCTCGCCTTGTTCCCGTCTCTGTCAATATAATAATCTTCGCATGTTAAATACGTCCATATAGAAGTTAACAAACATGCGACACCAAGTACAAATACAAAATCCATTTTAAGGAAAATCCCACCAAGAATCACTGATCCGACAAAACAAACGATGAAGTAAAGTATTATAAGAATTCCTTTACCTTTCCATATTATAAGCATACTAAAATTAATTTGTTTTTATACAAGCTATTAAATGTCTGGTTTATTTCAAAATAACTTTATGGTGCAACAGCAGCAACTCCTCTCCGAAATAATAAAGCCTGCCGAATAACATTCAACAGGCCTTATTTTATCTGTAGTGGTTGTTGGTGACTCCGCGTTGTCCTTCGCTCATTAACTAAACATCTGTTCAGGCGGAAACACCAACAACGGCGTTTGGCTTTAATAGGATGTTGGCCGTTGGCACAACATCGGGTTGATTCGTGGTCAGTCAAATACTGACAACTGACCACTAAATTATTTATACCATTTCGGAAACTTGCCGGGATTTACTTCGTGCATCATTTCGTATACCATGTCGATCACATCATCCGGACTTGGTTTTGAATAATAGTCACCGTCGGTTGAGTATGCCGGTCTGTTATCCTGTGCAGACAAGGTTCTCGGTTCTGAATCCAGATACTGCCAAGCCTTCTGTCCTTCCAATACCTGCTGCATCATATAGGCGGTTGCGCCTGCAGAGTAATCTTCATCGGCAAACAATACACGATTCGTTTTTTTGATCGACTCAACAATCTGCTGTGTTCTATCAAACGGCAGTAATGTTTGTATATCGATGATCTCGCATGAGATACCTAATTGCTGTAATTCATTTGCACCTTCCTGCACAATACGACACATAGAGCCGTAGGTAACAATCGTAATATCTGTGCCGGGTCTCAATACATCTATAATACCTAACTGTACCGTAAACTCTCCTAAGTTCTGTGGAAGTTTTTCTTTTAAGCGATACGCGTTTAACGATTCGATCATGATCGCCGGTTCATCGCCTTTAACCAGTGTGTTGTACATACCTGCAGCCTGTGTCATGTTGCGCGGCACGCATAAGAACATACCACGTATCGAACCCAGGATCATCTGCATCGGTGAACCCGAGTGGAACATACCTTCCAGACGGTGTCCGCGTGTACGGATGATCAACGGAGCTTTTTGTCCGCCCGCTGAACGGTAATGCAGCGAAGCCACATCATCCGATAATATTTCTATTGCGAATAATAAATAATCTAAATACTGAATCTCTGCAATCGGACGTAAGCCACGCATTGCAGTACCTATCGCCTGTCCAACAATGGTTGCTTCACGAATACCGGTATCGGTAATACGGATCTCACCGAATTTATCCTGCAAACCGGAGAAGCCTTGGTTCACATCTCCTATTTGTCCTACGTCTTCACCGAAAGCCAGCAAGCGCGGATCGCGGTTGAACAGAGCTTCGAAGTTGTGTTGTAACAATTCTCTTCCGTCTAATATCGGAGAATCTTCGGTAATGATCGGTGCTACTTCAGGGACCAGCAAAGCCGACTCAACTGATTGACTGTATAAGTGGCTATTGAAACGACGTCTGTTCTCTATTTCCGTACGTTCAGCCCAATTCTGCAAATTTTCTTTAGATCCATTCGTTTCGTTACGAAGCAAACGCAAGGCCTTCTTCACAGCCCTTACAGCATCGGAGCGGTATGGATTTAACGTTTTGTGTAATTCTATAGACAGCTGTTCCAATTCGTCTTTCACCGAACTTGAAGAAGCAGCTTCTCTAATATATTGCACTGCCAATTCGTGATCTTCCTTAAGATAATTTACAAAATTTTCCCAGGCACGCTGACGGGCTTGTTTTACTTTTTCAACCGACTCCGTTTCGATCTGTAGCAAATCATCTTCAGAGCAAATACCGTTTTCCAGAATCCACTCTTTAAACTTCTTATTGCAATCGTATTCTTCTTCCCAGTCCAGACGCTCTTTTGTTTTGTAGCGCTCATGAGAACCGGAAGTGGAGTGTCCCATTGGTTGAGTCATCTCACACACATGCATCAATACAGGTACGTGCTCTTCTCTACACAAACGGGTTGCTTCTTTGTATCCATAGCAAAGCGCTTCGTAATCCCAGCCCTTTACTTTCATGATCTCAATACCACGTTCGTTGTGATCTCTTCTGAAACCTTCGAACATAGACGAGATATCATCTTTTGTAGTTTGATAGCGCTGCGGAACAGAGATCGCGTAGGCATCATCCCAGATGGAGATGAGCATAGGAACCTGTAATACACCTGCAGCATTGATCGCTTCAAAAAATACACCTTCCGCCATGGCACCGTTTCCGATCGTTCCGAATGCAACTTCATTTCCGTTATTGCTGAAGTTGGTCATGCTGTGCAGTTCCGGGTTGTTGCGGAATAATTTGGAAGCCCAGGCTAAACCTACCAGACGAGGCATTTGAGCACCCGTTGGAGAAATATCCGGTGTTGATACTTTTATTTTTGTCAGGTCTTTGAAACGACCTTGTTCATCTAAATTACGTGTTGAATAATGGCCGATCATCATTCGTCCACCTGAATGCGGATCGTGCTCCACATCTGCATGACCGTATAATTGCGCAAAGTATTGTTCGATGGTCAACGCCCCTGTGGCCATCATAAAAGTCTGATCTCTATAATATCCGGAACGGAAATCACCTTCTTTAAAGAACTTCGCCATACAGATCTGCGCAAGTTCTTTCCCTGTACCAAAAATACCAAACTTCGCCTTGCCCATGAAAACTTCCTTACGAGCAAGGATACTCGTTTGTCTGCTTTCACATGCCAGTCTATAATCTTGTAGAATTTCCTCCTTGGTCAAAGAAAACTCCCCTGTAATTTCGCTTGTATTCAAAATGCTGTTTGTATCGGATTAGCCAAAACCTTACAAAATTATGCAATTAAAAGCGCTATTCAAATTTTTACCCTTTCAGCACAAAATCTATATTTTTTGGTATAATTTATGTAAGTTTGGTTACTATACGTTAATTTTGAGTATTCAAGTCAATAAATTATAGAAGCTATGTTTAAGAAAATAGTGGTTTTGGTTGCCTTAGCAGCTAGTACAATGGGTGTTACATTTGCACAACAATCCAATAATTTCAATTTTCCGATTGATAAATTTGATTTCGGTGTAATTAATGAAGGCGAACAAGCCACTCATACATTCGAATTCTACAATACAGGAAAAGACACCATTCTTTTAAAACAAGAGAACGTTCGTGCTTCTTGTGGTTGCACAACCCCTTCATTCTCTACAGATGCAATTTTACCCGGACAAAAAGGCGTTATTACGGCTTCATTTAACTCTTCAGGCAGACCAGGTGTATTCCAGAAAACGGTTACGGTTTATTACAAGGACGAGATAGTTAAAATGCTGAATATCAAAGGAATTGTTGAGCCAATAACTGCTGCACCGGCTCCAAATCAGACTCAGGCACCAGCTCCAGCTGCCCATACAGATGGATCACATGCACATGCTCCTGCACATGTGGATGACAAAAAAAGTGCTAAGATTGTTCTTGAAAAACATGCTGTGAATTATGGTAAAATTGAACGCAGCCAAAAAGGTGTGTATTCAATGAAGATCACAAATGCTGGAAAAGATACCTTGTTTATTTCTAAATCAGCAAGTGCTTGCAGCTGTACTTCATTCAAATTGAAAAAAGAAAAAGCTGTAGATGAAATTACATACGTACTTCCTGGTAAAACTGCAAGATTAGAAATTACATACTCTCCTGCTGCGGATGGATACAACAGAGATATCATCACATTGTATACGAATGATCCGGCAAATGCAAGAGTATCCATTCCTCTGGAAGCGGAAGTAGTTGAATCTTTACAACAAAAAAATATGCTTCAGGAAGGCGGCAACAACGGTGGTGCTCCTTTTTCGAATAAATAAAAGCTTTTCAAAAGCGCATAAAAAAAGTCATCCCGATAGATATCGGGATGACTTTTTTTATGCGCTTTTGAAAAGAAATAACAAATAACAAAAAACAAATTCCAAACGGAGAGAGTATATAGTAAGTAGTTGTCAGTGGACAGTAGTCTGTTGTCAGTGATTGCATTGTGGCATAGTACAGAAAATGTTGTTGAGTGGCACGATAAAGGAAAATATACAATTCAATACGGAATGAAATTGTTCATTCAGCGTTAAAGAATTAAATAGAATACCTGTAGTTTACAGTCAATAGAATTTGATAACGAACATTAAGAAACCAAAGTTATGATCATCGGTGTACCAAAAGAAATTAAGAACAGAGAGTTTCGGGTTTCAATGACTCCTTCCGGAGTTGCAGAATTGATCGCACACAAACATACCATACTTATACAACAAGGAGCCGGTCTTGGTTCGGGCTTTACAGACGAAGCTTATACAAAAGCGGGCGCTACTATTCTGGAAAAAGCAGTAGATGTATTTGCAAAAGCAGATCTGATTGTAAAAGTGAAAGAACCTCTGACTTCTGAATATGCGTTGATCAAAGAAGGGCAGATTATTTTCACCTACTTCCATTTTGCTTCGAATGAAGAATTAACAAAAGCGATGATCGAGCGCAAAGCAATTTGCATTACGTATGAGACCATTCAGAAAGCCGATCATTCCTTGCCGATCTTAACGCCCATGTCGGAAGTGGCCGGACGTATGGCTGTACAGATCGCGGCACATTATTTAGAAAAAAATAATGGAGGAAGCGGAAAGCTTCTGGGTGGCGTGCCAGGTGTTAAACCTGCCCGGGTTGTGATCTTAGGCGCAGGTGTTGTTGGTACGCAGGCAGCAAAAATCGCTTCAGGTATGGGTGCGGAAGTTATTTTAATGGACATTAATTTAAACCGTCTGCGTTATTTGGCCGATGTACTTCCTGCTAACGTAACAGGCATCTATCCTACGCAGCAGCTCATAGCTGAATATTTACTAAACACAGATGTGCTTATCGGAGCGGTATTAATACCCGGCGGAAAAGCGCCAGTGTTAGCAAGTAAAGCTATGATCGAAACGATGCCCAAAGGCAGTGTGGTAATAGATGTTGCCGTTGATCAGGGCGGATGTATCGAAACCTGTAAACCCACATCGCATGAACACCCGATCTTTACAGTAAACGATGTGATACATTATTGCGTGCCCAATATACCGGGTGCCGTACCGGCAAGTTCTACCATTGCACTTACCAATGCCAGTCTGCCCTATCTGATACAGATCGCAGATAAAGGCTGGAAAGAAGCGTGCAGATCAAACAGTGAAATACAAAAAGGCTTATCCATTGCCTCAGGTAATGTAGTGGATGTTATGCTGGCTAAAACATTTCAGTTATCTTTGCATGATATACACGAATACCTGAATTCATGATCGTAGCTTTATATCGCTTTCTATTTACCCGGTTATTATTTCTTCTTTTCTTATTCAGTCTTTGCAGACTTTTATTTTATTTATTTTATTCTCCGGAATTTGAATCGTGTACGACTAGTCAAATCGCTTACGCCTTCTTACTGGGCTTGCGTTTTGACCTGTCTATACTACTAGGTGCAAACGTTGTATTCTTTTTACCGCTAGCAATTGGTCGCTTCTTTGCCATACCTAAGTGGGTATTTACCATCAATAAACTTCTCTTTGTTCTTGTTAACAGCATTCTGGTTTCATTAAATCTCCTCGACTTAGAATACTTTGCGTTCACAGGAAAACGTACAGGCATTGAGATCTTAGGCATTAAAGATGATATAGGTAATCAGGCAAATCAATTGTTCTTACACTACTGGCACATTGCTTTACTTGGATTTGTATTGTTTTTATGGATTCTACTTCGCACGCTGCGTTTAACATACAAACCGGTAGTTTCTAAAAGACCTGTACTTTATTTTGCAATCGGTTATGCCCTATTTATAGGGCTTGCTGTACTTGGTATCCGCAGCGGCTTCCAGCTTAAACCATTGCGTCCAAACATTGCATTCTCCATTCAACCAAGTAAACTTGGCAACGTTGTATTGAATACTCCTTTCAATATTTTTATGACGATTGGCATTGAACCCATTGAACCCGTTCACTATTTTAAAAATGAAAGTGAAGTGTCGGATATTTTATCAGAATGGAACAGACAAGGGAAGTCAACGTTTCCAACACATACAACAAAACAAAATGTTGTCATCATCATTCTGGAAAGCTTTGCATCTGAATATACCGGAATAGCGAATGCAGGAAAAGGCTATACTCCCTTTTTGGATTCGCTGGCTTCAACGAATTTATATTTCCAAAATCATTTTGCAAACGGACGTGTAAGCATGGAAGCTGTACCTTCTATCCTTGCATCCATACCGGGTCTGATGCGCGAACCTTATATCACGTCTCTCTATCAAACCAACGCATTACAAGGTTTGGGTACGCAGTTACTTAAAAGCGGTTACCATACATCGTTCTTTCATGCTGCTAAAAACGGTTCAATGGGATTTGATGCATTTACAAAAAATGCAGACTTTACACACTATTACGGTTTGAACGAATACAAAGGAAGCCAAGAAGATTTTGATGGTAACTGGGGCATTTATGACGAACCTTATCTTCAATATTTTAAAGAACATCTGAACACATTTCCACAGCCTTTTGCAAGCTGCGTATTTACGATCAGTTCACACCAACCGTATTCATTACCAGAAAAATATGCCGGCAAGTTTCCCGAAGGCGATCTGGATATTCACAAAACGATTGGTTATGTAGATTACTCGTTACGAAAATTCTTCGAAGCTGCTAAGAAAGAAACCTGGTATACCAACACCTTGTTTGTTATCACTGCAGATCATACACAAATGCATAGCAATCCGAAGTATAAGAATATACGTGGCGATTACAACGTTCCGCTGATCTTCTTCCATCCTTCTGAAAAATTAACTGCAGATACTTCTCTGGTTGCAAGTCAGATTGATATCATGCCAAGTATTTTAGACTATCTGCAGATCATAAATCCGGAGCCAGCATTGATCGGTCAATCGGTTTTTGGAAAACAGCCATCACATGATTATGCAGTAAACTTTTCAGACAACAATTATCGAGTATTTTTAAAGGACTATTATATAGAAGGAACGTTAGAGACTGAGTTTCTTATAAAAAAATATACGCACGAAATCATACGGCCAGCAAACGAGAAAGAGCGTAAACTCATTCAAGCCATTATTCAATACTACAACAATGGTATGATTGAAAACACGTATTACACCTGGGGAAAAACGAAGGGATCTATATAAAAGGAGGAAGTTCGTTCCGCTTTTCAAAAGCGATTTCATCGCCTTCGCCAACCCGTTGGAAAGCGAAATGATGTAAACCATTTGTTATAACCAGCCACTCAGCTGCTATTGTTTTATTATAAGCCGATGCCTGCTTGAGCGTCTGTTCACTCAACGGAACCGAAAAGGCTTTACATTCAACCAGCATAAAGACCGTACCCTGACGGTTATAGATCTGAATATCGCTGCGTTTCTGCATGGTATTATACTGCAAGCCTGATTCAACTTTAAAAAGTACCCGTGGATATTTACAGGTATGGATCAGATAATGAATAAAATGTTGGCGCACCCATTCTTCGGGAGTCAACAAAATATTTTTTTTACGTATACCATCATATACATATATCTCCCCATTATCTCTGGAAAGTTTTAAATCTGCTTCAGGTAAATTTAAATTCGGGTACATGTGTATACTATTGCCTCGTAATTTACGTACATAAAAATAGAAATTTCAGTTATTACTTTTAATATTGTTGTATGAAAACGAAAGAAGAAATTGTAAAGAACTGGTTGCCACGCTATACAGGAACAGAAATCAAAGAATTTGGAGAATATATCTTAATTGTAAATTTTCATAATTACCTCGAAATGTTTGCAAAACAATTCGATGCTGAAATAAAAGGTATCGGGAAACCGATGCAGACCTGTACTGCAAACAACATCACCATTATAAATTTTGGTATGGGAAGCGCTATGGCAGCAACCTGTATGGATATACTTTCTGCAATTGATCCTAAAGCCGTTTTATTTTTAGGCAAATGCGGAGGCTTGAAGAAAACAAAAGTCGGAGATCTGATCCTTCCGATTGCAGCGATACGCGGCGAAGGTACAAGCGATGATTATCTGCCGAAAGAAATTCCGGCGCTCCCTTCCTTCCGATTGCAGCAAGCGGTTTCATCTATTATCCGTAAGCATGAACGCGATTATTGGACGGGAACCGTTTATACAACGAACCGAAGAGTTTGGGAACACGACGAAAAATTTAAAGAATATCTGCGCAGCATCCGAACGATGGCTATTGATATGGAAACGGCTACAATATTCGTTGTAGGCTTTGCGAACAGCATTCCACACGGAGCATTGTTATTGGTCTCTGACAATCCAATGGTACCAGACGGCGTAAAGACTGCCGATAGCGATACTTCTGTAACGAAACTCTATGCAGAAGAACATTTAAAGATTGGTATTGAATCGTTACAGGAGCTAGCGTCAAGCGGTGATTCGGTGAAGCATTTGATATTTGAGTAGCCAGTGAGACACGATTAAAAGATTGCAGGATGGACAGGATCATTCGTTTGTAATTTTATCTATTGTTAGTATTTTTTAAGGTAGTTTGAATTCATTATTTGATTGTATAGTTTGGTGAAAAATATTTCATCAAACTATTTTTTTTATAACATATGGAGAATAATGAAATCAATGCATTAACACATAAAATTATCGGATGTGCTATGGAAGTACACAAAAGACTAGGAAATGGCTTCCAGGAAAAAATATACCAACGTTGTTTAGCTGTTGAATTTAATCAATCGAAGGTTAAATATACATGGAAACAGGAAATGGAAATCATTTACAAAGGGCATTCTGTCGGAATGAGAAGAGTAGATTTTTTTATTGAAGGGAAAGTAATGCTTGAAATAAAAGCTGTTGAAAAGATAGAAGAAGCTCATAAAGCTCAAGCTATAAATTACTGCGAAGCATATAATATAGCAGATGGTTTACTCATTAATTTCGGAGGAAAAAGCCTAGAATTTAAAAGCGTTTACAATAAAAGACTAGTAACTCCAACATAATCCTGTCTATCCTGCAATCTTTTAATCCTGTTCAAACTTTCTTAATCGTGTCCGGAACGCTTTTGTATACCTTTTATCTGTCGGATAACTTCTATGTGAAGTCATATTATTAAAGATCAACGCTACAACAAGCATAATCAAACACCCCGTCAGAACAGGGCTCAATACATACCAATAACCTAAATGTTTTATTTTTTCTGACCCGATAACAGCGATTAGAGCAGTGGCACCACCGGGAGGATGTAACGTTTTTGTGATTTGCATCAGGACAATCGACAAAGCAACTGCAAACGGAGCTGAGAGCCATAGCATATCCGGAAATAATTTATACGCTGTTACACCAATGAATGCGGAGATCACATGGCCTCCGATTAAATTTCTAGGCTGAGCTAACGGACTTTGAATAGATCCATATACCAACACACTGGAAGCACCAAATGAACCTATTAAAAAAACATTCTCCTGATGCGTGACAATTTTACTTTGAAAAAAAGTAATTAAACCAATGCCAACAAACGCACCTATAAAAGACCAAACATGTTCTTTGTAATCAACAAGGGTTTCCTTATAGATAATGTATTTTGATACACGCAGACTTCTGGTTATTCTTTTCTTCATAGTGCCCTAATTAGTCAAAACAATAGACGTTGATGCTATATACTTATTAACGAATCTTCTATTTAACTAAAATGAGAGCGGGGTGAAATAGGTGTATACACGTATTTTATATTTTCAGATTCGTGTACGTATATTATATTTAAATACAGCCGTATCAGGCCATTAATAAAGGCTCCAAGAAGTCCTTTACTATACATCTTTTGTATGTGTTTTATTATTTTTGAATTATATTGTCCGTATCATACATACAATTCATCAAATGAGCACCCAACGAAAACGACAATTCATAAATCATTTAAACACGCTGAATAAACCAGTCCGCTTTGATAATTTTGTATTCAGCAGAATGTTTTTATTGTGGGCAGCTCTTGGACTTATTGGCGGTGTAACAGCCGGTATATATTGGATCACGCTTGAATATCTCACACATAGCATTGCACATTTTGAAGGATGGCTAGTCATTCCGGTCATGGCAATATGCGGGCTGCTTGCAGGTTTGGTCATTCATGTTATAGGAGATCCCGGTGAAATGCATTTAATGGTGAATAACATCCGATTCAAAAAAGGAAAATTAGATCCTAAAAATAATCCTTCCATGATCGTATCTTCTCTGCTGTGTGTAGCATCCGGGGGAAGCCTTGGACCCGAGGCTCCATTGGTACAGGTAACAGGTTCTACAGGTTCCTGGATCGGAAGATTGCTGCGGTTGAAGGAAGAAGAATTACGTTCGCTTAGCATTGCAGGTATGGCATCCGGATTTACGGCCTTATTTGGTGCTCCATTGGGAGGAAGTTTGTTTGCGTTGGAAATTTTACATCACAAACATGCTGTAGAATATTATCAGGCAATCATCCCGGCTTTAGTTGCCAGTTCATTCAGCTACATTATTTTTGCTGTGATCATAAATATGGGTATCGGCCCAACCTGGGAATTACCAGCCTATGAAATGTTCGACAGATTTGACTTTGCTTATGCAGTACTATTTGGCTTGTGTGCGACTGCTATCGGATGGCTGTTTATTTATTATATAAAAATTCTGCAATCTATCTTAAAGACAATAGAGTTTCCTATATATATTAAAACCTTTGCCGGAGGTATTGTATTAGGCATCATTGCCTATTACCTTCCGGTAACACGTTACTTCGGACACGATCAAATACACACCCTATTAACAGAATCATTTACATTAAATATGTTACTGGCTATAATCGTATTTAAAATAATTGCTATTGGTGTAACGGTAACATCCGGCTGGAGAGGTGGTTTTATTATTCCGTTATTTTTTGTGGGTGCATGCCTGGGCCTTATTATTCATCAGTACTTCCCTATGGTTAATCTTGCATTAACAATTGTAAGCTGCATGGCTGCAATCAATGCTTGTGTTACACGCACTCCAATGAGTACAACTATATTGTTATCATCTCTTACGGGCTTTACGTATTTCATTCCGATTCTTTTTGCAAGTCTTACGGGATATTTTCTTGCACCAAGAACACCTTTTATTAAATCTCAGTTAAAAGAGATCGAAGAAGAGTAACATAAGTAAAATGCAGAGATAGAATTATTCTTGAATATATCGTAATAATATATCTCTGTATTTTGATTGTTCTATAAGCAATTTTAACTGATATAATTTTTCTTTATACTTTTCTTATCAGGCTTCGAAAACATATATACCTTGTTGCTATTACCCAAAACAGTTGGATTTCCATCCTTGTATTTAGATTGAATAAAATGATAATACTCTTCTACAAGGAGTCCATTAAATGGATATATGTCAATTAAACAGCTGCAATAATAGGCTACTTCAGATGTATCATTGATTACTTTTTTCAATAATTCAAAAACAACTGAATCATTGTCTTTATCAGACAATAGATAATGAAAACAGTAATATTTCAAAACGTAGCTGGAATCATTAAATAATTGTATTTTATCTTTTGCAGAAAGCAATCCATTTAATGTATCAGCCTTCATAAATAAAGCTGAAGGCATTCCTGCATAACCCAGAACAATGCACTCAATCGTGTTTGAAGCTTTTATTTCAGCAATCAATTTCTGTACACGATCCTGTGCATTGCTTAAAGAAAAAGAGCAAAAATTTATAAGTAAAAATAATGAGAGCTTTTTCATAAAAACAGTAAAAGAAAAAGTCCCGCTATCGGCGGGACCTTTTTACAAACAACTTTTATTTCTCTACAATTGATTTCAAGTCAGCTGCAGAATACTTAATTGACTTTAATGTTTTATTATCTTCTGTTCTATATACCAGATAATGATTGCCACTTTTCACATGATAGCAAGGTTGTCCTTTCGCTTCGTAATGTGCGATGGTGTCTTTTGCTTCCTGCTCCGTAGCACAGGTCTTACTCATGTTTGAACGCTGCACTTCATCGAACAGATCTTTAAATTTTTCACCCAAACCAAACTCAAGCACCGCTCCTGCCAATACATATTGAAGATCGCATAATGCATCTGCCACTTCTACAATATCATTTTGTGCAATGGCTTCTTCCAATTCCTTTAACTCCTCTGCAAGCAAGGCTACACGCAATTTAGCGCGCTCTATCGCAGGGATTGTTGGGGTATCTAAGATGGGATGTTTGAACGTGCGGTGAAATTCCGCTACCTGATTGAGTGGGTCGATGGGAAGCATAATGAATGTAGTTGCGAGGTACTAGCTGCTAGGTACTAGTATAATGGTTAAACATTTTTTATCTGGAAACTAGTAACTAGCACCTAGTAACTTATAAAACTACTTTTCGAAATCCTTATACAACAAGCTCGGCTGAATGCCTTTGTTGTTCTGGTATTTTCCGCTTTTATAGTTTTCGTATTTTCCTTCAATGGTGTGATAGAAGATCTGACAGATCTCAACGCCCGGATACACACGGATCGGATGCACACAGAAGATCTCCAATGTCCAGAAGCCACAGAAACCAACGTCGCCAAAGCCGGCAGTAACGTGAACGAATAAGCCCAGGCGACCGATAGAGGAACGCCCTTCCAGCATCGGAACATAGTTATGTGATTCTGTGTATTCAATCGTTCTGCCTAAATACAATTTACCTGTCTCCAACAACACCCCCTCTTCCGGTATGATCAACGGCGAAGCAGTGTTCGGCTTTTTCATATCAAGTTCATTGTTGTCATATACCAGCAATTCATTGTGTAAGCGTAAGTTGTAGCTATTGGGATTTAAGCGGGAATCGTCGTATGGTTCGATCACAATATCAGAACCTAATTTATCTTTAATCTCTAAACCTGAAAGAATCATGTGCGTATTTTTTGAGTACTTAGTACCAAGTACAGAGTACTAAGTAAAAAGGAGTTATCTACAAAGATACATTTTTTTCAAAGTCGAAAATGGATTGTGGATTAACTGTTGAAAGTGTTCATTACAAAACACATTCAATTAAAAATCAAATAATTAAAAGTTGATAAAGTTATAAACAAGTGTTTATGTATCGCCTGCAGCAAACCAAGTCAAATTATTTTAACCGCAAGGAACGTAAAGATAAAAACGCAAAGGGCGCAAATGAAATCCTCCTGTAGTATACTGACCACTGTTTACTGACAACTGACAACTGACCACTAGTCAGGTAGCTGCGTATCATACACCTGCTTCGAAGGGATCAATCGCAGGAAGAAAATACTGATCACAAAATAAATACCCAAAGCAATTAAACTGTTGCGCATATCCCCTGTTACTTGTCGGATCAATCCATAACTAAAGGTTCCCAGTACGATCGACATTTTATCAACTACATCAAAGAAACTAAAATAGGATGCATGATCTTTTGTATTCACAGGCATCAACTTCGAATAGGTTGCACGCGATAAGGACTGCACGCCTCCCATTACAAAACCTATTGTTCCGGCCAGAATAAAGAAACTTACACCTGGCTTAACAACATACGCCATGCAGCAGATCGCGATCCATACAACAACCCCTGCCATCAACGCATTGGTATTCCCTACTCTATTGGATAAGATGTTCAATGCATAGGCACCTGCAATAGCAACCAGTTGAATCAACAGTATCGTAGCGATCAATGATTCCTGTTCGATGTGTATTACTTCTTTTGCAAACAAGGGGGCCAGATACATAACAGTCTGCACACCCATATTGTAAAAGAAAAAGCCAACAAGAAAACGTTTTAACAAGGGAAGTTTCTGAATGTTCTTCCACACTTTATTCAATTCTATTAAACCATTGGTCAGCATATGCCCTGCATTATTTTTCTGCTGCACCTTCGGTAATCCCATGAAAGAGATCTGTCCGAATACAAGCCACCATACACCTACGGTTAAGAAAGCTAAACGTGCTGCAAGACTCGATGTAATCCCAATCTTTTCATGGAATACAACGCATACCAAATTGATAATTAATAACAAGACACTGCCGATATATCCCCATGTATATCCTTTAGCACTGATGCGATCATACTGATCTTCGGTTGCAATTTCCGGTAGATAAGAATTGTAAAATACAATGCTTGAACTATAACCGATACCTGCAAGCACAAAAGCAAGTACACCAAATTCTATCGTATGTTCATTAAAAAAATATAACGCTGCACACGACACTGCACCTGTATAGCAAGACACTTTCATAAACGTTTTTTTCATTCCGGAATAATCGGCAATGGATGTTAAAAACGGACTCAGGATTGCAGCCACTAAAAATACAATCGATACTGCCCATGAATACAAAACCGTATTCGGAATTAAAAAGCCGAAGAAGTCAACCAGATTATGATTCGCCTCGCTATTCGTGATCCCTAAAAAGTATTCAGGAAAAATTGCTGTTGTGATCGTCAGCGAATACACCGAATTAGCCCAGTCGTAAGTGCACCAGGCATTGATGATTTTAGGATCGTTTTTAATCATGTTATAAGTAATAAGTTTTACGTTTTAAGAAAGTAATACGTTCAATATATTATGTTTTAAGAATGCGATTATTAAGATCTTCTGAAGCGTTTACGCTTCTTAAAACTTAATACATAAAACTTAAAACCTATTTCATCATCCCCTCTATCAATCCCCAGGTATAATACTTCGCAACATTTTCAATATATCGGTTGAAGTCGATGTGCGCAATTGCATTTGCTTTATCTGAGATCGAACGTACGACAACCAACGGAACCTTATATTCATAACACACCTGTGCGACGGCCGCCCCTTCCATTTCAACGAAAATGGCATCAGGAAGTTCGGCTCTGATCTTTTCGTATTGCGGCATGGTACCAATAAACTGATCACCGCTTACCAGCAAACCTTTGTGAACGGTTGGCTGCTGAATGTGTAAGGCTTCCAACTCTTCTTTACTTACAAAATCATACAGTTCTTCTTTAATAAAAGTAGAACAGCTTTTGAATGCATCTTCAACAAGGGCTGTATCACAGTTAAAAGTTGTTACATCCAGTAACGGAATTTCAAACTGCGGAAAGATCGGACGGCAATCCATATCGTGCTGAACAGAAGAAGTTGCTACAACAATATCTCCGATCTTAACTTCATCGGTTAAACCACCTGCAACACCTGTTACGATGATGCGGTCCACACCGAAACGTTCGATCATAACCGCTGCTGTAACCGAAGAAGCAACTTTACCGATACGGGACAAACTCACCACACTTTTCTTTCCTTGTATAGTGCCGACATAAAACTTGCGACTGCCTGTTTCAACAATATTTTCTACGTGCATATGATGCAGGATCAATTCAATCTCCTGCTGCATCGGCACCAATATTCCGGTAATTTGTTCCTTTTCCATTCTACTCTTGTAAAGCACCTGCAAGATGTCGTATATTGTTGATGGAATCAACCCAAGGGGATAAATTTTATGGCTACATCTGAAGAAATTTTAGAACAAACAATAAAATCAACCATTCGCGATATCGTTGATTTTCCCGAACCGGGAATTATTTTTAAAGACATTACTCCCTTACTAAAAGATCCTCAATTATGTAAGGCAATTGTACAAGCTATTGCAGATCAATTGCGCCCGTTACACATAGATGCACTCGCCTGTTTAGACAGCCGAGGTTTCTGGTTTGGTTTGTCTGTAGCTATGGAACTGGGGGTTCCAATGATACCGATACGTAAAAAAGGAAAGCTGCCATATGAAACCGTGTATGAAGAATATGCATTGGAGTATGGAACGAATACAATAGAAATGCATACCGATGCCATACAACCGGGCTGGAAAGTTGCTATCCACGATGATATTTTAGCAACTGGTGGTACAGCGGAAGCAACATCAAAGCTGATCAAAAAATCTCAGGGGGAAATCGTTGCTTATTCTTTTCTGATTGAATTGAATTTTCTAAAAGGAAAAGATAAACTTACTCCGTACTGTCCAACCATTCAATCGCTGATTAATTATTGATTGTATTTAAATTATTATTTACTCCCCATGTTTAAAACCGTGGGCTATGCAATTTAGCAGCGATAAATCCGCAATAGCGGATATAAACTATACAATAAAAATCACACTCATTCGACTATATTAATAAAACCATTTCATGATCATTAAAAACGAATTACTTGCCGGTGTTACTATTGCTGTAGCTTCTTTTATCTGGATCTGTTTAGAATACATTATTGGATTCCACGACCGTCTGATCGATTATCATCCATATGTTACTAATCTTGCATACATTCTTCCTGTAATTGGTGTCAACTGGGCTGTAAAGAAACGGTATGCTGCACAGACTCCGGAAGCATTTGAAATTAAAGATGGTTTAATGAGTGGTGTTATTGTTGCTGTAACTTCTGCTTTTTTGCTGTTGCCTCTTTTATGGATCTTTGTTACATATATCAATCCGGCATTTTTTGGCAACATGATTGCCGGCGCAACTAAAAAAGCACTTATGAGCGGAGATAACAGTGTGATTGCATTACAGGACGCAAAAGAATACTTTAATCTTTCTTCTTATCTCATACAAAGCTTCACAAGCATGCTTATGCTCGGTGTATTGATCTCATTAATGGTAAGCTTCCGACTGATTAAGAAAAGAAGGAAGTAATTATGAATTATTTGTAATAAAATAAAAAAGTCTGATTTACAATCAGACTTTTCATTCATAATTTATAACTCATAATTCATAATTAACCAGAAAGTCTCTCTAACCATCCTACCAGCTCAACCGCATCATTCAAGGATATAAGAGGTTGTGTACCCTTTCGTATCGAATCAGATACACCTTGATAAAATATACGATAATCACCCGGTAAGGTAGGATAGGTTTGTATCTGTCCATCTGCAAATTCGATCTTACCAAATTGACCGGCATCTTCAACTCCCCAATCCACTGATAAAGGCTTCTCTCCTGCATTCAATCTCGCTTCCTGAGGATCGACACCATATTTCACATACGTACCCTTAGAACCTTTAATAACCCAGCGTGGTGTAGGTTCTTTCTCTAACATACCAGCATGTATAGTAAATGTCATCTGATCATATTGAAACGTCACATCAACGTAATCAATACCGATCGCCCCTTTCCGTTGCTTTTTAATATCTGCTGTATAGTTTTGCGGCTGTCCGAATACGTGGAATGCCTGATCCATCAAATGCGGTCCTAAGTCATACCACAAGCCGTTTCCTAACGCATCTGATTCTTTCCAGTACGTTGTCCGCGGCTCTGGTCTGTATCGGTCGAAACGTGATTCGATTGAAAATATTTTTCCCAATACTTCTTCCTTTATTATTTTTTGAACGGTTAAAAAATCTCCATCCCATCTCCTGTTCTGATACACAAAAATATGCTTCCCTGTTTTTAGAGAAAGTTCCAACAAACGTTTTGCATCGGATGCATATACCGTAAACGGTTTATCTACCACAACATGTTTTCCGGCCGACAAAACCTGTGCAGCAAGCTCGGCATGCGTTTCATTGGGAGTAGTCAATACAACCAACTCAATAGCAGGATCTGAAAGTACCTCCTGAAACGTACGAACAATCTGCGCTTGCGGATAAGCCGTTGCTGCATGTTTGGGTGTACGTTCAACTATTTTTGTTAGTTCAAAAAAAGGACTGCTTTCTATAAAAGGAGCATGTAAAAATTCTCCCGCTTTACCAAAACCCACCAATGCCGTTTTAATGCGATCCGACATGCGTTATAATTTAATTATTTTAAATTCTACCCGACGGTTCTTTGCTCTGTTATCATCGGTATCGTTTGGTACAGAAGGCATCGCTTCTCCATAACCTTTGGCAACCAAACGAGATGCATCAATACCGTGTAAGGTTAGATAGCGTACAACAGATTCTGCACGCAGCTGCGACAATTTTAAATTATATGCATCGCTTCCCATATCATCGGTGTGCGCCGAAATCTCTACCTGCATCGTAGAATTCGTTTTCATCATATCAATTACCCGATCCAGCTCCAATTCAGATTCTTTTGTTAAAGACGCCGAATCAAAATCAAAAAATAAATTATTCAATCGAAACGATGCGTTTAACTTCAATGGTTCCAACATCATATCTTTTTTCACTTTCTGATAAGCTCCTGCTTTTTCCAGATCGTATACCTCCGACTGGAAGCTATACCCCTTGGAGGTTACAGACACATCGTACTTCTTTCCTTTTTGTAGATACAAATTGTATTTACCCGTAATCGAATCATTTTCGGATTCAAAGATCTGTTCTTTTGTTTTAATATTACTTACCCGTATGGTTGCAGGCATAGGTTTATTTGTTGCTTCATTCTTCACGGTACCTTCCACCAACACTACTTCTTCGGGCTGAAACTCTTTAGGCAAAGGAAGTTTATAAATATCGTCTTTATTATTTTTATTGGTATTCGATAAATAAATAACATCTCCTGAAGCAGGTACAGAAATCAATTCGTCATCCTTGGGTGTATTAATGAATTCCATTGCAACAGGTGCTCCCCATTTGGATCCTGATTTTTTAGATTGATACAGATCGTACCCACCCTTACCTCCTGTACGGAACGAAGAAAAGATCAAGGTTTTTCCATCTGCCATGATACGTGGGTATCCTTCGCAGCCACTGTTTACAGGTGCAGGCAGAGCTTTGGGATTGATAAAATAATTACCTCTTTTTTCAGCAATCATCAATATACAGCAACGTTGTCCGGTTGGTGAGGTAGCGTTTCCGGCACGCATAAAATACAACGTCTTGTTATCTGGAGATACAGAAGGAAAGCCATCATAGCCACCTGTATTTACGGTACGCCCCATGTTCTTAGGTGCCTGCCATACATCGTTTATCTTTTCGCTATACCATAGATCCATGCCGCCAACAGTACCTTTCATATTGGATGTAAAATACAATCGGTTTCCATCGTAACTAAAACATGGACCGCCTATAAAATCACCTGGCTCCAGACGATTATTGATTACATCCATATCTTTCGGAGCAGACCACACACCATTCACCTGAGTCGAGATATATAAGCGCCAACGGCCGCTTTTATCAGATTCAAAGATCAATGTATTGCCATCTGCACTGATGGTTGGGGCAAATTCAGAGAACTCTCCTGTATTAACCGGCTTGCCTAAGGTACGAAGGCCCGGATTTATAAGCGTAGGTGCATCATCCTGTGCAGAAACAGTTACACAGAGTAATGAAAAAATTACGATTGAACAATAAACTATAAATCGGCTCATGTTTACTGTGTTTATATAAAACAAAACTTTATTTCATTATACCTCGCCCGGCAAAGCTTCCAAACGTTATATATCTTAATTATTAATAAGACGATTGACAATTATTTCCAATTCGTCTTTATGTTTTTCAATGGTAGCTGCAGCTACATCCATTAAGCGCGCAATATTTTCCGGTGATGCATCGTCCATTTCCTGACTTGCTTCACCTAACTCCGGTTGAATCCTGTGATATTGATCTGTTGCCTGTAACGCCTGAAACTGCACGCTAAGCTCTCGTTCAATGGCATCTGCAGCACCATTGATCATCACATCCAATAAGGGATTTAACCAGCCTAAGCCACCCCAATCTTTTACCTGTTCGTAAGTGTATACCTTTTGATTCCGGCCTGTTCCCAATGAAACTACTTCAAACTGATCTGCAGTTAAGGGAATACCTTTATTTGCAAACAGAACTGCTGCTTCTGTTAAGGCACACAAGGTTGGATTGTTTGCATAAACAGATCCATCAATCAGCGTATAAGATACTCCGGTAAGTGAATCTATACGGGCAGGTTCAAAGTATAAAGGCGCACTGGCAGTAGCTCTGCATGCATCCTTCACATAAAAATCCAATGCGTTATTTTGCTTTGCAACATGCGACTGAAAAAACACTGGGGTCTTTCGTTCCACATCGTACGAAGTAATCAAACAGGGCTTTAACAGTTCGCTTATTTTAGCTTGCTTAAATGCAACATTCAATACTTTTTCCAAAGGCTGGTGTAGGTAACGGGCTTTTAGAAAGCCACCCATAGATGCTACTTTATTCCAGATATCCGTTGAAAAGATATAATTTCCTTTTTCTAAATAAAATCGAAGCGCATCCGAAGCTGTAAACTTATGCTTTGTTTCATCAAGTACTGTCGGACATACATAGGTGGATACAAGAATAGCTCCTGTACTTGTTCCCGCAATAAAATCAAAATAATCGCTTATGCGTACCTCTGGATTTTTGGTAAGACGCTGCAATCGATTTTCAATGTACACAACAATCGATGCAGGTATAATGCCTCTTATACCACCTCCGTCTATAGATAATATGCGATATTTTTTTTGCATTAAAAGCGTGTAATGTCAGAAGAGAAACGTTCAATGACAGATGTTTCTTTATAATCTGTTTCGCCAAATGCATCTGCTATTTTTTTCATGAATGAGATGCAGCGGGTTTTCGTTGCATCATCAAAATCATAATCATGACGATTGGCTTCCAAGGTATCTATAGCATAATCATACGCTTCATTCATTCCAATATGTTGAGATTCCAATTGGGTAAACATTGCATTGATCCATTCGCTATCTGTATCAGATAATTGAAATTCTTTTGTTGCCAATTGAAGGATCACTTCTTTTTCTTTTTTCTGAATTGTTCCGTCTGCTACTGCAATTGCATAAGCCAAACTTCCCATTGCTCTGTGTATGTTTTCCTTTGCCATGTAAATTCGTATAAAATATTTTTATTAATTAAAATTATTAAAGATAAAACACCTACTTAAAATGATCTTGATTCTATTTGATATTAAGTAAGAACGGTAAAATTGGTATTCATGTTGCATTTTAAATATACACATTCCCGATGGAACACGAAAACAAATTGTGTATAGGGTCTATGAATCAGCAGCTATTACCAACAAAAAAGGAAGGTGTACCTGTTACAGACACACCTTCCTTTTTTATATGTTAAATGGATTTTACTTCGCTTTTAAACCATTTATTGCCCTCGTATTGGCTGGGTCTAAAGCAAGCACATTTTTCCAGGCAGCATCCGCTTTTACTTTATCGCGATTTACTGTATAATACACCGCAATATATTCGTTTGCTTCAATCAATTCATCTTTATACTTTGCACCACTTGGACCACACAATTCAATAACTTTCTCGTAAAAAGGTTTCGCTAAACCTTGTTTCATCTCCAAGTCCTGTGCGGAAATTGAACGTGCTCTCCATAAATAACCAAGATAAACAGCAGGTTTTAATTCTACTAATTTCGCAAAACTTGAATCTGCCTTTGCATATTCTTTGTTATAAAAATATGCTCTTCCTAATTCGAAAAATATTTTCGGTTCTTTAGTAGTAGGTTTTATCTGCTTGCTTATATATTCAGCCGTTTTTGCATAATCATTTTTTGAATAGTAATAAGAAGCGATTTCACCATACAGTTCCAAACGTGTTGTATCTTTAGCAACAGCATACTCCATTTGAGCTATAGCCAATGAATCCTGCCCTAACTTCAATAATATTTTACTGTAATATTCATAATCGGCAGATTTCGTACTTGCAGCATTTACCTTCTTAAAATATGTTTCCATATCGTTTTTAGCAGGTTCATATTTAGCTAATTCATAATAACATACAGCACGTGTATTATATATATATGGACTATCATATTTTCTTTTTTCAAGAGTTGTAAATGTCTCTACAGCTTCTGAGTACTTTTGACTTTTCCACAAGAAGAAACCATATTTGAATTCAACATCGTCGTTGCGATCGATGTATGATAAATACTTCTTGTAATTTTCAACTGCCAGGTCGTATTTCTTTTTTGTATTGTATACATCTCCTAATTCACGGTAAAGCGGTCCATACGTAGCATCTACAGCCAAGCCTTCGTTAAAATAGTTTATAGCAAGATCTGTATTACGGACAGCTGTATATAATTTTCCGTATTTCATTTTTAATAAAGGAACAGAATGAACCAGAGTCCCGGCTTTGTTATAATCTTCAATTTGCTTCGTACCGTCACCTTGTCTTCCATATGCATCTCCCAGCAATATCCATCCCGTAGCATTCTTTGGATCTACTTCAATAGACTTTTTAAGCAAGGCAATTCCTTTAGGCAATTCAGCTGCTGTGGCATCCAGTACATAATATTCACCAATTGCATTTAACACCTGAGAGTTCTTACTGGATGTCAATTGCAAGGCTTTATCAAAACTACGCTGCCCTTCAGTAGTATTCTTACTTCTCATAGATACAATACCTATACCTACATAGTTTAAGGCATTGCTTTCATCCGCTTTGATACCTTCCATAAAGAAATACTTAGCAGAATCATTTTTTTCTTTTCTCAAACAAATATCACCTAAGTAATAATAATAATCGCCCGCTTTTTTACTATTTGAAACAAGAAGATTTTTGTAAATGATATTCGCATTAGAATATTGTTCTTTCTCTACATACTTCTGTGCCTGCTCGTCCTGAGCCGAAATAGATAATGAAATAAGCAATGCAGAGATAAAGATAATTACGTGTTTCATATACATGAACGTTTTATTTATTTGAGATCTTAGAACAGATTATTGTTAATTTTTAAATTCAATTTCACGGGCAGGTATTTTGTAAGGCAATAAGCCTTCTTTAAGAAAGAGCCGCTGTCCGCGATTATGTATAAAGAAGGAGGCAAAAGCCGTGCCTAAACCTGTACTTGAATCACGGTTTAATACACGAAGAACCCGTTTGAATGGATAAGTACCTAATGCTAAATCATTTTGAAAAGGAGAATATGCCTGACTTTGAGCTGTTGCGCTGATCTTAATGATTTTAATAGAAGATAGATATTCGCGGTGTTGCTTATCTTCTAAATTAACCAGCCAGCTGGAAGAGATACATGCCAACGCTGTAGAGCGCGACTGTACTGATTTGATGATGGCAACATCATCACCACCGGTATATATGTGTTTTGTTGATGGCGGTACGCCAAAATAGTTTGTCAGATAATTTGCGACTGAAGAGCCTGCTCCATTTAATTGAATCGTATAAGATACTCCATCCAGTAAACCTGTTTGAAATAATTCTTTTATTTGAGCAACTGTAAGAGAATCTTTAGGAA
Source organism: Cytophaga aurantiaca DSM 3654 (assembly GCF_000379725.1). Classification (GTDB taxonomy): domain Bacteria; phylum Bacteroidota; class Bacteroidia; order Cytophagales; family Cytophagaceae; genus Cytophaga; species Cytophaga aurantiaca. The sequence goes on from NZ_KB903654.1 coordinate 228,422, forward strand.
AAGATTTAGGACCAATCCAGGCAAGTCCATCGTAGCAAAGTGTATCACTTTCAATCTGCCATCTATTATTGATCACAAGATCTTTTTCTTTGGGTGTTAAATCTCTGGAGACAAATACGGTTCGAAACGTACTGTTCATCAGATCTGTGATGCACTGCGATTCAGGTTTAACAATCAGTACTACTTTTCTGGTTGGATTTAACCCTTCGTATGTTTTAATAAATGTCCGAATCGAATTTTCCCATGAAGGGTCACACAATACCGTTACAGTATCGTAGACTGTTTGTGCATCTGTTTTGTTTTCTTTGCTATTTGAACAGGAAATAGCCAATAAACAAACAAAAGAAAAGAAGAGGTATTTGAAAACAGTATTCAACTTACTATATGAATTACATATTTCTTTCAATGAACCAGGCACGGTATCCTCTGAAAGCACCGAAAAGAATTAAAACCACTCCTATGATCAATGTCATGTCTTTACTTAGCATGCCCGTTAATGCCTGGGGATGGGTTATTAAATAAATGCCTATGGCCGTGTATACAACGGCCATAGTAATTTTAAATCCGAGAAAAAGATTTTTCATTTTATTGAGTTGTCAACGTAAATTTAACACGTTGAGTTAAGGTAACTTTTCGTAATTCACCACTTTGACGAGCCGGAATAAAATCAGGCATAGATTTAATTACACGCACTGCTTCGGCATCACAAGAAGGATCCAATCCTCTGCCTGGTACTACCTGCACATCTGTAACTTTACCTTCTTTTGTAATTGTATATTTAACATACACAACTCCTTCTACTTTACGCTGCTTTGCATCTTCCGGATAGAACATTTTACCCATAATATACTTTTCACGTGCTTTTGCGCTTTCAGCATCGGTAGCTGTACCTTTAAATCGAGGCATTTCCTGAGCAAACGTAAATACTTCTTCAGTCTTCTCAGTGCCGGTACCACCTATCTTGCCGGATGGATCATTATCCGGATCCTGATACTCATCTGATTTTTTACCTGCAACATTTTGGGTAGAAACCTTGCTATTCAGAAGTGAATCCAGTTCATTGATCTGCTCTTCCTTTGCAACCATCTTATCAGGTTTGATGATCGGCGGCATGAATTTTATTTCCTCAATTTTAGGCTGCTCTTTAGGAGGCGGAGGTGGCAATTTTTCTTTTTCCTCTGCTTTAAGTTCCTCTGTAACCGGCTCCATGTCTATTATAACGGGCACATAAGCTTCTTCCACTTTTGCCGTAAATTTATAGTAAAAATGAATGCTTGTAGCTACAACGACAAAAGCAATACACGTAAATATAACTGCTTTGCTTACATTTTTTTCGTACCAAACACGAAGAAAATAACCACCATACGATTTGTTTCTATCGTCAAAAACGATCTCGTCTAAGGTAGCTGTATATAAATCTAATTCCTTTTCCATAGATTAATTAACTGAAGCGTTTTCTGCCTGAACAAGTTGTATGTCATTAGGTGTAGCATCTACCAATGCTTGCTTCCCAATTCCCAAAATTCCCAGTTCATCAATAATGTCTACTAAGTTTTTGTATTTTGAATCTTTCATTGGCTTGATAACAACATTCAAATTTTTACCAACGGCCTTTTTACGTTCAATAAGTGTTGCACGAATTCCATCTTCAGAGAAATCTGTTTTATGAAAATCTGTAGTGCCATCCTGATTCATTACATACCAATACACTGCATCGTCTTTACCCAATATAAGTGTAATTGCATTACTTGCTTTCAATTCCGGTTGATCCTTCTGGTCTTTCACATCCGGCGGAACAGCAAAATCAAACTTTTGTTGCTTTGTTAAGGTCGTAGCCAACATAAAGAAGGTAATTAAAAGAAAGGCCAAATCCACCATAGGTGTCATATCTACTTTCGTAGACATTTTTTTGGATCTCTTTTTTCCTCCTTTATCGCCGCCGCCTGTATTAATTTCAGCCATGATATTTTATAAGTTTGTGGGTTTATTTTCCAGTGATGTCACTAGACTAAACTCATAAATTCTTCTTTTTTTAAGGGCAGCAATTACTTCTCCAAACTTCGTATAGTTTGCATCTTTATCGCCTTTAATTGCTATAGTCACTTTGGGTCTTACGCCTTTTGCCGTAGCAATCCATTGCTCTAACTCGTTATTGGTAGAGTCTGCCGGAATTCCTGATTGTGGAAACTTTTTTCTCACTGCATCCGACTGCGCCAAATACGAAATTAAATCAGATCGCTGCATACCAAAAGTTTCTGTCAATTCGAATGTTTCCTTTTGTTTAGGCGATAAATTTAGTTTAAATGTATTTGAATACGCATCAATCATTTCTCTTCTGAGAATCTGATCCGGTATGGTTAAGAAAATACGATCGTCTTTACTGATCGAAATTCGAATCAGATCTTTTTCTTCGTATTTCTCAGTGGATACAGACGATGGTACATCAAACTGAGCGGGCTCAGGTACTTTCATTTTAGCCGTGAGGATAAAGAAAGTTAGTAACAGGAATGCCATATCACACATGGCAGTCATGTCAAGAGAAATACTTTGTCTTTTTGCTTTTACTTTGGACATGGCCTAATAAATTAGTACTATTTAATTAAGCCAATACAGTTGATTCTTTTTCTTTGTGGTTAGCAGCAAAATTTTGGTTGATGCTGAATCCTACTTCATCAATACTGTATGTTAATGTATCAATCTTGCTTGTAAATAAGTTATAAAATACAATTGCAAATGCAGATGAAGCAATACCAAGAGCTGTATTGATCAAGGCTTCAGAGATACCTGATGCCAAGTGTTCTGCATTCGGAGTGCCTGAAGCTGCAAGTGCTGCGAAGGCTTTGATCATACCGATTACCGTACCCAACAAACCTACAAGTGTTGCTACAGATGCAAGTGTTGCAAGAATTGTTAAGTTCTTTTCTAAGATTGGCAATTCTAAAGAAGTAGCTTCTTCTAATTCTTTTTGAATAGAAACTTGTTTTTGATCTTTGCTCAATGACTTATCAGCAGCAACTGATTTATATTTTTTCAATACAGCTAATGTTACATTACCTAAAGAACCTTTTTGTTCTTCACACACCTGAATTGCAGAAGCAACATCATTTGTAGACAAAAACGATTTTATTTTACGAACAAAGTTGTCCAATGAACCTGAACCGTATGCTTGTTGAATGGTAATGAAACGCTCAACAGAAAATGTAATAACCATTAAAAAGAATGATAACAAAACAGGTACAATAACACCACCTTCATGAACTATACCTAAATAGTTACCTGGTACCGGTTTGCCATCTGCCTGGAAATTACTTGAAGCACCAAATACAAATATGAATACAAGTATTGATACTGCTAAGCAAATTGGGATAACTAATAATGCGAACGTAGAGCTAAATTTAGACTTTTGTGGGATTGTTTGATTTTCCATATTCATTTTAACTTATAAGAGACTATTCAGTTTTTAATTCGGTGCAAATTTCGGAAATGCTTTGTTAAGCCAATGTTAATTCTAGAGGATTTTCTATATCAATTTAATAACATTAAATTTAAAATGCTGGTTTATAAGCATTTATTTTTATTGATTTGTTTCAGTTTTTTTCAACATGAAACTTTTATAGATTCGTACAATAGAGCTTTTAACATACTCTACCAATTTAGTATACAATATTACCATTGCCTAGCAAAATCTGCAAGAAAAAACAAAATTAAATTTCTTGCGTACCTAAATTAAAGTATTCATTCAGAATTATATTATGCAAAACTCAAATAAACAAGTTTTAATAATCGGATCTGGTACAATGGGCAGTGGAATTGCACACACTTTTGCCCAATATCATTTTCCAGTCTTTTTATATGATTCAAACACACAGGCGTTAGATGCTGCACTGCAGAAGATCACAACGAATATAGAACGACAAATTGCAAAAGGAAGTATACCGCTTTCAGATAAACAGACAATTTTAGGGAACATTACCCCTACTACCGATATTAAATCTGCTGCAAAAAATTGTGTGCTTGTTGTAGAAGCGGTGCCTGAAAACATAGAGATCAAACAGAATGTTTTTAAATTGATCGATGCGGTTTGTCCTGAAGAAACTATTTTAGCAAGCAATACGTCATCCATCTCAATCACGCAATTGGCAAGCTTTACAGACCGTCCAGATAAAGTGATCGGGATGCATTTTATGAATCCGGTACCCATCATGCCTTTGGTAGAAGTTATTTCCGGAATGCTTACGAGTAAAGCAACAACCGAATCGATTGTAGAAATGAGTAAAGCAATTGGTAAAACACCTGTGTGCACTGCAGATTTTCCGGGCTTTATTTCGAATCGTATCTTGATGCCTATGATCAATGAAGCGATCTATGCCTTGCAGGAAGGAGTAGCCGGTATAGCTGAAATTGATCAGATCATGAAACTGGGTATGGCACATCCAATGGGGCCGCTTCAGCTTGCTGATTATATTGGGCTTGATGTTTGTTTACATATTATGGAAGTACTACATACAGGTTTCGGAAATTCAAAATACGCACCTTGTCCATTATTAGTTAAAATGGTACATGCAGGTTTTCTGGGACAAAAAACAAAAAAAGGATTTTACGATTGGACTACCCCTAAAAATCTAATTGCTAATGACATAATCCGATAGAATGTTTCGTTATATTACTTTAGTTTTATAAATTAGGCTGATTATTCAATCTTATAACTACATATGTTACGAATTTACGTACTATTAATTTTCATTATATCCTTTCAAATAGGCAGTTATAGCCAAACAATTGGAGGTAAAACCCTCTCTAAGGATTGGAAAAAGATAGAATATGGATACAATCCCGATAGTATACAAATAGATAATCTGTATTACATCCATGGAGATGGCATGTTTATGTGTTCCAATAAAGGTTTATATCAATACATAGATTCTATTTACCGGTTTAAAAAAATTGACGTTTCGCCGAATCTTAAAAATGCCAGAGTAAGTATGGTAATGAAACATCTTGGATATTATTATACAGGCTTCAGAGATGGTTATGGTTTATTCAGAAGTAAAGATTTAAAGAAATGGGAACCACTTGGTAGTGGAAAGTTAGGTACGAGTAAGATCTTCTATTTATACAGCATGGACTCCATGTTATTTGTTTGCAACTGGCAAAAAACGATCTATTTATCACACAATCTTGGTAAAAGCTTCCGTTCTATCAGTGTAGGATTTAATCCATTAGGAAAAAGCTTTATCAATAATATTGAAAATTCTGAAGACTATATGTTCTGCAGCATGAATGGGGATGGTGTGTATTCTTTGAACATTAAAAAAGGAACCGCTTGGGAACATAGCGATAAAGGCTTGCCGGAAAGTAAAAAAATAGGTGATCTGGCAGATATAGGCAAAGTATTATTCCTTGCAACGGATAATGGCGTTTATAAATCCGACAATAAAGGAAGTTCCTGGAAGCCTGTAAATGCAGGCATGGAAGGAAAAACAATAACACGTCTGGTTGCTGAAGGGAGTATTTTGTATGCGGCAACAAATCAAGGTGAATTATTTTTCTCTGAAGATTTTGGTACCACCTGGACTAAAATCCCAATCGATTTCATGCAATCCCCTATTTCTGGTGTTTGCGTAACGGATAAATCTGTATTTGTTGCTGTGAATGGAACAGATGCAAAACCTTCTTATGTATATTATCTTCCTTTCCTGAAAAAAGGAAAATAAGTATGCGTTACGAATTATACATTCATCGCATATAAAACAAAAAGCCCCGCAATATGCGAGGCTTTTTGTTTTATATGCAAAACGTTAAATCTTACTTACCCAGATACGCACGGTACATCCATACCAGTTTTTCCTGCTCCCGGATATAATCACTCATAAGCGCGTTTGTACCTTCATCGTTGGCCTTTGCAGACAACTCCAATAAATCTCTTTGTTTTGTAATGATGATTGTAAATGAATCCAATATATGCTGAATAGCAACTTTGCCTTCTGAAACATTTTTTACGGAAGCAATTTTAGACGTAGCAATATAATCTGCATAGGAATGCATTGGAGTATGTGCCAACGTTAATACACGTTCCGCTACTTCATCAATTTTAAGAACCAGATTGTTATACAATTCTTCAAATTTAAGATGCAATTCAAAGAACTTGTCGCCGGAAATATTCCAGTGAAAACCTCTTGTATTCATATAAAAGATGGAATAGTTAGCGAGTAAATCATTCAATTTTTCGGCTAATTCTTTAGCTAACTGTTCATCCAACCCGATCGAATTTAACTTGCTCATAGTACGCTTGTTTTAATTTTAAAAAGAAATATTTTGTGTTTTTTCAAATATAAAAGAGTTGTCTGCATAATCAAACACCTGCATCTGAATTTATAACAGCAACAGAGATAATTTCATTCATCGTAAAAAAATACAATTTAAAGTATAAAAAAAGAGGGCTTAAACCCTCTTCCTTTAATTATATTTCAATGTGATTTAAATGCTCACATTATTCTCTCTCAATGCATCATTTAAAGAAGTCTTCAGATCGGTACTTGGCTTTCTTTTACCAATAATCAAAGCACAGGGTACCTGATACGTTCCTGAAGCAAATTCCTTTGGAATTGTACCCGGAATAACAACCGAACGATCTGGAACAAATCCCTTATATTCAATAGGTTCAGGTCCTGTTACATCAATAATTTTAGAACTTGCAGTTAATACAACATTTGCGCCTAAAACCGCCTCTTTTCCAACTCTAACTCCCTCAACAACAATACATCTGGAACCTAAAAACGCACCATCACCAATAATTACAGGAGCAGCCTGCACCGGTTCCAATACACCACCAATACCAACACCACCACTTAAGTGTACATCTTTGCCAATCTGAGCACAGCTTCCTACCGTTGCCCAGGTATCAACCATAGTACCGGAATCAACATATGCACCTATATTTACATACGATGGCATCAGGATCGTACCCTTCGCAAGGTAAGCTCCATAACGCGCAACTGCATGCGGAACTACACGAACACCTAAAGCTTCGTAGCCAGTTTTCAACGCCATTTTGTCATAAAATTCCATCGGCCCGCATTCAATTGTTTCCATTTTGCGAATCGGAAAATACATAATAACGGCCTTTTTTACCCAGTCATTTACAGTCCAGGTACCATCTTCGTTTGGTTGAGCAACACGCAAACGCCCTTTATCCAATTCTTCAATTACTGTATTAATTACATTTTGTACTTCCGGGTTGGAAAGCATTGAACGATCTTCCCAAGCCTTTTCAATTATTTCTTTCATTTCGATTGTTTATAATATAATTTTTTTTCTATTTTTATGAATATGACGAATCATAGAATACTTATTGGCTCGATACTTAAACCCACAAACGATTCCCGAATGTACGAAAAAATCGGGAAAAGTTTAAGTCTGTTGGTAAATACAGAAATCCACATTGCAGGCCTGAAAAGTAGTCAGATCGATGAGCAAAATATCCATTTTTATCCTATTTTTTCAGCTACCCGAATCTCCATTTCACGTTTTATCGCTCCTTGGAAATTTCTCATTCGCGCAGTTAAAGTAAAACCTGATACAATTATAGTTTCAACACATGAATTACTGTTAGTTACATATTTATACAAAATAATATTTGGTTGCACATTTATCTACGATGTACAAGAAAACTACTTTCATAATATCCTCTATACAGACGCCTTCCCATCTTTAATTAAGCCTATTATTGCACGTTGGGTACGATGGAAAGAACGGGTATGTAAAAAGCACATTAATGGCTACCTCCTGGCAGAAAAAATATACCGTAATGAGTTAGCGGATCGGATACAGGAACCCATTCTGGTACTTGAAAATAAGTATGTGGGGTCAGCACCGGATACCTCAAAAATTGTAAGAATTAAAGATGAAAATAAAATCAAACTATTGTATTCAGGTACAATTGCCACTTCATATGGAGTCTTTGAAGCAATAGATTTGGTTATTCGTCTGTATTTAAAAGACAGCAGATTTGAACTAACCATCATCGGTTTTGCTCCAAATTGCAGAGAATTAACAAAGGTTAAAAATCGAATTGCCTCCTTCCCTTTTATCAAACTTATAGGCGGAGAAAAACCGGTTGATCATACTGAAATTTTGTCAGCTATTCAATCTCATCACATAGGTTTGCTTCCCTACCGATTTAACGAAAGCACACATTTAAGAGTACCGACTAAACTGTTTGAATATTTCTTAAACCATCTTCCGGTGATCTGTTCGTATAATCCAACATGGGAAGAATACATCGAAACGTATCGGGCGGGTATCATTATCCAATTCAATAATCTTCCTCCAGCAATGGACATTCTGGATCAACTTTCCAACGCTACTTTTTACACGCAGGGCGATCAAAAAAAGTTGATCTGGGAAGAATCAAATTTACAAAACTGGTATACAGAACAGTTCCTTCAGCCAAGATCAGAAACTCTTCCTCAAGGCGTTTAATACAAAAATAGTCCTTTTTATTCTCTTCTATTCTTTTCGAACAATATTAGTATAATCCTATATAATAGATGGAGATATCCTGGATAAAATAAATATGTCAAAATATTTTTTTAGACTATTCTAAAATCTTATTTTTATAAAACGAAAATAAATTCATGCTTACCCATACCGAAGAGAATTACATCAAAACCATTTATCATCTTTCCGGAGATGCGAATCGGGATGTATCTACCAATGGAATTTCGGAAGTATTAAAAACAAAACCTGCCTCGGTTACAGACATGCTTCGAAAGTTGTCTGAAAAGTCGTACATCCATTATATAAAATACCAGGGAGTAACGCTTACTAAAAAAGGAAAAAAGGAAGCGCTGCAGATCATTCGCAAGCATCGGTTGTGGGAGGTATTTTTAGTTGATAAACTAAAATTTCATTGGGATGAAGTACATGAGATCGCTGAACAGCTGGAGCACATACACTCCAATCTATTAATAAGCCGACTGGATGAATTCCTGGGAAATCCGGCCTTTGATCCGCATGGTGATCCGATCCCAGATCCTCAGGGCGAAATAACCATTCGAAAAAAATACCTGCTATGCGATATGGCTGTCGGCTTTAATGGAGTCGTTGTAGGCATGCTCGAAACCTCTCCTGCCTTTCTGCAATATCTTGACCGCTTGAATATTTGTCCTGGAGCAAAGATCTCGATCAAAGAACGTATTGTATTTGATGGTTCCTTAGAGATCCTTCTTCAGGAAGATAAACAACTCGTTATTTCTTATGAAGTAGCAAAAAATCTCTATGTATCCGATTGATTTATACCGTACCCATTATAACCAGCTTCCCAATTTATCTACTATGAAAAATATTCTTTACTTCTTTCTTGCCACCGTTCTTTTCTCCTGCTCCAATTCGGAGACACGTACAGATAAGCCGCATAAGCTTGTGATCGTTACCACAACGGGCATGATCGGCGATGCAGTTATAAATCTTGTAGGTGATCAGGCAGAAGTGATCTCACTTATGGGTCCAGGCGTAGATCCACATCTATATAAGGCAACACAAGGTGATCTGGAGCGTTTGCAACAAGCGGATGTTATTGTATACAATGGCCTTCATCTTGAAGGTAAAATGTCTGAGATCCTTGAGAAACTTTCTTCAAAGAAAATTGTGATTGCCATGGGCGACGGTGTACCAAAAGAAAAACTGCGTTTACTGGATGCGAATGCAAAGGTATACGATCCGCATATCTGGTTTGATGTAGCTTTATGGAAAGAAGCTGTTGCTGCTATGGCCAAAACACTGTCTGCCAAACAACCAACGTTGGCTGCAGCGATACAAACAAACAGCACCACCTATTTAACACAATTGGATAGTCTGCACAAAGAAGTAAAAGCGAACATGGAAAGTATACCGAAAGCACAACGGGTGCTGATCACTGCGCACGATGCCTTTGGTTATTTTGGTCTGGCATACGATACCGAAGTAAAAGGTTTGCAGGGAATTTCTACGGTGTCTGATTTTGGGTTGAACGACGTAACGCAATTGGTCAATCTGATTGTGGAACGAAAAATAAAATCGGTATTCATTGAAACATCTGTTTCGGACCAATCTATTAAAGCAGTGCTGGATGGCTGCCGCCAGAGAGGACACAACATCTCGATCGGAGGAACACTCTTTTCGGATGCGATGGGCGCTGCCGATACACCCGAAGGTACTTACCAGGGCATGGTTCGGAAAAATGTGGCAACAATTGTTGCTGCTTTGAAATAAGAGATAATTTATTTGTCATTCGAACAAGTGGTACGACCGCAAACAAGCGGTCTGACGACGCTAATAACAGAAACTGTACATTTTAATTCAGCTTAAAAATTTTAGATATGATCGAACATGTTGCAGATCCAATATTGGAAATACACGATCTAACGGTTAGTTATTCAAAACGTCCAGTATTATGGAACATTGATCTGACCTTACCTCAAGGTGTACTGGCTGGAATCATCGGTCCGAATGGTGCCGGAAAATCCACGTTGATCAAAACCGCTATGGGCCTGATCCCTAAAGCAAGTGGTTATGTAAAATTATTCAATAAAGATCTGGAAGAAGTTCGAAAAAAAGTCAGTTATGTACCGCAACGCGAGTCTGTAGACTGGGATTTCCCTGCTTCAGCGCTTGACGTGGTATTGATGGGACGATACGGACACGTAGGTATTTTCAAATCGCTCCGTCAGGCCGATAAAGAAGTAGCCTTGGATTGTCTGCGTAAGGTAGGCATGGAAGCATTTGCAGACAGACAGATCTCTCAGCTTTCGGGCGGACAGCAACAGCGTGTATTCCTTGCACGAGCCCTTGCACAGGACGCCGACCTGTATTTCATGGACGAACCCTTTGCAGGAGTAGATGCCTCAACCGAAAAAACAATCATTGCTTTATTAAAAGAAATGACGGCAAAAGGTAAGACCATCATCGTTGTACACCACGATCTGAATTCAGCAGACGAATACTTTGATTGGATCTTATTATTAAATACCAGGTTGGTAGCAAGCGGCCCGACAGAAAAAGTTTTTACCAAAGAACTGCTTCAAAAAACATACGGCGGCAAACTCAACATTCTATCCAGTGTTGGTGATCTGCTGCATAATGAACAGTTTCCAAACAGAGAGTAGTTTCTAGGTGCTAGTTACCAGTTACTAGACTGTTACAATAAACACTAGCGCCAGTCTTTGACTGGTGCTTCTCAAATACATTTCTAAATATTTACACTAAACACAATTCAAACTCATACTCGTCAAGAAACTAGTACCTAGCAACTGGAAACTAAAACATGAAAGAATTAATCCGCTTCCTCCTTCTCGAAGACCCTAACGTACGTACCGTTGTGTTCGGCACCATACTGCTGAATCTCTCGGCTTCGGTAGTGGGCAGCTTTGCTTTTTTACAAAAGAAAAGTTTGTCGGGTGATGCCGTTGCGCACTCCATCCTGCCGGGCATCTGTATGGCATTCATTTTCTTTCAGACAAAATCTTTGTGGGTATTGCTTCCGGGTGCTTTTGTAACCGGCTGGCTTTCACTTTATCTCGTTGATCTCATTTCGCGTCATTCAAAATTAAAACAGGACACGGCCATTGCGGTTGTACTCTCTGTATTCTTTGCAGTCGGAATTATCTTATTGACCTACATCCAACACTCAGGCAGCGGTGCACAGAGCGGATTGGATAGTTTCCTGTTTGGCAAAGCAGCAGCACTATTAGAAAAAGATCTGATCACTTATGCCATCATAAGCTTACTGGTAATTGGTGTAACCGTATTTTTCTTCAAAGAATTTATGCTCATCAGTTTTGATGCAACGTATGCAGGCAGCATCGGACTTCCTGTGCGTGGCTTGCAACTTGTATTAACAACCTTAACGGTGATTGCTATTGTTACCGGAATTCAATCGGTTGGTGTTGTATTGATGTCGGCCATGTTGATTACCCCTGCAGTGGCGGCGCGCTACTGGACAGATGACCTGAAACAATTACTTATCCTTGCTGTGTTCTTCAATACCATTGCGGCCATCATGGGCGCGTATATCTCCTACCGTTACCCATCTATGCCAACAGGACCATGGATTGTAGTAGTTATTTCATTGTTTGCCTTTGCATCCATTTTGTTTGCACCTAAGAAAGGTCTTGTATACAGCATGTATCGTGTATTCAAACACAAATCCTTAATTCTGAAAGAAAACATTCTGAAAGCCTTATACCAATTGGGCGAACAGGACAATGGTTTCAGAGACACACGTGCGCTAAATAAGTTACTGGCAAAACGAAATCTTCCTTTATGGCAGGTATATCCTGCACTATACCGACTGATGTTTGAAGGTTATCTGCAGCATACATCCAAAGGCTGGGCACTCACAAGCGAAGGCATGGAACGCGGCAAACGCATTGTACGTCTGCATCGTTTGTGGGAAATGTATCTGTCTAAAAACTTATTGCTTGCATCCGATCACGTACACGACGATGCAGAAACCATTGAACACATCCTTACACCCGAACTGGAATCACGACTGGAAAAAAGTTTAAACTTCCCGGAAGTGGATCCGCATTCATCGAAGATACCACGATAGTTGCTAGGTACTAGCTTCTAGCTACTAGACTAAAGAATATCTACTCATTAAAATATTATTACTATCTATGTTTACGGTCTAGCAACTGGAAACTAGCAACTGGCAACTGACCACTAAATATGAACGACTTCTACATCATACTCACCGGAATTCTTGTTGCTGTATCGTGCAGCATACTCGGAACGTTTTTGGTCTTACGGAAGATGGCCATGGTTGGCGATGCCATATCCCATGCGGTATTACCGGGCATTGTACTTTCTTTCTTTATTACAGGAAGCAGAGAATCCATCTGGATGCTGATCGGTGCAGGTCTGATGGGTGTTTTCACCACCTTGATTATTGAATGGCTACATAAAAAAACGAAGCTGCAGGAAGATGCATCCATTGGTGTAACCTTTACGTTTTTATTTGCCTTGGGTGTATTGCTGATCAGTTACTTTGCAGAAAATATCGATCTGGATCAGGAGTGTGTACTCTATGGAGAGATCGCCTATGTGCCACTGAATACCATTATGTTATTCGGACTTGAACTTCCAAAAGCAATTGTAATGCTTGCTGTTGTTTTGATCCTGATCACAGCCGTCATCTTTTTCTTCTATAAAGAATGGGTCATCACCACCTTTGATGCACCGTATGCTGCGTCCATCGGTATGAGTACGGTATTGTGGAATTACATCCTGATGTCGATGGTTTCCTTTACAACCGTTGCATCCTTCGAATCCGTTGGTGCCATTTTAGTCGTTGCCTTTTTGGTTGTACCTGCTTCGGCTGCATATTTAATCACGGATTCCTTACCTAAGACGTTATTCTTCGCGGTATTATTCGGAATTATTTCTTCTGTAGCAGGTTACTATAGTGCATCTATTCTGGATGTATCCATATCCGGTGCCATGGCAACTGCAGCGGGTATTATCTTCATCATCTGTTTCATCCTGCAATGGATACAGAAGCAGATACACACATCTCCTTCTATTTTACAAGCGGAAGAGCAAGACGTGTAATATCCCTCGTATTTCTATCTGCAATACAATGTCGTTTAGTTAAGTGGAAAGATTGCTGTTGTTGGTGTTTCCGCCTGCTCCATTCTAACTTTAGTGATGAGATAACTATGCGGATCACCAACAACCCATTGTTCTCAAAATTAAGCAGCCTAGATTGTTGGTGATCTGCGCAAATGCGCTTCCTCTACCATCACATCTGTTCAGGCAGAAACACCAACAATAGCTACCAAAGTAACTTAACAAAACGACATTGCTATACAATCATTTATTGCATCACTAGGAACTATTTATAAAAAGAAATACTTTTAGGTATATGAAGTCAAAAGTTATAGCGTTGTTCGCCCTTGCAATCGTTATTGCATCTGTTGGTTTTATTTGTGCCCCAACACAAACAGAATCTGTATCTACTCCTGCTGCTGAAGTTGTTAAATGGATGACCTACGATCAGGCGATCGCATTGAGTAAAAAAAATCCCAAACCCATCTTCATTGATGTCTACACCGATTGGTGCGGATGGTGCAAACAAATGGATAAAAATACCTTCAGCAATCACAAAGTTGCTGCCTATTTAAACAAGCGTTTTTATTCCGTAAAATTAAATCCGGAAAAAGCTGATACCGTGCACTACAAAGGCGTTGCCATGACAAATGGTGCATTGGCTGCAAAGATCTTCCATGCAACCTCATACCCTACTACCGTATACTTAGAAGGCGACGAAACATTGCTTCAGCCTATACCAGGATACCAGGCACCGAATGATCTGTACCGCATCATTCATTACATTGGCGAGAACCATTACAAAACAACCAACTGGGAAGATTTCTCCAGAAGCTTTACAGAAACCGTAGAATAAATTTTGAGTACACAGACCGTTACCAATCACACCGATACCATTGTAGCACTCGCTAGTCCGCAAGGCATGGGTGCTATCGGCGTTATCCGTTTATCCGGACCGAAAGCATTTGAAATTACCTCTGCTGTTTTTCCTTCTAAAACGATTTCTCTGGTACCAAGCCATACAGTGCATGTTGGGAATATCGAAGACGAAGGCCGTGTAATTGATGAAGTTGTGGTAACGGTATTTAAAGGTCCGCGTTCGTTTACCAAAGAAGATGTGATCGAAATATCCTGTCACGGTTCTACCTTCATTATACAGGAACTTATCCAGCTCTTATTACGCAAAGGAGCGCGCCATGCAAAGCCGGGCGAGTTCACGATGCGTGCATTTTTAAACGGACGTTTTGATCTGGCGCAAGCAGAAGCTGTAGCCGATCTGATCGCTTCGGATTCTAAAGCATCGCACCAGGTAGCCTTGCAACAGATGCGTGGCGGCTTCTCCGATGAGATCCGCAGATTACGCGAGCAGTTGATCCACTTTGCATCTATGGTGGAACTGGAGCTCGACTTCAGCGAAGAAGATGTTGCCTTTGCCGATCGTACCCAATTGCGCAAACTCATCAACGAGATCAAACGCGTGATCGATCGACTGATCCATTCGTTCTCTCTGGGTAACGTAATTAAAAACGGTGTACCTACCGTGATCATTGGCAAGCCCAATGCCGGTAAGTCTACGCTATTGAATACATTATTAAATGAAGAGAAAGCAATCGTATCGGAAATTGCAGGTACCACACGCGATTTCATTGAAGACGAATTGAATGTAGAAGGCATCACCTTCCGCTTTATAGATACTGCCGGTTTGCGCGAAGCAACAGACACCATTGAAGCAATGGGTGTGAAACGTACGCGCGAAAAAATGACGCAGGCAAGTCTGATCATTTATCTGTTTGATGTAAAGTCTACCTCCGAGCGCGAACTGATCCGTGACTTAGAAGAATTAAAAACGTTACAAGCTCCCTATCTGGTTGTCGGAAATAAAATTGATAAACGCGAAGATGCAATCATCACTACGTTTAAAAACATCGACGGCATCATTTATATTTCTGCCAAAGAGAACATCGGCATTGAAGAATTGAAACAAAATCTTTTAGAGATCATTCAATACGATTCCTTCAAACAAAACGATACGCTGGTAACCAACATGCGCCACTACGAAAGCTTACGCGAAACACGCAAGGCTTTAGATGAAGTGCTTAGCGGTATGGACAACGACGTACCCGGCGACTTGCTTGCACAGGACATCCGTCAATCCTTATTCCACTTAGGTGAGATCACCGGGGACATATCAACGGATGATCTGCTGGATAATATTTTTAGCAAGTTTTGTATCGGAAAGTAACCCCGATAAATATCCAAAAACAAACGAAACAAACGAGTGGAATTACTTTCTCATAGTTTGGTAAACACGCATGCCGCCGTGGTTATGCCTTTTCGGCCAACCACCTAATACTCTTAAATCTGATACTGTTGTTTAGGATTAGAAGTATAGCAACAACAATAACTAAAAACACTGGTTATATAAAACACGTTACCGCTCTTACACATCTGTATTCATAAAATGTGTTACTACTAATTTTAAATTGAAAGTAATTTCATCCTCTCGAATGTAAATACCTATTCAACAATAATCTTTTTTATGAATGTATTGCCATCCTGCGTCAGTTCAATCAGATACAAACCTGCTTGCAAATCATGTATATGGATTGTCTTGTTATTTATCTGCAACGCTTTAACCACTTTGCCGGACAGATCCAGTATCCGCACATCAACCAAGCCTTCAAGATTTATATATACCTGTCCCTTTGCAGGGTTTGGATATAGATTGATCTCCGTATTAGACGAAGTATTTCTAGTGGACGTAGGTATTTCAGGCAAATCAAGTACGGCAATTGTAAATGCTTTATCAAATGTCAAACCAGCAGCATCTGTAGCACGAACTAAAATGTTATAACTGCTTTTGATTTCATAATCCGGGCTCGATACAATTTTCAATGCATCATTCACAATCACAAAAGAAGCATTATCATCATCGCCGCTACCTGCAAGCAGGCTGTATGTAAAGCTATCTCCTGCATCCGGATCGCTTGCAGTAAACAAACCTATCTGTGTATTTGCAGCGACATTTTCATTGACACTTGTTGAACTCAACAACAATGCTGCAGGTGCTTCATTTACATTATTTATTGTAATCGTAAATGCTTTATCATAGACCAGATTACCTTCATCCCGAACCCGGACCAAAATGGTATAACTGCTTTTCGTTTCCCGATCCGGACTTGAAACAATCTTCAAAGCATCATTTACGATCACAAAAGAAGCATTATCTTCTCCTCCCGTACCTGCAATCAAACTGTACACAAAGTGATCCGTTGCATCCGGATCTGTAGTAGTAAATAAACCTATTTGTGTATTGGCAGCGACATTTTCATCTACCGAAGTTGTACTTAAAGATAAATCGGTGGGCGCATCATTATGTCGATAGCGTTGTGCGTATATACCGCCTTGATCACCGTCCTGAAAGTAACTGCTCCAGGTAACAACAAAGTCACCGTCATCATCCATTGCCATCTGGCCATACGTCTGATTTTCTATTGTATAGGAGTTTACTCGAAATTCTGGTCCTAATGCAACGCCACTTGCATTAAAAGCCCGTGCATATACACCGTCTTTGCTTCCATCCTGACCAGTACTTTGCCAGGCGATTACAAAATCTCCATCGTGATCCACTCCGATCCCGGAAGGAAATTGTTCACCTATTGTAATCGCATTCACCCGGAACTCGCTCCCTTGCTTTTGGGCAGCAGCATTGTAACGTTGTGCATACACACCATCCTGGTCGCCATCCTGCTGATAGCTCCCCCAGGTAATTACGAATCCACCATCCTGATCCAATCCAATATGACTGCCAGCCTGGCCGCTTATTGTATAGGTATTCACCTGAAACTCGTTCCCCTTAGGTATACCCGCTGAAGTGTAACGCTGGGCATACACACCGGCATAATCCCCATCCTGATGTTTGCTGTTCCAGGAAATGATAAAATCTCCATTAATGTCAAATGCAACATCATTTGTTGCTTGGACATCTGTTGTATAGGTATTTACTCGAAACTCACTTCCTTGTGGAGTACCTGCCGCATTGTAACGTTGCGCAAATACATCCAGCTTATTTCCGCCACTTTGATTCAGACTGTTCCACGAAATAACAAAATCCCCATCAGCGTCCATCGCAATGAGACTATTTTGTTGGTCATCTATCGTAGTGGTATTGACTCTAAATTCGCCTCCCTGAGCAATACCCGAAGCATTGTAACGCTGTGCATAGACGCCAGAACTACTGCCATCCTGCAACAAACTTCCCCAGGTAATAACGAAATCCCCATCACTATCCATAGCAATATCAGGATAGCGCTGCGTACTTGTTGTATAGGTATTGACAATGAATTCAGTTCCCTGAGCAACGCCCTCCGCATTGTAGCGTTGTGCAAAGATATCACATACACTTGTGCCGAGCACATAACTCGTCCACACAATCACAAAATTGCCATGTTGATCTATTGCTACATTAGCGTCGTATTGCCCTCCGGTTGTATTGGTATTTACCCGGAATTCAGGACCCACAGGAATAAACTTTTGCTGTGCAGCAGCATTTAAATGAATACCTGCAAACATGCCTACAGCAATACCAGCCAAACGAAGATGCTGCTCCATACCAATCAGACTGACCTGAATCTTTTCTAAGCGATTTACTAAATTGTGTTTTTTCGCTTTGCTGAATGTTGTAAAGCGCCCGGTTGAAAAATAGGTAGTTAAACGGCTATTAAGCTTTCGATATATGTTACATAATCGGGAATATTGATAAAAAAGTATTGGTTTTTTCATGTTTAAAATTAAAAATAATCATTAGAAATACTACGTTAGTATACAAAATATATTAAAAGTTTTCTTGATTTAACGCATTGGTATAACATCTCTTACGTTTTAAATACCGGATACATAATCTCGCACAACGGACCAATAAAACCAACGCTGTGGTTCAGCACGTTTATGCCCACTTCATTTAAAATATAGAAAAGAATTCAACAGGCATAAACTGCCAACCACCATTGCCAAAGCAAATAGTCGGTGACACCCGGGATATATGTATGCGCACATTAAAATTGTGCCGGGCTAAACACCTACCATGGCGTAGAATAATTTACTGACCACTGCCCACTGTTTACTGACAACTGACCACTAAAAATTCTTTTCCCCGATCTGCTGGCGCCACATAGCGTAGTATAATCCTTTTTCAAGCAACAGATCTTCGTGTTTGCCGGATTCAATGATATTGCCTCTTTCGAGAACAAATATCCGATCGGCATGCATTATCGTTGATAAGCGGTGTGCAATTAATATGGTAATGTGATCTTTAACGGTTGACACCTCTCGTATCGTCTGCGTAATTTCTTCTTCTGTAATCGAATCCAGCGAAGAGGTGGCTTCATCAAATACCAGAATGTCCGGTTGGCGGAGCAGTGCACGTGCAATCGATAAGCGTTGCTTCTCCCCTCCGGAAACCTTTACACCACCCTCGCCGATAACCGTATCCAACCCCTTATCCGCGCGGGCTAAAAGCGTTTGGCAAGCTGCTTTATGCAATACGGTTAAACAATCTTCATCCGAAGCATCGGGTTTTACAAATAATAAGTTTTCACGAATTGTTCCGGAAAACAGTTGCGTATCCTGCGTTACAAAACCAATCTTTTCACGCAGTTCATCCAGATCAATGTTGGTACTTAATACATCGTTGTACAGAATGCTACCGTCTTTAGGCGGATATAAGCCTACAAGCAGTTTTACCAAAGTGGTTTTACCGGATCCGGATGGACCAACAAATGCGATGGTTTGTCCGTTCTGTGTTGAGAAAGAAATACCATTGAGTGCATTGCTGTGGGCGGATTGATGTTTGAAACCAACGTTATCAAAACGTAAAGTTTTTATCTGGCCAATTGTTTGCGGATGCTCGGGTTTAACCTCTTTCGGTAAATTTAATATGCGATCAAAATTTAAAAGAGATACTTCCGCTTCTCTGTATGCAATGATTACATTTCCCAATTCCTGTAGGGGACCAAATAAGAAGAAGGAATAAAACAAAAACGTAAAATACTTACCCGGTGATAATTCGTTATCAAAAATAAGCAGCAGTAAAATTACAACCATGACACTCCGTATAAAATTTACGGTTGTGCCTTGCAAAAAACTCATGCTTCTTACGTACTTGACTTTTTTAAGCTCCAGGTCAAGAATTTTGTATGTTGTGTTGTTCAACCGTTCAATCTCCTGATTGGCAAGTCCAAGACTTTTCACCAATTCGATGTTGCGCAGTGATTCAGTAGTAGAACCGGCAAGAGCCGTCGTTTCTTTTACAATACTTTTTTGTACAACTTTTATTTTACGGCTCAACAGCCAGCTTGTAAAAGCGATAATGGGTACTGCAGCAAAGTATACCAGCGTAACTTTATAACTTACCGATAAGGAATAAACGACTACAAAGATCAACCCGACTACACTTGAGAATAATACGCTGATAAAAGAGGTAATAAACTTTTCAGAATCCGTGCGTACCTTTTGAAGTATGCCTAAGGTCTCTCCGCTTCGTTGGTCTTCAAAGGTCTGATAAGGCAGTTCTAAGGAATGTTTCAAGCCATCGGCATACATCCTGGCCCCTAGCTTCTGAACAACGATACTGGTGAAGTAATCCTGAAGATTTTTAGCAATACGGGAAACCATCGCTGCACCAATGGCTAAACCAACAAGAAACAAAATACCTTTGATAAACGCCTCCCGTGAAAGGACATCCTTCTTTTCTATAAAATTATCTACAATTTTACCTGTAATGTGCGGGTCCAATAAAGAAAAAACCTGGCTTGTAGAAGCCAGCAACAAAGCAATTGCAATAAGGCCTTTATAATTCTTTAGGTAATTCAGTAATAATTTCATTTTTATAATTCAATCGTTCTAATTAATATCTACCTGTGTAACAAAAAAAATGCAATGTAGTTCCATCGGACTGTATGTATACATTTCCTGAAGACAAAGGTAGCATAAATTTCTACACTCCTTAGAACCTGTTCTTTAATAGAAAAACCGGATGATACATACTGGGTTAAAAAGAATACATGCAAAAATTGCGATTTCAGTTCTTCCGGATGTGTAATCCAATGTCGTTTAGTTAAGCTTTAATTAGATACAAACAGTTTTCCTTTCTTAACTCAATTTATCTTTCTTTTTTATTCTTCTGTTCTTTTGTCTTAATACAAAAGAACCAAAAAATCAAGGCTGATTTCAAATAGGCTAAAATTTTGGTTCATTCCGCGAACGCTACAAAACCGTCCTGGAAAAAGGACTAGTTGTAGCGTTCAAAAAGCTCCATGAACCAAAATTTCTTAACGCAATTTGAAATGAGGCCGTTCGGGCGTTACTAAATCACAATAATTATGAATTATAAATTATGATAGTGCACCAAGAATCGTGTAAATTATTTGATTAACAAGAATAGTATTCGTAAAACAAAAAAGGGGCTAGAAAATCTCTCGCCCCTTTTACTCTAACTGGAATTAAAACTAAAAATTGGTATTATCTGATTACAGTGATTTTTTTCCGCATCACTGAGTTATTCTTATTGATGATCAGTATATAGATACCATCTGATAGATTACTGACATTCACTTGCGCACTCAAACCATTTGTAGTTTGTAACAATTGATGTTCATTACCCATCACATCTACCAGTATACAGCTTGCACCCGACAAGTCTGTATCTGAATCTATAAATACAATTCCATTCGATGGATTCGGATATATGTTTGCATTTAATGTGTTTGATGACTGAACACCTGTCGTGATCGCTTCTGCTGTAATTGTTACCGGTGCAGAAGTTGTTACACCTCCGTTGCTGTCTGTTACACGAACCGTGATTACATGAGTCCCTTGACCTGGGTTGTTCCAGTCAAAACTGTATGGTGCTGTTGTGCTTGTTCCGATAACCATGTTGCCATCCAGGAATTCAACTGCTACAATCGTACCATCCGGATCTGTTACATCTGCCGCAATTGTAATTGTGCCTTGCACCGTTGTATTTGCTACTGGTGATGTGATTGTAATCACAGATGGCTGATTGCTATTGATGTTGACATTCGTCCCTGCTGATGTAGCGCTGCAGTTATTCGCATTCGTTACCTCCACTGTATACACACCTGCATCCGTTGCTGTGTAAGTCTGAGCTGTTCCTACCTGAACAGATCCTTTGAACCATTTGTAGGTAAAGCCTGAACCTGTATTCGCTGTCAGTACTACACTGCCTCCTTGAGGAATAGAAGTTGAGCCGCTTGCTGTGATTGTCGATGTAGGTGCTGCATTTACTGTTACTGTAGTCGATGCTGAAGTTGCTTTGCAGTTTCCTGCATTTGTTACTTCAACGGTATAGTTACCAGTTGTCGTTGCTGTATATATCTGTGCTGTTCCAACCTGCGTTGTTCCATTCATCCATTTGTAGGAAGAACCTGCACCTGCTGTAAGAACTACAGAACCACCTGCACAGAATGTTGTCGGTGTCGTTGTATTGATTGCTGCTGTCGGCAATGCATTTACTGTTACTGTAGTCGATGCTGAAGTTGCTTTGCAGTTTCCTGCATTTGTTACTTCAACGGTATAGGTTCCTGCTGTTGTTGCTGTATACGTTTGATTTGTTCCAACCTGTGTTGTTCCGTTTTTCCAAACGTAGGAAGAACCAGAACTTGCTGTAAGTACTACAGAACTGCCTGTACAGAATGTTGTTGGTGTCGTTGTTGTTATCGCAGCTGTCGGCAGTGCATTTACCGTTACTGTAGTTGCTGCTGAAGTTGCTTTGCAGCTGCTCGCATTCGTTACTTCAACCGTATATGAACCTGCCGTTGTTGCTGTATAGCTTTGAGCTGTTGCTCCTGTAATTGTCGTTGAGCCATTCTTCCAAACGTAGGAAGAACCTGTGGATGCAGTCAGTACTACACTTCCACCCGTACAGAACGTTGTCGATGTTGTAGTAGTAATCGCTGCTGTTGGTATTGCGTTTACCGTAAGAGTAAATGTGGAAGTTGCTTTACAGGTATTCCCATCTGTATAGGTAGCTGTATAAATGCCGCCTTGGGTTGTTGTTACTGAAGCAAGTGTAATCTCTCTTGTCGATGCACTGTAACCGTTCGGACCGCTCCAGGTCCAGCCTGTTGCAACTGAAGGTTGTGGACCCAATACAACTGTACTACCTGCACACACTGTTGCAGTTGATACCTGATTCCATGCTGCTCCGTTTATCTGGGCATACTGCGTTATGGTCGGTAATGCATAAACCGTTACTGTTGTTGCTGTGGATGTCACTGTCTGGCTATTTGCGCTTACAGCTACTGTATAGTTTCCTGACTGTGTTGCTGTATACGAAGAGGATGTCGCACTACCAATATCATTCCCATCCCTTTTCCATTGATAGGTATAAGCTGTTCCTGTACTTGCGTTCAGAACAACACTCCCTCCTGCACAAAATGACGTGGTACTTGCTGCGGTAATGATGGATACGGGAACTGCGTTCACCTTAATTGTAATGGCTGCAGATGTAGTTCGGTTACCAGCATTATCAGTCGCAACAGCAGTTATTATATACGTACCGGCAGCAACATTTGTCCATGAAAATGTATAAGGAGATGTTGCATCCTCACCTAATTTTGTCGCACCATTGTAAAATTCTACCTTAGAAACTGTTCCATTCGGATCAGAAGCTATGGCAGTTAAATTAACCGTTGCAGATTCGGCAAAAGTAGCATTATTAACCGGAGCAGAAATGCTTACTATTGGAAAATTAAAAGCACTACATGAGATGGTCGAGTTCAGATTTGTTCCATTGGCCTTTACAAATTTTGAAAGCAGACGGATGTAAGCTACCTGATATCCGCAACTGGGCTCCGTAATTGCCCATGTATTTAATGGCCAACCGTTGTTTATGTCAGCAAATGATTTCATGGGAGGCTGTCCTATAGCAGCTTTTGAAGCTGCATTGTTACACAAAGCATTATTAGAAGTACTTCCACAACTATTGTTGGCACAACAGCCGTCCACATTATAAGAACCATTTGCTCCACCTACCAGAAAGCCTGGAGCCGGTCCATAAGTAGAAACGCCGACTTGATCCCATTTGGCACTTCCATCCATGAACCAGCTATGAAAAAGCTGCGTAGCTGACTTTTCTGCTCCATATTTATTCATGTTGGTCAGATAGCATTGATTCAATGGATTCAAACCATGAATATAATGAACATAATTCTCGGCTGCTTTCATAGCATCCACATCCCGGCTCGGATTGACATTGTATTTTACAGACTCAAAGAACATCAAGCCTTGTAAAGAATTAATGTTACTACTTCCCCAAACATAAGATTCTAAATAGGCTAAGTAAGATGACTTTTTAGAATCAAATGCGCCAAAGTTATTTGCTCCGTTTATAGCCGTTAGGTATCGATCCTTAATCGTGGATACTACAGATGCCGTAGCATTCGGGATAGTGGTGTAGTACAACAGCACCTCTTGCTCATCATGTTCGTAAGGGAATGCATAGTACCATTGAACAAGATGTCCCTGAGAATAATTGTTATCAAAAAAAGTACGGTATTTTGCATCATTGGTAATAGCATACAAGTGTTCAGCTGCTTCCAGCTTATATATCAATCTGCCGTAATCATTTGTCTCGGGATTGCCTGCCCCTACACCCGTTCCTGAATTATCCCATGTTACAGATGGATTGGCATCTGCCCAGTTCCATGCTTTAACAGCAGCATTTTGTAAGCTATCAGCATAACATGGTAAACCTATTTTTCTGAATAGTTTTGCACCAAAAGCATACGCGGCTGCGGCTTTCAAGGTGGCAGCAGTTGTAGGGTTGGCATACTTGCTGGCTTGAGTGGCGCTGGAAGGAGGACTTGCACTTTCAACACCCACCAAACTAATAACACTTCCATTACTGTTTTGCAAGCGCAACAGGTAATCCATTCCCCATTTTACCTCGTCCAAAATATCAGGAATTGTATTGTTTGATTCAGGAATATTAAAATCATCCGTCCATGCTGTAGGAGAATCTTCATAAGCTTTAAGCAATGCTATAATATAACCGCCGGTCCAGGAAGTGTACTTATTAAAGTCACCGGCATCGTACCATCCTCCATGCAGGTCTTTCTCAGAACTTGCATCGTTTGGAGTAAGATAGTACCGGCAATTTTTATCCTGTAAAGGCTTTAGATGCGAGGCTCCATCGACCCAACCTGCCTCAGCGTAAGGCAATTGTTTGGCAAAACCGGATCGCTGGTAAAAAAAGAAACGGACTGCCTGTTTAAGCACCTGGTTATATACATCGTCTTTAATATCAAATGCATAAGAACGTATATTCTTTTGCACATCCAATACATAGTACGATCCGGGAGTAGTATATGATGAAAAATCAAACCACCAAACCTTATCTCCTGCTAAGGAGTCTGTTTTACCATTCTGCCATATCGTTGGTGTTCCCGTAAAAACCTGTGCATTGGTTGACGTATTGACTAAGGCATAGGATGTCCCTGGAGTAAAAGATTCTGCCGCATCAACCCCCATTACCGGATCACGCAACACAGCTACTTTCTGTGCTACAGGTCTATAGCCAAATTGATCTACAACTATGTATTTCGAAATAGCTTGCGCATTGCATGTATTCACATTAAAAAAAACTGCACAAAGACAGTAAATGAAGACAACTATTTTTTCATTAAATATTATTCTACCTAAACCAAACATAGTATAATTATTTTATCACCGTAATTTTCTTTCTCAAAATTAAATTTCCATTTTTAATAATCATTACATAAGCACCTTCATTTAGATTACTTATATCTACCATCGCTCCGCTTCCTGTCAGAGTTGATTCCAATTGAACTTCTCGACCCAACACATCTACAATCGTGAAGCTTGCATTTGACAAATCAACATCCGTTTCAATGTAAACATCTCCTCGGGATGGATTCGGGTAAACTACTGCATCCAATGTGTTTGATGACTGAACACCTGTTGTGATGGCTTCTGCAGTAATTGTTACCGGTGCAGAGGTTGTAATGCCTCCGTTGCTGTCTGTTACACGAACCGTAATTGTATGAGAACCTTGACCCGGATTGTTCCAGTCAAAACTGTATGGTGCTGTTGTGCTTGTTCCGATAACCATGTTGCCATCCAGGAATTCAACTGCTGCAATAGTACCATCCGGATCTGTTACATCTGCCGCGATTGTAATTGTGCCCTGCACCGTTGTATTTGCTACAGGTGATGTGATTGTAATCACAGATGGCTGATTGGTATTGACGTTCACATTCGTTCCTGATGATGTAGCGCTGCAGTTGTTCGCATTCGTTACCTCAACAGTATACACTCCTGCATCCGTTGCTGTATAAGTCTGAGCTGTTCCTACCTGAACAGATCCTTTAAACCATTTGTAGGTAAAGCCTGAACCTGTATTCGCTGTCAGTACTACATTGCCTCCCTGAGGAATAGAAGTTGAGCCATTAGCTGTGATCGTTGCTGTTGGTAATGTGTTTACGGTAACTGTTGTCGCCGCTGAAGTTGCTTTACAGTTTCCTGCATTGGTTACTTCAACTGTATAACTTCCGGCTGTTGTTGCTGTATAGCTTTGTACTGTTGCTCCTGTGATTGCTGTTGTTCCGTTCATCCATTTGTAAGATGAACCTGAACTTACTGTAAGTACTACAGAACCACCTGTACAGAATGTTGTTGGTGTCGTTGTGGTAATTGCTGCTGTTGGTGCTGCATTTACCGTTACTGTTGTTGCTGTAGAAGTTGCTTTGCAGTTTCCTGCATTTGTTACTTCAACCGTATATGAACCAGACGTTGTTGCTGTGTAAGCTGCTGCTGTTGCTCCTGTGATTGCTGTTGTTCCGTTCATCCATTTGTAAGATGAACCTGAACTTGCTGTCAGTACTACAGAACCACCTTGACAAAACGTTGTTGCTGTAGTTGTGGTAATCGCTGCTGTTGGCAATGAATTTACCGTTACCGTTGTTGCTGTAGAAGTTGCTTTACAGTTTCCTACATTCGTTACTTCAACCGTATAAGAACCTGCCGTTGTTACTGTATAGCTTTGATTTGTTCCAACCTGCGTTGTGCCATTCATCCATTTGTATGAAGAGCCTGTTGATGCTGTAAGTACTACAGAACCTCCTGTACAGAATGACGTTGGTGTTGTTGTAGTAATAGCTGCTGTTGGTAAAGCATTTACTGTTAACGTAAATGTAGAAGTCGCTTTACACGTATTCCCATCTGTATAGGTAGCTGTATAAACTCCGCCTTGATTTGTTGTTGCTGAAGCTAGAGTAATCTCCCTTGTCGTTGCACTGTAGCCATTCGGACCTGCCCAGCTCCAGCCTGTATTCACTGTTGGCTGTGGACCCAATACAATTGTAGATCCGGCACATACCGTTGCTGTTGATACCTGGTTCCATGCTCCACCATCTATCTGAGCATACTGAGTCAGCGTCGGCAATGCATTAACCGTTACCGTTGTTGCTGCTGACGTAGCTGAGCAACCGCCCGCATTTGTAATTGAGACTGTATATGTTCCTGCTGTTGTTGCTGTATAAGCTGCAGATGTTGCTCCTGTGATTGTTGTTGTGCCGTTCTTCCATACATAACTGTATCCGGTTCCTGTACTTGCATTCAAGATCACACTTGAGCCTGCACAGATACTTGTTGATGTCGTTGTGGTGATCGCTGCTGTTGGTGCACTGCAGTTCAAGCCTTTTAAGATAACTGTACCCATTAAACTTGGATTGCTCCATGTATCATCTGTACTCGCTGCCCAGGCAAGCTTGCCATCACGGGCTGCTCCGTCATCATCATCGCTGATCATAACTTCAAAGCCTTCAATCGCATTTACTGAAGCGGTGCCTCCCATTGTACTCCATGGAATACGTACTTCTACAATATATCCGGTTGCTGTATTTGTAATGCTTTTTGTAATGCCTGTTACAGAATGTCCGTTGATCTCATACGCTGCTGTTGCATCGTTCCATCGGAACGTGTACTGCTGATCGTTCGTGCCATAGGTCGTTGATTTGCTGTTACCCATATCAATGTATACTTCAACACCATCATCATTGTACACATCTGTTCCTGCATCGTTGCGTTTAACATCGTCAGTTACCTGAACCAGTACATACAGGTTAGTTGCATCCCATGCAGCTTTCCAGTTGCCCGAAAGATCTGCCGTGGAACTAACCGTACCTGTATTATTTTTTGCAATAGAAACCGAATTAAAATTACTCCACAACGCATCGATCGTCCCATCGATTGTTGGGACCGAACCTGTCTGATAGATTGGTTTTGCTATCTGTATGTTTATTGCTGTACTTGTCGTTGCTGCATTTAGTGCACTCGTTGCTTTTGCTGTGATTGCATAATTACCTGCTGCAGCTCCTGTGATTGTATACGTATATGGTGAACTCGCATCTGTGCCTAATAACGTAGTCCCATTATAAAAATCTACTTTCGAAATACTTCCTGTTGTGATCGTTGCTGTTGCATTGAGCGTTACATTATCTCCTTCTGTGTAAACTGTATTGTTCGTCGGAGCGGTAATGGAAACGACGGGACTTGGACTAGAAGGACATGGTGAAGATCCAGATACGCCACTTGTTGTTTGAGTGACAGGTTTCATTGTTCCGTCTGAATTATAACAGAGGTAATCAACACAAACGCTCCGCCTACCAGTAGTAGGGCCTACTCCATTTATAGTTAGCGTAGCATTATGATAAAAAAGGTACCATTGATTGTTATATTCGATAATACCTGGATGGATCGTATAACTATTTTTAGCTGTTCCAGAAAGGACGCCCTTATATGTCCACGGTCCATTTATGTTTGATGCTGTGGCATAACAAATTTGTTCAGAACCTACCCCTGGTACAAATGCAGCATAGGTAAGATAATAAATTCCATTTCGTTTGTGTAACCAAGGACCTTCTGCATAATTTGGAGGAGTAATGGTTTTAATTGCTCCATCAATTTCTGTCATATTCGGTTTGAGCTTTGCAAAATAGCAATTAGGATTTCCCCATACCATATATACTGAACCATCATCATCTTTCAGAATAGTCGGATCAATATCATCCCATGCATTTGCACTTGGTGTAGTTTTGTCATAGACCAATGCTGTACCTCTCGCATCTACAAAAGGGCCGGTCGGACTATTAGACACTGCAACACCAATTGCTTTCCCTGTATTTGCTCCACCTGCCTGACAACAGACGTAATAATAAAATTTACCATTCTGTTCTACTACTTGCGAAGCCCATGCTTCACCCGTTGACCAGGAAAAATCAGTGGGTTTCAACACTTGTCCATGATACGTCCAGGTTTTCATATCGGCTGTAGAATAACAAAGCCAACCAGTAATATTGTATAATTGATTACCTGTTGCTTCGTCATGCCCAACATACACATACATACGACCATTATATACCATAGGTGCCGGATCTGCTGTCCAGGCATTTGTAAAAATAGGATTTGAACCAGGTACTTGTGCAAAAATATCATTGCAGCTTACCCAAATGCTTAACATGGTCAGATAAATAATTATTTTCATTTTTATCATATTTTCAAACATTCAAATCCTTTCGCCCTTTTACTTAATTAGTAAGAACTAAAAATTAGTATTATCTGATTACGGTGATTTTTTTCCGCATCACAGAATTATCTTTTTTAATGATCAGTACATAAGTGCCTGCACTCAGATTGCTCACATCTACCATCGCTCCGCTTCCTGTCAGTGTTGATTCCAGTTGCATTTCTCTTCCCATCACATCCACCAACATACAGCTTGCACCCGATAAGTCTGTATCTGAATCTATAAATACAATTCCATTTGATGGATTCGGATATATGTTTGCATTCAATGTATTTGATGACTGAACACCTGTTGTGATAGCTTCTGCTGTAATTGTTACCGGTGCAGAGGTTGTAACACCTCCGTTGCTGTCTGTTACACGAACCGTAATTGTATGAGAACCTTGACCCGGATTGCTCCAGTCAAAACTGTATGGTGCTGTTGTGCTTGTTCCGATAACCATGTTGCCATCCAGGAATTCAACTGCTACAATCGTACCATCCGGATCTGTTACATCNGCCGCNATTGTAATTGTGCCCTGCACCGTTGTATTTGCTACAGGTGATGTGATTGTAATAACCGATGGCTGATTGGTATTGATGTTCACATTCGTTCCTGATGATGTAGCGCTGCAGTTGTTCGCATTCGTTACTTCAACTGTATACACACCTGCATCCGTGGCTGTATAAGTCTGAGCTGTTCCTACCTGAACTGTTCCTTTGAACCATTTGTAGGTAAAGCCTGAACCTGTATTCGCTGTCAACACTACACTGCCTCCTTGTGGAATAGAAGTTGAGACATTAGCTGTGATCGTTGCTGTTGGTGCTGCATTCACGGTTACCGTTGTCGCTGTAGAAGTTGCTTTGCAATTACCAGCATTTGTTACTTCTACTGTATAGCTTCCGGCTGTTGTTGCTGTATAGGTTTGATTTGTTCCAACTTGTGTTGTTCCATTCATCCATTTGTAAGATGAACCTGAACTTGCTGTTAATACTACAGAACCACCTGCACAAAATGTTGTTGCTGTAGTTGTGGTGATCGCGGCTGTCGGTGCTGCATTTACCGTTACCGTTGTTGCTGCTGATGTTGCTTTGCAATTACCAGCATTTGTTACTTCAACCGTATATGAACCTGCTGCTGTTGCTGTGTAGGTTGCATTCGTTCCAACCTGTGTTGTGCCGTTTTTCCAAACGTATGAAGAACCTGTTGAAGCAGTCAGTACTACAGAGCCTCCTGCACAGAATGTTGTTGCTGTAGTTGTGGTAATAGCAGCTGTTGGTGCTGCATTTACCGTTACCGTTGTTGCTGATGAAGTTGCTTTACAGTTTCCTGCATTTGTTACTTCTACTGTATAACTTCCAGCTGTTGTTGCTGTATAGGTTTGATTTGTTCCAACTTGTGTTGTGCCGTTTTTCCAAACGTAAGAAGAACCTGTCGATGCTGTTAATACTACAGAACCACCTGCACAGAATGTTGTTGGTGTCGTTGTGGTAATTGCGGCTGTTGGTGCTGCATTTACTGTAACCGTTGTTGCTGCCGATGTTGCTTTGCAGTTTCCTGCATTTGTTACTTCTACCGTATATGAACCAGCTGTTGTTGCAGTATAGCTTTGTGCTGTTGCTCCTGTGATTGCTGTTGTTCCGTTCATCCATTTGTAAGAACTTCCTGCGCTTGCTGTCAGTACTACAGAACCACCTGCACAGAATGTTGTTGCTGTTGGTGTGGTAATCGCTGCTGTTGGTGTGGTAATTGCGGCTGTTGGTGCCGCATTTACTGTTACTGTAAATGTGGAAGTTGCTTTACACGTATTTCCATCTGTATAGGTAGCGGTATAAACTCCGCCTTGAGTTGGTGTTACTGAAGCAAGTGTAATCTCTCTTGTTGTTGCACTGTAGCCATTCGGACCTGTCCAGCTCCAGCCTGTTGTTACTGTTGGTTGTGGACCGAGTACAACTGTGCTGCCAGCACATACTGTTCCTGTTGATACCTGATTCCACGCTCCGCCGTCTATCTGAGCATACTGCGTTATCGTCGGTAATGCATTAACCGTTACTGCAGTCGCTGTGGATGTTGCTGAACAACCACCTGAGTTTGTTATTGTAACGGTGTATGTTCCTGCTGTTGTTGCTGTATATGTTTGAGCCGTTGCTCCTGTGATGGTCGTTGTGCCGTTCTTCCATACATAACTGTATCCGGTTCCTTTAGGTGCATTCAATACTACACTTCCGCCTGCGCAGAATGTTGCTGATGTAGTTGTTGTAATTGCTGCTGTTGGTGCTGTGCAGTTCAAGCCTTTTAAGATAACCGTTCCCATCAGACTTGGATTGCTCCATGTATCGTCTGTTGTTGCTGCCCATGCCAGCTTACCATCTCTCGCTGCTCCGTCATCGTCATCACTGATCATAACTTCAAAGCCTTCAATTGCATTTACTGAAGCGGTACCTCCCATTGTGCTCCATGGGATACTTACTTCCACGATATAGCCTATTGTTGTATTGGTAATGCCTTTGGTAATTCCTGTTACCGAATGTCCGTTGATCTCATAGGCTGCTGTTGCATCGTTCCATCTAAACGTGTACTGCTGATCGTTGGTGCCATACGTCGTAGCTTTGCTGTTACCCATATCAATGTACACTTCAACACCATCGTCGTTATACACGTCTGTTCCTGCATCGTTGCGTTTAACATCGTCAGTTACCTGAACCAGTACATATAAATTTGTTGCATCCCATGCAGCTTTCCAGTTACCCGAAAGATCTGCCGTGGAACTAACCGTACCGCTTACTGTTTTACTTACTGATGTAGAAGTAAAGTTACTCCACAAGCCTTCAACTGTACCATCGATAACTGGTGCAGAACCTGTCTGATAGATTGGTTTTGCTATCTGGATGTTTACTGCAGTACTTGTCGTTGCTGCATTTAGTGCACTCGTTGCTTTTGCTGTGATTGCATAATTACCTGCTGCAGCTGCACTGATGGTATACGTATATGGTGAACTCGCATCTGTGCCCAACAACGTTGTACCATTATAAAAATCTACTTTTGAAATACTTCCTGTTGTGATCGTTGCTGTTGCATTGAGCGTTACATTGTCTCCTTCGGTATAAACTGTATTGTTTGTCGGAGCTGTGATTGAGACAACTGGTGCGGGAGTTCCTCCACAGCTATTTGTATATTTCCTGACAAATTTCCATATCTCGACGGTTGTATTAAAAGTAACATCATTAGAATGCCAATGTCCTTTCCCTGCCAAAGTCATCAAAACAAATTCTGTACCGCAACCACAATTCGTCCAAGAACTTTTAGTAGCAATTGAATTGGAAATATTTGATGGATATGGTTTGGTCACTACTGCTGTTGAAGAACATCCATTTTTAGTTCTCCAACCTTGTAAATAAGTCAAAAGCTTATTATCATAAATAACAACA
The DNA here is from genome assembly GCF_000379725.1 of Cytophaga aurantiaca DSM 3654. Classification (GTDB taxonomy): domain Bacteria; phylum Bacteroidota; class Bacteroidia; order Cytophagales; family Cytophagaceae; genus Cytophaga; species Cytophaga aurantiaca. The sequence continues at coordinate 261,041 of NZ_KB903654.1, forward strand.
TTGTCGGCATCACCATGTGTATGAATGATGGGGATAGGACGTGAACTATTAAAATTGCTTGCACCCAAAGGATATCCAGAAACAGGTGCAAATGCTGCAATCTTATCAGCAATCTTGGTGGCTGCAACATATGTCATCATACCTCCCATCGAAAAACCTGAAAGATACACTCGGCTTCGATCGATTCCATAACGAGTATACATAGCATCTATAATTTTCAAAATAAAATCGGTATCAGTATTTCCATTCAGATCCCAGGAGTTGTTAATACCAGCAGGATATACCACCACAAACTTTGCTGTATCTGCTACCAGTTCCCATTTTGCCTGTCCCTTTTGATAATTAATATCTTGATTTAACCCATGCATTGAAATAACCAGAGGTCTATTTTGTTGAAGTCCTGAAGGGGCATAAACAAACATACTTCGAGTAGTAGTACCGACATTAATTGTTGTTAATTGTGCCATAGAATGAAATGAAAGAATCCATAAACCTATCATTAAAAATATAACATGATAATGAATTCCAGCCAACATATACTTGAATCTAACAACGTGATTACTCATGGCTCTAATAATAGACTTAACTGCTCCTTTTTCAAAAAACAGAATTAATATTTTTGATAATATATACTCTTTCATTTCCTAGCTGTTTATGTATATTTAGTAATCAATTATATAATCCCCAATAGATTCTATCTATCAGTTATACCATATGAACATTCAAAATAGTTAACTCTATATACTTTTATTTTGCATGCATAAAAGTATACGAACATTATATATAAACAGAATACGACATTTTTTTATTTCACCACGGTAACTTTCTTTCTTAAGATTGAATTACCATTATTAATGATAAATACATAGGTGCCTGCACTCAGATTGCTCACATCTACCATCGCTCCGCTTCCTGTCAGTGTTGATTCCAATTGAACTTCTCGGCCCAACACATCTACAATCATGAAGCTTGCATTTGACAAATCAACATCCGTTTCAATGTAAACATCTCCTCGGGATGGATTCGGATATATGTTTGCATTCAATGTGTTTGATGACTGAACACCTGTTGTTACAGCTTCTGCAGTAATTGTTACCGGTGCAGAGGTTGTAACGCCTCCGTTGCTGTCTGTTACTCGAACCGTGATTACATGAGTCCCTTGACCCGGATTGCTCCAGTCAAAACTGTATGGTGCTGTTGTGCTTGTTCCGATCACCATGTTGCCATCCAGGAATTCAACTGCTACAATCGTACCATCCGGATCTGTTACATCTGCCGTGATTGTAATTGTGCCCTGCACCGTTGTATTTGCTACAGGTGATGTGATTGTAATAACCGATGGCTGATTGGTATTGATGTTCACATTCGTGCCTGATGATGTAGCGCTGCAGTTGTTCGCATTCGTTACCTCAACTGTATACACACCTGCATCCGTTGCTGTATAAGTCTGAGCTGTTCCTACCTGAACGGTTCCTTTGAACCATTTATAGGTAAAGCCAGAACCTGTATTCGCTTGTAACTCTACACTGCCTCCCTGAGGAATAGAAGTTGAGCCATTAGCTGTGATCGTTGCTGTTGGTGCTGCATTTACCGTTACCGTTGTTGTCGCTGAAGTTGCTTTGCAATTGCTCGCATTCGTTACTTCTACTGTATATGAACCTGCCGTTGTTGCTGTATAGCTTTGTGCTGTTGCTCCTGTGATTGCTGTTGTTCCATTCATCCATTTGTAAGATGAACCTGAACTTGCTGTCAGTACTACAGAACCACCTGCACAGAATGTTGTTGCGGTAGTTGTAGTGATCGCTGCTGTTGGTGCTGCATTTACCGTTACTGTTGTTGCTGTAGAAGTTGCTTTGCAGCCACTCGCATTCGTTACTTCTACTGTATAAGAACCTGCTGTTGTTGCTGTATAGCTTTGAGCTGTTACTCCTGTGATTGCTGTTGTTCCATTCATCCATTTGTAAGATGAACCTGAACTTACTGTAAGTACTACAGAACCACCTGTACAGAATGTTGTTGGTGTCGTTGTGGTAATTGCTGCTGTTGGTGCTGCATTTACCGTTAC
>NZ_KB903655.1 GCF_000379725.1 Cytophaga aurantiaca DSM 3654
GTGGCCTATACGGGCACTGGTCCTTCAACAGCAACCGTTTCAATGAATGGTCTGGTTCGTACGGCAACGTTTCAGTCTATGTGGCGTGTTGCTTCAGATGAAACAATTCGTTTGACATTGAAGAGTGAAAGTGCAGCAGATGAAACAGTGATTCGTTTTAACGAAGATGCAACAAACGAATTTGATGGGGATCTGGATGCCTTTAAGATGATGAACGGAACGGCAGTTCCTTCAATCTATACCATGTTTGGTTCTACGAAATATTCGATCAATTCAATTGCAGATCCATATGCAAAAGACACGATTGCTGTATACACAAAAATACCTGCAGATGGTGATTATATTTTGAGTATTGCAACCAGTGATCCAGCCATTGAATATGTGTTGGTAGATAAGAAATTGGGAACAGAAACAGTAGTTACTACACGTGATTATTCGTTTGCAGCATTAAAAACAGACGATCTGAACCGCTTTGATCTTCAAATGCGTCAAACAACTACAACAGGAGGGAATACGTCTAATACATCTGCCGGTCTTCAGATCAATTCTTCTACAAAAGGTTTTGTGATTCAGACGCAGCAGTTTGGTGGTAGTACTGCAACAATTCAGATACTTGATATGACAGGGAATTTAATTCAAGTATTAAGCAATAATGTATTGTCGTCAGGTTCTACCTATGTACCAATGGATGTTTCATCTGGAGCCTATCTGGTTAAAGTTACTGTTGATGGAAATGTATTTACCGGAATGATCAGTTTAGTGAGATAAGAAAAAAGAAATAGTTTTAAAAAGAGATGCTTTATTATCTAAGGCATCTCTTTTTATTTGATCTAATGGAATTCCTTTGAAAATATAATTGAGAAGTTTTAGTATTCATATTGTAATTATCAAGCTCTCTTATAGGAGTTGTTTGTGATATTTTAGACTTTACTCGATTTTGGAGCTAAGGTTTATTGTCTTAAAAGATGTTTTGACTTAGGAAATATTTTTAGGAAGAAGTAGATAATACGAATTCAACGTCTAATTAGAAACCTTGAACAATAAAGAAATTCTATTTATACGTAATAATGTATTTTTTTTTGTGGAATTACTTCGATTAACATATGTTAAGTTACATATGATAAATGTCACCTATTAAAATATTGATATTTCAATTGTATATATATAATGTTGATATATAGTGTTTTGTATTTTCTATGTGTAATAATGAATTTACTTTAACTCAAATAATAATGTTCAAACTTACAATCCGTGTAAATATGTGTTCAAACCTATAATTATTGGTTTCGTTATGATTTGTAAGTGTTGCTAAAATAACAAATCAGCTATGAAACAACTTATAAAAACGGCTTTAGATGTATTATTTCCATTATTTGGAGATAATTTCCATAAAATAGAAGATGTGCTGTTTGATTCTATATTTGCTTTGTCAAGAAAAAGTACAATAAGTGCTTTGGTAACTTTTTTATTGTTGTTGACATTTTCTATCAATAAAGCAGAGGCTCAAAGTGCCTTAAATACCGGCTCTAACTTAACCATTTCAAGTAATACAACTTATTCAACTGGAAATATCTACAGTTCTGCTGTTATAACAATTACTTCCGGTACCACGGTAACTTTTACGGGTGGTGTAGGGTTTAGTGGTACATCTAAATTAGTTATTCAAAGTGGTGCAAAGGTTATTATTCAGTCAGGTGGATTGGCTTTCAGTTCCTCTGCAACATCTACAAACGTTGGTTCGATTGTTGTAACCGGGGGCTTAACAGTTGGCGGTGGAACAACGCTCAATTCCAGCGGTTCAATTGTTGTTATATCTTCAGGCCTTACACTTAATAATTCATCAACACTATCTGCAACCGGTCCATTAGTGGTTCGTGGAGGTGGACTTACCTTAAATTCAGGTTCATTAACTTTTGGCGGAACGAATAACAAGGATACAATTGTTGGTGCAGTAGCAATTAATAATAGTTCTTCTTTAACATTAACTGCTACGAATAGTTTATATGTCAATGGAAATATAACTAACAATCAGGGTTCCATGGCACTGGATGGAATAGTTACGGTGAATGGGAATTATCAATCCTGGAATTCATCATCCATTACAGGTACGGGTAATATTACAACAACAGGTAGTTTAAATGCAGGTGGAAGCAGCACTGTTTTTAGTGTAAATCCTTTTTCCTGCGGTGGACCCAATTGCAATGGGTTAAATCCATGTGGACGGACAGCTTCTATTTCACCTGCATCTCCTTCCGTTTGTCCAGGATCATCAACAACACTTACAGCATCTCTTACGGGAACAGGAACAAAAACATACCAATGGATGACGAGCTCAACAAGTGGTGGTACATATACCAATATTTCCGGTGCTACCACGTCAACCTATGCAGCTTCGCCTGTTTCAACAACATATTATAAAGTTAAAATTACTGTTTCAGGTTGTGCTACAACTAGTACTGCCGTTGCAGTAACCATTTTGTCCGTACCAACCATTTCCGCTACAACCCCGGGAAGTATTTGCGGATCCGGATCGGTTTCATTAGGAGCAACAGCTAGTGCAGGAACAGTAAATTGGTATACAGCATCAACAGGGGGGGCAAGTATTGCAACAGGTAATACATATAGTCCGACTATATCTGCAACCACTATTTATTATGTCGATGCAACAAGCAGCGGTTGCACAACTGCTTCAAGAACTTCGGTAACTGCTACTGTTAATCCAATCCCTGCAGTATTTATTGATAATACTGCAGCAACCATTTGTTCAGGTTCATCGGTAGTATTAACAGCAGCTGGCGATCCGGGTAAAGCATTGTCTCTTTCCGGGACAGGTCAATACATACAATTAAACAATGATCCTTTAAGTTCCGCAAGTGATTTTACATTTGAGGCTTTGATATATTGGACAAACAATACAACTCAATGGCAGCGTATTTTTGACTTTGGTAACAGTACCAATGTAAACATGTTTTTCACAACTAAGTCCTCTTCCGGATTTCCTAGATATGCAATTACTAAAACAGGTAATGGGGGAGAACAACAAATAAATACGACTACAAGTATCACTACAAATACCTGGCACCATGTAGCTGTTACTTACAACGCTTCAACTACAACGGGCATCATGTATATTGATGGGGTTGCCGTAGGAACAAATACATCGATGACATTAAGTCCTGCTTCATTATTGCCAAAACCATTGGCATTTAATTATTTAGGCGAATCTCAATATGCAGCAGATCCTGGTTTTGCAGGCAGTATGGATGAAATACGTATTTGGGATATCACAAGAACATCGACAGAAATTAATGCAAACAAAAGTATCTCTATTGACCCGGAAAATCCTGATTTAATTGCCTACTATAAATTAAATGAAGGAAGTGGTTCATCATTAACAAGTGTTTCAGGTACAGGAACAGCTGCAGTTGTAGGTTCTCCAACATGGGTTACTTCTACAGCACCTTTAACAGTTCCAGGTGGTTTAACAACAACGTATATATGGTCTCCTTCAACCGGTTTAAATACTTCCTCCGGTGCAACCGTAACAGCATCTCCAACATCCAATCAGGTGTATACGGTTACTGCTACATATAGCAACGGATGTGCTAGTACTGCTACAACAACCATAACAGTTGCCCCACTTCCAACAGCAGTTGCGGGAACAGCAATTACAACTTGTTCAAGTTCCGGTGCAGTTAATATAACTGCAGGTTCAAGTGCAAACAATCAATCAGGTGTTGTCTGGACATCAACTGGAACAGGAACATTTGCAAATGCTACATCCTTAACCCTTGCTACTTACAATCCAAGTGCAGCCGATAAAACAGCTGGAAGTGTAACGTTAACATTGACTGCTACTGGCAGCGGATCCTGTTCAAGTGCGACTGCAGTTTCTACAAAAATAGTTACAATTTCTGCTATCCCAACAGCAACGGCTGGTGGCAGTCAAGCGATTTGTGTAAGTGGAACAGCAACAGTAAGTAGTGCCTCATCAACAAATGGTACAATTGCTTGGACAGAAAATGGTACAGGTTCGATTACCTCAGGAGCAACAACCTTGACTCCAGTGTATACACCTGCAGCAGGTGATGGAGGCAATACGGTTACATTAACAATGACAGTAAGTAATAGTCCTTGTTCAAATGCAACAGCTACTTATACAGTGAATGTAAATAATGTCCCAACAGCAACAGCGGGCGGAAGTCAAACAATTTGTCAGTCAGCTGCTGCGACTGTTTCAGGTGCAACTTCCAGTAATGGAACCATTGCATGGACAGAAAACGGTTTAGGTTCTATTACATCCGGTGCAACTACAGTAGCACCTGTATATACTTCTGTAGCCGGAGATGTGGGTACAACGGTAACGTTAACAATGACTGTTTCAAATGCAGGATGTAGTGCTACGGCGACGTATTCTGTTATTTTAAGTGCATGTACAAATACATGGGACGGTTCATCCAGTACTGCATGGAACCTGGCTGCGAACTGGAGTCTGAATACAATACCTACTGCTCAAAATAATGTTGAAATTCCAGGTACGCTTACATCGAACAGATGGCCGGTAATTGCCGGCGGTGTAACTGCAACGGCAGCAAAAGTTACACTTAACTCCGGCGGTACAGCTTCCTTGATAATCAATTCGGGAGGTATCTTAAATGCATACGGATCTATTTCGAACAGCGGAACATTTACTGCAAATTCAGGATCAACGGTTGCTTTGCTNGGTACAACNNCACAAACACTTACNGGNATTTCAANNTTNTATAATACTANNGTNAANAATGCNGCTGGNGTAACGATCGCGAGCGGAGCAGCAAATTCGATTACACTAAAAGGTAAATTATCTTTGACTTCAGGTGTATTAACAACCAACGGTAATCTTACAGTTGATATTGATAACGGCGGTAACATTGGTTATGCATCCGGTGATGCGGGTTCGGTAAGCGGTAATGTTAAAGTATTCAGAGCAATCAATTCCATCACGACACATTACATTTCCTGTCCGTTGGATGGTGTTACTGCAAATGACCTTGCTGATGATGCACAGGTAATCAATCCGGCAACAACTAAAACACGTTTGTTCCAATTTGATAATACAGC
>NZ_KB903656.1 GCF_000379725.1 Cytophaga aurantiaca DSM 3654
AACGCAATCGCTACACCATTAACTGCGACAGGTTCAATATTAAAATGGTACGCAGATAACACAACTACTACAACATTAGGAACTGCACCAACTCCTCAAACTACAACAGTCGGTACAACCAACTATTTTGTATCTCAAACAACAAACGGTTGTGAAAGTNCNNGAGCNCANATTGCAGTAACAGTAAATGCATTGCCAACTGCAACGATCACAGCTTCGGGTTCTACAAGCATTCCGGCAGGTGGAAGCGTTATCTTGAATGCAAATACTGGATCTGGATTAACATACAAATGGTTTAAAGGTTCAACTCAGGTTGGGACAGCCTCATCGTATACAGCTACAACAGCAGGTAGTTATGTGGTAGAAGTAACAAATGGAAATAATTGCAAAGCTACTTCACTTGCAACGGATGTAAATTCTGCAGCGAATCAGCCTTCTGTAATTGCGATCACTTCACCAGTAGCAAATACAACGGTTGTAGGAACAATTACGATTTCAGCAGATATTTCAGATCCGGATGGTACGATTATAGCAGTTGAATACCTGGATGGCAATACGGTGATCGGATCAAGTACAACTGCTCCATATAGCTACGACTGGACAACGGCTGGTGGAGGTACGCATGTGATCACGGTGCGTGTAACCGATAGCCATGGTGGTATTACAACTTCTGCTCCGGTAACGGTAACAAGTTCTTCTATTAGTACAGGTGTATCAAATTCAAATTCAATTACAGCAACTGTATATCCGAACCCATCAAGTGCAGATGTATACATCGAAACAGATATAGATCTTTCAAATGCGAATTTCAGAGTGATTAATGTATTGGGTGAAGAAATGATTCTTTCGGCATCCGTTAATACAAACGGAGCACGATTGGATGTGAGCGGATTGACAGAAGGTGCTTATGTACTGATCATCACAGAAGGTTCGTCTATCATAAGAAAGAAGATCACAGTAATCAGATAAATAATTGAAATTTCTTTTAAAACCCTCTTATTTTTAAAATAAGAGGGTTTTTTTGTTTTGCTATTTTTCTCAAAGATGTTTACTTTTTCAAAGTTCGTTCGTAGAAATGATTCGAATGTTGTGCTCAATTCTATATGAAGAAGTACAAATTTTAAGCTAACCGTTATCGATATGAAAAAAACAATAGTTGTATTGGCAGCCCTTTTTTATTTGGCTTTATTATACATGCCAGCTAAAGCACAGATTCCTGCAGCCTATCAGGTAGGAACATGGCAGAACTTTAAACCTGCAGCGGTATCTTATACCTTTGATGACAATTGCAGCAATCAAATTCCGGTTGCGATTCCCCTATTAAATAATTATGGTTTTAAGTCGACGATATTTGCTATCACGCAAAACCTGAGTCCGAATTGGAATAACATGAAAACTGCTGCCAATGCAGGTCATGAGATTGCAAGTCATACCGTAACACATACCAATCTTCCTGATCAAAACGTGGCTTCACAAGACACGGAATTAAAAAATTCTCAGGCTACAATTAATACGCAGATCACCAATCAAAAATGTTACACGGTTGCATATCCAAACTGTAACATCGGAGACTTAGCTACCATTCAAAAATATTATATTGCAGGAAGAACATGCAGCGGTCAGATCATAAATAAATCGCCTACTGATTTTTATACATTAAGCTCTATCATTTGCGGCAATACAGGAGTGAATACTGCAGCCGATATGAATACGCGCGTTGGCAATGCTAAGAGTTCAGGCGGCTGGTGTGTATTTTTAATTCATGGAATTGACAACGATGGAGGTTACTCTCCTTTAGCATCGAGTGTACTAGGTACTCACCTTTCTTATGTGAATACAAATACTGCCGATTATTGGGTAGGAACTTTCGGAAACGTAGTAAAATATATTAAGGAGCGTAACGCATTGTCAATTGCTGAGACCACAGTTAATGCGGATTCATTACGAATGACTCCGACGGATGGTTTGGATAATACCATTTATAGTGTAGCTGTAACAATCCGCAGACAATTGCCATCAACATGGACAACTGTTCGTGTAATGCAGGGTACAACAATCATTGCATCTACAATTGTTACGGTTAGTGGTGTAAAGTATATTCAGTTTGATGTTGTACCTGACAAGGGTGTATATACATTGGCAAATGCTTCTGTAACAAACCCAGGTTGCACAACTGTAGCACCAACGATTACTTCTCCTGTGTCTTATGTACAAGGTGCAACAGCTGCAGCATTGACTGCAACAGGTACTGCATTGAAATGGTACGGTACAAATGCAACAGGCGGTACAGCAAGTACTACTGCTCCGACACCAGCTACTACAACAGTAGGTTCAACAACATATTATGTTTCTCAAACATTAAACAGTTGCGAAGGTCCACGTGCTGCAATTGTTGTAACTGTAACTGCTTCTTCAGGTACCGGTACTACTACCAGTTGCGGAGAAACAGGTAATGGAGCATATTATACCGGCGTGTATCGGAATATGTTTAAAGAACTATTAAATAAAACAGATGCTGAAGTCAATGCAAAAGTAGAAGCTGCTTTTCAACAGCTCTTTTATGGTAATACTTCCCAACAAGTATATTATCCAGTAGGAACTGATATGGCATATATATTGGACGTGGCTAATAACGATGTGCGTACCGAAGGTATGTCTTATGGGATGATGATATGTGTCCAACTAGATAAGAAAGCCGAATTTGATAAAATTTGGAAATGGGCTAAAACTAAAATGCAACGTTCAGATGGGTTCTTCAATTGGCAATTAAATAGTGATGGAACAGTTAAAGGCAATGGGCCTGCATCAGATGGCGAAGCTTATTTCATCACGTCATTATTATTTGCTTCAAATCGTTGGGGTAATGGTACGGGAATATACAACTATGGTGCTGAGGCGCAAGATATTTTGAAGAGAGTAATGAGTCAAGGTGGAAATTCAAACTTGTTCAATGCCAATTCAAAACTAATCACATTCGTGCCGAGCGGAGATTCATATACATACACCGACCCTTCTTACAATTTGCCAGGTTTTTGGGAACTTTGGAAAAGATGGAGTACTACCAATACTGCTTTTTGGGCACAGACACCCGATGCTGCTAGAAAATTGTTGAGAGACGCTTCCAATCCCACTTCAGGTTTATATGCCGATTATGCAAACTTTGATGGAACACCTAAAACAACATCATTTAATAGCGACAGTCATCGCTTTATGTATGATGCGTGGCGAACGATCATGAACCTCGGTATGGATTATCATTGGTTCCAGAGCGATGCACAGCAGCCCGTTGTTGCTGAACGTTATCTGACATTCTTTAAAAATCAGGGAAGCGGATATAAAAACCATTACGACTGGAATGGAACAAATGCAGGCGGAGACCATTCTACAGGGCTTGTAGCGTGTAATGCCGTTGCATCGTTAGCTGTAGCGAATACTACATTGACAACTCCCTTTGTACAGGAATTCTGGAATGTAGGAATACCAAACGGTACATATAGATATTACGACGGTATGTTGTATATGCTGGCTATGTTAAATTGCTCCGGTAATTTTAAAGTATGGAAACCTGCATGTGCGGGCAGCGGTCCTGTTGTTACACTTACTGCTCCTGCAAATGCGGCAACGTATGCTGCAGGTGCCAACGTTACATTGACTGCAACAGCTACAGATGCCGATGGAACAATTTCAAAAGTTGAATTTTATAATGGGTCCACTTTATTGAATAGCACAACTACATCTCCATATACCTATACATGGAGCAGCGTAGCAGAAGGTACCTATGTTATAACAGCTGTAGCTACGGATAATTCAGGAAACAAAACAACTTCTACCGCAGCAACAATTACAGTTGGAAACCCAACGACACAATTGATCAATAACGGAGAATTTGATGGCGGCACTACCGGATGGGCTTTGCAAAATAATGGTGGTGCAACCGGAACAATGACCGGAGTAACAAATGGAAACTTATCAGGTACAAATTCATTGCGCATCTGTCCTTCTGCAACACCGGGTACATTGGAGTGGCATGTTCAGGTAAGCCAGACAACGCCAATTGTTTCAGGTAAAACATATACGATCAGCTTTATGGCTAAGGCAGACGCTGCACGTACTATGTCTGTTGCGATTCAGGAACTTGCGAGTCCATATACAACGTATTTTTATCAGACTGTCAACCTTACGACAACTGCACAAACGTTTACGTTTACGTATGATGCAACGGTAACAGACGCTTCCGCATTAATTAAATTTTATGCTGGTGCAGATGTAAACTGTGTAAATATTGACAAAGTGTCTATGACCGAGGGAACATTCGTACTTTCAAGTACGATTACTGCTGGCGGTGCTACAACATTCTGTTCAGGAGGAAATGTAGTATTAAATGCAAATACTGGAACCGGTTATACCTATCAATGGAACAAAGATGCGGTTGCTATTGCAAGTGCAACAAACGCTTCTTATACCGCAACACAATCCGGAAGTTATACGGTTGCAGTTACAGCAAACAGTCAGACTGTGACTTCGACTGCAACAGTAGTAACAGTAAATACAGCACCAAACGTACCAACAGTAAACGCAACAGTTGCCTATTGCCAGAATGCAGCAGCAACACAATTGACTGCAACAGGCACAGCTCTTAAATGGTATGCAGACAATACTACCACTACAGCATTAGCATCTGCACCAACTCCTTCAACTTCAGCAACAGGTACAACAAACTATTTTGTATCCCAAACTACAAACGGTTGTGAAAGTGCAAGAGCACAAATTGCAGTAACGGTTAAT
>NZ_KB903657.1 GCF_000379725.1 Cytophaga aurantiaca DSM 3654
AATAAAAATACCAATAACATACAAGGCATTCAAGTCTCACCAAATCCGTTCTCCGAACAACTTGAACTTATACTACCTGTCGATGCGCATATTCAATTGATTGATGCAAATGGACAACTAGTTTTTGAAGATGCAAATGTTCATTCCATACAAACATCCGGATTCGCAAATGGACTTTATCTGCTTAGAATCATCACTCCTGACGGAATAAGCATTCTAAAAGTAATAAAACACTAACATATAATTCAATTAATTAATCATGGTTTCGTTAATGATATTTTTTTAAAAAATAACATTTAATGAAATGAGGCGAAAAAAATAGTTGGGGATTAGGTTTTAGTTTTGATAGCACATGTTAATCTTCAAGATTTTAAAGAACAGATAAAAATATCTTGAAGATTAACATACGCTGTTATGCTTAATTACTTAATGTCAAAACTATTAAATACTTTTTGAGAGTCGACAATTAAAAATTTATTTTTTTGTTCACCTTATGTGGTAAAAGTACTCTTATAACTATAACATGATTATAGATATGAAAAAGTCTCTTTTATTTGCATTCGTTTATTTGATTCAATTAAGTTTATTTTCACAAACAGCTTCGCAAGGATTTTTCTTAACGGATTGGCAAGCTAAAACACTTGTAAATTCTACTTATATAGTTAAACCAAATGCAACTGCTCCACCAACTACAACTGTTACAATTGATGCAGCAAATGTCATCACAAAAGTAAGTAAGTATGTGTATGGTCATAATGCAGGTGTGTGGGGTGGAAAAATAAATCAGAATACAAATTTTATGAATACCATTTCAAACCTTAGTCCGAATGTAATTCGATGGCCAGGTGGTAATATGTCAAATGACTATTTTTGGAATGCAACATCACAAGCTACCTGTCCAAAAGACATTCCTCCTCCAACTACAACTACTTCACCTCCCCCTCCATCTACATTTAAGTTTAATGATCAGTATTATGGTGCAAACCAAGCCAGCTGGACTATGTCTTTGGATAACTATTATGATATGTTAAGCAAGACAAATTCTGAAGGACTTATTTGTGTAAACTATGCCTATGCAAGATATGGGACAAGTGCTGATCCAGTTATGACCGCAGCTAAATATGCTGCAGATTGGGTAAGATATGATAATGGACGTACAAAATACTGGGAAATAGGAAATGAAAACTATGGATCATGGGAAACCGGATATGAAATTGATCAATCTTTAAATAAAGATGGCCAACCTAAAAGAATAACCGGCGACTTATATGGTAAACATGCAGCCGTTTTTATAAGCGAGATGAAAAAAGCTGCGGCAGAGATAGGTGTAGATATTAAAATTGGTGTTGTACTTTTTCATAATCAATACGATATAACAGGATCTGTTTTAGGCACATGGAATTCAGGTGTAATTCCTCATATAGCTTCAACAGCTGATTATTTAATATTGCATAATTATTATACAGGCAAAAATGAAACAGTTGCAACAATTTTAAACTCTGCTTTAAAAATTCCAACTATTATATCAAATGTAGGATTAACAGATTTGAATAATTACAGCACAAAAACTACCCTTCCAATTGCATTAACGGAATGGAATATAAATGCTGAAGGAAAAAGTGAACAAATATCATTCATAAATGGAATGCATGCAACATTAAACTTAGGGGAAATTATTAAAAGTAAAATAGGTCTAGCCAATCGATGGGATTTTTTAAATGGATATGGCACAGGTGATAATCATGGTTTATTTGCTAATGGAGAAACAGATGCAACACAATATAATCCAAGAGCACCATTTTATTATATGTATTATTTTCAAAAAACATTTGGCGACAAAATGGTTGCGTCAACAGTTAATGGAAGTGCTGATATAAACTGCTATGCCTCTACATTTACTTCAGGCCAAAGTGGGGTTATATTGGTCAATAAAGGTACCACAAACCAAACAGTTGATTTAAAATTCAACAATTTTAATGTAGGCACAAAATATAGATACTATATATTGACTGGTGGATCAGATACTGAATTTTCAAGAAAGGTTTATGTAAATGGACAAACAACGACAGAAGCTGGAGGCGGTCCATTAAACTACGCAACCCTACAACCATTTGGTACAGACATTTTAAACAATTCAATTTTAATATCCCTTCCAAAATATAGTGTTGTTTATTTAGTAGTCGAAAACAATACAACACCCACATGTATTGCAACAATCACCTCTCCTTCCAACTCTTTCTGTACCGGAGGAAATGTTGTGTTAACAGCAAGCACTGGTACATCTTATAAATGGTTCAACGGAACAACGCAGGTTGGAACTGCTGCAACTTATACCGCAACTACTGCCGGATCATATTCCGTTGAGGTAACTAACGCGGCGGGTTGTAAAGCAACATCGGCAACCAGAGTAATTACAGTGAATGCTTTGCCTGTTGCAACAATAACCTCTCCTGTTAACTCTTTCTGTACCGGAGGAAATGTTCTGTTAACAGCAAGTACCGGTGCTTCTTACAAATGGTTCAACGGAACAGCTCAGGTTGGAACTGCTGCAACATACACCGCAACTACTGCCGGATCATATACCGTTGAGGTAACTAACGCGGCGGGTTGTAAAGCAACATCGGCAACCAAAGTAATTACAGTGAATGCTTTGCCTGTTGCAACAATCACCTCTCTTTCCAACTCTTTCTGTACCGGAGGAAATGTTCTGTTAACAGCAAGTACCGGTGCTTCTTACAAATGGTTCAACGGAACAACACAAGTCGGAACGGCAGCAACGTACACAGCAAGTGCCGCCGGTTCGTATACAGTTGAGGTAACTAACGCGGCGGGTTGTAAAGCAACATCGGCAACCAAAATAATTACAGTGAATGCATTGCCTGTTGCAACAACAACCTCTCCTGTTAACTCTTTCTGTGCAGGAGGAAATGTTTTGTTAACAGCAAGTGCAGGTGCTTCTTACAAATGGTTCAACGGAACAATACAGGTTGGAACAGCTGCAACATATACCGCTACTACTGCAGGTTCATACACCGTAGAAGTAACCAATGCAAGTGGATGTAAAGCAACATCGGCAACCAAAGTAATTACAGTGAATGCATTGCCTGTTGCAACAATAACCTCTCCTACCAACTCTTTCTGTGCGGGAGGTGCAGTTCTGCTTACTTCAAGTACAGGAACTTCTTACAAATGGTTCAACGGAACAACGCAGGTTGGCACAGCTGCAACTTATACTGCACCTGCTGCAGGTTCATACACCGTAGAAGTAACCAATGCAAGTGGATGTAAAGCTACCTCTACTGTAAAAGTAATTACCGTAAATCCATTGCCGGTGATTGAGCATCACATAAACATTGATGGCAACTGGACCGCTGTTTCTCAAGCAACGGTTTGCGAAGGATCAACCGTAACATTCGGTCCATGGCCTGCAGTATCAGCCGGATGGAGCTGGACAGGTCCGAATGGACTTACTTCAACCTTCCGTGAACTTGTATTGACAACTATTCAGACCAATCAGTCAGGAAGCTATACTGCTACCTATACCGATCCGAATGGATGTAAAGCAAGCAGCAATGTAACCATACAGGTCTCTGCCAAACCAATCGCAACCATTGCCTCTCCTACCAACTCTTTCTGTGCGGGAGGTGCAGTTCTGCTTACTTCAAGTACAGGAACTTCTTACAAATGGTTCAACGGAACAACACAAGTCGGAACAGCTGCAACATATACAGCAACAGCTGCCGGATCATACACCGTTGAAGTAACAAATACTGCAGGATGTAAATCTACTTCTGCTGCAAAAATCATTTCTGTAACTCCTTCTACCCTTTGGTATGCTGATACGGACAACGATGGGAAAGGTGATCCCTCCGCAACACGTTCTTCCTGCACAAAACCTGCAGGCTATGTTGCCGTTGCCGGCGATGCTTGTCCCACCGATGCAAACAAAACTGTACCTGGAAACTGCGGATGCAACAAAACCGAAAACAGCTGTCTGGATTGCGCGGGAATACCAAACGGCACTGCAGCAATGGATGCATGCATGATCTGTTC
>NZ_KB903658.1 GCF_000379725.1 Cytophaga aurantiaca DSM 3654
AGTGAAGGGGTTTTAATAATAAGTTGGCGGCGACCTACTCTCCCACATTTGACTGCAGTACCATTGGCGCTGTTGGGCTTAACTTCTCTGTTCGAAATGGGAAGAGGTGAACACCAACGCTATAACCACCATTAAGGATGTTGTCTGTAACTGTCAAGTTCCGTTGGAACTCCGCTGCAAACGATAATAGTTTGACCTAATGATTAGTGGTATATCAAAGTACTCTTGCAAAGAAAATTATCGGGTTATTAGTACTGCTCAGCTATGCCATTTCTGACTTTACACTTGCAGCCTATCAACGTCATAGTCTCTGACGTCCCTGTATGGAAATCTCATCTTGTGGTGAGTTTCGCGCTTAGATGCTTTCAGCGCTTATCTCGTCCCAACGTGGCTACTCTGCACTGCACCTGGCGGCACAACAGATACACCAGAGGTTGGTCCAATTCGGTCCTCTCGTACTAAAATCAGGTCCACTCAAATTTCCTGCGCCCATCACAGATAGGGACCGAACTGTCTCACGACGTTCTGAACCCAGCTCGCGTGCCACTTTAATCGGCGAACAGCCGAACCCTTGGGACCTTCTCCAGCCCCAGGATGTGACGAGCCGACATCGAGGTGCCAAACCTCCCCGTCGATGTGAGCTCTTGGGGGAGATCAGCCTGTTATCCCCGGCGTACCTTTTATCCTTTGAGCGATGGCCCTTCCATGCGGAACCACCGGATCACTATGCTCTACTTTCGTACCTGATCGACTTGTTTGTCTCACAGTCAAGCTCCCTTATGCCATTGCACTCTACGTACGGTTACCAAGCGTACTGAGGGAACCTTTAGAAGCCTCCGATACTTTTTTGGAGGCGACCACCCCAGTCAAACTACCCACCATGCACTGTTTCCCTATTCAGGGGTTAGACTCCAAGTAAATAAAGGGTGGTATTTCAACGTTGGCTCCACGAATACTAGCGTACCCGCTTCAAAGCCTCCCACCTATCCTACACATCATTTACCCAAAATCAATGCAAAGCTATAGTAAAGGTGCACGGGGTCTTTCCGTCCCGTGACGGGTAAGCGGCATCTTCACCGCTACTACAATTTCACCGAGCTCACGGCTGAGACAGTTCTCAGATCGTTACACCATTCGTGCAGGTCGGAACTTACCCGACAAGGAATTTCGCTACCTTAGGACCGTTATAGTTACGGCCGCCGTTTACCGGGGCTTCGATTCAGACCTTCGCTTACGCTAAGCCCCCCTCTTAACCTTCCGGCACCGGGCAGGTGTCAGGCCCTATACTTTATCTTTCGATTTCGCAGAGCCATGTGTTTTTGTTAAACAGTCGCCTGAGACTTTTCACTGCGGCTTCTCTATCGCTAGAGGAAGCACCCCTTCTCCCGAAGTTACAGGGTTAATTTGCCGAGTTCCTTAGCCGTGAATCACTCGCGCACCTCAGGATTCTCTCCTTGACTACCTGTGTCGGTTTGCGGTACGGGTCGTGTATACCTGAAGCATAGAAGATTTTCTTGGAAGTCTGTTTACAGTCACTATCAACGCGGCCGAAGCTTTGTTGTACTATCACCTTCGACATTCGGAGCGGATTTGCCTACCCCAAATATATCTACTGGTTTTAACCTGGTATTCCGTCACCAGGCGAACTTTTCACTACTCCGTCTCTCCATAGCAGTATACACAAGTACTGGAATATTAACCAGTTGTCCATCGACTACTCCGCCACTACAACGGATTCGCCTTAGGTCCCGACTAACCCTGATCCGACGAACGTTGATCAGGAAACCTTAGTCTATCGGTGTAAGGGATTCTCACCCTTATTATCGTTACTTATTCCTACATTTGCTTTTCTAAGCCCTCCAGCAAAACTCGCGTTTCGCCTTCGCCGGCCTTAGAATGCTCCCCTACCACTTGTATCTCTTGATACAAATCTAAAGCTTCGGTAATACCCTTGATGCCCGTTTATTATCGATGCTCTGCCGCTCGACCAGTGAGCTGTTACGCACTCTTTAAATGAATTGCTGCTTCCGAGCAAACATCCTGGCTGTCTCTGCAACTGAACCTCCTTTGTTCAACTTAGGATATATTTTGGGACCTTAGCTGTTAGTCTGGGTTCTTTCCCTCTCGGACTTGGACCTTAGCACCCAAGCCCTCACTGCCGGGCATATTTAGCGGCATTCGGAGTTCATCAGGATTTGGTAGGATTTGACTCCCCCTAGTCCTATTGGTAGCTCTACCTCCGCTAAACTTTATCCCGACGCTGTACCAAAATACATTTCGGGGAGTACGAGCTATTTCCCAGTTTGATTAGCCTTTCACCCCTACCCACAGCTCATCCGAAAACTTTTCAACGTTTACCAGTTCGGACCTCCATTGCATGTTACTGCAACTTCATCCTGGCCATGGGTAGATCACAAGGTTTCGCGTCTACCCCCACTGACTGCACGCCCTATTCAGACTCGCTTTCGCTCCGGCTACGAACCTATAAGTTCTTAACCTTGCCAGTGAGGAGTAACTCGTAGGATCATTATGCAAAAGGCACGCCGTCACCCCACTTAAGGGCTCCGACCGCTTGTAAGCGCATGGTTTCAGGTTCTATTTCACCCCCTTATTCAGGGTACTTTTCACCTTTCCCTCACGGTACTGGTTCACTATCGGTCTCTCAGGAGTATTTAGCCTTACCAGATGGTGCTGGCAGATTCAAACGGGATTTCTCCGGTCCCGCCCTACTCAGGATACCACTCACATTATAATCTTACCTGTACAGGGCTCTCACCTTTTATCGCCTGCCTTCCCAGACAGTTCCAGTTCAATTATTTCTGCTAGATCGTGGTCCTACAACCCCAATATTGCCGTAACAACATTGGTTTGGGCTCTTCCCTGTTCGCTCGCCACTACTTAGGGAATCATTAGTTATTTTCTCTTCCTCCAGTTACTTAGATGTTTCAGTTCACCGGGTTCGCCACCATTGCTGGTCAATATACCTTCAGTATACTAGGTTGCCCCATTCAGACATCTACGGATCAAATCTCCTCAGCAGATCCCCGTAGCTTTTCGCAGCTTGGCACGTCTTTCTTCGCCTCTGAGAGCCTAGGCATTCCCCATACGCCCTTATTTATTTTCTTTATTATAATT
>NZ_KB903659.1 GCF_000379725.1 Cytophaga aurantiaca DSM 3654
CGCACGAAATAATTAAATTTAAAAGGTTGTGCGGGTTCGGTGTTAAGGAAATCTTGGCGCTTTCAAGACCTACAACAAATGCAACCACAAACGTTGTAGCCAATGCAAAAAAACGAGAACGTGAATGGAAAAAACAACATTTGAAATTACCAAGATGGACTGTCCTTCGGAAGAAAACCTAATCCGAATGAAATTGGATGGAATTTCAAGTATCAAAAATTTAGACTTTGACATTTCCAACAGAAGACTGACCATTTTCCACAGCGGACAAATTGACCAAATCGAAAAATCAATTCTCGAACTGAATTTAGGCGGACAAAAACTAACAACTGAGAAAACTGACCAAACAGAGTTTAAAGAGAATTCAAATCAGAAAAAACTTCTTTGGACAGTTCTTGTCATCAACTTTGCTTTTTTCGTAATCGAAATGACGACTGGACTTATTTCCAAATCAATGGGACTGGTTGCCGACAGCTTGGATATGCTTGCCGACTCGTTCGTATATGGAATTAGTCTTTTTGCAGTTGGAGGAACCCTAATAAGAAAAAAACGGATTGCAAAAATTGCGGGATATTTTCAGATTACTCTTGCGGTTATTGGATTTGCAGAAGTATTGAGACGATTTTTCGGAGCGGAAAAACTTCCCGATTTTACAACAATGATTTTCGTTTCCATTTTAGCGTTAATTGCAAACGGAATTTGCTTGTATTTACTTCAAAAATCAAAAAGCAAAGAAGAGGCTCATATGAAAGCAAGTATGATTTTCACCTCAAATGACGTAATTATCAATTTGGGAGTTATTACAGCCGGACTTTTGGTCAATTGGCTAAATTCAAATAAACCTGACCTTATTATCGGAACAATAGTTTTCGTTTTGGTAATTCAAGGAGCGGTACGAATATTAAAACTTGGAAAATAAAGAAAGCACTGGCTACAACATCGGCTATAGCCAATGTGGGCTGAACCGTTAAAAATGAGTATTTTGCAACTTAATAAACATCCGTAACGGTTGACAAAACCCGTATCCCAAAACCCACACTGGCCATAGCCACAACCGTTATAGCCAATTGTATGAAGACCGGCAAGTCAACAATAATTTTATCAGTAATTATAATCATAACATTGACTTTTTTGACAATGAGAAAAGAAGCACCTTTAGACGATAATTACGTTAAAATATTATTTCGCTTTCACAGCGATGTGTTAGAAGAAGAAACAGTAGAAACAATGTGGGCGACAATTGTTGACAAACAAAAAGGACTTTATAAGCTCGAAAGCATTCCATTTTATGTGCCGCTTGTTGCCTCAGACGACATCGTGTTTGCGGAATTTGACGATAAAGAACAAATGTTGACATATCGCAAAACAGTTGGATTTTCGGGCAACTCGACAGTTCAAATTGTACTTATAGACAAGTCAAAAGACATCAATCAAATCCGCGACTTATTCAAAGAACTTGGTTGTATTTCCGAAAAAGTGAATGAAGGATATTTTTCTATGGAAATCCCATCAACAGTCGATTATAAAAATATAAAGAAGCAGTTAGACGAGCTAGAAAAGCAAGAGACAATAGAATATGCAGAACCTTGTTTAGCTGACGGTCATAGACAATGATAATAACAAATGGCTATAACAATAGTTAGCATTTATTGTAGGCTTCTTTGATAATATTAATGGCGGTGCTTTAAAGTCCGCACGAAATAATTAAATTAAATAGGTTGTGCGGGTTTGGTGTTGAGGAAAATTCACTACTCTCAAGGCCTATAACAAATGCAACCACAAACGTTGTGTGCTAATATGGAAACTGTAATGGATAATAGAATTTTAAAATCTGGAGGATTGATTTCTTTACTTGTGGGATTTCCTATAGGATTGGCAT
>NZ_KB903661.1 GCF_000379725.1 Cytophaga aurantiaca DSM 3654
GCCGTGGATTTCTATGGTTTATGCAAGTGCATTGGTATAAATATATTCATATTTTCTATTATCTCTAACGCATGCAAATACACGATGTATTAATTTATTTCGAATAGCGTTTATAACATTCATTTTTGCTTTCCCTTGTTTTATTTTACGATCGTAGAATTCTGTAATTTCTTTATTTGATTGAATAGCAACCAGTGCTGCCATGTGTAATATTGATTTGATACGCATATTTGCTTTTCTTGATACATGTGTTCGTTTTCTTACGCTTGTTCCTGAACTATGTTCAAATGGTGCAACTCCGGCATAACAGGCATATTTTTTAGGGTCTGTAATGTCTTTAAATTCATTTGTGGTGAGTATCATGTTTAACGTAACAACAGGGCCAATTCCTTTTACAGATTGAACGATACTGAAGAGTTCTTTTAATCTTGGATCTGCTTGAATGATTGCTTTTATTTCATTTTCAACCTTTTTCAGATCTTCTTTCAACGCTTTTAATGTAAGCTTGAAGTTGGCACTAAAAGTGTTTTTACTTTTATAATGATCCTTTTCTTTACTAATTGTTTGTAACGATTTGCTGATTTGCATCAATCGTGTCCTGGCTAGATTGAGTTCTTTTAGCTTCTTCATAGCTTCACGTTCAGGCTGTCTCAAAATAGCTTTATCTTGATTGCGATAAGCGTACTCAGCAATGCGTTCGGAATCTACTTTGTCATTTTTACCTCGTTGCATTCCAATAGACAACTTAATTTGGGTCGCATTTTCAAGCCAAAGGTTTAATGACATCTTCTCTGCCACTTCAATAACAGGAGTGCAATAAATGCCCGTATGCTCCATACAGATTAAAGATTCTGAAATGCAAATACCTTCAGATTTCAACTCTTTCAAAAAGACTTTCAGAGCTTTTACATTATTTTCAATTTGCTTAAAAAGAACTTTATCGGTGCTTTTTAAAACAGTGATGTCTAATGTATTTTTTGAGACATCAATTCCGACAAACCAATTAAATTTCATAAATTAGTTTCAGTTAAAGAGTAATTATTATAACTAATAACCATGTTTGAACACAATCAAAACCTTACTACTGAGCCGCGAACTCAAATTTCTATTTGATGCCTGTTCAAATAAGCCGGCAAAGGACTAAATCCACGGATAGGTCTAACCTAGTTGCGCCATAGTTCACCTTTGCCGGTGGTTATTTTAATTAATTTATTTAGAATTCTTTAGAATAAAAATATACCCAAACAGAATCGTATCACTGCAGAAGGACGGTTGATACCGTCTTTCGCTTTGATAAATATGAATTCTTATTTCTTGGAATTTTACTACGGCGTAAATCTAAAGGTTGTG